>JBCNNW010000161.1:0-5387 GCA_039594205.1 Pseudescherichia sp. | reverse complement strand
ATGCGCTGCCGCCGGTAATACCGCGTCTGGGCTTACAGTTCTCGACCATGTTAACGCTGGCGATGATCACCGAGATGGTCTTTAGCTGGCCGGGTCTGGGTCGCTGGCTGATTAACGCTATCCGCCAGCAAGATTACGCCGCCATTTCTGCGGGCGTGATGGTAATAGGTGCACTGGTGATCATTGTGAACGTGATCTCCGATATTCTGGGCGCTATGGCTAACCCACTGAAACATAAGGAATGGTATGCCTTACGATAGCGTTTACAGCGAAAAACGCACCCCCGGTGCGCTACGCACCGCGTGGCGTAAATTCTACGGAGACACGCCGGCAATGGTCGGCCTTTACGGCTGTGGTGGCCTGCTGCTGCTCTGTCTGTTAGGCGGCTGGTTTGCACCTTATGGTATTGATCAGCAGTTCCTCGGTTATCAGTTGTTGCCGCCGTCCTGGTCGCGCTATGGCGAGGTCTCGTTCTTCCTGGGGACCGACGATCTGGGGCGCGATCTCCTGAGCCGTTTGTTAAGCGGCGCGGCCCCTACCGTGGGTGGTGCGCTAATCGTCACCCTTGCCGCCACCCTGTGCGGTCTGGCGCTGGGCATTCTGGCCGGGGCGACGCATGGCCTGCGCTCGGCGGTGATGAACCATATTCTCGACACCCTGCTGTCGATTCCGTCACTGCTGCTGGCCATTATCGTGGTGGCCTTTTTCGGGCCTCATTTGAGCCACGCCATGTTTGCCGTCTGGCTGGCGCTGCTGCCGCGCATGGTGCGCTCGGTCTACAGCCTGGTACATGACGAACTGGAGAAAGAGTATGTTGTGGCGGCGCGTCTTGATGGCGCTACCACCCTGAACATTTTATGGTTCGCCGTGCTGCCCAACATCGCCTCGGGGATGGTGACAGAGATCACCCGCGCCCTGTCGATGGCGATTCTGGATATCGCGGCCCTCGGCTTTCTTGATCTTGGCGCGCAGCTCCCTTCACCTGAATGGGGCGCGATGCTCGGCGACGCGCTGGAGCTTATCTACGTGGCGCCCTGGACGGTGATGCTGCCCGGCGCGGCGATTATGGTTAGCGTACTGCTGGTCAACCTGCTGGGCGACGGCATTCGCCGTGCGATTGATGCGGGGGTGGAGTAATGCCATTACTGGATATTCGCAATTTAACGATCGAATTCAAGACCAGCGAAGGCTGGGTCAAAGCCGTCGATCGGGTCAGCATTACCCTGAGCGAAGGCGAGATTCGCGGACTGGTAGGAGAATCCGGTTCGGGTAAAAGCCTTATTGCCAAAGCCATCTGCGGCGTGGCAAAAGACAACTGGCGGGTCACGGCCGACCGTATGCGCTTCGATGATATAGACCTGCTGCGCCTTTCCGCACGCGAGCGGCGTAAGCTGGTGGGCCATAACGTATCGATGATCTTCCAGGAGCCGCAATCCTGTCTCGATCCGTCTGAACGGGTGGGTAAACAGCTGATGCAGAACATCCCCGGCTGGACCTATAAAGGTCGCTGGTGGCAGCGTTTTGGCTGGCGCAAGCGCCGCGCCATTGAGTTACTGCACCGGGTCGGGATAAAAGATCATAAAGATGCCATGCGCAGTTTCCCTTACGAGCTTACAGACGGCGAATGTCAGAAGGTGATGATTGCCATCGCGCTGGCGAACCAGCCACGTCTGCTGATTGCCGATGAACCCACCAACGCGATGGAGCCCACCACGCAGGCGCAGATTTTCCGCCTGCTGTCGCGGCTGAATCAAAATAACAACACCACCATTTTGCTGATCAGCCATGATCTGCAAATGCTGAGTAAATGGGCAGATAAAATTGACGTGATGTACTGCGGCCAGACGGTAGAAACCGCATTCAGTGAAGATCTGGTGACCACACCGCATCACCCTTATACGCAGGCGCTGATCCGCGCGATTCCCGATTTTGGTAGTGCGATGCCGCATAAAAGCCGGCTTAATACCCTGCCCGGCGCCATCCCTCTGCTGGAGCATTTACCCATTGGCTGTCGCCTTGGGCCGCGCTGCCCTTATGCGCAGCGTAAATGTATTGAGACGCCGCGCCTGACCGGGGCCAAAAACCATCTGTTCGCCTGCCATTTCCCGCTGAACATGGAGAGAGAGTGACATGGTCGATACACTGCTGGAAGTGCGCAATCTGAGTAAAACCTTTCGCTATCGCACCGGTTTATTCCACCGCCAGAACGTCGAGGCGGTCAAGCCGCTGAGTTTCGCGCTGCGTGAAAAGCAGACACTGGCGATTATTGGCGAGAACGGTTCGGGTAAATCGACGCTGGCAAAAATGTTGGCCGGAATGATTGAACCCACCGACGGTGAGATCCTGATTGACGATCATCTGCTGAAGTTTGGCGACTACTCTTTCCGTAGCCAGCGCATCCGCATGATTTTTCAGGATCCGTCGACCTCGCTCAACCCGCGCCAGCGCATTTCGCAAATACTGGATTTTCCGCTACGTCTGAATACCGATCTCAGTGCCGAAGCGCGGCGCAAGCAAATAATCGACACCCTGCGTATGGTGGGTCTGTTGCCGGATCATGTGAGCTATTATCCACACATGCTGGCACCGGGGCAGAAACAACGTCTGGGCCTCGCCCGCGCCCTGATCCTCCGCCCGAAGGTGATCGTTGCCGATGAAGCGTTGGCCTCGCTGGATATGTCGATGCGTTCCCAACTGATTAATCTGATGCTGGAGTTACAGGAGAAACAGGGGATCGCCTATATTTATGTGACCCAACATCTGGGCATGATGAAACATATCAGCGATCAGGTGCTGGTGATGCACGAGGGCACCGTGGTTGAGCGTGGTAGCACGGCGTCGGTGCTCGCTTCTCCGCTGCATGACCTGACAAAACGGTTGATAGCCGGGCATTTTGGCGAAGCTTTAACCGCCGATGCGTGGCGAAAAGACAGGTGATTCCCCCCTGTTTGAGTGGTCGGATTAACTAACTTCGCGACACATGCTATTATCGCCGCGTTTTAACGACGGTCGTCCACAAATGATGACGATCGCCACAACAATGAATATAAGGATTAAGAGCTATGGGTTTTCTTTCCGGTAAGCGCATTCTGGTCACTGGCGTTGCCAGCAAACTGTCCATCGCATACGGTATCGCACAGGCTATGCACCGTGAAGGCGCTGAGCTGGCGTTCACCTACCAGAACGAGAAGCTGAAAGGCCGTGTGGAAGAGTTTGCCGCGCAGCTGGGGTCCAGCATCGTTCTGGAATGTGACGTTGCTCAAGATGAAAGCATCGATGGCATGTTCGCTGAGCTGGCAAAAGCATGGCCGAAATTTGACGGCTTCGTGCACTCTATCGGTTTCGCACCGGGCGATCAGCTGGACGGCGACTACGTCAATGCCGTAACCCGTGAAGGCTTTAAAATCGCGCACGACATCAGCTCCTACAGCTTCGTGGCGATGGCGAAATCCTGCCGCACGATGCTGAATCCAGGCGCTGCCCTGCTGACCCTCTCTTATCTGGGTGCAGAGCGTGCAATCCCTAACTACAACGTTATGGGTCTGGCTAAAGCCTCTCTGGAAGCGAACGTACGCTACATGGCGAACGCAATGGGTCCTGAAGGCGTGCGTGTTAACGGCATCTCTGCGGGTCCAATCCGTACGCTGGCTGCCTCCGGTATCAAAGATTTCCGTAAAATGCTGGCGCACTGCGAAGCGGTTACCCCGATTCGTCGTACCGTTACCATTGAAGACGTGGGTAACTCTGCGGCCTTCCTCTGCTCTGACCTCTCTGCAGGTATCTCCGGCGAAGTGGTTCACGTTGATGGCGGTTTCAACATCGCAGCAATGAACGAGCTGGAAATCAAATAAGCTTGTCCTGTTACCCGGCGGCGCACGCTGCCGGGTGCTTCCCTCCCTTCTCCCTCGCATCACCCCGACCTTATATACCGTTCTGCTATTTGTTATCACTTAACAATATTTTTCCCTCCGTATGGGTTACGCCAGGATATTGATCGCCATTTTGAGATCAAGGAACGCCCATGGAACAACGCCGTCTTTCTGGTAAAGGCCACTGGTATCACGAAACCCAGTCTAATCACTGTCCGGCTGATGTTCTGCCCCTGGTGCCTGAAGCCGCTTACGTCGACGACCGTTTTTTGCTCGATTTAGCCCTCTCTGAAGAGACCCTGTCCGCGCATGAAGGCTGGCTGGCGCCTGCGCGGGAGCTCTGTAGCTTGCTGTTCCCTCTGCGGGTACCGGTATCGCGATTACGAACCCTGAGCGCATATGACCGCCTGAGCACCGCCCTGACGGTCGCTCAGGTCTGTGGCGTGCAACGTTTATGCAATCACTACGCAGCCCTTCTCGCCCCGCTCCCCGGCCCGGACTCCTCGCGTGAAAGTAACCGCCGCCTTGCCGAGATTACCCAGTACGCCCGTCAGCTTGCCAGCTCGCCCGATGTCATCGACACCAAAGCCCAGCAGCAACTGGATGAAGTGGGTTTAACCACCTATGACGTGATAGTGATTAACCAGATTATCGGCTTTGTCGGCTTCCAGGCGCGCGTCGTCGCTGCGTTTCAGGCGATGCTGGGCCACCCGGTACGCTGGTTGCCAGGCCACCCTGATTCGTCGCAACCGCTGATTGAGGAGGCGCAACTGAGCGACTGGCAGGCGATTCTGCCGGTGGTGGCGCTTCCCGACGCCAGCGCACAACAGCTGGAGTCCCTGGCCCGCTGGCAAAACCAGCCCGCGTTACAACACCTGGCACCGGTGCTATGCCATGAGCCGGCGCTGCTGGAACGCACCGGTCAGATCCTGACAAGCGGAGTAGAGACCGTATCGACCTGCCCCGCCGCAGTCACCGCAGTCGAATTGCTTAGCTGCTCGCCAGACCGCTTTAGCGCTGCGCAATTCGCCCCGCTTATCCGGGAAGACGTTACCGCAACCCGGGCGATCAACCTGCTCGCCTGGAGCGCATTTTGTGGCTGGCTAAACCGCCTGAAGATCGCGCTACGTAAGGTCGAATAACCCTTCTTTTTACCGAAAGAGCGCTTGCTGAAGACCTAAGAATCGCGTAAAACTGTCAGCCGCTCATTGGCTACGAAAATAGACACTATGCTTCAGGACAACCCGCTGCTTGCGCAGCTAAAACAGCAGCTTCATTCTCAGACGCCCCGCACTGAAGGGGTTGTAAAAGCCACGGAAAAAGGCTTTGGCTTCCTCGAAGTCGATGCGCAGAAAAGCTACTTCATCCCGCCTCCGCAGATGAAGAAAGTAATGCACGGCGACCGTATCGTCGCTGTGATTCATACCGAAAAGGAACGCGAATCCGCCGAGCCGGAAGAGTTGATCGAGCCGTTCCTGACCCGTTTCGTTGGTAAGGTTCAGAGAAAAGACGACCGTC
>JBCNNW010000160.1:0-5449 GCA_039594205.1 Pseudescherichia sp. | reverse complement strand
GACGAAGGTGGGCAGCGGTAACCTGCTGATGATCAACGCACACGTTGCGCACGATTGTACGGTAGGGAACAACTGCATCCTCGCTAACAACGCGACGTTAGCGGGCCACGTCTCGGTTGACGATCATGCCATCATCGGTGGCATGACGGCGGTGCACCAGTTCTGCATCATCGGTGCGCACGTGATGGTGGGCGGCTGCTCTGGCGTTGCCCAGGACGTGCCGCCTTACGTGATTGCCCAGGGCAACCACGCCACGCCGTTCGGGGTTAACATTGAAGGGCTGAAACGTCGCGGCTTCAGCCGTGAAGCGCTGATCGCCATTCGCAACGCCTACAAGCTGCTCTACCGCAGCGGTAAGACGCTGGAAGAGGTTAAACCGGAGATCGCCGAGCTGGCGGAAGCGCACCCGGAAGTCCGCGCGTTCAGCGAGTTCTTTGCGCGCTCGACGCGGGGCCTGATCCGTTAATGGTTGACGATCGTCCGCTTACGATTGCCCTGGTCGCCGGAGAAACCTCCGGCGATATTCTTGGTGCCGGTCTTATCCGTGCGCTCAAGCAGCGCGTACCCAACGCCCGCTTTGTCGGCGTGGCTGGCCCGCTGATGCAGGCCGAGGGCTGCGAGGCCTGGTATGAGATGGAAGAGCTGGCGGTGATGGGTATCATTGAGGTGCTGGGCCGACTGCGTCGCCTGCTGCATATTCGCGCCGATCTGACCCGCCGCTTTACCGCGCTTAAGCCGGACGTGTTTGTCGGTATCGACGCCCCGGATTTCAACATTACCCTTGAGGGCAACCTCAAACGGCAGGGTATTAAAACGATTCACTACGTCAGCCCCTCTGTCTGGGCCTGGCGACAGAAACGCGTTTTCAAAATAGGCAGATCCACCGATCTGGTTCTGGCCTTTCTGCCTTTCGAAAAAGCGTTTTATGACCGCTTTAACGTGCCGTGCCGCTTTATCGGCCATACCATGGCGGATGCCATGCCGCTGGATCCCGATAAAAATGCCGCGCGTGACGCGCTTGGGCTTTCGCACGACGCCCACTGCCTGGCCCTGCTGCCGGGCAGTCGCGGCGCGGAAGTTGAGATGCTCAGCGCTGACTTCCTGCGCACCGCGCAGATCCTGCGTCAGCACTATCCCGATTTAGAGGTAGTCGTGCCGCTGGTCAACGCGAAGCGCCGGGAGCAGTTCGAACGCATCAAAGCCGAGGTGGCGCCGGATCTGATAGTCCATCTGCTGGACGGCAAGGGCCGCGAAGCGATGGTGGCCAGCGACGCCGCACTGCTGGCCTCCGGCACCGCCGCGCTGGAGTGCATGCTGGCAAAATGCCCGATGGTGGTCGGCTATCGCATGAAGCCGTTTACCTTCTGGCTGGCAAAAAGGCTGGTGAAGACCGACTACGTTTCGCTGCCTAACCTGCTGGCCGGGCGCGAGCTGGTGAAAGAGCTGCTGCAGGACGAGTGCCAGCCGCAGCTGCTGGCGGATGCGCTGCTGCCCCTGCTGGCCCGGGGCAACACCAGCCACGCCATGCATGACACCTTCCGTGAACTGCATCAGCAGATCCGCTGCAATGCAGACGAACAGGCGGCGGATGCTGTGCTGGAGCTAGCAAAATGAATGAATTTATTTATCCGCACCACCACTTAGTGGCGGGTGTGGATGAGGTGGGCCGTGGCCCGCTGGTCGGCGCGGTCGTTACGGCAGCGGTGATCCTCGATCCCGCCAGACCCATTATTGGCCTGAACGACTCCAAAAAACTGAGTGAAAAGCGCCGCCTGGCGCTGTTTGCTGAGATTCAGGAAAAAGCGCTATGCTGGAGCCTGGGCCGTGCCGAGCCGCATGAGATTGACGAGCTGAACATTCTGCACGCCACTATGCTGGCGATGCAGCGCGCCGTAGCCGGGCTGTCCGTTGTTCCCGAGTATGTACTGATTGACGGCAACCGCTGTCCGGCCCTGCCCATGCCCGCGATGGCGGTGGTGAAAGGGGACAGCCGGGTGGCGGAAATTAGCGCCGCCTCCATTATTGCCAAAGTTACGCGCGATGCCGAGATGGCCGCGCTTGATGTAACGTTCCCTCAATATGGCTTTGCGCAGCATAAAGGGTATCCGACCGCTTTCCACCTGGAGAGACTGGCGGAGCACGGCGCGACAGAGCATCATCGGCGTAGCTTTGCGCCAGTAAAGCGTGCGCTGGGGCTGGTCTCCTGATTGCTGCAGCAAACTAAGTAAAGCGGAAGCTAAAGAAACTATGGCTGAACCACGTTTTGTCCACCTGCGGGTGCACAGCGACTACTCCATGATCGATGGGCTGGCTAAGACCGGGCCGCTGGTAAAAAAGGCGGCCGCATTGGGTCAGCCTGCGCTGGCGATCACCGATTTTACCAACCTCTGCGGTCTGGTTAAGTTCTACGGAACGGGCCACGGGGCAGGGATTAAGCCAATCGTTGGGGCGGATTTTCACGTCCAGAGCGATATCATGGGCGACGAGTTTACCCAAATTACGGTGCTCGCCGCTAACAACACCGGTTATCAGAACCTGACGCTGCTTATCTCGCGCGCCTACCAGCGTGGCTACGGTGCGCTGGGGCCGTGGATCGACCGGGAGTGGCTGGCGGAGTTGGGCGAGGGGCTGATCCTGCTCTCCGGCGGACGCATGGGCGACGTGGGTAAAAGCCTGCTGCGCGGCAACGCGGCGCTGGTGGATCAGTGCGTAAGCTTCTATGAGACCCACTTTCCCGATCGCTTCTATCTGGAGCTGATCCGTACCGGCCGTCCTGACGAAGAGAGCTACCTGCACGCGGCGGTTGAGTTAGCCCAGGCGCGTGGTCTGCCGGTGGTGGCGACCAACGACGTCCGCTTTATCGACAGCGGCGATTTTGACGCCCATGAAATTCGCGTGGCGATTCACGACGGCTTTACCCTCGACGATCCCAAGCGCCCGCGCCTCTATTCGCCGCAGCAGTATATGCGCAGCGAAGAGGAGATGTGCGAGCTCTTCTCCGACATCCCGGAAGCGCTGGAAAACAGCGTCGAGATCGCCAAACGCTGCAACGTCACCGTGCGTCTCGGGGAGTATTTCCTGCCGCAGTTCCCCACCGGCGACATGACCACGGAAGATTTCCTGGTCCTGAAGTCGAAAGAGGGGCTGGAGGAGCGTCTGGAGTTCCTCTTCCCGGATCCGGCGGTGCGCGCTGAGAAGCGCCCGGAGTATGACGAGCGTCTCGACGTTGAGCTGAAGGTGATCAACCAGATGGGCTTCCCGGGTTACTTCCTGATCGTAATGGAGTTTATCCAGTGGTCGAAGGATAACGGCGTCCCGGTAGGGCCGGGCCGTGGTTCCGGTGCAGGCTCGCTGGTGGCCTATGCCCTGAAGATCACCGATCTCGATCCGCTGGAGTTTGATCTGCTGTTCGAACGCTTCCTGAACCCGGAGCGTGTCTCGATGCCTGACTTCGACGTTGACTTCTGTATGGAGAAACGCGACCAGGTGATCGACCACGTGGCAGAGATGTACGGTCGCGAAGCGGTGTCACAGATTATCACCTTCGGTACGATGGCGGCGAAAGCGGTGATCCGCGACGTAGGCCGCGTGCTGGGCCACCCCTACGGTTTTGTGGATCGCATCTCCAAGCTGGTGCCGCCGGACCCAGGCATGACCCTGGCGAAAGCCTTCGAGGCCGAGCCGCAGCTGCCGGAGATCTATGAGGCTGATGAAGAGGTTAAAGCCCTCATCGACATGGCGCGCAAGCTGGAAGGCGTAACGCGTAACGCCGGTAAGCACGCCGGAGGGGTGGTCATCGCCCCGACCAAAATTACCGACTTTGCGCCGCTCTACTGTGACGAAACCGGCTCCCACCCGGTGACCCAGTTTGATAAGAACGACGTGGAGTACGCAGGGCTGGTCAAGTTCGACTTCCTCGGTCTGCGTACGCTGACGATCATCGACTGGGCATTGAAGATGATCAACCCGCGCCGGGCGAAGCAGGGGCTGGAGCCGATCGATATCGCCGCCATCCCGCTGGACGACAAGAAAAGTTTTGATATGCTGCAGCGCTCGGAGACTACCGCGGTCTTCCAGCTTGAATCCCGCGGCATGAAGGATCTGATCAAACGCCTGCAGCCTGACTGCTTCGAAGATATGATCGCTCTGGTGGCCCTGTTCCGTCCTGGCCCGCTGCAGTCGGGCATGGTAGATAACTTTATCGACCGTAAGCATGGCCGGGAAGAGATCTCCTATCCGGACGTGCAGTGGCAGCACGAGTGCCTGAAGCCAGTGCTGGAGCCGACCTACGGCATCATTCTCTACCAGGAGCAGGTGATGCAGATTGCCCAGGAGCTATCCGGCTATACGCTGGGCGGCGCGGACATGCTGCGTCGTGCGATGGGTAAGAAGAAGCCGGAAGAGATGGCCAAACAGCGCTCGGTCTTTGAAGATGGGGCGCGAAAAAACGGCATTGACGGTGAGCTGGCGATTAAAATCTTTGACCTGGTAGAGAAATTCGCCGGCTACGGATTTAACAAATCGCACTCCGCTGCCTATGCTTTGGTGTCGTACCAGACGCTGTGGCTGAAGGCTCACTATCCCGCTGAGTTTATGGCAGCGGTCATGACGGCGGATATGGACAACACCGAGAAGGTGGTCGGGCTGGTGGATGAGTGCTGGCGGATGGGGTTAAAGATCCTGCCGCCGGATATCAACTCCGGGCTGTACCATTTTCACGTTAACGACGACGGCGAGATTGTCTACGGGATCGGCGCCATCAAGGGGGTGGGTGAAGGCCCGATCGAAGCCATTCTTGAGGCGCGTAATAAAGACGGCTACTTCCGTGAGCTGTTTGACCTTTGCGCCCGCACCGACACCAAAAAGCTTAACCGCCGGGTGCTGGAGAAGCTGATTATGTCCGGGGCGTTTGACCGCCTCGGGCCGCACCGTGCCGCGCTAATGAACTCGCTGAACGATGCGCTAAAAGCCGCCGATCAGCATGCGAAGGCAGAGGCCATCGGTCAGGCGGATATGTTCGGCGTGCTGGCGGAGGAGCCAGCGCAGATCGAGCAGTCCTATGCCAACTGCCAGCGCTGGCCGGAGCAGGTGGTGCTGGATGGGGAGCGTGAGACGTTGGGACTCTACCTGACGGGTCACCCGATTACCCAGTATTTGAAAGAGATTGAGCGCTATGTCGGTGGGCTTCGGCTCAAAGACATGCACCCCACAGAGCGTGGTAAGATCACCACCGCTGCGGGGCTCGTCATTGCGGCGCGGGTTATGGTCACCAAGCGCGGCAATCGTATCGGTATCTGTACGCTGGATGACCGTTCCGGGCGTCTGGAGGTGATGTTATTCACCGACGCGTTGGATAAATACCAGCAATTGCTGGAAAAAGACCGCATACTTATCGTCAGCGGACAGGTCAGCTTTGATGACTTCAGCGGGGGGCTTAAAATGACCGCCC
>JBCNNW010000016.1:0-57413 GCA_039594205.1 Pseudescherichia sp. | reverse complement strand
GTGTCAGCCAGACGTGCTGGATCGTCAATGCTATTAAGCGACGTCAGCACTTCCGGTGGGATTTTTTTGTTCAGCTTGATGTAGCCTTCAAACTGGCCGATAGCGGTGCGAACCAGCACCTCCTGCTCACGCTCGTCAATGGCGGGCGATTCCAGGTACTCGGCTTTCGCAGAGAAGTAGTCGCCGTCATCAGACAGAGTGCTGATGCGCGCGCGCTGCAGGCCTTCAACCAGTACTTTAACCGTACCGTCCGGCAGCTTCAGCATCTGCAGAATAGAGGCCACGGTCCCGACGGTGAACAGATCGTTAACACCCGGCTCATCCGTGGACGCCTCTTTCTGCGCCACCAGCATGATTTTTTTATCCTGGTCCATGGCCGCTTCGAGACAACGAATCGATTTTTCCCGCCCTACGAATAAGGGGATGACCATGTGCGGATAAACCACCACATCGCGCAACGGCAATACGGGGATTTCAATGCGTTCAGAACGCTCAGAAGTCATAGAGCTCTCTCTTAAGTTTAATGTCCGCCTGGTAACCCGGCCGCAGGTCTGTGCGTCATGCGACCGTTAACATGTAAATCAGTATATGGGGATGTTTCCCTTACATTCAACGTCGGGAGTACGGAAAAATAAAAGGGGAGATAAAATCCCCCCTTTTTGGTTAACCGCTTGTATGGATAGGCTAATTATTCGCCAGAAGCCTGCTGCGCTTCCGGTTTACCATAAATCAGCAGGGGCTTGGTTTGACCGGCGATAACCGCTTCGTCAATCACCACTTTTTCCACATCTTCCATTGAAGGCAGATCGTACATGGTATCCAGCAGAGCCGCTTCTACGATGGAGCGCAGACCACGCGCACCGGTTTTACGGGCATTTGCTTTCTTCGCAATGGCGTCCAGCGCTTCGTCGCGGAACTCGAGATCGACACCTTCCAGATTAAACAGCGCCTGGTACTGCTTGGTCAGGGCGTTTTTCGGCTCTTTCAGGATCTGGATCAGCGCTTCTTCGCTCAGCTCATTAAGCGTCGCCACCACTGGCAGACGGCCAATGAACTCAGGGATCAGACCAAATTTGATCAGATCTTCCGGTTCAACCTGCGCCAGCAGCTCACCCTCTTTCGCCTTCTCAGACTTGCCTTTTACCGTCGCGCCAAAGCCGATACCGGAGCCGGTTTCCACACGATGGGAGATCACCTTATCCAGGCCCGCAAATGCGCCACCACAGATAAAGAGAATTTTTGAGGTATCAACCTGCAAAAACTCCTGCTGCGGATGCTTACGTCCGCCCTGCGGCGGTACGGCAGCCACGGTCCCTTCAATCAGCTTCAGCAGCGCCTGCTGAACGCCTTCGCCCGAGACGTCACGGGTAATCGAGGGGTTATCGGACTTACGGGAAATTTTATCAATTTCATCAATGTAGACGATGCCGCGCTGTGCTTTCTGTACGTCATAGTCGCACTTCTGCAGCAGTTTCTGGATGATGTTCTCGACATCCTCACCCACGTAGCCCGCTTCGGTCAGCGTGGTAGCATCGGCCATGGTAAACGGCACATCGAGCAGGCGCGCCAGCGTTTCTGCCAGCAGCGTCTTACCGGAGCCGGTAGGCCCGATCAGCAGGATGTTACTTTTACCCAGCTCAACGCCGTTGCTGCTGTCACCATTACGCAGACGTTTGTAGTGGTTGTAAACCGCAACAGCCAGCACTTTTTTGGCCTGCTCCTGGCCGATAACATAGTCGTCCAGGTGATGGCGAATTTCATGCGGCGTCGGCAGCGCACTACGCTCACGATGCGGTGCAACTTCTTTAATCTCTTCGCGAATGATGTCGTTACACAGATCGACACACTCGTCGCAGATATACACGGACGGCCCGGCAATTAGCTTACGCACTTCATGCTGGCTTTTGCCGCAAAAAGAGCAGTACAACAGTTTGCCCGAACCATCTTTGCGTTTATCTGTCATGAGTCAAAACCTCTTTTCTGTTTTTTGTGCCGCACACGACGACGCAAATGCCACTCCAGGCGCAAGACGCTATACAGCGTCGTGCCGCTCTCAATGATTATAGCGGTACTCGTCCGGCCTGGGCATTAATTACGATGGGTCAAGATTGAGTCAACCAGCCCGTACTCTACTGCTTCAGCAGCGGAGAGGAAGCGGTCACGCTCGGTATCGCGCTCAATCTGCTCTAATGATTGACCCGTGTGGTGTGCCATAAGTTCATTCATGCGCCCCTTCACTTTCAAAATTTCACGCGCATGGATCTCGATATCCGTCGCCTGGCCCTGATAGCCACCCAGCGGCTGGTGAATCATCACGCGTGAGTTTGGCAGACAGAAGCGTTTGCCTTTAGCGCCTGCGGTCAGCAGGAATGCGCCCATTGACGCCGCCTGACCCATACAGATGGTGCTCACGTCAGGCTTGATAAACTGCATGGTGTCATAGATTGACATCCCGGCGGTAATCACCCCGCCCGGCGAGTTAATATACAGGTAAATATCTTTTTCCGGGTTTTCTGCTTCCAGAAACAGCATCTGCGCCACAATCAGGTTTGCCATATGGTCTTCGACCTGGCCGGTCATGAAAATGACGCGCTCTTTAAGAAGACGAGAGTAGATATCGAATGAGCGCTCACCACGTGAAGTCTGCTCAATAACCATTGGCACCAGCGCCATATGGGGTGCAAAGTTATCTCGTTCGCCGCTGTATGACATGTCCGTCTCCTGGATAAAAATGAATAAACCTGCTGTCCCGATTCTACTTGACTCTGACTGGTCTGACTACGACCACCGTGGACGGATCTGCAGCAAGCGTTAATCCTGATAGTCTCCCTGTTATGGGGATGGCATCATCTTAATTCAAGCATAACAATCTTTTGGCTTAACGCTAACACTGAAACGTGCTTTTAGCACTCTTCCGATCGCCATGGATTGTTAAAAAAAAACCCGCCACCAGCAGGTGACGGGCTTTCGTTTCCGCGTTACGGCGGGAAACGTGACTTACGCTTGCTGGTTCATCAGCTCGTTGAAGGAAGTGGCTTTTTCAGACACTTTCGCTTTCGCCAGAACGGCTTCAACTGCCTGCTCTTCCAGCGCAACGTTGCGCATGTTGTCCATCAGCTCTTTGTTCTTGCTGTAGAACTCAACCACTTCTTTCGGATCTTCGTACGCCGAAGCCATCTCTTCGATCAGCTCGTTCACGCGTGCTTCATCCGCTTTCAGCTCGTGGGTACGGATCACTTCGCCCAGCAGCAGACCAACAACAACGCGGCGTTTAGCCTGCTCTTCGAACAGCTCACGCGGCAGCTCCAGAGCCTGTTTCTCGTTGCCACCGAAGCGCTGTGCAGCCTGACGGCGCAGCACGTCGATTTCGCTGTCGATCAGGGCAGCCGGCACGTCGATTTCGTTCGCTTTTACCAGACCTTCGATCGCCTGAGTTTTAACACGGTTACGTACCGCGCCTTTCAGCTCGCGGTCCATGTTTTTACGCACTTCAGCGCGCAGGCCATCAATGGAGCCATCTTCAACGCCGAAACGCTTGATGAACTCTTCGGTCAGCTCCGGCAGCTCGCGCTCTTCAACTTTTTTCAGGTTGATAACGAACTTAGCTGCTTTACCTTTCAGGTTTTCAGCGTGGTAATCTTCCGGGAAGGTCACGTCGATGGTGAACTCTTCGCCTGCTTTGTGACCTTTGATGCCGTCTTCAAAGCCCGGGATCATACGACCCTGGCCCATCGCCAGCACGAAGTCAGTGGCTTTGCCACCTTCAAACTCTTCGCCGTCAACGGAACCGGTGAAGTCTACGGTTACGCGATCTTCTGCGTCAGCCGCGCCGTCTTTATCTTTCCAGGTTGCCTGCTGCTTGCGCAGGGTGTCCAGCATACCGTCAACGTCAGCGTCGGTAACTTCAACGATCGGTTTTTCAACTTCGATACCTTCCAGGCCAGTCAGCTCAACCTGCGGGTAAACTTCGAACTCTACGGAGTAGGTGAAGTCTTCACCCAGCTTGTACTCGCCCGGTACGTAGGTCGGGGCACCGGCCGGATTGATTTTTTCCTGAATGATCGCATCAATGAAGTTGCGGCTCATCAGTTCACCCAGCACATCCTGGCGTACGGATGCGCCATAACGCTGAGCAACAACGGTCATCGGTACTTTGCCTTTACGGAAGCCGTCGATGCGAACTTTTTTCGCTACGTTGACCAGCTCGCTTTTTACAGCGGTCTCGATGCTGTCAGCAGCGATAGTGATCGTTAGACGGCGGCCAAGGCCCTGAGTGGTCTCAACTGAAACTTGCATCTTGTTACCTCAAAAAATCAGAGTGCTCGGTCAACTCTACCCGCAGACCGCTAAAGGTGGCTGCGCAGAACCGGGATGCTCTCTTGAATCAGATACACATTCCCTGTCACCAGAATCATCCCGAAGACGTTCAAAAAATAGGACGCAGCATTATAGCGGCATCACTTTTGTGAGTCGAGAACGGTGATTGCACGCTGTTGCGGCCTTTTTCACAATTCGCGGCTAATTTTTGTCTGAGTTTTGGCCTTATCGAACAAAACTCAGACAAAATAAAACGGCCCGCAGGCCGTTTTCACATATTCTGTACGCAACATACTGGAAAAGTTCTCGCTGTTGCAAACCTCATTTACTATGCAATGGTGCCTGCACCCCGACACGGCGGCGACGCGAAGAGGGTATCCTGCAGGCCTTCCCACTCTTTCAGGGTATAGGTATGCAGGGCCAACGCGTGTACCGTCGTGGCAAGTTCAGACGTCAACGTGCTGTAGATCATACGATGGCGGTTAAGAAAACGTTCGCCTGCAAAGCGATCGCTTACCAGCACCACCTTAAAATGGCTTTCGGAACCGGCCGGAACATTGTGACGGTAGCTTTCATCAACAACTTCGAGGAACGCGGGTTCAAACGTTGCCCTTAATTTTGATTCTATTTGTTCGCGTATCATCATGAAAAGACTCCTCAGACAGCGTTCAGATGTAACCCATCCCTTTAAATATTAGCCGCTTTTACCGCTTCCATAACAAGAAAACAACAAATATTTAGCGTTCGTCTCGTTTTATCATTCAAAGGCATGAACCCACCGCAGAAATTCTCATTCAGGTCGCTTTTATGGACGGTTAAAAGCGATTTGTGAGCACAAAATGCACAAGGCGATGAATTTACATGCATTGCCGGGTTGCCCCGGCCGTTGGCAATGTTATGATGACGCGAATTACCCCTTTATAAGCTTAAGATTCACAGAGATCTCTTATATGTTAAAAAAAGTGCTTTTCCCGCTGGTCGCTCTGTTTATGCTGGCTGGCTGTGCTACGCCCCCTACTACCATTGATGTCTCACCGAAAATTACCTTGCCGCAGCAGGATCCGAGCCTGATGGGCGTGACCGTGAGCATCAACGGTGCCGATCAGCGTCAGGATCAGGCGCTGGCGAAAGTGACCCGCGATAACCAGCTGGTCACCCTGACCGCCTCCCGCGATCTGCGTTTCCTGCTGCAGGAAGTGCTGGAGAAACAGATGACCGCACGCGGCTACATGATTGGCCCGAACGGCGCAGTGAATCTGCAGATCATCGTGAGCCAGCTCTACGCTGACGTCTCCCAGGGCAACGTGCGTTACAACATTGCCACCAAGGCCGATATCGCTATCATCGCTACCGCACCGAACGGTAACAAGATGACTAAAAACTACCGTGCCAACTACTCGGTTGAAGGTGCACTGCAGGCGTCGAATAAAAACATCGCCGACAGCGTAAACAGCGTACTGACCGACACCATCGCTGATATGTCTCAGGACACCAGCATCCACGATTTTATCAAGCAGAACGCGCGTTAACTCTGCCCGCTGACCCGGTTCACACCGGGTCAGCCCGTCTCCTATGCCCAGCCACTATCTACGTATCTTCCAGCAGCCTAAGTCAGCCATCCTGCTGATCCTTGGCTTTGCCTCTGGTCTCCCCCTTGCCCTGACCTCCGGTACGCTTCAGGCATGGATGACCGTTGAAAACATTGACCTGAAGACCATCGGCTTCTTTTCGCTGGTCGGCCAGGCCTATGTGTTTAAGTTTTTATGGTCACCGGTGATGGATCGCTATACGCCGCCGTTCTTTGGCCGCCGTCGCGGCTGGCTGCTGACTACCCAGATCATGCTGCTGATCGCCATTGCGGGGATGGGCTTTCTGGAGCCGACAACGCAGCTGCGCTGGATGGCCGGACTGGCGGTCATTATCGCTTTCTGCTCCGCTTCGCAGGATATTGTGTTCGATGCGTGGAAGACGGACGTGCTGCCCGCCGAAGAGCGCGGCGCAGGGGCGGCCATCAGCGTGCTGGGCTACCGTCTTGGCATGCTGGTATCCGGCGGACTGGCGCTCTGGCTGGCGGACCGCTGGCTGGGCTGGCAGGGGATGTACTGGCTGATGGCGGCGCTGCTGCTGCCGTGCATTATTGCTACCCTCTTTGCCCCCGAGCCGGACGATGCCGTGCCGGTCCCCGGGTCGCTGGAGCAGGCGGTTGTCGCGCCGCTGCGCGACTTCTTCGGCCGTAACAACGCCTGGCTGATCCTGCTGCTTATCGTCCTTTATAAGCTGGGCGACGCCTTCGCCATGAGCCTCACCACCACCTTTCTGATCCGCGGTGTGGGCTTTGACGCAGGCGACGTCGGCGTGGTGAACAAGACCCTTGGGCTGATTGCGACCATTCTCGGCGCGCTGTACGGCGGCGTGCTGATGCAGCGCCTGACGCTGTTTCGCGCCCTGCTGATCTTTGGCATTCTGCAGGGTGCCTCCAACGCCGGCTATTGGCTGCTGTCGGTGACCGATAAGCATCTCTATAGTATGGCGACCGCAGTGTTCTTCGAGAACCTTTGCGGCGGGATGGGGACCGCGGCGTTCGTTGCCCTGCTGATGACCCTGTGCAACAAATCTTTTTCTGCCACCCAGTTCGCCCTGCTCTCTGCCCTCTCCGCCATTGGGCGTGTCTATGTGGGTCCTGTCGCCGGCTGGTTTGTTGAGAGCTGGGGCTGGTCAACATTCTACCTCTTCTCGGTCATTGCTGCCGTGCCAGGATTGCTCCTGCTGCTGGTCTGTAAAGAGACACTGGCCTATACCCAGCGCACCGACGGTTTTCTTCCCCGCAGCCGCTACGCCGGTGCTTACCGGACAGCGCTGCGCATGCTGGCGGTGGGCTGTCTGCTGCTGGCGGCCTGGCTGGGCGTCATCACGCTTAACGCCCTCGGCCTGGCCTCATGGCACTTCGCGCTGTGGCTGCTGGATCTGGGTGCCCTGCTGGCGGTGGGAGGGATCCTTTACGGTGGCCTGCTGGACTACCTGGCCCTGCGCCAAACGGCGCAGGGAAAATAACCCGTTAGTTACTGCAGGTAATAATTTCGCAAAATAATTATAGAATTTAATTTCAGGATATATTTGTTTAATTCTGGCTTCATCTCTCTTTTTGTTTAATTATTTTGTGCGGTATAGGTTTGCGACTACGCTTTAATGATTCAGCGTAGTTATCAAATTAAGCTTCGTGTAATGTTTGTTAATTGCTGAATTAATGTTAACTAAATGTTCACAAAAAGGATTGGTTATACCATTTCCCCTGGTCTATAAGTACCAGGACCGGTTTTGGTTATAACCTTGGGGCCGAACACGGCGAATGTGAGATTTTACAGTTTGTTGCATTGTGTGTGACATACGCGGCAGAACCCAGTAACACCCTACTGACAGCCCGCCACGCATGTTTACAGTAATGTAACCTTCCCGTAAAATGCCCGCACACTTTAAACGCCACCAGACCCCCGTGGAATTGAGGTCGTTAAATGAGACTCAGGAAATACAATAAAATTTTGGGAATGTTGTCATTAATCACAGGCGCGGCGTTACTGAGCGGCTGTGATTCTGCACTTCTCGATCCCAAAGGACAGATTGGACTGGAACAGCGTTCATTGATACTGACGGCTCTTGGGCTGATGTTGATTGTCGTGATTCCTGCCATCGTGATGGCTATCGGTTTTGCCTGGAAGTACCGGGCGTCAAACAAGGAAGCCAAATACAGCCCCAACTGGTCGCACTCGAACAAAGTTGAAGCTGTGGTTTGGACGATTCCCATCCTTATCATCATTTTCCTTGCGGTACTGACATGGAAAACCACGCATTCGCTCGAACCCGGCCGTCCGCTGGTGCACGATGCGAAGCCGGTGACCATCGAAGTCATTGCAATGGACTGGAAGTGGTTCTTTATTTACCCGGAGCAGGGCATCGCAACGGTTAATGAGATTGCGTTCCCGGCGAATACGCCTGTGGAATTCAAAATCACCTCGAACTCGGTGATGAACTCCTTCTTCATTCCGCGACTGGGTAGCCAGATCTACGCGATGGCCGGGATGCAGACCAAGCTGCACCTGATTGCCAACGAAGCTGGTACCTACGATGGTATTTCTGCTAACTACAGTGGTGCTGGTTTCTCCGGCATGAAGTTCAAGGCTATCGCAACACCGGATGCCGCGACCTTCAACCAGTGGGTGGCGCAAGCGAAGCAGTCGCCGAAGGTCATGAATGACATGGACGCGTACAATAAGCTGGCAGCACCAAGCGAATACAATAAAGTCGAATACTTCTCCAGTGTTAAACCCAATCTGTTTGTTGACGTTATCAACAAATTTATGGGACCTGGGAAGAGCATGGACGTGACTCAGGCTGAAGGCGAACAGAACTCGCACCAAGGCATGGAAGGCATGAACATGAATCACGCGGAAACCTCTCACTAAGGGGCCGAGGAATAATACGATGTTCGGAAAACTTACACTGGATGCAGTGCCGTACCATGAGCCGATTATCATGGTTACGGTGGCAGCAATTCTCGTCGGGGGACTGGCGTTAGTTGCAGCGCTCACTTACTTCGGTAAGTGGTCATATCTGTGGAACGAGTGGCTCACCTCCGTGGACCACAAACGCCTGGGGATTATGTATATCCTCGTTGCTATCGTGATGCTGGTGCGTGGCTTTGCTGACGCCATCATGATGCGTACTCAGCAGCTGCTTGTCTCATCGGGCGAAGCCGGATTCCTGCCGCCGCACCACTACGATCAGATCTTTACCGCCCACGGCGTTATCATGATCTTCTTCGTAGCGATGCCGTTCGTGGTAGGCCTGATGAACCTGGTCGTGCCGCTGCAAATCGGCGCCCGTGACGTTGCCTTCCCATTCCTGAACAACCTGAGCTTCTGGTTCACCGTTGTCGGCGTGGTGCTGGTTAACATCTCGCTGGGCGTGGGCGAATTTGCGCAGACCGGCTGGGTCGCTTATCCACCGCTCTCGGGCATTGAGTACAGCCCCGGCGTAGGCGTTGACTACTGGATCTGGAGTCTCCAGCTCTCCGGTATTGGTACAACCCTGACCGGTATTAACTTCTTTGTGACCATTCTGCGCATGCGTGCCCCTGGCATGACCATGTTCAAAATGCCGGTATTTACCTGGGCGTCACTCTGTACTAACGTGCTGATTATCGTCTCCTTCCCTATCCTGACGGTAACCATCGCGCTGCTGACGCTTGACCGTTATCTGGGCACCCATTTCTTTACCAACGATATGGGCGGCAACATGATGATGTACATCAACCTGATTTGGGCCTGGGGCCATCCGGAAGTGTACATTCTCGTTCTGCCAGTGTTCGGTGTGTTCTCAGAAGTCGTTGCTACGTTCTCTAAAAAGCGTCTGTTTGGTTACACCTCCCTGGTATGGGCTACCATCGCGATTACCGTTCTGTCGTTTATCGTATGGCTGCACCACTTCTTTACCATGGGCAGCGGCGCGAACGTTAACGCCTTCTTCGGTATCACTACGATGATCATCGCCATCCCGACCGGGGTGAAGATCTTCAACTGGCTGTTTACCATGTACCAGGGTCGTATCGTGTTCCACTCAGCAATGCTGTGGAGCATCGGCTTCATCATCACCTTCTCTATCGGTGGGATGACCGGGGTACTGCTGGCCGTGCCGGGCGCAGACTTTGTTCTGCACAACAGCCTGTTCCTGATTGCACACTTCCATAACGTTATTATCGGTGGTGTAGTATTCGGTTGCTTCGCGGGCCTGACCTACTGGTGGCCGAAAGCCTTTGGTTACACCATGAACGAAACCTGGGGCAAACGCGCCTTCTGGTTCTGGATCATCGGTTTCTTCGTGACCTTTATGCCGCTGTACGCCATGGGCTTCATGGGTATGACCCGTCGTGTGAGCCAGAACATCGACCCGATGTTCCAGCCGCTGATGATTGTGGCCGAGATCGGTGCGCTGCTGATTGCGCTCGGTATCTTCTCCATCATCATGCAGATCTACACCTCCGTGCGCGATCGTGACCAGAACCGTGACCTGACGGGCGATCCGTGGGGTGCGCGTACGCTGGAGTGGTCAACCTCCTCTCCGCCGCCGTTCTATAACTTTGCCGTCGTGCCGCACATTCATGAACGTGATGCATTCTGGGAAATGAAAGACAAAGGCGAAGCGTACATCCAGCCGACGCACTATGAAGAGATTCATATGCCGAAAAACAGCGGCGCGGGTGTCATTATCTCTGCTTTCAGCCTTATCTTTGGCTTTGCCATGATCTGGCATATCTGGTGGATGGCGATCCTCGGCTTTGCCGGCATGATTGTGACCTGGATTGTGAAAAGCTTCGATGAGGACGTGGATTACTACGTACCGGTTGCCACCGTTGAAAAACTGGAAAACCAGCACTTCGACGAAATTAGCAAGGCAGGACTGAAAAATGTCAACTGAGACTCTAACTCACGCTAACGCGCATGCTCACGAGCATGAGCATCATGATGCAGGGTCGAACAAGGTGTTCGGCTTCTGGATCTACCTGATGAGCGACTGCATTCTCTTTGCATGTCTGTTTGCTACCTATGCCGTTCTGGTGAACGGCACTGCAGGTGGCCCGAGCGGGAAAGATATTTTCGAACTGCCGTTTGTGCTGGTTGAAACTGCCCTGCTGCTGTTCAGCTCCATTACCTACGGGATGGCGATTATCGCCATGAACAACGGTCGTCAAAGCCAGGTTATCTCCTGGCTGGCGCTGACCTTCCTGTTTGGTGCGGGCTTTATCGGAATGGAACTCTATGAGTTCCATCACCTGATTGCTGAAGGCTTCGGGCCGGATCGCAGCGGTTTCCTGTCAGGCTTCTTTGCCCTGGTCGGTACCCACGGTCTGCACGTAACCTCTGGTCTGGTGTGGATGGCGATCCTGATGTTCCAGGTTACCCGTCGCGGCCTGACCAGCACTAACCGCACCCGTCTGATGTGCCTGAGCATGTTCTGGCACTTCCTGGACGTGGTCTGGATCTGTGTGTTCTCTGTTGTTTACCTGATGGGGGCGATGTAATGAGTCATTCTACCGATCATAGCGGCGCCTCTCACGGCAGCGTAAAAACGTACATGACAGGCTTTATCCTGTCGATCATCCTGACGGCTATTCCGTTCTGGATGGTGATGACCGGCTCCGCCTCGCACGCTACCCTTCTGGGTGTCGTGCTGGTGACGGCGGTGGTTCAGATTCTGGTTCACCTGGTATGCTTCCTGCACATGAACACCTCTTCTGAAGAGCGTTGGAACCTGGTAGCCTTTGTCTTTACCGTGCTGATCATCGCCATTCTGGTGGTAGGCTCAATCTGGATTATGTGGAACCTGAATTACAACATGATGGTTCACTAAGAGCGGCGAGTATGATGTTTAAGCAATACCTGCAAGTAACGAAACCAGGCATCATTTTCGGCAACCTGATCTCCGTGATCGGGGGGTTCCTGCTGGCCTCCAAGGGCAGCATCGACTATCCCCTCTTCGCCTATACGCTGATCGGGGTGTCGCTGGTGGTGGCATCGGGTTGTGTATTTAACAACTACATCGACCGTGACATTGACCGTAAAATGGAGCGTACGAAGAACCGGGTGCTGGTCAAAGGCCTGATTTCCCCGAAAATTTCGCTGGTGTACGCCACCTTGTTGGGTATTGCTGGCTTTATGCTGCTGTGGTTTGGTGCTAACCCGCTGGCCTGCTGGCTGGGGGTGATGGGGTTTGTGGTTTATGTCGGCGTCTACAGCCTGTACATGAAACGCCACTCCGTCTACGGCACGCTGATCGGCTCTCTCTCCGGCGCTGCGCCGCCGGTGATTGGCTACTGCGCGGTAACCGGTGATTTCGACAGCGGCGCGCTGATCCTGCTGGCTATCTTTAGCCTGTGGCAGATGCCGCACTCCTACGCCATCGCGATTTTCCGCTTTAAGGATTATCAGGCGGCGAACATCCCGGTACTGCCGGTGGTGAAAGGGATCTCGGTAGCGAAAAACCACATTACGCTCTATATCATCGCCTTTGCCGTAGCGACTCTGATGCTCTCGCTGGGCGGCTACGCTGGATACAAGTATCTGGCGGTAGCGGCTGCGGTGAGCGTCTGGTGGCTGGGAATGGCGCTGAAGGGGTATAAGGTTGAAGATGACAGAGTATGGGCGCGTAAGCTGTTCGTGTTCTCTATCGTCGCGATCACCTCCCTCTCGGTGATGATGTCCGTGGACTTTATGGTTCCGGACTCACATAACCTGTTGACCTACGTCTGGTAATTTAAAAAAGATGTTACAAAAAGGGTGCTTAGGCGCCCTTTTTTATTTATTAAATCAATAACTCATTGATGTACTATATTCCACGCTTTGCGCATCACGGGATGACTCGCCCCGCCCTCCCCTGCACTATACTGTGTCCGGTTTTTTGATTGAGGTAGTAATGAACGACTATAAAATGACGCCGGGCGAGCTACGCGCCACCTGGGGTTTAGGGACAGTATTCTCGCTGCGTATGCTCGGCATGTTTATGGTCCTGCCCGTTCTGACCACCTATGGCATGGCGCTACAGGGGGCCAGCGAAGCGCTGATCGGCTTTGCCATTGGCATTTACGGCCTGGCGCAGGCGATATTCCAGATCCCTTTCGGCCTGCTGTCGGATCGCATCGGCCGTAAGCCGCTGATTGTCGGCGGGCTGGTGATTTTTGTCATCGGCAGCGTGATTGCCGCCCTCTCCGATTCGATCTGGGGCATTATTCTTGGCCGCGCGCTGCAAGGCTCAGGGGCGATCGCCGCCGCGGTCATGGCCCTGCTCTCAGACCTCACCCGCGAACAGAACCGCACCAAGGCGATGGCCTTTATCGGAGTTAGCTTCGGCATTACCTTTGCGATTGCCATGGTGCTTGGCCCCATCATTACCCATCGGCTCGGCCTGCACGCCCTGTTCTGGATGATCGCCGGCCTTGCGACGGCGGGCATTATTTTGACGCTGTGGGTGGTTCCGGACAGCAAAAATCACGTACTGAATCGTGAATCGGGGATGGTAAAGGGCTGCTTTAGCAAAGTGATCGCCAGCCCGCCGCTGCTGAAGCTCAATTTCGGCATTATGTGCCTGCATATCCTGCTGATGTCTACCTTCGTCGCCCTGCCCGGCCAGATGGAGGCGGCAGGTTTCCCGGCGGCAGAGCACTGGAAAATCTACCTGGTGACGATGCTTATCTCTTTTGTCAGCGTGGTACCCTTTATTATCTACGCTGAAGTGAAGCGTCATATGAAGCGGGTATTTATCTTCTGCGTCATTGTCCTGCTGATTGCCGAGATTGTGCTCTGGGGTGCCGGACCGCATTTTTGGGAGCTGGTGGCGGGCGTTCAGCTCTTCTTCCTGGCGTTCAACCTGATGGAAGCCCTTCTCCCTTCGCTGATCAGCAAAGAGGCTCCGGCGGGCTATAAAGGTACGGCGATGGGTATCTACTCCACCAGCCAGTTTATCGGCGTCGCCATCGGCGGCTCGCTGGGGGGCTGGGTTGACGGCCTGTTCGACTCCCAGACGGTCTTCCTGGCAGGGGCGCTGCTGGCCACCGTCTGGCTGCTCGTCGCCAGCACCATGCAGGAGCCGCCCTACGTCAGCAGCCTGCGCGTGGAGATCCCGGATGACGTGGCGATCACCGATACGCTTAAGCAGCAGCTCGAGAGCAAAGCGGGCGTCAGCGAGGTGCTGATTGTCGCAGAAGAGCGCAGCGCCTACGTGAAAATTGACAGTAAAGTAACGAATCGTTTTGAGGTTGAGCAGGCGCTCAGAGCCTAAAAAAATGCCCGGATAACCGGGCATTTTTATTAGTCGCGGAAGTTTTTGAACTGGAACGGCTGCCCCAGATCGCCGCCGCGCACCAGCGCCATTACCGACTGCAGATCGTCGCGGGATTTACCGGTGACGCGGATCTCTTCTCCCTGAATCTGCGCCTGGACCTTGAGCTTGCTGTCCTTGATGAGCTTAACGATCTTCTTCTGCACCGCGCTCTCAATCCCCTGCTTCAGCCTGGCTTCAACGAACCAGGTTTTACCGCTGTGCACAAACTCTTCCGGCACATCGAGAGAGGTCCCCTCAATGCCGCGCTTCAGCAACTTGGCGCGCAGGATATCCAGCAGCTGATTGACCTGGAAATCAGACTCGCTCAGTACCTTAATGGTTTTATTGGCATCGTTCAGCTCAAACGTTGCCTCAACACCCCGAAAATCGAAGCGAGACTCCACTTCACGGCTGGCATTGTCTACGCCGTTACGCACTTCCTGAAGGTCAACTTCAGAAACAATATCGAAAGATGGCATCTTTTCTTCTCCTTTCACTTTTGTTGCGATGCATAATACCCGCAACAGGACATAACGAGAAGCGTAGCCGACGGCGCTATACTTAACGCATTGCCACCTGGCGCTGTTGCAGGTGAGGAGGAACAATGAAAATAACCGTGCTTGGATGCGGAGCATTAGGACAACTGTGGCTGGCCGCGCTGTGCAAGCGTGGTCATGAAGTACAGGGCTGGTTACGCGTGGCTCAACCCTACTGCAGCGTCAACGTCATCGACGAAGATGGCAGCGTGTTCAACGAATCCCTGATCGCCAACGATCCCGACTTTCTGGCCCAAAGCGATCTGCTGCTGGTTACGCTCAAGGCGTGGCAGGTCTCCGATGCGGTAAAAAGCCTGGCCTCTATGTTGCCCACGACCACACCGGTGCTGCTGATCCATAACGGCATGGGTACGGTGGAGGAGTTAAAAGCGATCCCCCACCCGCTGCTGATGGGCATTACCACCCATGCCGCCCGCCGGGATGGCAACATCATTATTCACGTTGCCAGCGGTACGACCCATATCGGCCCCGCCCGGCAGCAGGACGGTGACTACAGCTATCTGGCGGACACCTTGCAGGAGGTGTTACCTGACGTGGCCTGGCATAATACCATTCGTCCGCAGCTGTGGCGCAAGCTGGCGGTCAACTGCGTGATCAACCCATTGACGGCCCTGTGGAACTGCCCGAACGGCGAACTGCTGGCGCACCCGGAGCTGACCGAGGCGATCTGCAATGAGGTGGCGGCAGTAATGGAGCGCGAAGGACACCATACCTCAGCGGAAGGCCTGCTCTATTACGTTAATCAGGTTATTGAAAATACCGCAGAAAACATCTCATCTATGCTGCAGGACGTGCGTGCCCAGCGCCGTACCGAAGCGGATTATATCACGGGCTATCTGCTCCGGCGCGCCCGCGCGCACGGCATTGCGGTACCGGAAAACACCCGCCTCTATGAACAGATCAAGCGTAAGGAGAGTGAGTATGAGCGCATCGGCACTGATATGCCTCGCCCCTGGTAGTGAAGAGACCGAAGCGGTCACCACCATCGACCTGCTGGTCCGCGGCGGGATTAACGTTACCACCGCCAGCGTCGCCAGCGACGGCAATCTGACCGTGACCTGCTCTCGCGGCGTCAGGTTGCTGGCCGACGCCCCGCTGGTGGAGGTGGCCGACGGTGACTATGACGTAATTGTCCTGCCCGGCGGCGTTAAGGGCGCAGAGTGTTTTCATGACAGCCCCCTGCTGGTCGAGACGGTAAAACAGTTTCACCGCTCGGGCCGGATTGTGGCGGCAATCTGTGCGGCGGCAGGCATCGTGCTGGTTCCGCACAATATCTTCCCCATCGGCAATATGACCGGTTTTCCGGCGCTGAAGGATCGCATCCCTGAGGAACAGTGGCAGGATAAGCGTGTCGTGTGGGATCCCCGGGTGAATCTGCTCACCAGCCAGGGGCCGGGAACGTCGATCGATTTTGCACTGAAGATTATCGACCTGCTGGTCGGGCGCGAGAAAGCGCATGAGGTAGCGTCACAGCTGGTAATCGCCGCGGGGATCTATAACCATTACGAAGCGTAAGCAATAAAACGCCGGGTGGCGGCTACGCCTGACCCGGCCTACATTATGCACTTTGTAGGCCCGGCAGGCGCGCCGGGCGTTCTCTTATGGGCGGTACACCTTGACGTTGGTGAAGCCCTGCTCGTGCAGGTAGAGCGCCTGCAGGCGGCTCATCACCCCACGCTCGCACCACAGCAGCCAGGTTTTGTTCCGATCGAGATCGCCAAACTTAGTGCTCAGCTTGTAGAACGGCAGCGTTACCACGTCGACTCCCTCAACGACCAGCGGATTGCTCTCCTGATCGTCCGGGGAGCGAATATCCAGCACCACGTCGTTCGGGCCAAAGCCAGTGACGGTCTCAACCTCAACCACTTCCTGCGCGGCCTGCTGAGCAATCTCGCGGATGTCGACGTTGGTCGCCTCTTCCACGACCCGATCGAGGATGGCAAAATCGAAGTTCTGCTCTTCGGCTTCGATCTTCGATTTCACCGCTTTTACCGTCGGGCTTTTGGAGATCACACCGCAATACTCTGGCATGGTACGGGAGAAGTCTTCCGTACCAATCGCGCGGGCCACGTCGATGATGTGCTCTTTATCATGGGAGATCAGCGGACGCAGGATCAGCGTATCGGAGACGTTATCGATCAGGCGCAGGTTAGTCAGGGTCTGGCTGGAGACCTGGCCCAGCGCTTCGCCGGTGACCAGGGCCTGCACGCCGTAGCGCTCGGCTACCTTCGAAGCGGCACGCACCATCATGCGCTTCAACACCACGCCCATCTGGCCGTCGTCCACTTTTTCCAGGATCTCGCCGACCACTGGCTCAAAGTTGATCGCCACGAAGCGCACGCGGTGCGAGCTGCCGAAGCGGTTCCACAGATAGTGAGCCACCTGACGGACGCCAATCTCATGCGCTGCGCCGCCGAGGTTGAAGAAGCAGTAGTGTACGCGGCAGCCACGGCGCATCAGCATATAGCTGGAGACGCTGGAGTCAAAGCCACCGGAGATCAGCGACAGCACATCTTCCTGAGTACCGATGGGGAAACCACCGATGCCTTCCGAGCGGCCGGTGATCAGCAGCAGGCGATCGTCTTCAATCTCCAGATGTACGGTGTAATCCGGGTGAGTCAATTTTACGCGAGCGCTCTCAATGTGCTGATTCAGCCCGCCACCGACGTAGCGTTCTACCTCAATGGAGCTAAACTCATGTTTACCGCGACGTTTCACGCGCACGCAGAAGGTTTTGCCCTCCAGCTGCTCGCGATACTGCGCCAGCGCCTTCTCAAAGATGTCGTGCAGAGAGGTATAAGGGACATCTTCTACCTCCAGAATATGGTGGATACCCGGAATGCGGGTCAGGGCATCGCGGATAGCAGGACGCAAGGACTCGTCTTTGGTGCGGACTTCCACATGGTCCCAGTGACGAACGACTTTAATCTCTTCGTCATGGTGCTTCAGAACGTTACGAATGTTTCCGGTTAAAATTTTAATAAAGCGCAAACGCACGGATTGGCTTTTGATGGTGATTTCCGGGAACAATTTAATGATAAACTTCATGGCGGCAAAGGTTCTTTGGCAAGTCGCATAGTGGACTTGTGGGGGGATGAATACAGCAGCCCCTAACCGCGGCTGCTTCCAGGCGCGCAAGTATACCACCATTGGGGTCTACCTTGCACACCGCATGACCATTGCGCGTTATTTAATACGCGGCCCGACTTCGCTACCATAGCGCAGATGAATAAAACGAGAGTCAAACATCCTTATGGCAAAGAAAAACGACGCACCGGCCAGCTTTGAAACCGCACTTAGCGAGCTGGAACAGATAGTGACCCGTCTTGAGAGCGGCGATCTGCCCCTTGAAGAGGCGCTGAGCGAATTTGAACGTGGCGTGCAGCTGGCACGTCAGGGGCAGACCAGGCTCCAGCAGGCGGAGCAGCGCGTACAGATCCTACTCTCAGAACAGGAAGAGGCCCCGCTTACCCCCTTTACCCCGGACGCCGAGTAATATGGATTTTAAAGCACCCGCTTTTACTGAACAATTAGAGACCTGCGTCGAGCAGGCCAACGCTGCACTGCGGCGTTTCATCGCCACCCTGCCCTTTCAGAATACACCTCTGGTCGAGGCCATGAACTATGGCGCACTATTAGGTGGCAAACGCCTGCGGCCCTTCCTGGTCTATGCGACCGGCAACATGTTTGGCGTCAGCGCGCAGACGCTGGATGCCCCCGCCGCCGCCGTGGAGTGTATCCACGCCTACTCGCTGATCCATGACGATCTGCCGGCAATGGACGATGACGATCTGCGCCGGGGCCAGCCGACCTGCCATATTAAATACGGTGAGGCCAGCGCCATTCTGGCGGGGGATGCCCTGCAAACGCTGGCGTTCTCTATCCTTGCCGATGCGCCAATGCCGGAAGTCACCGATCGCGATCGGCTGGCAATGGTTGCCGAGCTGGCGCAGGCCAGCGGCGTGGCGGGCATGTGTGGCGGCCAGGCGCTGGATCTGGAAGCCGAGGGCAAACAGGTGCAGCTTGCCGAGCTGGAACGTATCCACCGCCATAAAACCGGGGCGCTGATCCGCGCAGCGGTGCGTATGGGTGCTCTGACCGCCGGTGAACGAGGTCGTGACGTACTGCCCATTCTGGATCAATATGCCGAGTGTATCGGTCTGGCCTTCCAGGTACAGGATGACATTCTGGATGTGGTGGGTGATACTGCCACTCTCGGCAAACGTCAGGGGGCCGATCAGCAGCTGGGTAAAAGCACCTATCCTGCCCTGCTGGGCCTTGAGCAAGCCCGGACGAAAGCCCGTGACCTGATTGACGACGCCCGCAGCGCGTTAGCGCAGCTGGCCGCCCACTCTCTGGACACCTCGACCCTTGAAGCGCTGGCCGACTTTATAATTCAGCGTGATAAATAAACAACAATGAGTCTCTGATGAGTTTTGATACTGCCAAATACCCGACCCTGGCGCTGGTTAACGCCACCCAGGATCTGCGCCTGCTGCCCAAAGAGAGCCTGCCGAAGCTTTGCGACGAGCTGCGCCGCTATCTTCTCGACAGCGTGAGCCGCTCCAGCGGCCACTTCGCCTCCGGGCTTGGCACGGTTGAGCTGACCGTGGCACTGCACTATGTCTACAATACGCCGTTCGATCAGCTTATCTGGGACGTCGGCCATCAGGCTTATCCACACAAAATCCTGACCGGTCGCCGGGATCGCATCGATACGATCCGCCAGAAAGGCGGCCTGCACCCCTTTCCGTGGCGCGGCGAGAGCGAGTATGACGTGCTGAGCGTTGGCCACTCCTCAACCTCTATCAGCGCCGGGATTGGCATCGCGGTAGCGGCAGAGAAAGAGGGTAAACAGCGCCGCACCGTCTGCGTGATTGGCGACGGGGCGATCACCGCCGGCATGGCCTTCGAGGCGATGAACCACGCCGGTGATATCCGGCCGGATATGCTGGTGATCCTCAACGACAACGAGATGTCGATCTCCGAGAACGTTGGCGCACTCAACAACCATCTGGCGCAGCTGCTCTCAGGCAAGCTCTACTCTACCCTGCGCGAAGGTGGAAAGCGGGTCTTCTCCAATGTACCGCCGATCAAAGAGCTGCTGAAGCGCACCGAAGAGCATATCAAAGGCATGGTTGTGCCTGGTACCCTGTTTGAAGAGCTGGGCTTTAACTACATTGGTCCCGTTGATGGCCATGACGTGCTGGGCCTGGTCACCACGCTGAAAAACATGCGTGACCTGAAGGGCCCGCAGTTCCTGCACATCATGACCAAGAAAGGACGCGGCTACGAGCCAGCTGAAAAAGACCCAATCACTTTCCACGCCGTACCGAAGTTCGATCCGGCCAAGGGCACGCTGCCAAAGAGCAGCGGCGGCATGCCCTCCTACTCGAAAATTTTCGGCGACTGGCTGTGCGAGACGGCGGCAAAAGACAGCAAGCTGATGGCCGTTACGCCTGCGATGCGCGAAGGCTCCGGCATGGTGGAGTTCTCCCGCACCTACCCGCAGCAGTACTTTGACGTGGCGATTGCCGAACAGCACGCGGTGACCTTTGCCGCCGGGCTGGCAATCGGCGGCTACAAGCCGGTGGTGGCGATCTACTCCACCTTCCTGCAGCGTGCCTACGATCAGGTGATCCACGACGTGGCGATCCAGAAGCTGCCGGTGCTGTTTGCTATTGACCGGGCGGGGATTGTCGGCGCGGACGGGCAGACGCACCAGGGGGCATTTGATATCTCCTTCCTGCGCTGCGTGCCGGAGATGGTGATCATGACCCCAAGCGACGAGAACGAGTGTCGCCAGATGCTCTACACCGGCTACCACTACAGCGAAGGGCCGAGCGCCGTGCGCTACCCACGCGGCAACGCCGTGGGCGTGACCCTTGAGCCGCTGACCGCGTTGCCTATCGGTAAAGGGGTCGTGAAACGCCAGGGTGAAGAGATCGCCATCCTCAACTTCGGTACGCTGATGCCGGAAGCGGCAAAAGCCGCCGAGACGCTGAACGCCACGCTGGTGGATATGCGTTTTGTGAAGCCCCTCGACGAGGCGCTGATCCTGGAGCTGGCCGCAACCCACGCGTCGCTGGTCACCCTGGAAGAGAACGCCATTATCGGCGGCGCGGGCAGCGGCGTGAACGAAGTGCTGATGGCTAACCGTAAGCCGGTTCCGGTTCTCAACCTCGGCCTGCCGGACTACTTTATCCCGCAGGGTACTCAGGAGGAGGCGCGCATCGAGCTGGGCCTCGACGCCGCCGGTATCATCGCAAAAATTCAGACCTGGCTGGCCTGAGCCTCCGGTTCCGCTCCTGCTATGCTTAAGGGTACTCGTACCCTTAAGCAGGAGTGGAACCATGCAATACAACACGTTAGGAAAAACAGATCTTAAGGTTTCTCGTCTTTGTCTGGGCTGTATGACCTTTGGCGAACCGGACCGGGGCAATCACGCCTGGACCCTGCCAGAAGAGAGCAGCCGACTCATCATCAAGCACGCCCTTGAGGGCGGCATCAACTTTTTCGATACCGCAAACAGCTACTCCGACGGCAGCAGCGAAGAGATCGTGGGTCGGGCGCTGAAAGATTTTGCTCGTCGCGAAGAGGTGGTGGTCGCCACCAAGGTCTACCATCAGGTGGGCGATCTGCCGGAAGGGCTTTCCCGCCCGCAGATCCTGCGCTCGATTGATGACAGCCTGCGCCGACTGGGCATGGAGTATGTTGACCTGCTGCAGATCCACCGCTGGGACTACAACACTCCTATCGAAGAGACGCTGGAAGCGCTGAATGAGGTGGTGAAGGCCGGTAAGGCCCGCTACATCGGCGCATCATCTATGCACGCCTCGCAGTTCGCCGAGGCGCTGAGGCTTCAGGAGCAGAATGGCTGGGCGCGCTTTGTCACTATGCAGAACCACTACAACCTTATCTACCGTGAGGAGGAGCGCGAGATGCTGCCGCTTTGCTATCAGGAGGGCGTGGCGGTGATCCCATGGAGCCCGCTGGCGCGCGGTCGCCTGACCCGCCCGTGGGGGGAAACCACGGCTCGCTCGGTGTCGGATGAGTTCGGTAAAACGCTCTATAACGAGAGCGACGCCGGAGATGCGCAGATTGCCGAGCGGCTGGCGGCGATTGCAGAAGATACCGGGGCGACGCGGGCGCAGGTGGCCATTGCCTGGCTGCTGAGCAAGCCCGGCGTGGCTGCACCGATCATCGGCGCATCCCGGGAAGAGCAGCTCGAGGAGCTGATCCAGGCGGTAGAGTTAACCCTGACGCCAGAGCAGATTGCCGAGCTGGAGACGCCGTACAAGCAGCATCCGGTGGTAGGCTTCAAATAAGGGTGGGCATCCGGCCCATTATGGGCCGGATAAAAGCGGATCAAATAATACCAATCGGCCAGTGATGGCCAATCAGGTAGAGGATCCCTGCCGCCACGATCCCGGCGACGATATCATCGACAATGATCCCCATCCCGCCGTGTACGTTGCGGTCAAACCAGCGGATCGGCCACGGCTTCCACATATCAAAGATACGGAACAGCACAAACCCGGCGGCCACCCACTGCCAGTCGTTGGTGGGTAGCGCCATCAGGGTGATCCACATCCCGATAAACTCATCCCAGACGATGCTACCGTGGTCGTGCACCCCCATATCTTTTGCCGTCTGGTGACACAAGTAGACGCCGATACAGATTGAGAGCATCACCACCATGGAGTAGAGCTGCCACGGCAGGAAGGTCATCAGATACCAGAACGGGATCGCCGCCAGCGAGCCCATGGTGCCTGGCACCACCGGACTCAGGCCGCTGCCAAACCCGGTGGCCAGCAGGTGCCACGGGTTACGCAAGTTCAGGCGGCTTTTAGCGATATCTTTAGTGCGCGGCAAAATGGTCATATCCTTTCCAGTCAAAAGTCACTTCCCTGCCCTCGCGGGTAAAGCTGATGCCGTCGATATCGGCGCTCATCCGCCCGATGCAGGTATAGGGAATGCCAAGCTGACCAATCGCCACCTCCAGCGCGCCGCGATTCAATTCGGGCACGGTGAAGCAGAGTTCGTAATCCTCGCCGCCGCCCAGCGCCCAGCGCAGGGCCTGGTCTGGATCCACATGGCGACGCAGGGCATCCGAACAGGGCAGCATGTCAACGTCGATCATCGCCCCGCACTCGCTGGCCTGCAAAATATGTCCGAGGTCGGAGATCAGCCCGTCGGAGAGATCGATAGCAGAGTTCGCCAGATCGCGCAGCGCCTGGCCGTGCAAAATACGCGGCGTCGGGCGCAGATGGCGTTTGACCAGCCAGTCGGCGTCTTTGGGATCGTTTACCTGCAAACGATCCTGAAGGATCGCCAGCCCGGCGGCGCTGTCTCCTGGCGTGCCGGTGACGTAGATCCAGTCTCCGGGCTTCGCGCCAGAGCGTTTCAGCGCCCGGCCCGCCGGAACGTAGCCGTGAATACCCAGCGTCATGGAGAGCGGCCCGCGCGTCGTGTCGCCGCCGATCAGCTGCATATCGTAGTAGCTAAGCTGCTCGAACAGGCTGTCGCTAAACGCTTTCAGCCAGGGCTCGTCGACCTCTGGCAGGGTCAGCGCAAGGGTCAGCCACGCCGGGTCAGCGCCCATCGCCGCCAGATCGCTCAGGTTTACCGCCAGCGCTTTGTAAGCCAGGTCGGCAGGATCGATATCCGGGAGAAAATGAATGCCCGATACCAGCGTATCGGTACTGATTGCCAGGGTCTGTTTTTCCGGGACATTCAGCAGCGCGCAGTCATCGCCAATGCCGGTTTCGACATCCAGGCGCGCGCGTCTGACGCGGTTAAAGTAACGGGCAATAAGGGAGAATTCGCCGCATGCCATACGTTATGCCTCAGCAGAATAAATGAGTAAGGCCGGGGCGAAGCGGCAACTGCGCTCCGCCGAACCGGCCTTGAGATTACTTTTTGTGGGGGCGGATCGCGGGTGCGGCTTTATCCAGCACGCCATTCACAAACTTGTGGCTGTCCTCTGCGCCAAACGTTTTTGCCAGTTCAATGGCTTCGTTGATGGCAACCTTGTACGGCACGTCATCACGTTTGGAGAGTTCGAACAGCGCGATACGCAGTACCGCTTTCTCAACCTGGCCCAGCTCTTCAAGCAGGCGGGACAGATAGGGCTTCATCAGGCCGTCGAGATATGCGCTGTTAGTCGCCACCCCGGACAGCAGCTCGCGGAAGTAAGCGATGTCAACGTCTTTGACATCCTGTTCCGCCAGGAACTGGTATTCAACATCGGCGATGTCGTTCTGGGACAACTGCCAGGAGTAAAGTGCCTGAACGGCACACTCACGGGCGCGGCGACGAGCAGCAGGTTTCACGGAATTCCCCTTACAAAAATCAGCCTTGAATGGCTTTCAATACATTAATCATTTCAAGCGCGGTCAGTGCTGCTTCAGCACCCTTGTTACCCGCTTTCGTGCCAGCGCGTTCGATGGCTTGTTCAATACTTTCAGTGGTGAGCACACCAAAGGCTACCGGAATGGCGCTCTCGTGAGCCACGTGCGCCAGGCCGTTGCTTGCGCCGCCCGCGACGTATTCGAAGTGGGCTGTACCGCCACGGATCACCGTGCCGAGTGCAATAATCGCATCATATTTACCGGCTTTCGCCAGCGCGCCCGCCGCCAGAGGCAGCTCATAAGCACCTGGAACCCAAACAACGGTGATGTTTTCATCTTTAACCTGGCCGATACGCTTCAGGGCGTCGATAGCACCTTCCAGCAGGCTGTCGTTGATGAAGTTGTTGAAACGCGCAATGGTGATGGCGACGCGAGCGTCCGGGGCAGCAACAGTAGCTTCAATAATGTTCATAAACTTACCTTAGGGTTCTCATATAGCCCCCGCAGGGGGGCGGATTTTATCATACTATTTTACGCACTGCTTCCCTTTTACGAGCGCACTACGCGGGGGTCAGATGCAGGCACAGATCCGGGCCTACCTGACGTATTTCAGTGAACCTGAGCTGCGGCGCGGCCGCCAGACTCTCAAGCCCTGGCAGAACGCAGAGGCCACGCGCCTCGCTGCCTAATAGCTTCGGTGCCAGATAGACAATCAGCTCGTCCACCAGCCCGGCCTGCAGCAGCGCGCCCGCCATCTGCGCGCCCGCCTCTACCCAGATGCTGTTAATCTGCTGGCGTCCCAGCAGCATCATCATTGAGACCAGATCGAGATGACCGTTATGCTCAGGCACCAGGATGTGGCGCACGCCGTCCGGCCACTGGTGCTCGTCGGCGCGGGTGCGGGCAAACCAGGTTTCGCCCGGCTGCTGAACAAGACGATGCTCAGGCGTCACGCGGTTCTGGCTGTCGACGACGATGCGCACCGGCTGGCGCAGATCCGCCTCGGCATAGCGCGCCTGGGTGTCGGCACCCAGCTCGTCCCAGCGGATGGTCAGAGCCGGATCGTCCGCCAGCACCGTGGCGCTGCTGGTTAATATCGCGTGGCTCTCAGCGCGCAGGCGCTGAACGTCCCGGCGCGCCTCGGGCGAAGTGATCCACTGGCTCTCGCCGTTCGCCATCGCCGTGCGCCCGTCCAGCGACGCACCGAGCTTAAGTTGAATCCAGGGGAAGCCGGTACGCATGCGCTTGAGGAAGCCGCGGTTTAGCCGCTCCGCTTCGCTCATCATCAGACCGTGGCTGACCTCAACGCCCTCCTGAGAGAGACGGTACAGCCCCCGACCCGCCACCTGCGGGTTGGGATCCTGCATCGCTGCGACCACGCGGGCGACGCCAGCGTTAATCAACGCCTCACAGCACGGTGGTGTCCGGCCATGGTGGCTGCACGGCTCCAGCGTCACGTAGGCGGTGGCACCACGGGCACGCTCCCCCGCCATGCGCAGGGCATGCACCTCGGCATGCGGCTCGCCGGCACGGAAGTGGAACCCTTCCCCGACGATTTCGCCCTCTTTTACAATGACGCAGCCGACGTTTGGATTAGGATGGGTGGTGTAACGCCCGCGCTGCGCCAGCTTCAGCGCACGGGCCATGTACATTTCGTCCTGCTTATCATCCAGCATTAGCCTAGTCCTGTAAGCGGGCGATCTCTTCGCCGAATTCGCGGATATCTTCAAAGCTGCGGTAGACGGAGGCAAAGCGGATATAGGCTACTTTATCGAGCTTCTTGAGCTGCTCCATCACCAGGTTGCCAATCATCTTGCTGGGGATCTCGCGTTCCCCTGTGGCCCGCAGCTGGGATTTAATATGGTTAAGGGCCATCTCGACGTCGTCGGCGCTGACCGGGCGTTTCTCCAGCGCTTTAAGCATGCCGCTGCGTAATTTGTCTTCGTTAAACGGCTCGCGGACCTCGTTGCTTTTCACCACCCGCGGCATCACCAGCTCTGCCACTTCGAAGGTCGTAAAACGCTCGTTGCACACCAGGCACTGGCGGCGGCGGCGAACGGAGGAGCCTTCGCCCACCAGGCGAGAGTCAATTACTTTGGTATCCACGGCGAAACAGAATGGGCAATGCATACGGCGTCCTGAAGATAAAATTAACTAAAATCTATTTTAACCTGATATGCCGCGACAACAAAGGCATCAGCACTTTTGGGATAAAGGATCGATGGCAAGCGTGTCACCATAAACCTTTAACCGTTATGGAGTAAGCCACGATTGTGCAAAACGAAGCCCGAGAGCTTGATAACCTTATCTGTAACTATTTTGGTCATGATTATGACTTAATCGATGACAGCGAAGCGCTTTTACCCAAAATTGAGGCGTACAACAGACAATCTGGGAAAGCTATGCAGCTGGCTCTGCTTGAGGACGTCGAGGAATTCCTGTCATTTGGAGAGCAATTAGACAGCATCTTTCATATCAGGTATGACGATTATTTCGATCCTTCACTCTGGGGCACGACTCCTCGTGACTTCTTGCTTTTGGTCAGGGACCAAGTGAAGTACGCTCTTCAAGGATGTGAAAAAAGAAGATGAAAAAGGCCACAGGTCTGTTATTTACAGCGTTTATCTCACTGTACTCGATTGATTCGATGGCAAAAACAGCAAAAATTGACGATAGCAAAGACGTTAGTGAATGTATCAAAAAATTCAAAAATGAAAATATAGAGTGCCTGGACGACGTACTACACAACTCTGAGGAGCAGCTTAACAAAGCTTACCTCTCTAAACTCACTAAAATTAAAAAAACGTCCCCGGATGAATGGTGGATGGGTGATGAGCAGCAAAAAAAGGAAGTCATCGACTCATTCATTGCAAACCAGAAAAAATGGATTGAGTACAGAGATGGCTATTGCGGAGTTGCTCTATGGTCCTATCAGAACTCTGACCATCTCGGTGAGGCACAAACAAGCTGCGAGATAAACATGAATAAAAGACGTTTAGAGGAGATCGCCTTAATTCAGATCCCGTCCGAAACGGAAAGTGAAATCCCATAGCCTCCGACGCACCTCAAACCCACCGCGATTTCCTGCCGAACCTCTACTTCCAGACAGGAAATCGGACATTTTGCTCGTTCCAGCCTAAAATCTCCTTACTAGCACTAACTCGTTTAAGGAAACCGTTATCATGACAAGACGTTATCTGAAGCTCGCCCTGCTGGGGAGTCTGTTTACCCTTAGCGCCTGCGCCCAGCAGAGCGAGGTGCGCCAGCTGCATCAGAGCGTGAGCACGCTCAACAAAGAGATGAGCAAGCTCAATCAGGAGACGGTGAAGATCACCCAGCAGAACAGCCTGAACGCCAGGTCTGAGAGCGGCGTCTACCTGCTGCCGGGAGCCAATACCCCGGCGCGCCTGAAGAGCCAGCTCGGTACTCTGCGTATGTCGCTGAAGGATATCGCCCCCAACGCCGGCGGCACGCGCCTGACGCTGCTCATCCAGGGTGAGTCGAATACCCCGCTGCCGGCCTTTAGCGGCACGGTTGAGTGGGGACAGATTCAGGGCACCACTGAAAATCCGCAGGAAGTTAACGTCCAGAACCAGCTGATCAGCGCCCCGGCCAGCACCCTTGCGCCGAGCGACGTTAACGTCCCGCTGCAGCTCAACGGCATTACCCCCGAGCAGCTTGGCTTTATCCGCATTCACGATATTCAGCCAGCTAATATGCAGTAACGTCACACTCCGTTACTTTCTGTAAGGGCGCAGCGCCGCCCTTTTACCTCGCTCACCCCCTTTTACCGTCTCTTACCAGGCTCTGATATTGGCAATGCTGCAGATTGCCAGTACAATCGCCCCCGTTTTATCTACGCAAACGTGAACGCAATCGATTACGTAGATGATGGATATGTGAAACAACACATATTTTTGTGAGCAAGGAAACTTATAATAGGCGCGCAGAAATATGAAACATTTTGAAAAGCATCAACAGCGTTCTTTCGATCCCGTCAGGGACTTCAATCAGTGGCATAAATATGAAAAAAACTTTACTCGTCGCCGGTGCGGCACTCGCGCTCTCCTCCACTTTCGCTGCTAATGCGGCTGAAACCAGCAACAGCGAATTCGTCTCCGACTGGTGGCATCAGAGCGTTAACGTGGTAGGAAGCTACCATACCCGTTTCGGACCCACTATCCGTAACGATACCTACCTGGAGTACGAAGCGTTCGCCAAGAAAGATTGGTTCGACTTCTATGGCTACATGGATGCGCCGGTCTTCTTCGGTGGCAACAGCACCGCGAAGGGTATCTGGAACCACGGCTCCCCGCTGTTTATGGAGATTGAACCGCGCTTCTCTATCGACAAGCTGACCGATACCAGCCTGGCATTTGGTCCGTTCAAAGAGTGGTACTTCGCCAACAACTACATCTACGACATGGGCCGTAACGAAGCCGGTCGTCAGAGTACCTGGTACATGGGTCTGGGTACGGATATTGATACCGGCCTGCCGATGAGCCTCTCCCTGAACGTCTATGCCAAATACCAGTGGCAGAACTACGAAGCGGCGAACGAGAACGAGTGGGATGGTTACCGTTTCAAGGTGAAATACTTTGTACCAATCACCCAGCTGTGGGGCGGCCAGCTGAGCTATATCGGCTTCACCAACTTTGACTGGGGTTCCGATCTGGGCGACAAAGATTTCCGCGATCTGAACGGTATGCAGGCGCGTACCAACGACTCTATCGCCTCCAGCCACATTCTGGCCCTGAACTACGATCACTGGCACTACTCGGTGGTGGCGCGTTACTGGCACAACGGCGGCCAGTGGAATGACGATGCGAGCCTGAACTTCGGCAGCGGCAACTTCAACGTCCGCTCTACCGGCTGGGGTGGTTACCTGGTAGCAGGTTACAACTTCTAACCTGTACGGATCCGCCCGGTGGCGCTGCGCTTACCGGGCCTGGGCTCCAAATGTAGGCCGGGTAAGGCGAAGCCGCCATCCGGCTTTTTACTGCTTCACTTTTCGCAAAAAATCCGACAGCGATCTGTCTGCACTTTCGCTGAATCGTCTCTCTATCAGCGCTATGTTAAGACACCTGTCGAGCCGGAAACAGCGGTAATCATCGCGCCTTTCGCACCACGCAGCCAGCAGCCAGTGCTCCCCCCAGAAGAACAACCCAAGCGGCTGTACCTCACGGCAAGAGAGCTGCCCTGCCTCATCACGATAATGTAACCTCAGCACGCGCTGAGTAGAAATAGCCTGATGGATCGCGTCAAAGCCACTGCGCGAGTGGGGCTGAAGCGCAATATCCGGCGCATAGATACGCGTCTGCTCTGCCTTGCGTCTGCTCTCCTCCGGCAGTATAGCCAGCACCTTCTCCTGAGCCGACTCTAGCTCGCGAGATAACGACTCTCCGCCCCAGGTTTTGAGCAGGCGAATCGCCACTATCAGCGCCTCGGACTCTTTGTTGGTCAGCATCAGCGGCGGCAGGTCAAACCCTGACATCAACCGGTATCCGCTTCCCGCTTCGCCCTCTACCGGCACGCCAGAAAGTGACAGGTCGCGGATATCGCGATAAACCGTGCGCTCGGAAACGGCCAGCCTGTCCGCCAGATGCGCTGCCGTTGTCAGACGTCTTCCTCTCAGGATTTGCACAATCTGAAACAAACGGTCAGCGCGTCGGGTCATGTTATTCTCAGCTCTTAAGCGGGTTGATGGAGGCCGACACGATTACCTTCGCTGTCGGTAAACAGGGCGATAGTACCAATACCGTTTGGCAGCGCCAGCGGGCCAAATACACACTCACCGCCCGCCGAGGCGATTCTGTCGAGCGTGGCCGCCAGATTGTCAGTATGCAGGTAGATAATAGCGCCCTGCTGCGAGGGTATAATACCGTCAAACTTAGCCAGCGCGCCGCCGGTTGCCGGGTCTTCGTGCGGGAAAATGGCCAGCTCTGCGACATCCATTGTCTCGCGTTTGAGCGCAACCTGCATCACTGGCTCATAAAATTTAATGGCGCGCTGCATATCAGCGACCGGGATCTCAAACCAGTTAATTACGCTTTTCATACTTCCTCCTGCCTGTTGTTTGGGTTCAGAAAGAGTCTACGACAGGGTTCCTGACAGCATACTGTCAGGAGTGTTTGTCAGGAGCGGGCAAAAAAAATCCCGGTCAATTGACCGGGATTTCGATAACGCTAAAGACGATGTATTACGGCAGAATTGACGGCTGATCCGCCCCCTCTTTCTCTACCTTCTGCTGCAGCAGATGTTCACGCTTCATCCCAAGCTTCAGCGCCAGCGCCGAGGCCACGTAGATGGACGATGCCGTACCGATGGAAACACCGATCAGCATGGTCAGCGAGAAGCCCTGCAGCATTGCGCCACCGAAGAGGTAGAGCATCAGGATCACCACTAAGGTGGTGCCTGAGGTGATCAAGGTACGGTGCAGCGTCTGGGTCAGCGACACGTTAAAGATCTCGTAAGGCGTCCCGCGACGGATTTTGCGGAAGTTCTCACGAATACGGTCGGAAACCACGATGCTGTCGTTCAGCGAGTAGCCGATAACGGACATCAGCGATGCCACGATGGTCAGGTCGATCTCGATATGGAACAGCGACAGCACGCCCATAGTAATGATCACGTCGTGCGCCAGCGCGATAACCACCCCGGCAGCCAGACGCCACTCGAAGCGGAAGCCGACGTAAACCAGGATAGAGATCAGCGCCACCAGCAGCGCCATCGCGCCGTTCTGTGCCAGATCGGCACCGACGCTTGGCCCCACGAACTCGATGCGTTTTACCGCCGCGTTCTGGCTGGTGGCCTCGTTAATCACGCTCACCACTTTGCTGCCCAGCGCCTGACCACCGGTTGCCCCTTCGGCAGGCGGCATGCGCACCATCACGTCACGGCTGCTGCCAAAGTTCTGCAACAGCGGATCTTCAAAACCGGCTTTCTGCAGCGCGTCACGCATCATGTCCATATCAGCTGGTTTTTCCAGCGAGATTTCAATGACCGTACCGCCGGTGAAGTCGAGACCCCAGTTAAAGCCGCGCACGCCGATAATGATAATCGACAGGATCAGCAGAAACCCGGAGATGCCGAAAGCCCAGTAATCCCAGCGCATAAAGTCATAGACTTTACGCCCGTGGTTCAATTGTTCAACAGTATATTCCTGTGCCACAACGCACTCCTCAGATAGACAGCTTGTTGATGCGTTTGCCGCCGTACAACAGGTTTACGATGGCACGTGTACCGACGATGGCGGTAAACATTGACGTCGCCACACCGATACCGGTAGTAATCGCAAAGCCTTTAATTGCCCCGGTGCCTACGGCATACAGGATGATGACCTTGATAAGCGTCGTGACGTTAGCATCAAAGATGGAGCTAAACGCGCCTTTGTACCCTTCGTCGATCGCCTGCTGAACCGAACGGCCGTTGCTCAACTCCTCTTTGATACGTTCGTTGATCAGCACGTTCGCATCCACCGCTACCGCAAGGGTTAAGACGATCCCTGCGATACCCGGCATGGTCAGGGTTGCCCCCGGCAGCAGAGACATCACGCCGACGATCAGCACCAGGTTGGCAATGAGCGCAGAGGTGGCGATCAGACCAAACTTCTTATAGAAGAAGATCATGAAGATAATGGAGGCAGCGAGGCCCGCCAGACAGGCTTCCAGACCCTGCTGAATGTTCTGCATCCCAAGGGTTGGACCGATGGTGCGCTCTTCAACGATCTGGATCGGGGCAATCAGCGCGCCCGCACGCAGCAGCAGCGAGAGCTGACGCGCTTCGTTCGGGTTGTTGATGCCGGTGATGCGGAAGCTGTTGCCGAGGCGAGACTGGATGTTGGCGATGTTAATCACCTCTTCCTGCTTCACCAGCACGGCGCGTCCGTTAGCATCTTTCTTGCCGCTGTCCTTGTACTCCACAAACAGGGTCGCCATCGGCTTGCCGATGTTGTCCTTGGTGAAGTTAGACATGATGTTACCACCGGCGCTATCCAGCGAGATGTTAACTTGCGGCTGATTGTACTCATCCTGGCTGGAGGTGGAGTCGGTGATGTGATCCCCGGTCAGAATAACGCGTTTGTACAGCACAACCGGCTGCCCTTCGCGCATCTGCTTCACTTCTGAGTCGCCCGGCACGCGGCCTGTTGCAGCAGCGGAGCTGTCTGCGTTGGTGTTAACCAGACGGAACTCCAGCGTGGCGGTCGCACCCAGAATCTCTTTCGCACGCGCGGTGTCCTGAATACCCGGCAGCTCAACGACGATACGGTCAGCGCCCTGACGCTGCACCAGCGGCTCAGCAACGCCCAGCTGGTTAACACGGTTGCGCAGAATGTTGATGTTCTGCTGCACCGCATACTCGCGGGCTTCGCTCAGGCGTGCATCGGTCATTACCGCACGCAGCGCGTTGCCGCCCTGGGTGTTGATAACCAGATCGCGGTGGCGCGGGGTCAGATAAGAGATGGCTGCGTCACGTGCCGCGCTGTCGCGGAACACGATGCTCATGCCGTAGTTATCTTCTTTACGCACGTTGGTGTAGGCAATGCCCTTCTCGCGCAGATCGCTGCGCAGGCTGTCCATGTTCTGCTCCTGGAGCTTGCCGAGCGCGGTGTCCATATCCACTTCCATCAGGAAGTGCACGCCACCACGCAGGTCGAGGCCGAGTTTCATCGGCTCCGCTTTCAGCATGGAGAGCCAGCGCGGGGTCGCCGGAGCAAGGTTCAGCGCCACAACGTACTTATCGCCCAATACGCTCATCATCGCCTCGCGGGCGCGCAGCTGCGTATCGGTGGAGTCAAAGCGGGCGAGAATAGCGCCCTCTTCCAGTGCCACAGACTTAGCGGTGATTTTTTGTTCTTGTAAAGTATTCTGGACCTGGATCAGCGTTTGCTCACTGGCGGCGACGCCGCGCGCGCCAGTGATTTGAACAGCCGGATCCTCACCATACAGGTTGGGAAGTGCGTAAAGCAGGCCGACGATAATGACGACGACCAGCATAATGTACTTCCACAAAGGATAACGGTTTAACACGGCAGTTCCCTTTGGGAAAACAGTAGATTACAGCGCCTTCATGGTGCCTTTCGGCAGAACGGCAGCTACGAAGTCACGTTTGATAACCACTTCAGTGGTGTCGTTCAGCGCGATAGCAATGTAGCCAGTTTCCGCTACTTTGGTTACGCGGCCAACCAGACCACCGTTAGTCAGCACTTCATCACCTTTGGCGATGGAGTCCATCAGCTTTTTGTGCTCTTTGGTGCGTTTCTGCTGCGGACGCAGGATCATGAAGTAGAAGATTAGACCGAACACGACCAGCATCAGGATCAGAGACATCGGGCTGCCCTGCGCCGGTGCACCTGTTGCCGCTACAGCATCAGAAATAAAAAAGCTCATTTAAATTCCCTCATTATTAAAATTAATCAACGTTCAAAGGTGGAACCGGTCGACCCTGACGTTCATAGAAATCGGTCACGAAGCTCTCTAATTTACCCTCTTCGATAGCCTTACGTAAACCAGCCATTAAGCGCTGATAGTGACGCAGGTTATGGATGGTATTGAGGCGCGCGCCCAGTATTTCGTTGCAACGGTCAAGATGATGCAAGTAAGCACGTGAATAATTGCGACACGTATAGCAATCACACTCGGGATCCAGCGGCGAGGTGTCGCTTTTATGCTTCGCATTGCGGATTTTTACTACGCCCTCGGTCACGAACAGGTGACCGTTACGCGCGTTACGCGTTGGCATGACGCAGTCGAACATATCGATGCCGCGACGCACGCCCTCGACCAGATCTTCCGGTTTCCCTACGCCCATCAGGTAACGTGGTTTATCCGCCGGGATCTGCGGGCAGACATGCTCCAGAATGCGGTGCATATCTTCCTTCGGCTCACCGACAGCCAAACCGCCGACAGCGTAGCCATCAAAGCCTATCTCTACCAGACCCTTGACCGAGATATCGCGTAAATCTTCGTAAACGCTGCCCTGGATAATCCCGAACAGCGCGTTTTTGTTGCCCAGCGAGTCGAAGCGATCGCGGCTGCGCTGCGCCCAGCGCAGAGACATCTCCATTGAGCGCTTGGCGTAATCCCAGTCAGCAGGGTATGGCGTGCACTCGTCGAAGATCATCACGATGTCAGATCCAAGATCGTACTGGATCTCCATCGATTTTTCCGGATCGAGGAAGATCGGATCGCCGTTGATCGGGTTGCGGAAGTGCACCCCCGCTTCGGTGATTTTACGGATATCGCCGAGGCTAAAGACCTGGAAGCCGCCGGAGTCGGTGAGAATCGGCCCTTTCCACTGCATAAAGTCGTGCAGATCGCCGTGCAGCTTCATGATCTCCTGGCCAGGACGCAGCCAGAGGTGGAAAGTATTGCCGAGGATGATCTGCGCACCGGTGGCTTCAACCTCTTCCGGGGTCATGCCCTTTACCGTGCCGTAGGTGCCCACGGGCATAAAAGCAGGCGTCTCAACGACGCCACGATCGAACACCAGGCGGCCGCGACGCGCGCGACCGTCGGTGGTATCAAGTTCAAATTTCACTTAACTCTCCAGCATCAGAAAAACAGTCTGACGTTTAAACCGGTGTCGCGGAGTTATTCCCCGACACGCTCATCAATAGCGGAAGGATTGTACGTGATAAACATCGCGTCGCCGTAGCTAAAAAAGCGATATTTCTCTTCTACGGCAGCGTGATAGGCATTCATCGTATGCTGATACCCCGCAAATGCCGACACCAGCATAATCAGCGTCGATTCCGGCAGGTGGAAGTTGGTCACCAGCGCGTCAATCACCTTGTACTGATAGCCCGGGTAGATAAAGATCTGCGTATCGCCAAAGAAGGGTTCGATAAGATCGCTCTTCGCCGCCTGGGCCGCGCTCTCCAGCGAGCGTACGGAGGTTGTTCCCACGGCGATCACCCGGTTGCCGCGCGCTTTTGCGGCCAGCACGGCGTCAACCACCTCCTGCGGCACCTCGGCATACTCCGAGTGCATGATGTGGTCTTCAATGCTGTCGACACGCACCGGCTGGAAGGTGCCCGCGCCGACGTGCAGGGTGACAAAGGCCTGCTCAATGCCTTTCTCGCGCAGCGCGGCCAGCAGCGGCTCGTCAAAGTGCAGGCCCGCTGTCGGTGCGGCAACCGCACCTGGTTTTTCGCTGTAGACGGTCTGGTACAGCTCCCGGTCGGCGTCTTCATCCGGACGGTCGATATAGGGCGGCAACGGCATATGGCCGATGGCGTTGAGGATATCCAGCACCGGGCGCGCGTCGTTAAACTCCACCTCAAACAGCGCATCGTGACGCGCTACCATGGTGGCCTGGATGCTCTCATCGTCACCCAGCAGCAGCGCTGCCCCCGGCTTCGGCGCTTTAGAGGCGCGAATATGTGCCAGAATACGTTTATCATCGAGCATGCGTTCGACCAGCACTTCAATCTTGCCGCCGCTGGCTTTACGGCCAAACAGGCGGGCCGGGATGACGCGGGTGTTGTTAAACACCAGCAGATCGCCCGGGTTGAGCTTATCGAGCAGATCGGTGAAAGTACCATGCGTCAGCGCCCCCGTCGGCCCGTCAAGCGACAGCAAACGACAGCTGCTACGCTCAGGCTGCGGATAGTGGGCAATCAGGGATTCAGGTAGTTCAAAGGAAAAATCGGCAACACGCATGACGCTAACTCAAGACATAATTAAGAGGCGGGTAGTCTAGTGCCGGGGCGTGCTCCCTGCAACCGTTACCCGCCTGTGGATAAAGAATAGACGATGAATTTTCTTGCTCATTTACATCTGGCACACCTTTCCGGCAGTTCTCTGCCTGGCAACCTGCTGGCAGATTTTGTGCGCGGTAACCCCGACGGCACCTACGCTAAAGAGGTGGTAGAGGGCATTCGTATGCACCGCCGCGTGGATGTCCTCACCGACGGCCTGCCGGAGGTCCGCGAGGCCAAGGCCTGGTTTCGTGCAGAGACCCGCCGCGTCGCGCCCATTACGCTGGACGTCATGTGGGATCACTTCCTCTCCCGCCACTGGGCGCAGATCTCCCCTGAGCAGCCGCTGCCAGCGTTTGTCCGCTACGCCCGCGCGCAGGTAGCGACCATTCTGCCGGAATCGCCGCCGCAGTTCGTTAACCTCAATAACTACCTGTGGTCGGAAAACTGGCTGGAGCGCTATGGCGAGATGGCGTTTATCCAGCGGGTGCTGAACGGCATGGCAAATCGCCGTCCCCGCCTCGACGCCCTGCGTGACTCCTGGCACGATCTGGATGCCCACTATTCGGCGCTGGAGACGCTGTTCTGGCAGTTCTATCCGCGCATGATGGATCAGGCGCAAAATAAGCAGCTTTAAGCATTGCGTTCTCTTTACGCCCTTTTATACTGGCCGCGTTGCGCTAAATAACCTGATTATTAAAAGGAGATTTAATATGGTTCTGGTCACGCGTCCGGCCCCGGACTTTACCGCCGCAGCGGTATTAGGCAGCGGTGAAATCGTTGAGAAGTTTAACTTCAAACAGCACACCGCAGGCAAAGCCACCGTTCTCTTCTTCTGGCCGATGGACTTTACCTTCGTCTGCCCGTCTGAGCTGATCGCTTTCGATAAACGCTATGAAGAGTTCCAGCAGCGCGGCGTCGAAGTGGTTGGCGTCTCATTTGACTCTGAATTTGTCCACAACGCCTGGCGTAATACCCCAGTCGAAAAGGGTGGTATCGGTCCGGTGAAGTACGCCATGGTGGCGGATATCAAACGCGAAGTGCAGAAAGCCTACGGCATTGAGCATCCGGATGAGGGCGTCGCCCTGCGCGGATCCTTCCTGATCGATAAGGCGGGCATCGTGCGCCATCAGGTCGTAAACGATCTGCCTTTAGGCCGTAACATCGACGAAATGCTGCGTATGGTTGACGCATTACAGTTCCACGAAGAGCACGGCGAAGTGTGCCCTGCCCAGTGGGAAAAAGGTAAAGAGGGAATGAACGCCTCTCCGGATGGCGTGGCGAAGTTCCTCAGCGAACACCTCACCAGCCTGTAAGCTGTGTTGCCTGGTGGCGCTGCGCTTACCAGGCCTGCTATTGCTTCACAGACTCTCGGCCGGGCAAGGCATCATTGCCGCCCGGCACTTTTATACTGACTTCTGCCGCACTTCGCGCCAGATGCCCAGCCCCACCCAGACCAGCACCAGCACGCCCAGCACCAGCGCCGCCCACACCAGCATTTTCTTCCACTGGCTTTGCTGCAACGCCGGATCCACTGCCGTCAGCCGTGCATCACCTCCCAGCACAATGCGATCCTCTACCAACGCATACGGTATATCTGCGTTTGCCTGGCGCAGCGCGGCGGGTACCAGCATATCGACATCCATTGCCTGCGGTTGCGCGGCACCATTACCCCACGCCAGTAAAAACGGCCCTTTGCCCTGGGCATTGAAGATCAGCGTCTGGCTGGCGCGCTCGCCGGTCACTTGGGCGATGCCATCCTCAAGCTGGCCGTTAACCGCCGTCACGCGGATCGCCTGCACCATCCCGCCGGTGGGCAGCGGCTCAGAGGAGTGACCGTTCAGTTGATAAATTACGCTTTTCGCCAGCGGCTGCCACGCGGCCTTTGCCTCGCTGCGGTACTCGATCGCCAGCGGCAGCACGCGCCCTTGCCGGGCTGCGATCGTCACTGACACCAGCGGCTGTGGCTGTTGCCAGGAGAACTCCTGCACCGACGAGGAGACTGTTTTCGCCACCGCATTCAGAGGGATATTTACCGTCGTATCGCTGTAAATCTGCTCCACTGCCGTCGCGCCGGTCAGCGTCGGCGCACGCGCGGCATCATTGAACACCACCAGAACATAACGCATCTCTGTCGGATAGAGTGAGGCAGTGAAATCCAGGGTATCCAGCAGCAGGCGGTCGCTGCCGGAGGTCAGATCCATCAGCGGCATATCGCGGTTATACAGCGTCCAGTTTTTCAGATCGCTGCTGACGAACACATCTGTCCGTGCCTGCCAGTTAGCAGGCACGGCGTTCCATGTCAGCTTCAGCTGCGACAGCGGGAATTCGTCTTTTTGCGTTTCAGGAAGGGTTAACAGGTAGCTTTTGCTCACCCTCTTTTTGCCTTCGCCATCAAGGCGGATTTCAATGCCGTCCTGCGAACGCAGCCACAGATTTTCTGACGCGGCACTATTATCCGGCACCGGTTCGAGGGCAAACAGGCGCAGCGGCAGCGTGCGCGGCGGCGTCTGTTTCTGCACCGCCGGGATCAGCGTAAAAGGCACCGTGTGCCCCTGCTGATTGAAGACCCGCACATCGCGCAGATCGGGTGCAACGCTGTCAGTATAAATACGCTCCGGCAGCCTCACCTGATACAGCGGTGACGCTGACGTCGTCGCCAGCGCCGCGCCCCAGGCATAATCCTGTGGCGTTTCCTGGATGGCGTCCTGGCTCCAGGCCGGCAGCGCCGCGCCGAGCAACGCACAAAAAAGTATCCGTCTGACGATCGTCATTATCCTTGTTCCTCGTTATGCGTCTGTGGTACCCGAGGCGGCAGCGGTGAGAAATAGCCTACGATCAGCACCAGCACCGCCACGCCGATAAAGGCAACCGCGCGGGCCAGTCCGCCGCCGCCAGCGCTGTCTACCAGCATCAGTTTCACAATCACCACCCCAAGTAGTGCTGCGCCGCACAGCCATTCACGCCGCGATAGCTGCCTGGCGGCACGCAGCATCACCAGCAGCGCTACCAGCATCCAGAACAGCGCGAAACAGGTCTGTACCAGCCGGGACGACCACAGCGCGCTTATCGACCAGTCGATCCCGCCATACCACGCAAGGCTGCGCAACAGCAGGCCGTTTAGCCACCAGAAGGCAAGCCCTGCCAGCAGCAGCGGCACACGTTTATGGATCTCACGTCCCTGCGCGGGGAAATAGCGGGCGCACAACCGCGCCAGCGCAAGCAGCGCCATTAAGGCAAAGGCGGCACCCTCTTCCAGCGGATTAAGCAACGGCCGGTAGCCCTGCCCCATCACCACGCCATCATCGATATTGGTCAGCAGCAGCATCACCAGCAGGAAGAGGCCCATGGGGGCCAGCGCCAGCGTACCGTACCATTGAGGCCAGACGCGTAGCGGCCACAACGAACGTTTCAGCCCGGCGCGCACCAGCAAGATCGTCGCTGCCGCCGAGGTCATCGCCAGCCCCGCCTGCCACGGGAACATGCCCCACGACAGCGTATCGATATACCACCACAGCTCTGCCGCCAGCGCGGTGACAATCATCCAGAACAGCGACAGGTGCACGCCCTGTGAAAGATAAGGCACAGGCGGCGTGCGCTGTTGATACAGCAGCCAGAACGCGGAGGGTAGCGCAACACCCCAGGCGAGATTTTGCCAGCCAGCGCTGAAGATCGCGCCCTGGGCGGCGATCTGCCAGACCAGCGTTGCCAGCATCAAAGGCCACAGCAGCCAGACGCTATAGCTTAACGCGCGCCAGCGCAACCGTTGCGCGGCCCACCGCCAGCCATAGACGCTCAGGGCGGTGAGCGTCAGCAGGCCCGGCATATCGTTTATCCACCGGCTTAAGGTCAGCGCCGACAGCCCGTGCAGGGCCAGTAGCCAGAAGATAATGCCGCCCGCCAGCAGGCCATAGCTGCCCTGCATGTTCAGGCCGCGCCACAGCCAGGCGGCGGCGATCCACGTCAGGCTCAGCACCGCAAAAATCATCAGTTGCGACAGCGCTGGCAGCATATCCTGCATCGCCCATAGCGCGCTGCCCACCGCCAGCAGCAGTAGACCGGTGCCGCTGTAGCTCATCCGCCGTTGCTGTTGCTGTACGCCAAGCCAGAGAATGCCCAGTCCTTCCAGCGCCCAGGCCATCGACGTCCAGCGTGCAGAAAGCGCCAGCGGGATCGCCAGCGTGACAAACGCCCCGCCCAGCGCCAGCGCGGCCAGCACCAGCGGCCGCCCGAGTTCGGGTTTACGCCGCAGCACCAGCCACGCCAGCAGCAGATAAAACGCGCCAAACCCGAGCGCGGAAAACGCCGGGCCAAAGGTGAAATCCTGCGTGAGAACGTACTGCATGCCAAAACCAATCAGCGGCGGCGCGAACAGCAGCACACCGTCAATAATGCGTTTGCCGCCGCCCTGCGCGCGCAGCGACAGCCCAACGCTCAGCACGCCAAACAGCACGATATTGGCGATCAGGAACAGCTGGCAGCTGAGGTAAAACGCAGGCTGATAGCTATAAAGTCCCCATACCCCACCGACGCCAAAGGTAAAGAGCAGTCCAAGCAGATTGAGCACTCGCCAGTGCTGCCAGACGCTGATGGCGAGAATGCCGCAGGAGAGCAGCAGATAGAATGAAAACAGCCCGATGTAGCTGCCGCCGCCGGTAGAGAGCAGCAGCGGCGCGAGATAACCCCCGAGGCTGGCGAGCATAGCGAGACTTAAGGCGCGCTGCAATACCGCCAGCCCGACGCTTACCGCACAGATCAGCAGCAGCAAGGCAAACGCCAGCATCATCGGCAGCATTTGCCAGAGGCGGAACGCGCCAAACACCGTCAGGTAGAGCACGCCGGTAGCGCCGCCCTGCAAAATCAGCGCATACACCGGCTGTTTGTGGCGCAGTCGCCAGCCGAGGGCCAGCAGCAGCACCGCCGCCAACGCTGCCACGCAGAGGCGCAGCTCCAGCGGAAAGAGATCGCGCTCGACGGAGTAGCGAAATAAAAACGCCAGCCCGAAGAACAGCAGCAGAATGCCGAGTTTCGCCAGCGGGTTACCACGCATAAACCAGCTGACCAGCGAGGAGATCATGCCGCCGCGCGGCTCATCGGCCTGGGGGGTGCTGGTCGCCACCGGGGTGACGGCGACCGGCTCAGGCAACGCCGTTTGCGCAGCCCAGGGATCGACGATGGGGTGTTCTGCCGCAGGCACAATGACAGGAGCAGGTTCCGGCTCCGCTATCTCATCAGACAACGGTTGCGGGGAAGGTGTACTCACCTGCCCCGCCAGCTGCTGCTCCAGCGCCGTCAGCCGTTCACGCAATATGCCCAGCTCCCGCTGCGTATCGCTGCTTTTTCGCCATGCGCCAATCGCCAGCGCAGGGGCGACGATCAGGGCGAGAAAGAGAACAAGACCGGCAACCAGCAACTCATCCATGGTTTTACCTTCGGTTCGGTGATCACTCCCGAAAGGATATTACATTTCTTTTCAATACTGGTAAAAATGTTGCAACAGGGTTAGCGATTGCGCCAAATCGTGGCGGAAACCGCCGGGAGCGACAGCACATTATCCTCAATGGTACCGGTGCCCACTTTGCACTGCCAGGCAGGGACATCCAGCAGCGGCACCTCGCTGAGTACCACCTCGCAGGCCTCGCCGCGGTTGATCGCCACCAGCACGCGTTCATGTTGGTAAACGCGCACAAACACCACCACATCGCCTTCCGCACTCACTACCTGACAGCCGCCGTAACGCAGCGCGCGGCTTTTCTTGCGCAGCGTCGCCATCTGCTGATAAAGCGCAAACAGCGTGGTATCCTGTTTGTTCTTGTCCCAGGGGAAGGTCTTACGGCAGAAGGGATCGTTGTTGCCGTCCAGCCCTACCTCATCGCCGTAGTAGATGCAGGGCACGCCCGGCCAGGTAAAGAGCCAGACCACGCCCAGCGGCATCCGCTCCACCTGTTTACCCAGCAGAGAGATAAAGCGGGCGGTGTCGTGGCTGTCGAGCTGGTTAAACATGCGCAGCTGCTGCTGGTGCGACAGGCCAGCGCGGTAGTTGTTCATCCACGCCACGCAGGTTTGCGCATCGATATGCTGCGGATCGTAGGAGATGTCGGTATTGGCCAGAAAGCCCCATACCGGCACGGTAAAGCCCCGGTAGTTCATGGCAGCATCTTCGGCGTCGGCCTGCAGCCACTGGCGGGCGTCGCCAAAGTGCTCTCCGACGATATAGGCGTCTGGGTTCGTCTCTTTTGCCGCCTGGCTAATACCGGTGACGTGCAGGAGATTGTTGCGCGCCCCGCCCGCCTCTCCCAGCATATGCACCACATCCAGCCGCCAGCCGTCCATGCTCCACGGGGCCTTCAGCCAGTGGCGTACAATGCTCTCCTCGCCCCGGTAGATTTCATCTACCAGAGAGGGATCCTGATAGTCCAGCTTCGGCAGGCTCGGATAGCCCAGCCAGTCCAGCGCCCGTCCCTCAGCGGAGAAGCTGTACCACGACCGCCAGGGGGATGCCGGGTTATGGCAGGCGCCGGTGGTGCCGCGATTGTGGCGGTCAAACCAGGCGTGAGAGTCGCCGCTGTGGTTGAAGACGCCGTCCAGCAGCAGGCGGAACCCCTCCCGGTGCGTGTTCTCCCGCAGGCGCAGCAGCGCCCCATCGCCGCCAAACTGCGGGTCAACGTGGCGATAATCTTCGGTATCGTATTTATGCACGCTGGGGGCGGTAAAGACCGGGTTCAGGTAGAGCGCGGTGACGCCCAGCTTTTTCAGATACGGCAGCTTTTCGCTGATGCCATCGAGATCGCCGCCGTAGAAGGTCGAGCCGCCAGCATGGGCGGTAACCGGATCGTCCCAGTTGCGCAGCTCAATGTTCTGTCCGGCGGCGTGATGATAATAGAGGTTGTCCTGACTGGATTCGCGCGGCAGGCTGCGGGCAAAGCGGTCGATGAAAATCTGGTAGAAGACATGATCGGCCACCCACTGCGGCCCGCTATCCGGTGCGTCAACGGCGAACTGCTCCAGCCGGGCGGGAGGAAAGCGGCTAAAGCCCTGCGGGGTAAACCAGATCTGGCGGTCGTCCCACAGTAGCTTAAAGCTGTAGCGGCGGCGCGGCTGTCCGGTGGTTAAGTCGATCTCCGCCCGCCAGGCCGTGACGCCAGGCTTCGGCGCACTGCGCAGCGGATGCATGCGGATTGAGGTCTCTTCGTTATCGTGTTCTGCGCGCAGGGTCACCCGCTGCGGTAGCGCATCGCCGGTCAGCCACAGGACAATATGTAGTTTATCGTTGCTCTGTTTTACAAACGGTGCGACCGGAAGATGCCAGGCATTCAGCATAACTGCTCTCCTTTAGGTTAACCCTGCCAGAGAACAGTATGCGATGTGCAGTAGTTTACGCCACTGCTTTCCGCCGTTTAAACAGCCAGCCCACCAGCAGCAGGGCGATCCATGCAAAGCCGACATACAGCGAGATGCGGGTCTCAGGGTGGTAGCCAATCAGGGCGATGATAAAGGCCAGGAACAGCACGCCGACAACCGTCGTAGGCACTCCGCCCGGCACCTTGAACTTCAGCGCCTTGACCTCTTCCGGCGACAAACGACGACGGAAAGCGATCTGCGACAGCAGGATCATAATCCATACCCATACCGTGGCGAAGGTCGCCAGGGAGGCGATCACCAGGAAGATATTCTCCGGCATGATGTAGTTCAGCCAGGCAGCAAACAGCAGCGCCACGGTCATCACCAGCACAGTCACCCACGGGATGCCCCGGCGAGAGGTTTTAGCGAACATCTGCGGGGCGCTGCCCTGCTCCGCCATGCCGTGCAGCATACGCCCGACGCCAAACACGTCGCTGTTAATGGCTGAAAGCGAAGCGGTCAGCACCACAAAGTTAAGGATGCTGGCGGCAAAGGTGATCCCGAGATGCTGGAAGGTCAGCACGAACGGACTGCCCTGGGTTCCCACCTGGTTCCATGGGTAGATCGACATGATGACAAACAGCGTGCCCACATAGAATACCAGGATACGCAGCGGGACAGAGTTGATGGCGCGTGGAATCGACTTCTCCGGCTCCCTGGCTTCACCGGCGGTGATGCCGATAATCTCAATGCCGCCGTAGGCAAACATCACCATCTGTAACGCCATCACCGTGCCAAGCCAGCCGTTGCTAAAGAAGCCGCCGTTGCTCCACAGGTTATGGATGCCGGTAGGCTGCCCACCGTTGCCGATGCCCCAGATGATGATGCCGAAACCGGCGGCAATCATGATGATGATGGTGGCTACTTTGAAAAAGGAGAACCAGAACTCCAGCTCGCCGAAGACCCGGACGCTCATCAGGTTGACGGCGCAGATGATCATCACCACGCTCAGGACCCAGATCCAGTGCGGGACCGTGGGGAACCAGACGCTCATGTAGATCCCGAAGGCGGTGACGTCGGCGATGGCAACAATCAGAATTTCAAAGCAGTAGGTCCAGCCGGTGATATACCCCGCCAGTGGCCCGAGGTTCTCCTGGGCGTAGCGCGAAAACGAGCTGGCGGAGGGGTTGTGCACCGACATCTCACCGAGGGCGCGCATAATAATGTAGGCCGCCGCGCCGCCGATAATATAGGCCAGCAGCACGCTGGGACCGGCCATCTTGATGGCGTCTGCCGAGCCATAAAACAGCCCGGTACCAATTGCCGAGCCGAGCGCCATAAAGCGGATGTGCCGGGTGCTTAATCCCCGCTTTAGCTTGTTCGTACTTTCCATCGTTTCCACTGCCGTTTAAAAATAAAAAAACCACGGGATTGTAAGCCCCGTGGTTAAAGACGCAACCGTAAATTAATGTGCGCTGGAAGTTTCCTGACGCCCCGCCATGCGATCCCAGCAGATTGCCAGCACCGCCATGACGACGGTCGGCATTAACCATGCCAGACCCTGCTCGGCCAGCGGCAGACGCGTGGTCCAGGCCGGCAGGATGCCGCCAAACGCCGACGCTTTAATGCCGTCCATCACGCCGAAGAGCAGACTTACAAACATGGCTGGCGCAATCACGCGGGACGAATTATGCCACCAGTTGCGGGTAAAGCTTAATACCACCAGGGCGATACAGGGCGGATAGATTGCCGTCAGCACCGGGATAGAGAGCTGGATCAGATGGCTCAGGCCAAGGTTCGAGACCACCATGGAGAAGCCACCGAGGATAAACACCAGCGTGCGGTAAGAGAGCGGCACGTACTGGGCAAAGAACTCGGCGCAGGCGCAGGTCAGGCCTACGGCGGTGACCAGGCACGCCAGGAAGATCAGTACCGCCAGCATCATACTGCCTGCGCCGCCGAAGGTGTGCTGCACGTAGGCGTGCAGGATAGCCGCGCCGTTGGCCGACTGATCGACCAGCGAAGCGCTGTCGGAGCCGAGGCGGAACAGAGCCAGATAGAGCAGGGTCAGGCCTACGCCCGCCATCACGCCAGCCAGCACGGTGTAACGGGTCAGCAGACGCGCATCGCTGACGCCGCGAGAGCGGGCCGCGTTGACGATCACGATACCGAACACCATCGCGCCGAGGGTATCCATGGTCAGGTAGCCGTTAACAAACCCGTTGGAGAACGAGGCGTGCTCATAGGCCTCCATGGCATGGCTAATCGGGCCAGCCGGCCAGACGATAGCAGCCACTGAGAGCACCACCAGCGCGACGATCTTCATCGGCGCAAGGAAGTTACCTACCGTATCCAGCAGCTTGCCCGGATAGAGCGAGACCAGAATAACGATGGCAAAGTAGACCAGGCTGTAGATAAACAGCGGCATCGCGCCGTCGCCGGTCAGCGGGGCGATCCCCACTTCGAACGAGACGGTCGCGGTACGCGGAGTCGCAAACAGCGGGCCGACGGCCAGGTAGCAGACGGTGGCCAGCAGCACACCGGCTACTTTACCAATCGGCGCGCTAAGGCTATCCACACCGCCACCCACTTTCGCCAGGGCGATAACCGTTAGCACCGGCAGACCAACCGCGGTGATCAGGAAACCAAAGGCCGCCGTCCAGACGTGTTCACCCGCCTGCAAACCGACCATTGGCGGAAAAATGATGTTACCCGCGCCGACGAACAACGCGAATGTCATAAAGCCCAGAGCAACGATGTCTCGTGGTTTTAAACGATGGGTCATATGTATTAACTGCCTGTGGATGTGGTGTTGAACGTGTTGATTTTTTCGCCAGCCCCTACGGGACAATACAGCGGCAATATCATTAGATTCCAGCGGGATATGCTTCCCACCGGCCGTGGCGGAGAATAGTTTTTCGATTTACCACGCAAATCCAGCCTGTCTGTCATCGACAGGGGCGCAATTTAAACGCTTATAACGTTTAAAGGCAAGATGGGATCGCAAAACCAGATGGTTATCGCAGTCTGGCATGAATAACCAGCATAAAACGCTAATTATAAGAAAAACACATGGCTAAACATGCGAACAAAAAAGCAGCAGCCGCAGAAAAAGAGGTGTGGTGCTGAATGGTGCAAAGCAAACAGGCCGCATTTTGCGGCCTGTGGAAAGTTATACTGACAGGAAGAGCGCTACTCGCTGCTTTTGGCAATGAGCCTTTCCGGCAGCGTGAAACTAAATCGGGTGCCTTTGCCCGGCTCGCTGGTAATCTCCAGACGGCTGTCATGATGGTTGACCGCATGCTTAACGATCGCCAGCCCCAGCCCGCTGCCGCCAGTCTGGCGGGACCGCGCCTTATCGACGCGGTAGAAGCGCTCGGTCAGGCGTGGAATATGTTCGGCGGCGATACCCGGTCCGTTATCCTCAACGCTGAACTCTACGCCGTTCGCGACCCGCTGCCAGCTGACGACGATGTGCGTGGCGGGCGGAGTATGGTTTACCGCGTTATAGACCAGGTTAGAGATGGCGCTGCGCATCTGCTCATCGCTGCCCAACACCTTCAGGGAACTGTCGACATGAAACTCAAGGGTTTGCTGCTGCTGGCTCAGGGTCTGCGCTTCGCGCTCAACCACCCGCAGCATCATTGGCACATCAATGACCTCATTGGGGGTATGGATCGGAGAGGCCTCAATTTTTGACAGGGTGAGCAGCTGTTTGACCAGGCCTTCCATGCGCGAGGTCTGCTCCCGCATGGTATGCAGCGCCTTTTCCCGCGTCGCCCCGGCCAGGGTCTGCTCCTGCATCATCTCCAGGTAGCCCTGCAATACCGTCAGCGGCGTGCGCAGCTCATGACTGACGTTAGCAAAGAAGTTGCGTCGCGCCCCCTCCAGCTGGTGCATCTGGGTCACGTCGCGGGCGACCATCAGCAGCTGCTGCTCGCTGTAGGGCATGACGCGGATCTCCAGATGCCGTCCGTTGTTCAGCACCAGGTTGAGCGGCTTAGTGAAGGTCTGCTGTTTAAGATACTGAGTAAATTCAGGGTAGCGCAGCAGGTTGAGGATATTCTGGCCGTTATCGTCCGGCCAGCGCAGCCCCAGCAGCTGCTGGGCAAGGCCGTTACACCAGAAGATCACCCCCTCTTCGGTGGTAAGCACCACCGCATCCGGCAGTGACTCTGCGCCGCTGCGAAAGCGTTTGATCAGGCTGCCCAGCTCGCGACGGCGCTTTTTGTTGCGCAGCTGCATCTGGTGCAGGCCATAGAGCAGTGGCTCCCAGCTGCCGTGCCCCGGAGGCGGGGTCATGCTGCGGTCCACCCACAGCCACCAGGAGAGCTGGAGCAGGTTCCAGAAGTGCCAGATCAGTAATCCGGTGACCGAGGCCAGCAAAAACCACGGCAGATAGCCAAACATCGCTCCAAGCACCAGCGCCGGGATACAGCTTAAAAACAGCTCTAAGACCAGCCTTTTCCATGACAGCCGTTCCAGCACGCGTCACACTCCAGTCAATGATTAGAAACGGGTCGAAAAACGGTAACCCGTGCCGCGAACGGTCTGCACCATACGGTCATGGCCGCTTAGTTCCAGCGCTTTACGCAGGCGGCGAATATGCACGTCCACCGTGCGATCCTCAACGTAGACGTTGGTTCCCCAGACGTGGTTCAGCAGCTGCTCGCGGCTGTAGACGCGCTCCGGATGAGTCATAAAGAAGTGCAGGAGCTTGAACTCCGTCGGCCCCATGTCGAGCGGGTTTTCGCCGGTCATCACCCGGTGAGAAGTGGGATCGAGGCTCAGACCCTGCATCTCAATCACCTCTTCCACCGCCATCGGCGAGATACGCCGCATTACGGCTTTGATACGCGCCACCAGCTCCTTCGGCGAGAAGGGTTTGGTGATGTAGTCGTCTGCCCCGGTCTCGAGGCCGCGGACGCGATCTTCCTCTTCGCCGCGCGCGGTGAGCATCATAACAGGAATATCCCGGGTCATGTTTTCACGTTTCAGGTGCTTGATAAACTGAATCCCCGAGCCGCCAGGCAGCATCCAGTCGAGCAGGATAAGATCGGGCCACGGCTCGTTGAGCTGGTTCACCGCACTGTCATAATCTTCCGCTTCAACAGGCTGAAAGCCGTTTTGCTCGAGCACGAAGCAGACCATCTCCCGAATGGGGGCCTCATCCTCTACGACCAGAATACGTCTCGCCATGATTTGCCCTATATAGTTGTAATCAATATGTTGCGTCGCATTATGCGTCAGATTTATGACAGATTTATGAAAAGCGTGAAGGCATTATGAACCTGAAAGCGTGCAGATGACATCTGCAAGACGATCGCCGCTTTCCCGCTGTGCCTAAACGTTTATAATCCGCCTTACGCTTTTTTGCCATGGAACCGATATGCGCATCCTTCACACCTCTGACTGGCATCTCGGCCAAAACTTTTACAGCAAGAGCCGGGCCGCTGAACACGCCGCCTTTCTTGACTGGCTGCTGGAGACGGCAGAGGCCCGACAGGTCGATGCCATTATCGTTGCTGGCGATATTTTTGATACTGGTGCGCCCCCCAGCTACGCTCGTGAACTCTACTACCGCTTTGTGGTTCAGCTCCAGCAGACCGGCTGTCATCTGGTAGTGCTGGCGGGTAACCACGACTCGGTGGCGACCCTGAATGAGTCGCGGGAGATCCTGGCCTTTCTGCATACCACCGTGGTGGCGGCAGCGGGCTGCGCGCCGTTTATTCTTAAGCAGCGCGACGGCTCGCCGGGGGCGGTGTTCTGCCCGGTGCCGTTTTTACGCCCGCGCGATATCGTTACCAGCCAGGCGGGTCTCTCCGGCAGCGAGAAGCAGCAGCATCTGCTGGCGGCGATCACCGACTACTATCAGCAGCAGTACCAGCAGGCCTGCGCCCTGCGCGGCGACGCGCCGCTGCCGATTATCGCCAGCGGCCACCTGACTACCGTCGGGGCCAGCAAAAGCGACGCGGTGCGCGACATCTATATTGGTACTCTGGACGCCTTCCCGGCGCAGAATTTTCCCCCGGTGGACTATATCGCCCTCGGGCATATTCATCGTCCGCAAATTATTGGTGGTCAGGATCATATCCGCTACTGCGGCTCACCCATTGCTCTCAGCTTCGACGAAACCGGCAAGGCGAAAAGCGTTAACCTGGTGACCTTCGCCGACGGCAGACTGGCGGACGTTACGCCTCTTACCGTGCCGGTTACCCAGCAGCTGGCAGTGATCAAAGGCGATCTTGCCGCCATTGGCCAGCAGCTTGAGCAGTGGCGCGGGTCTCCCGCTGCGCCGCCGGTATGGCTCGATATCGAAATCACCACCGACGACTGGCTGACGGATATGCAGCGCCGGATCCAGGCCATGACCGAGGATCTGCCGGTCGAGGTGCTGCTGGTGCGCCGCAGCCGCGAGCAGCGTCAGCGAATGATGGCGGGCGAGCTGCGGGAAACCCTCAGCGAGCTGCGCGTGGAGGAGGTTTTCGAGCGACGCCTCGCGCTGGAGGAGCCGGACGAGGCGCAGGGCCAGCGGGTGCGCACCCTCTTTAGCGCCACAGTGGAAGAGCTGACCCAGGAGCAAGACGCATGAAAATCCTTAGTCTGCGCCTGAAAAACATTAACTCCCTGAAGGGGGAGTGGAAGATCGACTTTACCGCCGAGCCGTTTGCCAGCAACGGGCTGTTCGCTATAACTGGCCCCACCGGCGCGGGGAAAACGACCCTGCTGGATGCTATCTGTCTGGCGCTCTATCACGAGACGCCGCGCCTGAGCAACGTATCGCAGTCGCAGAACGACCTGATGACCCGCGACACCGCAGAGTGCCTTGCCGAGGTGGAGTTTGAGGTCAAAGGCATTGCCTACCGCGCCTTCTGGAGCCAAAACCGCGCCCGCAACCAGGCCGGGGGTAATCTCCAGGTACCCCGCGTTGAGCTGGCGCTCTGCGCCGACGGTAAAATTCTCGCCGATAAGGTGAAAGACAAGCTGGAGCTGACCGCCACTCTCACCGGGCTGGACTACGGCCGCTTCACCCGCTCAATGCTGCTCTCCCAGGGACAGTTTGCCGCCTTCCTCAATGCCAAACCGAAAGAGCGGGCCGAGCTGCTGGAGGAGCTGACCGGCACCGAGATCTACGGTCAGATCTCGGCGATGGTGTTTGAAAAGCATAAAGCGGCGCGCAGCGAGCTGGAGCAGCGTCAGGCCCAGGCCGAGGGTATCCAGCTGTTAAATACAGAGCAGATCCAGACCCTGAATGAAAGTTTGCAAGCGCTTACTGACCAGGAGCAGACCCTGGTCGCCACCCAACAGCGCGAGCAGACCCTGCTCCACTGGCTGACGCGCAGCGACGAACTGCATGCCGACGCGGCCCGGGCACAGATAATGCTGAACAGCGCCCGGCAGGCGTTGGAGAGCGCCCGCCCGCAGCTTGCTGCGCTTGAGCAAGCCCGCCCAGCCCAGCAGCTGCGACCGATATGGCAAAGTTTACAGGAGCAGATCCGCACCCACGGCCAGACCCAGCGTCAGGCTGAGGAAGTGAATACTCGCTTACAACAGCAGCTGATCAAGCGCAGCCGCATTCGCGCCACTGCCGACGCGCAGATGATCACGCTACAGCAGGAGCACAAAACGCTGGCCGACTGGCTGACTGCGCACGAACGCTGGCAGCGTTGGCAGAGCGAGCTCACCGGCTGGCGGGCCAACTTTACTCAGCAAGCAGAAGAGAAGAAGCACGCTCTGACGCTCGGCGCACGCCGGGAAAAGCTTCAGCAGCAGCTAACGGCGTTGAACGCCCCTGGGCTGGATCTGAGCGCCGAGGCGTTGCAGCAGGCGATAGCCGATCTTGCCCAACAGCGCTCGCTGCGCCAGCGCCTGAACGTGCTGCATGCCAGCTTTGCGCCTCTTCAACAGCGTCTCAAGCAGCTGCAAAAAACGCTGGCCGAGAGCGACGCGGAGCAGGCGACGCTCAACCAGACTCTGACCCAGCGGCGTCAGGCATATAAAGAGAAAAACGCGCTGCTGGCCGAGGTGAAGACAATTTGCGCCCTGGAAGAGCGGATCAAAGGTCTGGAGGCCGAGCGCGAGCGGCTGCGGGCTGGCGAGCCCTGTCCGCTCTGCGGATCGAAAGCTCACCCGGCGGTCGCAGAGTACCAGGCGATGACCGTAGATGCCAACCAGGCCCGGCGCGATGCCCTGGAGCGCGAGGTTAAGCAGCTGGCGGAGAGCGGTGCGGCCCTGCGCGGCCAGCTGGATGCGCTGGTGAAGCAGAGCGAGAGAGATCGCCTTACCGCCGAGGCCGAAGCACAAAACGATCTGGCGTTAAGCCAGCAGTGGCGCGAGCTATGTAGCGCGCTCAATATCGCGCTGACGCCCGATGAGGACGTCAGCGGCTGGTTACAGGCTGAGGAGACCCGCGAGCAGCAGCTCTATCGGTACAGCCAGCGGCTGGCGCTGGAGGAGCAGCTCAACGAGCTACAGCAGCAGGCGGCACACGCCCAGCAGACCATTGACGCTCGCCGCCAGACGCTGGCAGAGAGCCTGATCCAGCTCGGACTGACCCTGCCCGCAGAGGGGGAAGAGTCAGCCTGGTTTGCCGCCCGCGAGGAGGAGTCCCTTCAGTGGCAGCGGAACCAGACCCACGTCGCAACGCTCCAGGAGCGCGCGGCCCAACTCCAGCCCCTGCTGGAGACGCTCCCTGCCGACGGCGCAGCGGAGGGAGAACCCGTCAGCCTCGACGGCTGGCAGCAGGTACATCACGACTGCGTCTCTCTCTACGGTCAGGTTCAAACGCTCCAGCAGCAGCTGGCCCTGGAGGCCGGGCGCGTGGCGCAGCAGCAGGCGCAATTTGACGCCGAGCTGGCGCAGAGTCCCTTCCCCGATCGGCAGGCATTTCTCGCCGCCCTGCTTGAGGATGGCGAACGCCAGCGTCTTGAGCAGCTTCAGCAGTCGCTGGAGAGCCAGTTACAACAGAGCCAGGTTCTGCTGACCCAAGCCCAGGCAGCGCTGGCGGCGCATCAGGCCCAGCCCCCTGCCGGGCTGAGCGAGGAGGCCAGCGTAGAGCAAACGCGCGCCGTGCTAAACGCGCTGGCACAGCAGCTGCGGGAGAACACTACCCGCCAAGGAGAGATCCGCCAGCAGCTCCGGCAGGATGCCGAGAGTCGTCAGCGCCAGCAGGCGCTGTTGCTGGAGATTGAGGAGGCCACTCGCCTGCTGGCGGACTGGAGCTACCTGAACGGGCTGATTGGCTCTAAAGAGGGGGATAAGTTCCGTAAGTTCGCCCAGGGGCTGACGCTGGATAACCTGGTCTGGCTGGCAAATAACCAGCTCACTCGTCTGCACGGCCGCTACTTGCTGAAGCGAAAAGCCAGCGAGGCACTAGAGCTGGAGGTGGTAGATACCTGGCAGGCTGATGCGGTACGCGATACGCGCACGCTTTCCGGCGGAGAGAGCTTCCTCGTTAGCCTGGCGCTGGCGCTGGCGCTCTCCGATCTGGTGAGCCATAAAACCCGTATCGACTCGCTGTTTCTTGACGAGGGGTTCGGCACGCTGGACAGCGAAACCCTGGATACCGCCCTCGACGCCCTCGACGCGCTCAACGCCAGCGGCAAGACCATCGGCGTCATCAGCCACGTTGAGGCGATGAAGGAGCGCATCCCGGTACAGATCAAGGTCAGGAAGATCAATGGTCTGGGGTACAGCAAGCTCGACGGGAAATATGCCGTGACGTGAATATGCCGGGTGGCGCTACGGTATAACCGGATATGTAGGTAATAGATTAGACCGGAAACACAGGTAACACTTTTCTGGTCTATCCGGATCACACTCTGTAGCGGCAACAGGCAGGGGCGATATGCAATCCGCAGTCCGGGTCGTAGTAGCGGAACAGATTATAGTGAAGTCCGATTTACTCCCCACTTCCCTGTGGCTCGCCCCTCCGGGGTTGCGCTACACATTCAAATTTGTTCCTGACAAATTTGTCCCGATCCAGGTACTGGCCGCATCCGCAGGTTCTGGGCATATGGCAGCTGTACGTCCCGCTCGTGCAGCAGCTTACCCCACGCCCTGTTCTGTGCCTCCTGGCACACCTGCCCCTCTGCATCCGTCAGGCGCTCCGGCGTGCCGTTGTAATAATGAAGAAGTGACAGGGATGGCAGATCCTGACGGCAGTTAACTAAAAATATCAAACCAAAAACATCACTGATATCGCTTTCGGATTTTTTATTTTTCCTTAGTCTTCCCATATTGATAGGCAATATTAATTAATTCCTCGACAAGCCCTTCATCGTCAGGCCAATCTAAAATAAAACGAGGATATTGCGGCATATAAAAATCGGGGTTCATCTCTTGAATCATTACTTCAAGTTCTTTTTTTGTTTGAAGCAACAATTTGATAGAAAGAGGAGCCATTTCATTACGCTCATGACGTTCAATAGCATCAATAATTTTTTCGATCGCAATGCTTATCAATATATTCAATGAGGGAGTCATAATAAATATCAATATTTCCAGGACTGTAAGACAAAGAGTTGCTCTGCTCCACAACTATGTTGAGCACCATATTTTAACTGTGGTGCAGCTCTACCTCTAATCATTGTTGACCCTGGTTTTATCTGCCACTGCTTAATTGCGGTCATACCATTCCATCCTGGTGGCAATGCCAAGCCAGACCTGTTTGTTTGAGAGGTGAATGTTTCAAAAACATATTGTCCTTCAGCTCGGGCGGTTTTTCCATAATCATGAAACCGCGTCCCAAATTGATTATTGCCAGCCTTTTGCACTGATATTGTTTCAAAATAAAATGAATCAATAACCTGTTTCCTTTGAGCTCTACTTACACCCATTGAACGTAAATATGTGGAAGCATCTCTTGCCCCTTGATAATGATTCTCGTGACCCTCATTTGAACATCTACTCAACTCCCGCGGTTCCACCCACCCCAGCGGATTCGGCGCATACTGATATAAGTTTATCCCGCCTCTTAGCCCTATCGGTTCATCGGAACAATACTATCCTCTGAGCCAATCGTACCGTCAATCCGTATCATAATCTGCTAGAATACCCGCATCATACAGACATGCTGCCGCAACCCCCTTGCCCGCACCGTGCCATTCTAAGGCCAAAGACAGGGTTTCCAAGTACAGCGCTGTTATAAAGGCAGGAATGAATTAATATTTCATCTGGTTACTTTTATTTTAACATTTCAGCATAGAAAAACATTTCCTCATAAGAAAAAATTATGTTTTTTGTATTCGGAACATAAATAACACTCGATTCATCACTAGGATAGAAAAAATCATCCCATGCTTTTATAAACACATCCGAAGAGATGACAATAGCGGCTGCTCTCCGTCCCCAAAAGAATAAAATATCAGAGACCCCTCTTAACTTCTCGCGAAAAAAGATAGCAGACTCTTCTTTCTCATCAAAATCTAATTCCATTTTTTCAATGATACGACATTGCGATGGTTTAATATTCATTAACATATCAAATGGAAAAACCAGATCCCAAAGTTTCTCAGACTCATCCCCATTAAAAAACACAATCTTTCTTTTCTCATCACGAGATAAATGACAATCTTCTGAGTTCAGACGCCAGGCTATAGGGTAGAGAGCTTCATCAAAAATCATATCAGTCATAAAAAATGTGCCCTTTTCCGCTACCAGGAGCCTTCTTACCTGAACCGTAATCCGACCATTTTATATGTGGCAGGTTATTCTCTGGCGCATTCATAGTATGAGACTCACTAGGATGATGTTCAAAACCAGTCTTATCAGGATAATTTTTACTTCCAAAATACTCTGGATACTCTGGGATTTTAGGTTTAGAGTCTTTCAACAGATTTTCCGCAGTACTTTTATCTGCAACCCTAAAATTAGGCTTACTGCTGCCATTATTCCTTATCATATCAACAGCCTGTTTCCACTCTTTAGAACCAGGTTTTGTGACGGGCAGATTCGAAGCATCACCAACCTCATTATCAGTCAGCCCGCACTTTAATAAACCCAGCGGATCGATCCAGCTTAATGGATTCGGCGCATACTGGTAGAGGTTCAGCCCTCCCGCCAGCCCTGTGGGGTCCTGCTGGGTGAACCGTCCGCAGTCCGGGTCGTAGTACCGGAACAGATTATAGTGAAGTCCGGTTTACTCGCCACATCCCTGTGGCTCGCCCCTCCGGGGTTGCGCTACACGCATTCAAATTTGTTCCTGACAAATTTGTCCCGATCCAGGTACTGGCCCTGCATCCGCAGGTTCTGGGCATACGGCAGCTGTACGTCCCGCTCGTGCAGCAGCTTACCTCACGCGCTGTTCTGTGCCTCCTGGCACACTCGGCCTTCCGCATCCGTTAGGCGCTCCGGCGTGCCGTTGGGCTGGTTATGGAACCAGTAAATATCCGGGGTATTCACGCCGTCAATACGGGCCAGCGGCTCGTGGCTGTACTGGTCGCTGTAGACGTAGGTCAGCGGCACCGCATCCCGGATCTCCTGCAGCAGCCGGAACCCCTCCCAGACAAAACGGGTAGTGACCTCCCTGCCGTGCGGCTGCCCTGCCAGCGTCCGGCGTGATGCGCCGGCCCAGCGGATCGTAGCGGAAGCTGACCGCCACCTGCGGCCGGGTGCGGTCGCGCGGCCGTAGGTGGCCTCCGTCAGGCGGTGCTCCCCGTCGTAGCGGTTAAGCAGCTATTAGAAGATGCCGAAAACACTACTGCAATAGATTCCGGCATCGTATTGTTTATCCTTACTCAAGATATTAGCTTGTAAATATCCTTTGCTTCTTCATCCATCGCTAAACTACCCAAAGCCCCCAAATCTAAGCTATAGACTCGATCGTCATTACTCTTTACATTTATGAAATAACCGATATCCCCATCCTGGCCTATTAGTACATAGTCTGGCTCAACATTTTGTATACTGTATGTTTCGTTTCGCTCCAAAAGAGTTTTATAATTATAGAGATATAAATTATCACCTCGACCAGTCTGAATCTCATAAATATCTTTATCCTTCACCTCCTCAGATAAAAATTGTTTATATTTATCTGAAAGCTGAATGCCAAGCCTTTTCTCAATAATATTAATCTCATTTAAAATCTCATTTTTATTCATCGCAAGGCACCTTTAATTTCAATTGTATTAATATCAAATATCATAAAAAATATTGGCCACATTATTTTCTCTAAGCTCGTCAAAAAATTTAAATGCATCACTGAGAGATTTGCGAGCTTGGTTAGCAGGGACTCCAGCATCTAACATTTCTTTGTAGCTAACATTAAATTCTTGCTTCAGTGTGGTGTCCCAACCCCCAGTTGCAGATCTTCGCACGCGCTGTGCAGAACTTATAGCTGCATGCGGGCTACCAGATGACGATTTAAGCAATGTTGCAGGAGCAAAATTTCTCTGATAGCCATTAATCCTTTTCTTAGCCCAAGCATCCTGAATAGGGTGATGACTTTGGACAAAATCATCAGCTTTACTATTTGTATGTCCTACCATGCGATTCAGGCCTGGAGATAATTGCCCATGAGGATCAACATCGCCAGTTTTGTAGCCATTAGGAGCATTGCACTTTGTAAGACCATGCGGGTCAATCCAGTTCAAAGCATTCGGCGCATACTGGTAGAGGTTCAGTCCCCCCGCCAGCCCTGTGGGATCCTGCTGCGTGAACCGTCCGCAGTCCGGGTCGTAGTACCGGAACAGATTATAGTGAAGACCCGTCTCACGGTCCAGGTACTGGCCCTGCATCCGCAGGTTCTGGGCATATGGCAGCTGTACGTTTCTTTCACTCAGCAGCTTACCCCATGCGCTGTTCTGTGCCTCCTGGCACACCCTGCCTTCCGCATCCGTGAGACGCTCCGGCGTGCCGTTAGGCTGGTTATGAAACCAGTAGATGTCCGGGGTATTCACGCCGTCAATACGGGCCAGCGGCTCGTGGCTGTGCTGATCGCTGTAGACGTAGGTCAGCGGCACCGCATCCCGGATCTCCTGCAGCAGCCGGGCCCCCTCCCAGATAAACCGGGTGGTCACCTCCCTGCCGTGCGGCTGGCCTGCCAGCGTCCGGCGGCAGGTCTTGCTGATACGGCGGCCAAGCGGATCGTAGCGGAAGCTGACCGCCACCTGCGGCCGGGTGCGGTCGCGCGGCCGGCTGGTGACCTCTGTCAGGCGGTGCTCCCCGTCGTAGCGGTAGTGCCAGCAGGTCTGACCGTCGTCCTTTTCCACGGTGCGGCCATGAATGTCGTAGCGCCACTGAATACCGTTGAGCTGCGTCACACGGTTAGCGTGCACT
>JBCNNW010000159.1:0-5489 GCA_039594205.1 Pseudescherichia sp. | reverse complement strand
TTGTCCACAGCGGCGACGTGTTGTTTCAAATTGACGAGACCCCCTATCATATCGCGGTGCTGAATGCGCAGGCGCAGCTGGCGAAAGCCCAGTCCGATCTCGCCAAAGCCAACAATGAAGCGAATCGTCGCCGCCACCTGTCACATAACTACATTTCGGCAGAAGATCTGGATACCGCCAATATCAACGTGAAAGCGATGCAGGCCAGCGTAAAAGTCGCTGAAGCGACGCTAAAACAGGCCGAGTGGCAGTTGACGCAGACGGTGGTTAAAGCCCCGGTGGATGGCTGGGTAACCAACCTCTCCACCCGCACCGGCGATTACGCCACCACCGGCCAGCCGCTGTTCGCCCTGGTGGACAGCCACTCGTTTTACGTGGTGGGATATTTTGAAGAAACCAAGCTTCGTCATATCCGTGTGGGCGCCCCGGCTCAAATTACCCTCTATAGCGGCGGTGTTACGTTACAGGGTCACGTCGGCAGCATTGGCCGTGCCATCTTTGATCAGAGCGTGGAGACCGACTCGGGGCTGGTACCGGACGTGAAGCCGAATATCCCCTGGGTACGGCTGGCTCAGCGTATTCCGGTGCGTATCGAGTTCGACGAGCTGCCCAGGGATCTGACGTTGGTTTCCGGCACCACCTGTAGCGTCTCTATCGGAACAGCCCGGTGACACTCTCTACGTTCAGCTGGCGTAACACGCCGTGGCTCAAGGCGACCCCTGGGCAGTGGCGCTACGCGCTGCGCAACGGGATTGCTATGTGTCTGGCATTGACCTGCGCCTATTACCTGAATCTGGATGAACCTTACTGGGCGATGACCTCTGCGGCAGTGGTCAGCTTCCCTACCGTCGGCGGTGTCATAAGTAAAAGCCTGGGCCGCGTGGCGGGCAGTCTGTTAGGGGCGACCGCCGCGTTGATTATTGCCGGACACACGCTGAACGATCCGTGGCTGTTTTTATTCTGTATGGCGACCTGGCTTGGGGTCTGTACCTGGGCCTGCGCCCACTTCACCAATAACGTCGCCTATGCTTTTCAACTTGCAGGCTATACGGCGGCCATCATCGCCTTTCCGGTCATCAACATTCTTGATACCACGGAGTTATGGGATATGGCGCAGGCGCGGGTATGCGAAGTCATGCTCGGCATACTCTGCGGTGGTCTGATGATGATGATCCTGCCCAGTACCTCCGACGGGACGGCACTCATTACCGCCCTACAAAATATGCACGCCCGACTGCTGGAGCATGCCAGGCTGCTCTGGCAACCTGACACCAACGATGCAATCCGTCTTGCACACGAAAAAGTCATCGCCCAGATCCTGACCACCAATTTACTGCGCATTCAGGCCTTCTGGAGCCACTACCGTTTTCGCCGTCAAAACGCCCTACTCAACTATTTGCTCCATCAGCAGTTGCGAATGACCAGCGCGATCTCCAGTCTGCGCCGCATGCTGCTCAACTGGCCCGATCCGCCTGAGACGATCCAGCCGGTCATACAACAGCTGCTGGAGGCGCTGAGCCGTCCGGAGACCGATTTCTATACCGTGGCGCGTATTATCGCACCGCTAAAACCGCAAGAGGGGCAAGATTATCGTCATCACGCCTTCTGGCAGCGACTCCTCTGGTTTAGCCGACTCTACCTGCGGAGTAGCCGCTGGATTGCCATGCTGGAAGCGGCGACACCCATTACCACCTTTAACGTACCGCGCAGCCCGGCGCTGGCCCGGCACACTGATAACCTCGAAGCGTTGTGGAGCGGTTTTCGTACCTTCTGCGCGTTAACGCTTATCGGCGCCTGGACTCTTGCTACGCAGTGGGACGCCGGTGCTGCCGCGCTGACGCTGGCCGCCATCAGCAGCGTACTTTATTCAGTTTCGCCCTCGCCGTTTAAATCACTCAACCTGCTGCTGCGCACGCTGATCTTGCTCTCGCTGTTCAGCTTTGTGGTGAAGTTCGGGCTGATGGTGCAGATAAGCGATCTCTGGCAGTTCCTGCTGTTCCTCTTCCCCTTGCTCACTACGATGCAGCTTCTCAAGCTACAGATGCCGAAACTGGCGGGACTCTGGGGGCAGTTGATCGTTTTTATGGGTTCTTTTATCGCGGTGACCAATCCACCGACCTATGACTTTGCCGATTTTTTAAATGACGATCTGGCTAAAATCCTGGGCGTTGGGCTGGTATGGCTGGCGTTTGCGGTATTACGCCCGGGCTCTGACGCGCGTAAAAGCCGTCGTCATATTCGTGAGTTGCGGCGTGGGTTTGTCGACCAGCTTAGCCGCAGGCCTCAGCGGGATGAGAATGGTTATGAGTCGCTGGTTTATCATCATGTCAGTCAGCTTAATACCAGTCAGGATGCGCAGGCGCGTCGCTGGCTGCTGCGCTGGGGGGTAGTGTTACTCAACTGTTCGCATGTGGTATGGCAATTACGCAGCTGGGAGACACGGTCTGACCCACTCTCCCAGCTGCGTGATGTCTGTATTTCACTTCTGCGGGATGTGATGAGCGAACGCGGTGTGCAGCAACGTCCGCTCTCCACCACGCTTAACGAGTTGCAGCGTATCTGCGATATGCTGGCGCGCCATCCGCAGCCGGCGGCGCAGGATCTGGCTGCGCTGGTCTGGCGTCTACACTGCTCATTATCCCAGCTCGAGCATGCTCCTGCGCCGGGGACGTTGGGGGATCAAATGACGCCGCAGGCGTAACGCGCGCCGCCGCCGCCGAGGGGTTTCGGCTGATCGGACATATTGTCACCCCCCACGTGGATCATCAGCGCTTTGCCTTTCACCTCATCCAGTTTTTTCAGTCGAGGGGCCACCACCGCGTCCGTGGCTTTACCGTCGTTGTTCACGACCAACACCGGTAGATCGCCAAGGTGCCCCATACCGTCTGGCCCTTCGTGCTTACCGCTCTGGTGTGGATCAAGGTGTCCCCCCGCCGCTTCTGCCGCCGACGGTTTTCCCTCTTTCATCGCTGGCTGGCAGGAACCTTTCGCGTGTACGTGGAAGCCATGTTCGCCCGGAGGAAGGGCGTTAAGCGCGGGGGTAAATTCCAGCCCTTTATCCGTTTCGGTGATGGTCACCGTACCGATTGACTGACCTACCCCCTGAGGTGTGACAAGGTTCATCTCAACTTCGTCGCTGGCGGCTTGCGCACCTGCGCTGACCACCAGCGCCAATATTGCCAGAGTAAAACGCTTCATATGACCTCCTCAGGTTATTTTTTGCCCCTTAAGTTTATACGAGGGGCAAGGATTTCACCGGAAAGTCAGATAAATAGAGATTTAGGGGACGTCGTAACCTAAAGCAGCTTTACGAATGCGGAACCATTGCTGACGTGTCATCTTAAGCTCTTCAGCGGCAATGGCCGAGCGCACGCGTTCGATTTTGCCGGATCCGATAATCGGCAACGGGCGTGACGGCAGGCGAAGCACCCAGGCGTAGACCACCTGTTCAATCGATTGTGCATTCAGCTCGCGCCCCACCTGCGCCAACTCATCGCGCAGCGGCTGGAACTGTTCGTCATTAAACAGACGACCGCCACCCAGGCAGGACCATGCCATTGGACGCACACGTAACTGTTGCAGTTGATCGAGGGTACCGTCCAGCAACAGGGGCTGATGTACCGGCGAAATCTCTACCTGGTTGGTCGCCAGAGTGAAAGGCACACGAGACTGCAGCAGCGCGAACTGCGCTGGGGTAAAGTTCGAGACGCCGAAATGGCGCACTTTGCCGCTCTGGTGAAGTGCCAGGAAAGTCTCTGCAACCTCGTCAGCATCCATTAAAGGGTCCGGGCGGTGGATCAGCAACAGGTCGATATGGTCGGTCGCCAGATTTATCAGCGACTGCTCAGCGCTTTGCACAATGTGGTCGCGATCGGTAATGTAGTGACCCAGGGCATGCTCGGGTTTGGCGGTGGTGGCGATACCGCATTTGGTCACCACCTCCATCCGCTGACGCAGCGACGGCGCCAGCTTCATCGCTTCGCCAAACGCCGCTTCGCATTGATAACCGCCATAGATATCCGCGTGATCGACGGTGGTGATCCCTAAATCAAGATGTTCTTCAATAAAGCTCACCAGCTGGCGGGCGGACATGTTCCAGTCCATCAAACGCCAGTAACCCATCACAAAACGCGAGAATTCCGGCCCCTGCGGGGCGAGAGTAATACGCTGAACCATTGGATTTTCCTCAACATAAAGATGAGATGAGTATACGCATTCTGCAGGTTAAAACAGTGAGGGTTGCTGGGGTTCTTCGGCATCGGGCGGCCTGTTTGCGCGTAATTTGCGCAGCAGACGTTGGCGACAGAGGCGCAGTACCTCCTGCTTTTGCGCGTCGCTCAGGGTTTGCCAGTTAAAGCGCTCCTCCCGGCTACGCATACAGCCCCGGCAGAATCCACGTTCATCCGACTGGCAGATACCCCGGCACGGGCTCTGAACGGGAAAAAACTCCAGTTGTTCTGCCACACCCACCTCCCGGCCCAATGAATAGAGTAAAGTGAAGACCTTAAGCCGGGGTTACGCAAGGCGTCAATATCAGAAATGTGGGGCTAAGGTTTCACTAATCTTTGCTCCTTATACTCGCGTCATCACAACAATGAAGGGTTTTACTGATGATGCGCCTTTTTAATAAGTTACAGTGTAACGATACCCGGTTTACGCTCGGCTGCGCGCTCTTTTTTACACTTTTGAATGCCCTGTTCATTCATCGTAGCTGGGCCATTATTGCGCCAGCCCGACTGCATGAATATCTCTTCGCGCTCTCGATTCCAGTGGTGCTGTTCTGCGGCTGGGTAATCGTTTTTAGCTTTTTAAACATCCCGCTGATTCGTAAACCGCTGCTGGTGCTACTGACGCTGGGCTGCGCCGCGGCGACCTGGTTCATGTTTACCTACGGGGCGGTTATCGATCAGAACATGATGGTGAACGTCTTCGAGACGAATTCACAGGAAGCGACGGCGTTGATTACCCCGCAGTTGGTGCTATGGCTGACGGTGGCAGGGCTGGTGCCGGCTGTGGTGTTGGCGATGATTCGCATCCGCCCTGCCCGCTGGTGGCATGTGCTGGTGATGCGTCTGGCGTCGATCCTGGGAAGCCTGTTGATTATTATTTTGATTGCCGCGGTCTTCTATAAGGATTACGCCTCGCTGTTTCGCAATAACAAAAGCATCGTCAAGATGGTCACGCCAGCGAACTACGTGAGTGCGATAGTGAAATACAGCAAAGCGCGCTGGTTTGAAGGCGATCAAACCCTGATTCGGCAGGGAGAAGATGCCCATAAAGGGCCAGTTTTGCTGGCTCAGCATAAAAAAACCGTGCTGGTGCTGGTGCTGGGCGAGGCCTCGCGGGCAGAAAACTATTCGCTCAATGGCTATGGGCGTGAGACGAATCCGGAACTGAAAAAACAGAACGTGATTAACTTCCCCCAGGCGTCGTCCTGTGGCACCGAAACTGCCGTTTCTGTTCCCTGCATGTTCTCCGGAATGCCGCGC
>JBCNNW010000158.1:0-5498 GCA_039594205.1 Pseudescherichia sp. | reverse complement strand
TACGCGAAGCGTTCAGTAAAACCGCATGAGGAACGACGATGAGCAACGTTGAAACCATTAAGGTGGTCCCGGCGCGTTACCCGCTGCGGGCCGTTGGCGCCGCGGTAGCGCTGTTTGTGCTGGCGGTCGTGATTCAGTCCGTAGCCTTTAACCCGCGCTGGGAGTGGGCAGTGTTCGCCCGCTGGTTCTTTGACCCGGTGATCCTTGAAGGTGTAGGGCAAACGCTTCTGCTGACGCTGATCGGCACCGCGCTGAGCGTGGTGATTGGCGGCATGCTGGCCCTGGCGAGGCTTTCTTCATCCTGGCTGTTGAGCAGCCTGGCGTGGGGTTACATCTGGCTGTTTCGATCGTTACCGCTGATCGTGGTGCTGATCATCCTGTACAACTTTTCCTATCTCTACGACACACTCTCGCTCGGCGTGCCGTTCACCGGCATCACCTGGGGCAGCTTTGAAACCATCAACGTGCTGGGGCAGTTTTCCACCGCGGTAGTGGGGTTAACCCTTGTACAGAGCGCCTATACCGCAGAGATTATTCGCGGCGGATTTCTCGGCGTTGACCACGGGCAATATGAAGCTGCCGCTGCGCTTGGTCTGCCTGCATGGCGACGCACGGTGCGCATCATTCTGCCCCAGGCACTTCGCACCATTCTGCCGTCGGGATTTAATGAAATCATCAGTCTCGCCAAAGGTACGGCGATGGTTTATGTCCTGGCGATGCCGGAACTGTTTTATACCATTCAGATGATCTACAACCGTACGCAGGAGGTGATCCCTCTGCTGATGGTGGGGGCTGCCTGGTATCTGGTGATTACCACCGTTTTGTCCGCTATACAGCATGTCGTTGAGCGCGGTCTTGCCCGCAGCGAACGCCGTTCAGCCGTTAATCAGAACCGTGCGGCCAGCCGTACCCGGTCTGTTACCACCTCGCCAGCACAGGAGCCCATCCATGCAAGCCTCTCCTGAAGGACATATCTCGATTACCGGCGTCAGCAAATATTTTGGACGCCATAAGGCGCTCGACAACGTGTCACTTGAGATCCCGCCGGGATCCGTGACGGTCATCCTCGGGCCGTCCGGCTCGGGTAAATCGACCCTTTTACGCACCATTAACCATCTGGAGCGAGTCGACGAGGGTTTTATCCAGATCGACGGGGATTACATTGGCTACCGCCGTCAGGGAGACAAACTCTACGAGCTGAAGGAGAAAGAGATCCTCAAACAGCGTGTCAACGTGGGCTACGTGTTTCAGAACTTCAATCTCTTTCCGCATCTCACGGTGCTGGAAAATTTAATTGAGGCGCCTGTCGCGCATAAGAAACTCAGCAAAAAAGAGGCGGTAGAGCATGCCTGGAGCCTGCTTGACGTCGTGGGTTTACGCGATAAAGCGGATGCCTGGTCGCGTCATCTCTCCGGCGGTCAGCAGCAGCGCATTGCCATTGCTCGTGCGCTGGCGTTACGTCCTCGCGTGATGCTGTTTGATGAACCCACCTCGGCTCTCGACCCGGAGCTGGTGGGTGAAGTACTGGATGTGATCAAAAAACTGGCCCGATCCGGCACTACGCTGGTGGTGGTGACCCACGAGATTGGTTTTGCCCGGGAAGTGGCGGATCAGGTGGTGTTTATGGTCGACGGTAAAATTGTGGAGCAGGGCAGCAGTGACGAGGTTCTAAACCGCCCATCGCACCCGCGAACGCGCCAGTTTCTGTCAAAAGTGCTGTAAGGAGCGCAGATGAAATATGGACTTCTGGCGGGGCTGATCTTTTCGGCTGCCAGCCACGCCAGCTTAGATTTAACAGCAAACGAGCGACCTCTGCCCGTAACGGTCGATCCCCAGGCGGTGGCAAAGATACCTGCGGACTATACGTTCGTTGAACCGGGAACACTGACGGTGGCCATTTCGGCACTGAACTCTCCGCCGCTGGCGCTGCTTGCCAGCGATAATCGAACGCGGATTGGCAGCGATCCGGATATTGCTCGTCTGCTGGCGGGCAGTCTGGGGCTAAAACTGAAGCTGGTACCCACGGCCTGGGAAGACTGGCCGCTGGGGATCACCTCCGGACGCTATGATGTGGCGTTGGTGAATATTGCAGTAACCGAGCAGCGGAAAGAGAAATTTGATTTTGCGACCTATCGCGTCGATTCACTGGCCTTTTCGGTGAAATCCACGAGCGAGATTCAGTCAATCAAAAGCGCGGAAGATCTGGCAGGGAAAAAGGTGATCGTTGGCTCTGGCACGAATCAGGAACGTATTCTGCTGGGCTGGAACGAAGAGAACAAAAAGGCAGGGCGTGAACCTGCGCTGCCGGTCTATCTGACCGACGATGCCTCGGGCAATCTTTATATTCAGTCCGGCAGGGCAGATGTCTTTTTCGGGCCGCAGTCGGTGTCGGCGTATAAAGCTGCACTGACAGGCAAAACCCGCGTGGTCGGTTTAGGGCCGAAAAAAGCCTGGGTTGCCACCACGACCAAAAAAGGGAACCAACTGGTTTATGCTCTGCAAGCCGCACTGGACGGGGCAATTAAGCGGGGAGATTACCAGAAAGTGCTGGCGCGCTGGGGAGAGCAGGGCGAAGCAGTGGAGCGCTCCGAGGTCAACCCGCCTGGGATAACCTACTAACCTACTAAAGGTGCTCTACACTTAGGGTTTTTATCCCTGAGGGGGCAACATGATTAAACTCTATGGCGTACCCGGCTGGGGCTCGGCAATCAGTGAAGTGATGCTAACCCTGGCTGATATCCCTTATCAATTTATCAACGTGGACGGGTTTGACCAGCCCGGTCCGCAGCGTGAGCTGTTGCACAAGCTGAACCCGCTGTGCCAGGTGCCCACGCTGGAGCTGGAAAATGGGACCATCATGACAGAAACCGCGGCGATTGCTCTGATGGTACTCGATAAATGTCCCGACCTTGCTCCACCTCCAGAACAGGCCGAACGCCAGCAGTTTCAGCGTTTACTGATCTGGTTTGTCGCCAATGTTTATCCCACCTTCACGTATGCCGATTATCCCGAGCGCTGGGCGCCCGATGCGCCGGAGCAGCTGCAGAAAAATTGCATTGAGTACCGTAAATCGCTCTATCAGTGGTTTGACAGTCAGCTCAAGGCGAGCCCTTATGCGCTGGGTGAACGCCTGACGCTGCTTGATGTGTATATTGTAGTCATGCGCACCTGGGGGCCTCGTCATGAATGGTTTGCCGCGAATACCCCGAAGATAACAGCGATTGCGGATACAGTTACTCAGCTTCCGAAACTGCACAAGGTGTTAAAGGCAAACAATATTATCTGATAACGTGGAACCCTGGCTCATAACTGGAAACCTGCACATGCCACATGTAGATATCAAATGTTTTCCCCGCGATTTGAACGACGAACAAAAAACTGCGCTGGCGGCGGATATTGCCGACGTCATCATTCGCCATTTCAACAGCAAAGACAGTTCCGTGTCGGTTGCGCTGAACCAGGTAGCGCCGGAAGACTGGAAAGCCCAGGTCTGGGATACCGAGATAGGTCCGAAGCTGGATGAGCTGATTAAGAAGCCAGGGTATTCGATGTAAATCTTTTGCCGGGGAGCGGATATGTCCTCCCCGGTTCAACTTCCCGTTTTTCGCAAAAAACGATAAAAATGCGTTTTGTCTTCTCCGCTACACTTAACGTTTCTGACTGACTTATTATTAATCCTTAGGAAAGATCTCCACCAGAATCAATTAAGGACAGACACGTTAAAGGATAATTTTCTGATGACAAAATTACCCCGTTTTTCATTCGCCTTTCTTCATCCCCGCTACTGGCTAAGCTGGGCAGGCATTGCCGCGCTGTGGCTTATCATGCTGCTCCCTTATCCGCTTCTGTTCAGAATTGGTCATGGTCTTGGTCGACTGGCGATGCGCTTGCTTCCCCGCCGCGTCGATATTGCCCGCCGCAACCTTGAGCTTTGTTTCCCGGAGATGAAAAAGGCGGAGCGAGAGTCATTGCTGCAGCGTAATTTTGAATCGGTAGGAATGGGGGTGATTGAAACCGGAATGGCATGGTTCTGGCCTGCGTGGCGGGTTAAGAAATGCTTTACCGTTAGGGGCTATGAGCACATGGAAACGGCGAGGGCGAAAGGTAATGGCGTGCTGCTGGTAGGAATGCATTTTCTCACACTTGAACTGGGCGCGCGGATATTTGGCATGCTCAACCCCGGTATTGGCGTATATCGTCCTAATAATAATGCCCTGCTGGACTGGCTACAGACGCGAGGGCGTCTGCGTTCCAATAAATCCATGCTCGATCGTCATGATTTAAAAGGCATGATCCGCTCGCTGAAGCAGAATGAAATTTTGTGGTACGCCCCGGACCATGACTATGGCAAAACCAATAGCGTTTTTGTGCCGTTTTTTGCGGTTCAGGATGCCGCGACGACCGCTGGAAGCTATATGCTGGTCAAAAGCGCTAAGCCCGCCGTCATTCCCTTTGTGCCGCGCCGCAGGGCGGATGGCAGCGGTTATGAACTGATTATTCTGGAGGATATCAGCGAGGCGTTGCAGGGGGGAGATAAAGAATCTGTTGCGATGCAGATGAACAGAGCGATCGAACAAGCGGTACGCATGGCACCAGAACAGTATATGTGGTTGCACCGGCGCTTCAAAACGCGTCCTGAAGAGGTACCTGATCGGTATGCCCGTCTGAAACAGGCGGCAACTCGGGGTGATATTCTCTCCGCCAGCGATTTTTCTGACCGCTCAGGCGCACAGCACTAAAACCACAGCGATGCCCTCACCCTGCGGTGAGGGCATGACCGGCGCTACAGCGCGGATCGGCGGTACGGCGCATAGTCCGCCTGCCACCAGGTCTTCTCAATGCGCGCCAGCAGGGTTTCATCATCTAACGATGGCGCTATGCCTTGTTCAATCGCGGCCTGGGCGACGGCAACGGCAATCTGGCGCGAGACCGTTTCAATCTGATCTACCGGCGGCAGCAATCCTCCTCTTTCTGTGGCCACCAGCGGCGACTGCGCGGCGAGGCTGCGGCTTGCTGCCATCAGCATCTCTTCCGTCACCCGGCGCGCGTTACAGGCCAGAACGCCAAGCCCCAGACCCGGGAAAATATAGGCGTTGTTACACTGAGCGATGTCGTACTGCTCATTCTGCCAGAACACCGGGGCAAACGGGCTGCCGGTGGCCACCAGTGCGGCACCCTGGGTCCACGCGATAAGATCCTGCGGCTGCGCCTCTGCCCGTGATGTCGGGTTCGAGAGCGGCATGATAATAGGGCGTGGGCAGTGACGATGCATCTCTTTCACAATCTCTTCACTGAAGAGTCCTGGCTGACCTGAAACGCCGATCATCACCGTCGGATGTGCATTTTTTACCACCTCCAGCAGGGAGATATTATTGGCTTCTACCTGCCAGTGGCTAATCGCATCACGCGCGGTGAGAAGGTTTTTCTGGAAGTCGAGCAGGTTGGTCATATCGTCGGTCAGCAAGCCAAAGCGGTCGACCATAAAGATCCGGCTGCGG
>JBCNNW010000157.1:0-5530 GCA_039594205.1 Pseudescherichia sp. | reverse complement strand
GGATCCACTTTGTTATTTACGTGGATGATGTTGTCATTTTCAAAGCAGCGCACCACGTGACCGATCGCTTCGGTTTCACGGATGTTGGTCAGGAACTGGTTACCCAGGCCTTCACCTTTGGACGCGCCTTTAACCAGGCCAGCGATGTCAACGAACTCCATCGTGGTCGGCAGAATGCGCTGGGGCTTAACAATCTCCGCCAGCTGATCGAGGCGCGGATCCGGCATCGGCACCACGCCGGTATTCGGTTCAATAGTACAGAACGGGAAGTTGGCAGCTTCGATGCCCGCCTTGGTCAGCGCATTGAACAGGGTAGATTTACCGACGTTCGGCAAGCCGACGATACCGCATTTGAATCCCATGGTTTACATCACCTTAATATCTTGATAATCAACCTGTTAGATGAAACAGATTGCTGAAAAGTTAATAACTTAGCCTATTATACACGTTACAGACGCGCTGCGCGGCAAAAATGGTATCGCCCAGGGCTACTGCGCCTTAAACGCGTGCAGTCGATTGATCGCTTTAACCAGATCCTCTTTCAGCCACAGCTCAGTGCAGCGCACCGCTTCGTCAACGGCGTCATCAATTAGCTTCTGTTCAGAGGCGGGCGGTTTGCCCAGTACAAAGCCGACAACTTTGTTTTTATCCCCCGGATGGCCAATTCCCACGCGTAAGCGGTGAAAGTTGGGGTTATTGCCAAACTTGCTGATGATATCTTTCAGGCCGTTATGACCGCCGTGGCCGCCGCCCAGTTTAAACTTTGCCACGCCGGGCGGCAGATCCAGCTCGTCGTGGGCCACCAGCACCTCATCCGGGTTAATGCGATAGAAGGTTGCCATCGCCGCCACGGCTTTACCGCTGAGGTTCATAAAGGTTGTCGGCACCAGCAGGCGAACATCTTCACCCGCCAGGTTAATACGTGAAGTAAAGCCAAAGAATTTAGGCTCCTCCCGCAGCGGGGCGCGGTAGCGTTCGGCCAGCAGATCGACATACCAGGCTCCGGCGTTATGACGGGTAGCCGCATACTCTGCGCCCGGGTTGGCAAGGCCGACAATCAATTTAATCGTCACGTCTCTTTTCCTGAAAAGTTCACTCTTTGACGCGTAGTTTACGTGGTAGCGCGGGCGTTGACAAAATTCTGCCGCTAAAAGATAAAAAGCGGAATAGTTGCTTTTAACAACTATTAGAAGTTGATTGAGTTCAGCGGTTTATATGTAAAGTTCTGTGAATAAGATATTTATAAATGTGATCCCACCCGCACCCTGTCAAAGAGGCCCTGCATATACTTTATCCATAAGGATTGGGGATGTTTCCCGTTCAGACCACAACGCCGGAGGTGACATATGAAACGCAAAAACGCATCGAGACTCGGTAATGCGCTTATGGGTTTAGGGTTAGTGGTGATGGTCGTTGGCGTCAGTTACTCCATCTTAAATCAGCTTCCGCAGCTTAACCTGCCGCAGTACTTTGCCCACGGGGCGATTCTTAGCATCTTCCTGGGGGCCATTCTCTGGCTGGCGGGGGCACGCATCGGCGGCCACGAGCAGGTGTGCGATAAGTACTGGTGGGTGCGCCACTACGACAAGCGCTGCCGCCGGGATCAACATAAGCATAGCTGATGGTTAATTGGATACGCCCGGCGGCGCTACGCTTGCACGGGCCTACACGCATCTTCATAAAACGACTCAGGTGGGTCGTTTTTTTTACGTTTTTTTTGCGAGTCCATTGACCCTCACGTAACGTAAGGTCCCAGAGTAGCGCTACTGGTTAGGACAAGGAGCAGCAATGTTAATTCAGGTAGGCGAGCTGGCAAAACGCGCCGGCATCACCGTTCGCACGTTACATCACTACGAACAAACCGGGCTGCTGCTGCCTTCCGCCAGAAGCGAGGCAGGCTACCGGCTCTATAACCTTGCGGATGTACAGCGTCTGCATATGATCCAGGCGCTGGCGAAAGCAGGGCTGGAGCTTGCCGAAATCAAGAACTTTCTGGAGCAGGATACGCTCTCACTTTCCGAACTGCTCGATGCGCAAATCGCGCTGCTGGACAGCCAGCTGCGCAGCATCCATACGCTACGCGACCAGCTTTGCATGCTGCGTACCGGGCTGGAAAATGAGAGCGAACCGGATCTGGAATCCTGGCTACAGACTCTGGAGTTAATGACTATGTACGATCGCTGGTTTACCAAAGAAGAGCTGCAGCAGCTGCCGTTCGCTACCGAAGGCGAAAGGCTGGCCTCCCTATGGGCGGCGCTGGTCAAGGAAGCGCAGATCCTCATGGCGCAAAAAGTTGCCGAGACCGATGTCAAAGCCATGGATCTGGCGATCCGCTGGATGGATCGTCTGGAACAGGATACGGCGGGCAAGCCGGAGTTTCTGACCCGTCTTAATGAGATGCACAGCGTGGAGCCGCAGATGCGCGAGCGGACGGGCATTACGCCGCAGATTGTCGACTACATCACCCGCGCCTTTGCAGAGAGCAAGCTGGCTATCTGGGAGCGTTATCTTACCCCGCAGGAGATGGCTTTTACCCGTGCGCACTATTTTGACCGGCTAATGGAATGGCCTCCGCTGGTGGCGAAGCTGCACCAGGCCATGCGGGAGGGGTGCGATCCTGCGTCCGAGCAGGGTCAGCAGCTGGCGCAGAACTGGCTGGTGCTTTTCCAGTCCTACGCCGGGGATAATCCCGCTACCCAGCAGAAATTCCGCGTTGCTATGCAGCAGGAGCCGCTGCTGATGAAGGGGACCTGGATGACTCCTGAGGTGCTGGCCTGGCTACAGCAGGCGATTGGGGTAATGATGCAGCGCCGGTACGCTGCACCCTAATTATTACAGATCCGCCAGCGCCGCTTGTCGGTCAGGGTAGAACGCCAGCCGCCCGGCAATCGGCTTCACCCCTGCGCGCGCCAGCGTGCGCAGGGGCTGAAACTCCAGGTTGCTGACCCGCAGCTCGCAGCCTTCCGGCAGCCGCTTAACAAAGCGCTGGAAGGCATCCAGTCCGCCAGCGTCCAGCACCGGTACCGCGTCGCACTTCAGCACCACAATACGCTTCCCGGCAATCCGCGACTCCAGATCGCTAAACAGCCCGTCAGCCGCAGCAAAGAACAGCGGCCCAATTACTCGCAGCACAACCACATCATCGGCTACTTCGACGTTAACCGGCGCGAGGCGCGTCATACGGGCGATGCGGCGCATAAACAGCAGCGACGCTAGCACGATGCCGACGCTGATAGCGATAACCATATCAAACAGCACCGTCAGCGACATGCACATCAGCATCACCATGATGTCATCCGTCGGTGCGCGTCGCAGCAGGTTAACGACCTTGTGCGCCTCGCTCATGTTCCAGGCCACCATCAGCAGCAGCGCGGCCATCGCCGACAGCGGCAGCCAGGAGAGCAGGGGTGCGAGCGCCAGCAGGGCGAGGATCACCAGCAGAGCATGAATTACTGCCGCCACCGGCGAGGTTGCGCCTGCGCGTACGTTGGCTGCCGAGCGAGCAATCGCCGCGGTCGCGGTAATGCCGCCGAAGAAGGGGGCAATCAGATTTCCCAGCCCCTGACCGATCAGTTCGTTATTGGCCTTATGGCGGGTGCCGGTCATGCCGTCGAGCACCACCGCGCAAAGCAGAGACTCAATTGCCCCAAGCATCGCCATGGAAAAAGCGGCGGGCAGCAACGCCTGGACGGAGGCCCAGCTCAGGGTAAAAGTGGAGCCGGGCATCTGCCACGGCAGCACCAGCTGAGGTAGCAGCTGTGGGATGCCGTTGCCCTGAGTACCGTCAGCCAGCAGATAGTGAAAGCGCGAGCCGATAGTCGCCACGTCAAAGCCAGCCAGCTTAACCAGCCCCATCACCGCGCAGCCTGCCAGCAGGGCGGGAAGATGGCCCGGCAGGCGGATCCCAAGGCGTGGCCAGAGTATCAATACGCCAAGCGTCACCACGCCGATGGCGGCATCGCCCAGGTTTAACGAGGGAAGCGCCAGCACCAGCGCGCCGACCTTCTGTAAGTAGTGCTCCGGTACCTGAGCCATCTCCAGGCCCAGAAAATCTTTGATTTGCATGGTACCGATGGTGATCCCGATCCCGGCGGTAAAGCCCAGCGTGACGGGAAGCGGAATATACTCGATCAGGCGGCCAAAGCGGGCAAGGCCAAAGAGGATCAGAAACAGCCCGGAGATCAGCGTAGCCACCAGCAGCCCCGCCAGACCAAACTGCTGGGAGACCGGATAGAGGATCACCACGAAGGCCGCCGTCGGGCCGGAGACGCTAAAACGCGAGCCGCCGCAGAGGGCAATGACAATCCCGGCCACTGCCGAGGTATACAGACCGTACTGGGGAGCCACGCCGCTGCCGATAGCCAGCGCCATCGCCAGCGGAATGGCAATGATGCCGACGGTGATGCCCGCGACCAGGTCACGGGTAAAACGTGGGAAGGTATATCTCTCTTTCCAGCATGCATCAATTAGTGCGCGGAAGGGTAAAATCTCGGAAAGGTTCATCATCTTCATAAAGGCTAGTGACTCATCATCATATTATCCGCCATATGAATGGTAGATAATGCATGAATACATCATACAAATGTTTCTCAGGCACAAAAAAACCCGCCGAAGCGGGTTTATGTCATGCGTTGCAATTAATGCTCGAACATCGCAGAGATAGATTCTTCGTTGCTGATACGGCGAATCGCTTCGGCCAGCATGCCGGAGAGCGTCAGGGTACGCACGTTTGGCAGCGCCTTAATCTCCGGAGAGAGCGGAATAGTGTCGCAGACTACCACTTCGTCAATGACGGAGTGGCGCAGGTTGTTTACCGCATTGCCGGAGAAGATCGGGTGGGTAGCATAGGCGAACACACGCTTCGCGCCGCGCTCTTTCAACGCCTCTGCCGCTTTGCACAGCGTACCACCGGTATCAATCATGTCGTCAACCAGCACGCAGTCGCGACCGGCAACGTCGCCGATGATATGCATAACCTGAGAGACGTTAGCACGCGGGCGGCGCTTGTCGATGATGGCCATGTCGGTATCGTTCAGCAGCTTGGCGATAGCGCGAGCGCGAACCACACCGCCGATGTCCGGAGAGACAACGATCGGGTTATCAAGATTGAGCTGCAGCATATCTTCCAGCAGGATGGGGCTGCCGAATACGTTATCAACGGGAACGTCAAAGAAGCCCTGGATCTGTTCTGCATGCAGGTCAACGGTCAGGACCCGGTCAACGCCAACGCTGGAGAGGAAGTCGGCAACCACTTTAGCGGTGATAGGCACACGTGCAGAGCGCACGCGACGGTCCTGACGAGCATAGCCGAAGTAGGGGATAACGGCAGTGATACGGCCTGCGGAAGCACGACGCAGCGCATCGACCATGACAATCAACTCCATCAGATTGTCGTTCGTTGGAGCACAAGTGGACTGGATGATGAAAATATCACCACCGCGTACATTTTCGTTAATTTGTACGCTGACTTCGCCGTCGCTAAAGCGACCTACGGCGGCGTCGCCGAGAGAAGTGTACAGGCGGTTGGCAA
>JBCNNW010000156.1:0-5569 GCA_039594205.1 Pseudescherichia sp. | reverse complement strand
TTCCATAGGTCCACCTCATTTGTTGCGCCATCAGGGCATAACACCATGTTAGTGATAACGATTATCACTTCAACCCCCTGACAGCAGGGACTTTCTGCTTAATCGCCCTTTTTGGCTACTTTCATTAAGCATAGACCCTGTCTGAGTTGTTATCAGGCAAGGATTTTTTTAATCAATTTATTGATTAATAATGGATTTAGACGCGCTAATCGATGAGACGGGTAGAAATGGAAAAGTTGTATAGGAAATGCCTATTTATGAGATAGTTTTTTGAGCAGGCTTTGTTGATGAAGAGCGCGGCCGGCAACCCGACTCTTTCGGAACAGTTATAGAAGGGAAACCAAGTGTGAAGCGAGACCCTACCTGTATTGGCGGTTCGCAAAGTCTGGCGTTAGGCGGTAGACCCGGTTACGTTATTTGCCTCTCAAAGATCAGGTGCCACTATGAATACATTTTCGATTATTGCCATCCCGTTTTTCGTGGTGGCTATAGTAATGCTGACGCTCGCGGGCACTCGCAAAAACCGGGCGTTTCTCATCGTGGGTGGAGTCTTTATGGCTTCGAGCATGGTGAACGCGGCGATCGGCCTGTCATTGTAATTCAGCCAAAAGAAAACCCTTAAGACTACCCGTGGGTAATCTTAAGGGTTCCTTGCTCCATCCGGCGCTTATCTCCGGCACTCTGTGGCTTAGCTCTTGAAGGAGCATCAGAATAGTCTCATGAATAGCGGGCGGTAATTTGACATAAATTGCGGCGCCGCTCTGCAAAGCGCACAGAAAGCATAAAGGCCGCAATCGCGGCCTTTATTACAGAGTGCAGAAATTAATGGACGTGAACACCCAACCGCCAGGCAAAGTAGATCTCTTCTTTCAGTTCGCTTGAAGAGAGCGTGAGCAGATCCGTAAATTCCAGTTCAAGCTGTTTCAGCTTTTTCAAATACTGAGCCGGAGAAAGGTTGCTCGTATCGCGGCGTAAATATTCAATGGCCAGTTGGGTTGGGTTCAAATCGGTATCCATAATGTCCTCGTTTATGTACAAAACGCGACCAGTATATCACACTTTGTTGTTCGTTTTTTGACCATAAACAAGGCATCCCCGCCTTTTTTTACACCACCGCGGTTGTGAGCCGCGAGGAGCAGCACAGCCGTTGCTGCTCATCGTAGATCTCAATCTGCCACACCTGATGGCGCCCCCCGGCGTGCAGCGCGCGGCACACGCCGCGCACCCTACCACTCCGCACAGAACGAAGATGGTTGGCATTGACCTCGAGGCCTACCACCTTCTGTTCCCCCTCGGTGCAGAGATAACCGGCGACCGACCCCAGCGTTTCGGCGAGCACCACGGAGGCGCCGCCATGCAGCAGACCGAATGGTTGATGCGTCCGGCTATCGACGGGCATGGTGGCTTCCAGCTCATCATCACCGAGGCGGGTGAATTGTATATCCAGCAGGCCGACCATATTGTCCGCGCCCATGGCGTTTAAGGCCTCAAGCGTCGTGGTACGTCTCCAGATCATCCCATAATCTCCAGTAATGCCTGCAGAGGGTGACGCACGCCGCTGCCCTCGATGCGCTTCACCTGGCTGCGGCACGAGTAGCCGGTAGCCAGACAGCGGTTTCGCGGCAGGCGCTGCATCGCCTGGCGCCAGGAGAGCTCATAAATACCCAGCGAGTTGGCATGGTTTTTCACCTCATGTCCGTAAGTTCCTGCCATACCGCAGCACCCTACGTTGACGTTTTCCAGCTTCGCGCCAAAACGGGCGAAGATAGATGCCCACTGTCCCGGCGCCCCGGGCAGCGCCGTCACTTCTGTACAGTGACCAAACAGATACCAGGACTCTCCGCTGGACTCCGTTACCGCAGGGTTAGTCAGCACGGCTGGCAGCCATTCATGCACCAGTTGAACGTGAAAATCTCCACGTTTGTCACCCAGCGTCTGTTTGTACTCATCGCGATAACAGAGCACCAGCGCCGGGTCGACACCCACCATCGGCATCCCCAACTGCGCCATGCGGTTGAGGAAATCAGAGGTCTTCTGCGCGGTTTTCGCAAAGCGGTTGAGGAACCCCTTAATATGCTGCGCCTTGCCGTTGGGCGAGAACGGCAGCACCACGGGTTGATAATCGAGGCGTTCCACCAGCCGGATGAAATCGGCCACAACCTGCGCGTCGTAATAGCTGGTAAACGGATCCTGCACCACCAGCACGGTGCGGGCTTTCTGTTCGTCGCTCATGGCTTCGAGCTGTTCGAGCGTAGTGTTGGCGGAGCGGTGACCCACAAGCTGCTGCTGCAGCGACGGCACCGACAGCAGCGGCAGATCGATCATACCGATGTGCTTACCGGAAAGTTTGCGCACCATCGGCTGTTTAAGGAAGAAGTTGAAGGTCTTCGGCGCGCGGGCCATCAGGGGGGCGTAGCTCTCCACCGTCGCCACCAGGTGATCGCGCACCGGGCGCAGATAGCGGGTGTGATAAAGCTGCAGGAAGCGTGACCGGAACTCCGGCACATCGATCTTGATTGGGCACTGCGTAGAGCACGCTTTACAGGCCAGACAACCGGACATCGCCTCTTTTACTTCATGCGAGAAGTCATACTCCCCTTTGCGGGCATGCCAGCTATTGCGCGTGCGCTCGATAAGTGAACGCAGGCTGGCGCGTTTCCCGGGCAGCTCTTTTTCCAGCACCAGCGGATCCACACCCCGATCGGCCAACAGACGCAGCCATTCACGCACCAGGGTGGCGCGCCCTTTTGGCGAGTGAATGCGGTTGCTGGTGATCTTCATTGACGGGCACATCGGACTTTTTGCGTCGAAGTTAAAGCACAGCCCGTTACCGTTACACTCCATCGCGCCGCGCCAGGAGGCGCGCACTGCGATAGGGATCTGACGGTCAAAGGTGCCACGTTTGACGGCATCGACCTTCATCATGGGGGCATCGATGCCCTCAGGCGGGCAGATCTTTCCCGGGTTCAGGCGGTTGTCCGGATCGAACGCCGCTTTTACCTTGCGCAATTCGCCGTAGAGCGCCTCTCCGAAGAACGCCGGGCTGTACTCCGCGCGGAAGCCTTTACCGTGTTCACCCCAGAGTAGCCCGCCGTATTTTGCCGTTAACGCTACCACGTCATCAGAGAGCTGTTTCATCAGCATCTCTTGCTGCGGGTCGCACATATCCAGCGCCGGGCGCACATGCAGAACACCCGCATCCACGTGACCAAACATGCCGTAACTCAGGCCGTGGCTGTCGAGCAACGCCCGGAACTCCACAATATAGTCGGCCAGATGTTCGGGAGGCACGCAGGTATCTTCGGCAAAAGGAATGGGCTTGGCCGCGCCTTTGGCATTACCCAGCAGCCCCACCGCTTTTTTACGCATAGCGTAAATACGTTCTATACCCGCCAACTCACTGCACAGTTGCCAGCCAATCACGCCGCCTTCGCCCGCGGCGATCAGCTCATCGAGGCGCTGGCAGAGCGTGTTAACCTCGTGGTCGATCAACTCGCCGTTATCGCCGGCAAATTCGACGATATTCAGACCGAGCATCTCTTTGTCGGGAACGTCGGTAATAAGTTCGCTTACCGAGTGCCAGACGATATCTTCCCGCGCGAGGTTCAGCACTTTGGAATCGACCGTCTCTACCGACAGCGCCCGCGCATCGACCATAAAGGGGGCATTACGCAGCGCGGAGTCGAAGGAGTTGTATTTCACATTCACCAGACGGCGCACTTTTGGCAGCGGCGTAATGTCCAGCCGCGCTTCGGTAATAAACGCCAGCGTTCCTTCGGAGCCTGCCAGAATACGGGTTAAATCGAACTCGCTCAGATCGTCATTGAAAACGTGGCGCAGATCGTACCCCGTCAGGAAGCGGTTCAGTTTTGGGAATTTATCAACAATCAGTTGGCGGTTATCCCGGCAACGCTCCAGCACGGTACGATAAATTCGCCCCGTGGCGGTGCTGTCGTTGCCCAGCGTCTCGGCCAGCGCAACCGGCATGGGCCGGGTATCAAGGATGTCACCGCCCAGCAATACGGCACGGACGCCGAGGACGTGGTCGGATGTTTTGCCATACACCAGCGAGCCCTGGCCGGACGCATCGGTGTTGATCATCCCCCCGATGGTGGCGCGGTTACTGGTAGAGAGTTCCGGCGCAAAAAAGTAGCCGTAAGGCTTGAGGTACTGATTAAGCTGGTCTTTGATTACGCCCGCTTCTACGCGCACCCATCCCTCTTCAGGATTGATTTCGATGATGCGGTTCATATAGCGGGACATATCGATGATGATGCCCTGGTTAAGCGCCTGACCATTGGTGCCGGTGCCGCCGCCGCGCGGGGTAAAAATCAGTGACGTAAAACGTTCCTGCGAGGCAAGACGGGCAATCAGCGCCACGTCAGCGGTAGAACGGGGAAATACGACGGCATCGGGAAGTAGCTGGTAGATACTGTTGTCGGTGGCCATGGTCAGCCTGTCGGCGTAGCCCGTGGCGGTATCGCCGGTAAAACCCTGTTGCTCCAGTGCTTGCAAAAAATTGAGCACCAGCTGAACGACGCCGGGTGCCTGAGAAATCTGTGGGATCATTACTGTCGACCCTAATAAGAGTTGTGGATCCCCTTACTCATTCGCGCTACAGAAAGGCGGCATGTGAACAGATCCCCGGGCGCACAGCACACCGGGTGAATACACGCAGCCCACGCATCTGCAGCTTGAACCAGGAGGGGGATAATCGTTTGCGTTGTGTCCGGAAAGTTTTATCACATTTTTTTCTTATACGCTCAGTAGAATTACAGGCAGAATCCGCCTGTTAAAAACCGGGGAAATCACTGATGATTAGAGTGACGCGGTTTCCCTTCCTGCCAGCCCGGCGGGTGTACATTAAGGAAAATTTCATTTATGACCTCTCTTCGTCAGCCCAGGGATGTTGCGCAGATACTGCTGTCGGTGCTGTTTTTGGCCATCATGATCATTGCGTGTCTGTGGATTGTTCAACCCTTTATTCTCGGCTTTGCCTGGGCGGGTACGGTGGTGATTGCCACCTGGCCGCTCTTTATCCGTCTTCAGCGCCTGCTGTTTGGCCGTCGTTCACTGGCGGTGCTGGTGATGACCCTTCTGTTGGTGCTGCTGTTTGTGATTCCTGTCGCCCTGCTGGTGAACAGCCTTGTAGATGGCAGCGGCCCGATTATCAAAGCACTGACCAGCGGCGATCTCACGTTACCGGATCTGGCCTGGCTGAACAGCATTCCGCTGGTGGGCGATAAGTTGTACGCCGGCTGGCACAACCTGCTGGATATGGGCGGCAGCGCAATTATGGCGAAGGTACGCCCGTACGTGGGCGCCACCACGGCCTGGTTTGTCGGCCAGGCGGCGCATATTGGTCGCTTTATCGTGCACTGCGCCCTGATGCTGCTGTTTAGCGCTCTGCTCTACTGGCGGGGCGAGCAAGTGGCGCTGGGTGTACGTCACTTCGCCACGCGCCTCGCCTCTGCGCGCGGCGATGCCGCGATGGTGCTGGCTGCGCAGGCGGTCCGCGCCGTGGCGCTGGGTGTTGTGGTGACCGCGCTGGTGCAGTCGGTGCTGGGTG
>JBCNNW010000155.1:0-5622 GCA_039594205.1 Pseudescherichia sp. | reverse complement strand
CGATCCCCGTGTTCGGGGGAAAAATCAGGCCGCTATAAATAGCAGATGCTTTTCCGGATAGCAATTATCTAAACGTAACACTTGACAACCCTGTGAGGAAAAGCGTATTTGCGCACGTAGACCAGAATGCTATCTGGCTGGTCGCCGATCCTTAGCTTTCATAAGGTAAGGGCGATCTAAGACTCATCTCTTCGGCAGAAAGTTCCGCTTTGTAAACCAGAATTTCTACCCCCTGCCGCTGTGCTTCTTCTAAAAGCTGAGCGTATTTTGCGTCTATATGGCGCGCCGGTGAAAACCGTTCAATGGCGGAGTGCAGCACGGTAAACAGCATCACCGCCCGATCCCCACTGGCCGCCACGCTGATTAACTCCCGCAGATGTTTCTGCCCGCGAAGAGTCACTGCATCGGGAAAGTAGCCGTATCCCTTGTCGGCAAGCGTGACCGATTTCACTTCAATATAGCAGTTGCGGCGTTCCTCCGCCTGCAACATAAGATCGATTCTGCTATTTTCAGCGCCGTATTTTACTTCACTTTTCAGCACGCTATAGCCCCGCAGCTCAGGAATGACGCCGGAGAGAATCGCCTCCTTAGCCAGCGTGTTTGCGCGTAACGTATTGACGCAGATAAACGTGCCATTTTGCGTCTGTGTCACCTCCCAGGTGTGCGGATACTTACGCTTTGCGCTGTCGGAGGTAGAGTACCAGACGGTATCGCCAGGAGTAGCGCAGCCGGTCATCGCCCCGGTATTGGGGCAGTGCAGCGTCAGGGCCGTGCCGTCCGGGGTAATCACATCCGCCAGAAAACGCTTGTAGCGCTGTACCAGGGTGGCAGGCTGTAACGGGGAAGAGAACTGCATCAAAACCTCTTATTCTGCAAGCCGCCAGCGCTCCAGCGGCGTGTAGCGGGTACGCCCGCGGGAAAACTGCGACTCATAAAGCACAAACTCATTAACAGGAAAGGACCAGCTAAACCCCGGCGGCGGAATGGCCACCGCGTGGCTGGCGTTACGCAGCAGCGTAACGTGGGGATGAAACGGCTGCGGGCTTTGATAGCAGCCGCTGCGGGCGGCCTGGGCGCGCAGCAGGTTAGCCAGCTGCAACAGGCCGCGCGGCGGCTGGCGCGTGCCGAGCCAGATCACCCGCGAGCGCAGCCACTGTCCGGCATCGTCGAGGGTCAGGGTAAAGCCGGGCTGGCGAATGCGTCCGGCAAGCTGGCTCAATGCGCGCTGCTTCTCCTCGCCCACCTCACCGAGAAACGCCAGCGTTACGTGAAGATTCGCCGCCTCAACAGGTCGTCCCGCCTCCGGAGCAAAGTGGGCCGCTCGCCAGTGGATAATCTTCCGCTGGATCTCGTCGGGCAGCGCTACAGCGAAAAACAGCCTTTTTGGCTCAGACATAAGCGATACTCGGTAATGATTTACGGCGATGCTACAATGCTCGCCGTAGAAATGAAAGTTAACCCCCTGGAGCCATGCGTGTCCTCTCTGCCCGTTGCTGCCGTACTGCCCGAACTGCTCTCTGCGCTCGCCCACGCGCCACAGGTCTTGCTCAACGCCCCCACCGGCGCGGGTAAATCGACCTGGCTGCCGCTGCGCATTCTTGCCGAGGGTAATATCGCCGGGCGCGTTCTGCTGCTGGAGCCACGCCGTTTGGCGGCACGCAACGTTGCCCAGCGGCTGGCGGAGCTGCTGGGGGAGAAGCCCGGCGAGACGGTGGGCTATCGAATGCGCGGAGAAACCTGCGTGGGCGCAACGACGCGTCTGGAGGTGGTGACCGAGGGGATCCTGACCCGCATGATCCAGCGCGATCCCGAGCTGACCGGCGTTGGGCTGGTGATCCTCGATGAGTTCCACGAGCGCAGCCTGGAGGCCGATCTGGCCCTGGCCCTGCTGCTGGACGTGCAGCAGGGGCTGCGCGACGATCTCAGGCTCCTTATTATGTCGGCGACGCTGGATAACGACCGTCTCCAGCGCCTGCTGCCGGACGCGCCGGTTATCGTCTCTGAGGGACGCGCGTTCCCGGTGGATCGCCGCTATCAGCCGTTAGCTAACCACGTCCGCTTTGACGAGGCGGTAGCGACGGCAGCCGCCGAGCTGCTGCGCGCCGAGCGCGGCTCGCTGCTGCTGTTTTTACCCGGCGTCGGTGAGATCCAGCGCGTGCAGGAGCAGCTGGCCCAGCGCGTCGGCAGCGACGTGCTGCTCTGTCCGCTCTACGGCGCACTGCCCCTGAGCGAGCAGCGCAAAGCGATCCTGCCCGCACCGGAAGGATCCCGTAAAGTGGTGCTGGCGACCAACATCGCCGAGACCAGTTTGACCATCGAGGGGATCCGGCTGGTGGTCGATAGCGCCCAGGAGCGAGTGGCCCGCTTCGACCCCCGCACCGGGTTGACGCGGCTGGTGACCCAGCGGGTGAGCCAGGCCTCAATGACCCAGCGTGCCGGACGTGCCGGACGGCTGGAGGCGGGCATCTGCCTGCATCTGCTGGCGAAGGAGCAGGCGGAGCGGGCAACGGCCCAGAGCGAACCGGAGATCCTGCAAAGCGATCTCAGCGCCATGCTGCTGGAGCTGGTGCAGTGGGGCTGTCGCGATCCGGCCCAGCTTAGCTGGCTGGACATGCCCCCGGCGGTGAACCTGGCGGCGGCAGAAACGCTGCTGGGGCAGCTGGGGGCGCTGGAGAGCCGGCGGCTGACGGCGCGGGGACAGAAGATGGCGAAGCTGGGCGTAACGCCGCGCCTCTCGGCTATGCTGGTGAGTGCCGAGACCGCTGACGAGGCGGCCACGGCGGCGAAGCTTGCTGCTATTCTGGAGGAGCCTCCGCGCGGCGACAGTATCGATCTCGGGGTGGCCTTCTCCCGCAGCCAGCCGCACTGGCAGCGGCGCAGCCGCCAGCTGCTCAAGCGGCTTAACATCGCCGGGGGCAGGGAGGAGATCGATCTTATTCCCCTCTTGCTGGCGCGTGGCTTTGCCGACCGCATTGCCCGGCGGCGCGGTCAGGAGGGGCGCTACCAGCTGGCGAACGGCATGGGGGCGACGCTCGACGTAGATGACGCTATGGGCCGCCACGAGTGGCTGGTTGCCCCCTTGCTGTTGCAGGGCAGCCAGCAGCCGGACGCGCGCATTTTACAGGCCGTGTCGGTCAATATTGAGTCACTTATCGCCGCCGCGCCGTGGCTGCTGCACAATGCCGATACCGTGGAGTGGGACGACGCCCACGGCACGCTGAAAGCGCTACGCCGCAGCCAGATCGGCCAGCTGACGGTGAGCGTCAGGCCGCTGGCGAAGCCGTCGGAGCCGGAGCTGCATCAGGCGATGCTGAACGGCATTCGCGATAAGGGACTTCAGGTGCTGAACTGGACCCCGGCGGCTGAGCAGCTACGCCTGCGCCTCCACTGTGCAGCGAAGTGGCTGCCAGAATATGCGTGGCCTGCGGTGGATGATGCCTCGCTTTTAGCGACGCTTGAGCTATGGTTACTTCCCGACATGCAGGGCGTACACTCCCTGCGAGCGTTGAAAGCGCTGGATTTGATCCACGCGCTCAACCATTTACTGACCTGGCCGCTGCGTCAACGGCTGGATAGTGCGCTGCCTGGGCATTACACTGTGCCGACGGGAAGCCAGATCGCCATTCGCTACCATGCGGAGAATCCGCCGGTACTGGCGGTGCGGATGCAGGAGATGTTTGGCGAGGCCGCTACCCCGGTTATCGCCGAGGGGCGGATGCCGCTGGTGCTGGAGCTGCTCTCACCGGCGCAGCGCCCGCTACAGATCACGCGCGATCTCAGCGCGTTCTGGGCAGGTGCCTACCGTGAAGTGCAAAAAGAGATGAAGGGGCGCTACCCGAAGCATGTCTGGCCGGACGATCCGGCGAATACCGCGCCGACAAGGCGGGTTAAAAAATATTCGTAAATTAGCGAAAGCGAAATTGAGAGATTTCTTCTTCTGCCCTCCGGTAGAAGAAAAGAGAATCGGGCCCTTGCGCCTGAAATAATGTAGCGGAGAGTAAGCATGGCGGGGAATGACCGCGAACCTATTGGACGTAAAGGCAGACCTGCGCGTCCGGTAAAAGAGAAGGTAAGCCGTCGTCGTCTCAGAGATGAAGAGATCGACGATGCGTATGATGATGAGGACGACGCACCTGCGCCGCGCCGTGGTAAAGGCGGCGGTAGCGGCAGTGGCAAAGGAAAAGGCGGCAAGCGCAAGCGCGGCTGGTTCTGGCTACTGCTGAAGATCTTTATCGTTCTGCTGGTGCTGTTTGCCATCTACGGTCTCTATCTCGATCAGAAGATCCGCAGCCGCATTGACGGCAAAGTCTGGCAGCTGCCAGCGGCGGTTTATGGCCGGATGGTCAACCTTGAGCCGGATATGCCGGTCAGCAAGAATGAGATGGTGAAACTGCTGGAGGCCACCCAGTATCGCAAGGTGACGGCGATGACCCGCCCCGGCGAGTTTACCGTGCAGGCTAACAGCATCGAGATGATCCGTCGTCCGTTCGACTTCCCCGATAGTAAAGAGGGGCAGGTACGCGCCCGGCTGACGTTTAGCGGCGACCATCTGGAGACCATCGAGAACATGGAGAACAACCGCCAGTTCGGTTTCTTCCGTCTCGATCCGCGCCTGATCACCATGCTCTCCTCGCCGAACGGCGAGCAGCGTCTGTTCGTGGCGCGTAACGGCTTCCCGGATCTGCTGGTGGATACGCTGCTGGCGACCGAAGACCGTCACTTCTATGAGCATGATGGGATCAGCTTCTTCTCCATCGGGCGTGCGGTACTGGCGAACCTGACGGCAGGGCGCACGGTACAGGGGGCGAGTACCCTGACCCAGCAGCTGGTGAAAAACCTGTTCCTCTCCAGCGAGCGCTCTTACTGGCGTAAGGCGAACGAAGCCTATATGGCGCTGATCGTCGATGCCCGCTACAGCAAGGATCGTATTCTTGAGCTGTATATGAACGAGGTCTACCTCGGTCAGAGCGGCGATAACGAAATCCGTGGCTTCCCGCTGGCGAGCCTCTACTACTTTGGCCGTCCGGTCGAGGAGCTGAGCCTTGACCAGCAGGCGCTGCTGGTGGGCATGGTGAAAGGCGCTTCTATCTATAACCCGTGGCGTAATCCGAAGCTGGCGCTGGAGCGGCGTAACCTGGTGCTGCGCCTGCTGCAGGAGCAGAAGGTTATCGACCAGGAGCTGTACGATATGCTCAGCGCCCGGCCGCTCGGGGTGCAGAAGCGCGGCGGGGTGATCTCACCGCAGCCGGCGTTTATGCAGATGGTGCGCCAGGAGCTGCAGGCGAAGCTGGGGGATAAAGTTAAGGATCTCTCCGGCGTGAAGATCTTTACTACCTTTGACTCGGTGGCGCAGGACGCTGCAGAGAAAGCCGCCGTGGAAGGTATTCCGGCCCTGATCAAGCAGCGTAAGCTGAGCGATCTGGAGACGGCGATGGTGGTGGTTGACCGCTTCAGCGGCGAGGTCCGCGCCATGGTCGGCGGGGCGACGCCGCAGTTTGCGGGTTACAACCGTGCCATGCAGGCGCGGCGCTCCATCGGCTCGCTGGCAAAACCGGCGACCTACCTCACCGCGCTGAGCCAGCCGAACCAGTATCGTCTGAACACGTGGATTGCCGATGCGCC
>JBCNNW010000154.1:0-5830 GCA_039594205.1 Pseudescherichia sp. | reverse complement strand
GAAAACCCGCGCTATTTTCGGACGCAGCTACGCCGCTGAGCCGGATAAGCTGATCGAACAGCTTAAACAGGACGAAGCCATCGCTGAAGCGGATACGTTATTACTGACCGTACCGAATCAGCTGGGCGTGGAGTATAACGTGCATGTTATTGAGTCAATACTGAAGCATGTTGCGCCGGGGATGGGCTGGCGGGATTAATATTTTAATTTTAGAGCCCCTGAAGGATACATCAGTTCAGGGGCTCTAATAATATGGTTTGATATAAACCAACTGACATATCTCAAATATTTATAGCACACACTGCCTGGACATTAGCCAAAAAACGGTATTAAGTAACGTCCGATTTAACTGGCCCAGGGAGAGGATATTATATTGTCGCCCGGCCACGTGGAGGTTTACTTACTCGCTGGCATGATATGATAAAAGAACTTGAGAGTAGTTCTAATCGCGATCACTGGTTGGCGCTTTATAGGGATGATAATGACGTTAACGACTCAACTTTTATAGAAAACGTTGAGCGAGGCGCCTTTCGCCTGGATCCGGCGGGAAGTTCGGGAATAAGTGAAGGATGTATTACATCACCCAGCCATGCTCATTACCGAATTCTCCACCATGCTCTATTAAGTTCGATGCCTGGATTAATAACGGCAGAACTTAGCGCTTTCGGTACGATACAGGTGTATTAATGAAGCCTATAGATAGCGTTTTGACAGGGGTAGGATCATTATTCCTTCTTAGCATTTTATTCTCGCTACTCTGCGCATTCATGCCAGATATTTACTTATATGATCTCTACACCAGTAAATTTGGTTTTCTGACGGAAACCGAATGGTATGACCGCTATATCACCGCTCTGATGATATTGTCATTACTCTTCACATTATTGCTTGTCTGGTTACTCTCCCTTTTCTGGAAAAGAATAAAAACTGGCTAACTGGCGGGGCACACGCCCCGCTGCAATACCATAACAGACCTTCCCATTCACCCACTTTACTTCAACTGTTATAGGTAAATTTCCCTTTTCTGCGTCTGATACTTTTGATTACCCCGCTATACCCTGTCTGCACAACGATTGACTTTGAGGTTGTGCATGTTTGGTTTAGATGCGTTTCACCTGGCAAGGATCCAGTTTGCTTTTACGGTCTCCTTCCACATTATTTTCCCGGCGATCACCATCGGGCTCGCCAGCTATCTGGCGGTTCTGGAGGGATTATGGCTAAAAACCAAAAATCCGGTCTGGCGCTCGCTTTATCATTTCTGGTCGAAGATCTTTGCCGTTAATTTTGGCATGGGCGTGGTCTCCGGCCTGGTCATGGCTTATCAGTTTGGCACTAACTGGAGCGGCTTTTCGCAGTTCGCTGGCAGTATTACCGGCCCCCTGCTCACCTATGAAGTGCTGACCGCCTTCTTCCTCGAAGCCGGTTTCCTCGGGGTGATGCTCTTTGGCTGGAAGAAAGTCGGGCCTGGACTGCACTTTTTTTCAACCTGTATGGTGGCGCTGGGCACGCTGATCTCCACCTTCTGGATCCTCGCCTCCAATAGCTGGATGCAGACACCCCAGGGCCATGAAATCATCAACGGCGTGGTCGTTCCGGTGGACTGGTTCGCCGTCGTATTTAACCCCTCTTTCCCCTATCGCCTGCTACACATGTCGATTGCCGCCTTCCTGAGCAGCGCGCTATTCGTGGGTGCTTCGGCGGCCTGGCATCTGCTGCGCGGCAATAACACGCCGGCGATCCGCAAAATGTTCTCCATGGCACTGTGGATGACGCTCATTGTTGCTCCGCTGCAGGCCATGATTGGCGATATGCACGGTCTCAACACCCTGAAATATCAGCCTGCGAAAATAGCCGCTATCGAAGGACACTGGGAAAACCTGCCAGGCGAACCGACGCCACTGCTGCTGTTTGGTCTGCCCGATATGGAGCAGGAGCGCACCCGCTATGGTCTGGCGATCCCAGCCCTGGGCAGCCTGATCCTGACCCACAGTCTGGATAAGCAAGTTCCGGCCCTGAAAGAGTTCCCGAAAGCGGATCGTCCTAATTCCACCCTGGTGTTCTGGTCATTTCGCATCATGGCCGGGCTGGGCATGTTAATGCTCACCCTTGGTGCCGTCGCCCTGTGGCTGCGCTACCGAAAACGGCTATATCAATCCCGGCCATTCCTGTGGTTTGCCTTGCTGATGGGGCCGTCAGGCCTGATCGCCATCCTGGCCGGTTGGGTGACGACTGAGGTTGGCCGTCAACCCTGGGTGGTGTATGGCCTGCAGCGCACCGAAGATGCGGTCTCTGCACATGGCGACCTGCATATGAGCGTCAGCCTGCTGGCCTTTATCCTCGTCTACACCTCGGTGTTTGGCGTGGGTTACAGCTACATGGTACGCCTGATCAAAAAAGGGCCGCAGGATGACGAAACCTTCCCGAGCGAAACCGATGGCCGCCCCGCGCGTCCGCTTTCAGCCGCCAGTACAGCATTTGATACAAAGGAGACACCATAATGGGTATCGATCTCTCCCTGATCTGGTTTGTCATTATCGTCTTTGCCACCCTGATGTATATCGTGATGGATGGCTTTGACCTGGGGATTGGCATTCTTTTTCCCGCCGTGCGCGATCCGGACGATCGCGACGTGATGGTCAACACCGTCGCCCCGGTCTGGGATGGCAATGAAACCTGGCTGGTCCTCGGCGGTGCTGCGCTGTTTGGTGCTTTCCCGCTGGCCTACGCGGTCATCATCGATGCGCTCACCATTCCTTTGACGCTGATGCTCATCGGGCTGATTTTTCGCGGTGTGGCCTTTGAGTTTCGGTTTAAAGCGACCCCTGCCCACCGGCCATTCTGGGATAAAGCCTTTATCGGCGGTTCACTGCTTGCCACTTTCACCCAGGGGATTGTGGTCGGCGCGGTAATCAATGGCTTTCCGGTTACCCATCGCGCCTACAACGGCGGCCCCTTTGACTGGTTCACCCCTTTCAATCTTTTCTGCGGTCTGGGACTGATAGTAGCGTATGCGTTGTTAGGTGCCAGCTGGCTGGTGATGAAAAGTGAAAACCCGCTGCAGCAGCGGATGCGGCAGCTCTCCAGACGCCTGCTGATGGCGCTGCTGGGGGTGATCGCTATCATCAGTCTCTGGACCCCGCTGGCACACGCGGCCATTGCTGACCGCTGGTTTACGCTACCGAATCTTTTCTTCCTGCTGCCCGTGCCGGTGTTGGTGGCGGCGCTGAGTCTCTGGCAATGGCGCTGCCTGCATAATCCGCGCAGCCACACGCTGCCGTTCGCCCTGACCTTAGGGCTGGTCTTTCTCGGCTTCAGTGGGCTGGGGATCAGCATCTGGCCACATCTCATTCCGCCTTCCATCACCCTCTGGCAGGCCGCCGCGCCGGCGCAAAGCCAGGGCTTTATGCTGGTGGGGGCGCTCCTCATTATCCCGATAATCCTTGTCTACACTTTCTGGAGCTACTACGTATTTCGTGGGAAGGTACAACCCGGGGAGGGATATCACTGATGCAGCAATCTGTCTGGAAACGCCTGTTCTGGCTGGCCGTTATCTGGGGTGGCAGCGTACTTGCACTTGCGCTGGTGGGAATGTTTTTCCGCCTGCTGATGACTGCCGCCGGATTCAAATCGCACTGAAAAAAGCCCTCTGCGGAGGGCTTTGCACGAATCCTGACAAATCCTTGCCTGGATTTGAAGAGTTGAATAATAACCTGAAGGAACTATCGGCATCATAGCCCGGAAACGTAAACCGATGGTGGCCTGATGTATACAAAAACGTTATCAATTGTGATGCTGACTTGCGCCCTCTTCTCCGGTCAGTTAATGGCCGGGCATAAAGGGCACGAGTATTATTGGGTAAAGAGTGTCGAACATCAGCTGCGTCACGAAGCCGACAGCGATGAGCTACGGGCCGTGGCACAAGAGTCTGCCGAGGGGCTGCGCGAACATCAGCACTGGCAGAAGTCACGCAAACCCGACACCCATTTTCGCTAATTACACGCCCTTGCGTTTCGGCAGGGTTTTCATTAACTCGTCCGGGCTGACTGAAGCCACAATGCTGCCCGGCTGCGGCATTTTGAAGATGTGATTCTTCATTTTGCCGATCACGTGCATCTCGCAGGGGCGGCAGTCGAACTTCAGGGTCAGAACCTCGTCACCATTCACCAGCTGCATCGGGGTCGCTTTCCAGCTCTTGATATTGCCCTTCGCCTGTTTCGGGCAGAGGTTAAAGGCAAAACGCAGGCAGTGCTTGGTGATCATCACCGGCACGTCGCCCTTCTCTTCATGCGCCTCATAGGCTGCGTCAATTAGCTCAACGCCATAACGCTGATAAAATGCCCGCGCCTTGTGGTTATAGACGTTAGCCAGGAAGCTGAGATGGGTATCCGGATAGACCGGCGGCGGCACCGAGACGGGCTTACGGCTGCCGCGGGGGTAGCTTGCCAGACGCGCCGCGTCGAGCTTATCTGCCGTCTCACGGCGGAACTGGTTCAGCAGGCTGTTAGGCACAAAAAGGGCATCCGCCAGGTTGATCTCGATATTGCGCGCGTAGTAGATAGTCTGGCCCAGTTTCGCCACGCCATCCTTAAGGTTGCTCAGCGCCTTCTCGCGGTGGGTTGCCACATCGAACTGTCCGTCCAGCGTATGGGTAACAGTCACCCCCTCTTCGCTGGTCATAGTCAGAATCAGCTGTTCTTCCCAGCCGCCCAGTTCAATATCCACCGCCACGCGGCGCTCGCTGGAGGTTTTCAGCAGCGCCTGCTGCCAGTTATGGTCCAGGTTGCGGTTTAACGGGGTATTCGGGCGGATTTTGTGCAGATCGGCCGGCATTTCATTCGGCCAGACGCGATAGCGGTTTTCACCCGTTTTTTCCACCGTATTGGCGCGAAAGCCCACGACTTCACGTTTGATCATCACATTCAGACCATCACCGTTCGCCAGCGGCTCGGTCACTTCCACGTCCAGGTGTTGTTTCGATACCTTCAGCACTTCGCCCACCGGCAGGCCGATAAATTTCGGCGAGTCAAATGCGCCGATATCACCTTTGCGCGCATTCACGAAGTAGTCTGTGCTACCGCGGTGGAACGTCTTATCGGTAGAAGGAATAAAGAAGTGCTCGGTACGGCCGGACGAGGCGCGCGCCAGATCGCCGCGATCGTCAATAATGGCGTCGAGCATCTGACGATAGTGCGCGGTGATATTCTTAACGTAGCTCATGTCTTTGTAGCGCCCTTCAATTTTGAAGGAGCGCACCCCCGCGTCGATCAGCGCCGCCAGGTTTGCCGTCTGGTCGTTATCTTTCATCGACAGCAGATGCTTTTCAAAGGCAACGACGCGCCCCTGATCGTCTTTCAGGGTATACGGCAGGCGGCAGGCTTGCGAGCAGTCACCCCGGTTGGCGCTGCGCCCGGTCTGCGCGTGGGAGATGTTGCACTGACCCGAATAGGCCACGCACAGGGCACCGTGAATAAAGAATTCAATGGTGGCGTCGGTGGCCTGGTAGATCTCACGAATCTGATTCAGGTTCAGTTCACGCGCCAGAACAATCTGGCTAAAGCCGGCATCAGAGAGAAATTTCGCTTTTTCGACGGTACGGATGTCGCACTGGGTACTGGCATGCAGTTCAATCGGCGGAATATCCAGTTCCATTACGCCCATATCCTGCACGATCAGCGCATCCACGCCGGTCTGGTACAGGTCGGCAATCATGCGTTGCGCCGGCTCCAGTTCATCATCATGAAGTATGGTGTTCAGGGTCACAAACACCTTCGCCCCGTAGCGATGGGCGAACGGCACCAGCTCGGCGATATCGCGCAGGCTGTTGCTGGCA
>JBCNNW010000153.1:0-5851 GCA_039594205.1 Pseudescherichia sp. | reverse complement strand
CTGCTCCACAAACCACTGGTAACCATCGTCGGCCAGCATCTGCGTCCAGATATAGGCATAGTAGCCCGCCGCATAGCCGCCCCCAAAGATATGGGCAAAATAGCTGCTGCGGTAGCGCGGCGGAACGGCGGCAAGATCGAGTTCTTCTCGCTTGAATACCTCGCTTTCAAAGGCAGCAACATCGTTTACCACAGCTTGTAATGTCAGGCTATGCCAGTTCATATCCAGCAGCGCGGCGCTCAATAGCTCCGTCATATCATAACCCTTGTTGAATAAAGCCGCCCGATGCATCTTCTCCTGCAGTGCCGCTGGCATGGGTTCGCCGGTCTGGTAGTGGCGGGCATAGCGGGCGAAAACATCGGGATGGCTGGCCCAGTGCTCGTTGATCTGCGACGGGAACTCGACAAAATCACGCGGCGTATTAGTGCCGGAGAGCGTAGCGTAGCGCTGGGTGGCAAAAAGGCCGTGCAGGGTATGACCAAACTCATGGAACAGCGTGATGACATCATCCCATGAGATCAGCGCGGGTCCGCCTGCGGAAGGTTTCTGATAGTTGCAGACGTTATAGATAACCGGCCGGGTTCCCTGCAAGGTGGATTGCTCTACGAAGTTACCCATCCATGCTCCGCCGCTTTTGCTGTCACGGGCGTAGAAGTCGCCGTAGAAGAGCGCCATGCCGGTGCCGTCCGCATCAACGATCTCCCAGACGCGGACGTCAGGATGGTAAACCGGCAGATCAAACCGCTCGACGAAGCTCAGCCCGAAGAGCTGGCTGGCGGTCCAGAATACCCCTTCAACCAGCACGGTGTTGAGGGCAAAGTAGGGTTTGATCTGCGCGTCATCGAGGGCAAATTTCTCCCGGCGCACCTGCTCGGCATACCACGCCCAGTCCCAGGCCTCGGCCTGAAATCCGCCCTGCTGCTGGTCAATTACTCGCTGAATATCTGCCAACTCTTGCTCGGCACGGGCGCGCGCGGCCGGAACGATATTGCGCATAAAGGTCAGCGCGGCGGCAGGGGTTTGCGCCATCTGGTCGGCGGTTTTCCAGGCGGCATAGTCCGGGAATCCCAGCAGCGCGGCCTGTTCGGCGCGGATCTGAGCCAGACGCAGCACGATGGCGCGGGTATCGTTTTTATCGCCTTTTTCAGTACGCGACCAGCCTGCTTTAAAGAGCTGCTCCCGGGTATGGCGATCGCTCAGCCCCGCCAGTGCAGGCTGTTGGGTCGTGTTTAGCAGAGGGATAAGCCAGCGTCCTTCCAGCCCTCGCTCCTCGGCCGCCGCCCGCGCCTGGGCTTTTTCGCCCTCGCTCAGGCCATCAAGCTGCTGCTCGCTCTCGACGATTAACCCACCCGCCTTGCCTGCCGCCAGCAGGTGCTGGTTGAACTGGCTGATAAGGGTTGCGGCTTCGGTATTGAGGCTTTTCAGTGCCTGCTTTTCGGCGCTGTCCAGGGTCGCCCCTGCCAGAATAAAGCGCTGGTGGATAACCTCCGTCAGGCGCAGGGATTCCGCGTCCAGCCCCAGCGCGTGCCGCTGCTGCCAAACGGCATCAATACGGGAGAAAAGCGCGCTATCCAGATAGATATCATTTGCCAGCTCGGCTAGCTCTGCGGAGAAGGCCTCATCAAGCTGCTGAAGGTAGTCGTTGGTGTGGGCAGATGTCATAGCAAAAAAGAGGCTGGTGACCCTGTTAAGAAGCTGCCCGCTCTGCTCCAGCGCCAGAACGGTGTTATTAAAATCCGCGGGCGTTGTCGCCTGGGCGATGGCGCTGACCTCAGCGCGTTTTTGCCGGACGCCTTCATCAAAGGCCGGACGATAGTGGTTATCTTCAATTATATCGAAACGCGGCGCCAGGTAAGGCAGCGTGCTTTCGCTCAGTAAAGGATTCGTTAGCGACATTTCAACTCCTTAAACATTGTCGTTTACCCCAGGCTCTTAACCCATGCTATCGTAATAACACACAAAAAGCGTTGAGGAACAGAATGATGATTATTTTAGTCACCGGGGCAACGGCAGGGTTTGGCGAAAGCATCACCCGCCGTTTCGTTGAAAACGGTCATAAAGTGATTGCTACCGGCCGCCGTCAGGAACGTTTGCAGACCCTGAAAGATGAGCTGGGCGATAGCGTTCTGACCCTGCAGCTGGACGTGCGCAACCGTGCCGCTATCGAACAGGCGCTGGACTCTCTCCCTGCCGAGTGGCGCGACATCGACGTGCTGGTCAACAACGCCGGTCTGGCACTGGGTCTGGAGCCTGCGCATAAGGCCAACGTCGAAGACTGGGAGACAATGATCGATACCAACAACAAGGGGCTGATCTACATGACCCGCGCCGTGCTGCCGGGTATGGTGGAGCGCAACCGTGGGCACATCATCAATATCGGCTCTACCGCAGGTAGCTGGCCCTACGCTGGCGGCAACGTCTACGGTGCGACCAAGGCCTTTGTACAGCAGTTCAGCCTCAATCTGCGTACCGATCTGCACGGTACGGCGGTGCGCGTGACCAACATTGAGCCGGGCCTGGTAGGTGGCACCGAGTTCTCTAACGTTCGCTTTAAAGGCGACGACGATAAAGCGGGCAAAACTTACGAAAACACTAACGCACTGAGCGCAGAGGATGTGTGCGAAGCCGTCTGGTGGGTCGCGACTCTGCCGAAGCACGTTAACATCAATACCCTTGAGATGATGCCGGTTAGCCAGACCTGGGCTGGCCTAAGCGTGCATCGCAGCTGATATTTCCCTCCCGGCCTGCGGGCCGGGTATGGGATGCAGATCAAATAGATGGTATGGTAGGCGGGTCACTATCTTATAAAGTATGAGCGCATGGCCGTCGAAACCCACCTTAATCCTGTACTGCCCGTTAATCAGCAAATTTACCGTATCCTGCGCCAGGATATCGTTCATTGTCTGATCCCCCCCGGCACGCCGCTGTCGGAGAAAGAGGTATCGGTGCGGTTTGACGTCTCGCGCCAGCCGGTTCGTGAGGCCTTTATTAAACTGGCGGAGAACGGGCTGATTCAAATCCGTCCCCAGCGCGGCAGCTACGTCAATAAGATCTCCATGACTCAGGTCCGCAACGGTTGCTTTGTGCGTCAGGCGATCGAGTGCGCCGTCGCGCGCCGGGCCGCAACGCTGATCACCGACAGCCAGCGCTATCAGTTGGAGCAGAACCTACATCAGCAGCGGATTGCTATCGACCACAAGCAGCTGGATGATTTCTTCCAGCTTGACGATGAGTTTCACCAGAAGCTGGCGCTGATTGCCGACTGCCAGCTGGCGTGGGATACGGTGGAGAACATCAAGGCGACAATTGACCGGGTACGCTATATGAGCCTCGATCACGTCTCCCCGCCGGAGAAGCTGCTGCGTCAGCATCAGGATATCTTTAATGCGCTGGCGAAGCATGATGTCGAGGGCGTAGATAAGGCAATGACCGCGCATCTGGAAGAGATTGGCGAGACGGTACAGCTGATCCGCCAGGAGAACAGCGACTGGTTTAGCGAGGAGTAAGCGGAGATCGGGACGTAGTGGGCTGTGTGGGACGATGACTGGCTGTGTCCCTGCGGCTCGCCCAGCAGGCCTTAGGTATGCCGTGTATCCTGGTGACGTTTGTCGCAGACTAGCTATTAGCGTTAGTTATTCCAACTTATATACAGGCCGCAATTAAAATCATTTTTATTAGACTGGACAGCAATCTCGCCCCAGGAATATTCAAAAACCACACCGTAGGGTGGCTGGGATATATCTTGCTTTGATACAAAATGAAGGGTGCTTTCCAAAAAAGCCTTTACTCTCGCCTCTTCTCTTAAAAGTAAGTCTACATTCGCCCTTAGCTCCCAATCATGCAAGGAAGAATAAAACTCCGTTCCTTTTTCAACCATAAATATCTTTTTTTCGAACTTTTCCATCGCTGGCCAAAGTTCTAAAGAATACTCTCTCCCAAGCCATGAGACGCTTTCCACGTAGTAGCCATAACGACCGAACTCTTTTATATCGTCATTTTCTCTGTAAAAGCAACTCCCAACAAACTGCTCCCGAGACTGCAAATTAATCAAATGGTTATCAATGGTAACATTGCCATCACGTTCATTTAAAATCATCTTTTTCATAAATAAATAGCCTTATTAGATCATTGCCAATATTAGATCATTGCCAGTAGTTCAGTAAATTCATCCATATTTTCTCATCACCTTCAATTACTACGCTGTAATCGTTGAACTTCCTTCTATACTCTAAGAAAAGCAGTTGAATAGGTCTGATAGTTACGGTCCTACTCCTTCTCGATCCATCGACAAGCTCTTTTAACTCCTGCAAATAAAATTCATCTTTTACTCTGGCTGTAAAATAGTCATCGAGAAAATCTAAAACCTCATCGTAGGATTCAATATCCACTTTCGCCCTCTTACTAAATTCTAACCCGCCTGTGAATAGCGTAATTTTACTTTTTACTCCCACCGCTCGTCAAGGTATGGAGTAATACTTTCGATTGTGAGAAACTTTGATTTGCAGTTTATATTTAACTGATTGCTACATATTTTTATTCCGCTATGGGTTTCGCTAGAAAATATTTCTGGTGAGCAGATAAAACCTATCCCATTGCCTTTAACATCCAGCTCTATTATACCTCCAAATGTGATTACTACACTAAGGGCATTGAACTTGCTCTTACTCCATTTTTCCGGGTAAGATGAAGGAATATTTCTGCTATAAAATTGAAATGTCACATCTGAAAAACGTTCAAATGAAAAACTACTTACTTCAACAGAATGAAGACTTAACTCCCCACCAAACATGAACTCTATTTTTTCTTTCCCTAAGGCATTATCAAACCACATATAAAACCCTCAAAGTTATCATATCCATGAGTCCTGACGTACTACCTGCATCCAGCTATTGGGGTGATCTTACCTTGAAATGAGCCTCAGCGCCATGACCAGGGGGGTCGCTTTAGGATGTCCCAAACATAGAACCAGAATCCCCCTCCGGTTTATAAAAAATCAATTAGCTTTCCAGGTGATCAACTAAGCGGTTGATTTTTGCATACTCTACGTCAGTGAAGTCACCATGAGCCAGGTAACCACAAAAACTTCTATATAAAACTCTTAACTCATTTTCCGATGTGTTTTCATCCTTTAATATCTTTAGTGCTGTTTTATAAAATTCTTTACCCTGTAGTTTATCTTCTCGATCAGAACAAGATATAATATCAGTCAATAATTCTATGGCTTCTGTTCTATTCATAGCCGCCTCAAAAATTCACCTTGTCTGTTCTAATCATCATCGAGTCTGGCGATTCATTAACATTAACTATACAGTAAAGCCCGGTTTATTTGCCACTTCCCTGTGGCTCGCCCATCCGGGGTTGCGCTACACGCATTCAAATTTGTTCCTGACAAATTTGTCCCGATCCAGGTACTGGCCCTGCATCCGCAGGTTCTGGGCATACGGCAGCTGTGTGTCACGCTCGTGCAGCAGTTTGCCCCATGCGCTATTCTGTACCTCCTGGCACACCCGGCCTTCCGCATCCGTCAGGCGCTCCGGCGTGCCGTTGGGCTGGTTATGGAACCAGTAAATATCCGGGGTATTCACGCCGTCCATACGGGCCAGCGGCTCGTGGCTGTGCTGATCGCTGTAAACGTAGGTCAGCGGCACCGCATCCCGGATCTCCTGCAGCAGCCGGAACCCCTCCCAGATAAACCGGGTGGTGACCTTCCTGCCGTGCGGCTGCCCTGCCAGCGTCCGGCGGCAGGTCTTGCTGATGCGCCTGCCCAGCGGATCGTAGCGGAAGCTGACCGCCACCTGCGGCCGGGTGCGGTCGCGCGGCCGGCTGGTGACCTCCGCCAGGCGGTGCTCCC
>JBCNNW010000152.1:0-5883 GCA_039594205.1 Pseudescherichia sp. | reverse complement strand
GGCGCGAAAAAGCGACCGAGTACGGCTTTAACTTTCACACCATGTACGGTGAGCCGTACTGGTGTGAAGATGCGTACTACAAATTCAGCCTTGCGCAGATTGAGAAGCTGGAAGAGGTTACCGCCGAGCTGCATCAGATGTGCCTGAAGGTGGTAGAGAAGGTTGTCGCCAGCGATGCGCTGATGACCAAATTCCGTATTCCAAAACACACCTGGAGCTTTGTGCGCCAGGCGTGGCAAACGCAGCAGCCGTCGCTCTATTCCCGCCTCGATCTGGCGTGGGACGGCGTAGGTGAACCCAAGCTGCTGGAGAACAACGCCGACACCCCCACCTCGCTGTATGAAGCCGCGTTCTTCCAGTGGATCTGGCTGGAAGACCAGCAGAACGCGGGCAAGCTGGCGCCAGAGAGCGATCAGTTTAACAGTCTGCAGGAGAAGCTGATCGAGCGCTTCGGCGAGCTACGCGAGCAGTACGGCTTTAATCTGCTGCATCTGGCCTGCTGCCGCGATACCGTTGAAGATCGCGGTACGGTGCAGTATCTGCAGGACTGCGCCGCCGAAGCGGGCGTTGCCACTGAATTCCTCTACATCAAAGATATTGGCCTGGGTGAAAAAGGCCAGTTCACCGATCTGCAGGATCAGGTGATCAGCAACCTGTTCAAGCTCTACCCCTGGGAGCATATGCTGCGTGAGATGTTCTCCACCAAGCTGGAAGATGCCGGCGTGCGCTGGCTGGAGCCAGCCTGGAAGAGCATTATCTCTAACAAAGCGCTGCTGCCGATGCTGTGGGAGATGTTCCCGGATCACCCGAACCTGCTGCCCGCTTACTTCGCCGAAGATGACCATCCGCCGCTGGAGAAATACGTTGTTAAGCCGATCTTTTCTCGCGAGGGGGCGAACGTCTCTATCGTGGAAAACGGCCAGACTATCGAGCAGGTAGAGGGTCCCTACGGTGAAGAGGGCATGATTGTCCAGCAGTTCCATCAGCTGCCAAAATTTGGCGACAGCTATGTGCTGATCGGCAGCTGGCTGATCAACGATCAACCCGCCGGGATTGGTATTCGTGAGGATCGGGCGCTGATCACCCAGGATCTCTCCCGCTTCTATCCGCACATTTTTATCGAGTAGCCGTACCTCGTAGGCCCGGTAAGCGTAGTGCTACCGGGCGTTTAGTTATTAGCCCACCTGCACTGACAGCATGCTGATGCTGCCCATCTCCATCCCCTCTACCGGGATGGTCACCGGTTCTGCGCCGTCCCATGCGCCGAGCACGTAGAGCAGCGGCAGGAAGTGCTCCGGCGTCGGGTTCGACAGCGAGCCACCCTCGTGCTGCAGATAGTTCACCAGCGGATGCTGCTCCACCGGCCCCTGCCAGGTCAGGTTCGCTTTGACGTAATCGTTAAACGATTCCGCCCACGCGTAGGGCGTACTCTCGCCGTGCCAGCGCGCGGTGCGCAGGTTATGCACCACGTTGCCGCTCGCCACCAGCATAATCCCCTCATCACGCAGCGTCGCCAGCCTGCGGCCCATCTCATAGTGCCAGGCGGCGGGTTTGGTACTGTCCACGCTGAGCTGCACCATGGGGATGTCGGCGTCCGGGTACATCTTGATCAGCACGCCCCACGAGCCGTGGTCAAATCCCCACGCCTCTTTGTCCAGCGTGACCGGGATGGGTGCCAGCAGATCCACCAGCCGCTGGGCCAGCGCCGGAGAGCCGGGTGCGGGATAGTGCGTGTCAAAGAGCGCCTGCGGGAAGCCGCCAAAGTCATGAATCGTTTTCGGAGTTTCCATTGCCGTCACGCCGGTGCCGCGGGTAAACCAGTGGGCAGAGATCACTACGATCGCCTGCGGACGCGGCAGCGTCTGCCCCAGCTTGCCCCAGGCACGGGTATAGATATTATCTTCCAGCACGTTCATCGGGCTGCCGTGACCCAGAAACAGCGCTGGCATACGAGACGCAGACATGATGATATCCTCAGAGAAAGTGTCATTTTGATAGAAGCAGAGTACGCTTTTCTCGTAGAGGATGAACTCAGATAAGCGTGATGAAGATCTTCAGATAATTTGAATGTAAGAAATGCGTAAAGAGTGCGTTACCCTCTCGCCTTACGGGGCAGTGTTAAATAATATTAATGAGAATCATTATCACAAGGAGTTCTGAATGTCGGTCCCGTTGATTCTGACCTTATTAGCCGGTGCGGCCACCTTTATTGGCGCGATCCTCGGCGTGCTTGGCCAGAAACCTTCCAACCGCGTGCTGGCCTTTTCGCTGGGATTTGCCGCCGGAATTATGCTGCTGATCTCGCTGATGGAGATGCTCCCCGCTGCGTTGGGCACCGAAGGGATGTCGCCGGTGCTTGGCTACGGCATGTTTATCGTCGGCCTGCTGGGCTACTACGGCCTCGACCGCCTGCTGCCGCACGCCCATGCTCAGGATCTTATGTGCGCCAGCACGAAAACGATGCCGCCTAATATCAAGCGCACGGCTATCCTGCTGACCCTGGGTATTAGCCTGCATAACTTCCCCGAAGGCGTAGCCACCTATGTGACAGCCAGCAGCAACCTTGAGCTGGGGCTGGGGATCGCCCTGGCGGTAGCCCTGCACAACATTCCCGAAGGGCTGGCGGTAGCCGCGCCGGTCTATGCCGCTACCGGTTCAAAGCGTAAGGCGGTCATGTGGGCGGGGATCTCAGGGCTGGCGGAAATTCTTGGCGGCGTGCTGGCATGGCTGATCCTCGGCAGCCTGGTCTCGCCGGTAGTGATGGCGGCGATCATGGCGGCGGTGGCCGGGATCATGGTGGCGCTGTCGGTAGATGAGCTGATGCCGCTGGCGAAAGAGATCGATCCCAACAACAACCCGAGCTACGGCGTGCTGTGCGGTATGTCGGTGATGGGGCTGAGCCTGGTGCTGTTGCAAAGCATCGGCTTTGCGGGCTAAGCAAAAATAACAGAGCCGGGCATATACCCGGCTCTGCTTTACACTTCGTCAGCGCTTAGCTGGCTTTGCGTTCCTGCTCGCGGCGGTAGGCCACGAGGTCTTCAATGGTCACAACGGCCATCTCATGGGCTTTCGCAAATTCAATGCACTCCGGCGTGCGCGCCATAGAGCCATCATCGTTGGTCAACTCGCAGAGTACGCCGGCTGGCTTAAAGCCCGCCAGGGTTACGAGGTCAATGGTTGCCTCGGTGTGGCCGCCACGGGTCAGTACTCCACCAGGCTGCGCGCGCAGCGGGAAGACGTGGCCAGGGCGGTTGAGATCGGCTGGCTTAGCGCCGTCGGCAATGGCAGCGCGTATGGTAGTCACGCGGTCGGCAGCAGAGACGCCGGTCGACACGCCATGAGCGGCTTCAATAGTCACGGTAAAACCGGTGCCGTAGGCGCTGGTGTTGTTCTCTACCATCATCGGCAGATCGAGCTGTTTACGGCGCTCTTCGGTCAGGCAGAGGCAGACAATACCGCTGCCGTGGCGAATGGTCAGTGCCATCTGCTCAACGGTCATGGTCTCTGCGGCGAAGATCATATCGCCTTCGTTTTCACGGTCTTCATCGTCGAGCACCATCACTCCGCGCCCGTTGCGCAGTGCGTCTAAAGCGTGTTCCACACGTTCGAATGGCGTGCCAAAAGAGGAAAGCAGCGTCTGATTCATGGTAATAAAAACCTCATTAAAATTATGGTTACCAGAATCAGGGCAGTCTTAGGAGTACCGCAAGCGGCAAAAAAATAACGTGAGCAGGCCGAAACCCGGCTGGATCGTTACTCTCTCCCATCCGGACTTTAACCGTCGGCCCCGGAATTACACCGGATCTGCTGACCTCCATGCATGACGGGAAGCCGTGCATGGAGCGCTCGCGGGCTTTCAGCCTGGGCTGATTTACCGCCGGTGGGGAATTTCGCCCCGCCCTGAGAATAAGCAGATCAACTATAACGCTATTGATTATCCCCGGCAATCCATTCACCGACACAATTGTGCTTTCATAGGGCATAATTCACGTTACACTAAATCACGCTACACTAATGCTAATACTTACCAGTTCAGGGAAACTACTATGATTGACCCGAAAAAAATTGAACAGATCGCCCGCCAGGTTCATGAGTCGATGCCAAAAGGCATTCGTGATTTCGGCGAGGATGTAGAGAAGAAGATCCGCCAGACGCTGCAATCCCAGCTGGCGCGTCTTGACCTGGTGAGCCGTGAAGAGTTTGATGTTCAGACGCAGGTTCTGCTGCGCACCCGTGAGAAACTGACCGCGCTGGAGCAGCGCATCAGCGATCTGGAGAACCGCCCGGCCACCGCGTCAGTTGAACCCGCTCAGGCGCAGGATCTGCCGAGTGAAGTGAAACCGGCACCGGCTATTCCGCCGGTAGAGAATATTGACTAATCCTGTAGTCGGTATTGCCCGGTAGCGCTAACGCTTACCGGGCCTACAGGATCAGTTTTTCTGGATCTTCTTGATGATATTGGTGGTTGAGCAGCCGTCTTCGAAGTTGAGCACCTGTACGTCACCGCCGTTAGCCCATACCTCTTTGCTACCCGCAATATCTTCCGGCTTGTAGTCACCGCCCTTCACCAGCAGATCCGGCAGGATCCCGGCAATCAGGCGCTGGGGCGTATCCTCTTCGAACGACACCACCCAGTCCACGGCCTCCAGCGCGCCGAGCACGATCATACGCTGCTCCAGCGGGTTAACCGGACGAGTTGGCCCTTTCAGACGGCTGGTCGAGGCATCGCTGTTCACCGCCACGATCAGGCGATCGCCGAGCTTGCGGGCGTTAGCCAGGTAGGAGACGTGGCCCGCGTGCAGAATATCGAACACGCCGTTGGTCATCACCACCTTCTCGCCACGCTTGCGCGCAGCCGCCACCGCCTGCTTCAGCTCCTCTTCGTTCATTACGCCGAAGCCGGTCTCTGAACGACCGCGTACGGCGTTCTCCAGCTCAATAGGCGAAACGGTAGAGGTACCCAGCTTGCCGACCACCACGCCCGCCGCAGCGTTTGCAAAGTAGCAGGCCTCTTCCAGCGAGTTGCCCGCCGCCAGCGTTGCCGCCAGCACGCCAATCACCGTGTCGCCCGCGCCGGTCACGTCATAGACCTCCTGCGCCTGGGTCGGCATATGCAGCGGCGCTTTGCCCGGCTGCAGCAGGGTCATGCCCTGTTCGGAGCGGGTCACCAGCAGCGCGGAGAGATCGAAATCGGCGATCAGCTTCATGCCGCGCTCAACGATCTCCGCTTCGTTTTTACACTTGCCGGCCACCGCCTCGAACTCAGAGAGGTTCGGCGTCAGCAGGGTTGCCCCACGGTAGCGCTCGAAATCGTTGCCTTTGGGATCGATAAGCACCGGCACGTTGGCTTTACGCGCCAGGGCGATCATCTGCTGAACGCTGGCCAGCGCGCCCTTGCCGTAATCGGAGAGGATCAGCGCGCCAATACTGCCCAGCGCCTGGCTAATGCGATCGTGCAGCGGCTCGGGGTCCACGCCCTCAAAGCCCTCTTCAAAGTCGAGGCGGATCAGCTGCTGGTTGCGTGACAGCACGCGCAGCTTGGTGATAGTAGGATGGGTCGGAACGGAGACGAAGTCGCACTTGACGTTGACGTCGGCCAGCGTTTTGCTTAGCGCGCGTGCGGCGTCATCGATGCCGGTCAGGCCAACCAGACGCGAATGGGCGCCGAGAGAGGCAATGTTCATCGCCACGTTCGCCGCGCCGCCGGGACGCTCTTCAACCGCATCGACCTTAACCACCGGTACCGGCGCTTCCGGGGAGATACGGCTGGTCGGGCCATACCAGTAGCGATCTAACATCACGTCACCGACGACCATCACCCCTGCACGTTCAAACTCTGGCAGCGTTACTTTCATTCCTGTCCCCTCGAAATGCAAAATTTGC
>JBCNNW010000151.1:0-5891 GCA_039594205.1 Pseudescherichia sp. | reverse complement strand
ACTAGCACCATGGCAATTTTTTTCAGGTGCGGCAGCTGATAGAAGAGCTGCAGTACGCCGCCGACGGTGACCGCCCAGGCCAGCGCCAGCACCGGCGGGTGAAACAGCGGTGCAGCAAAGAGTGCGAAGCCAATCATGCTGACGTTTAAAAGAGTTGGCGCAAAAGCCGGCACCGAGAAGCGGTTCCAGGTATTCAGGATCGCCCCCACCAGCGAGGCCAGTGAGATCAGCAGAATGTAGGGAAAGGTGATCTTCAGCAGCTGGGTGGTGAGCGCAAACTTGTCGGCGGTATCGGCAAAGCCCGGCGCGGTGACCATGATCACCCAGGGGGCGGCCAGCATCCCGGCAAGGGTCACAATAGCCAGCACCAGCGTCAGCAGGCCGGAGACATAGGCAACAAAGACGCGTGTCGCATCCTCACCCTGCTTGCTTTTGTACTCGGCCAGAATAGGCACAAACGCCTGAGAGAACGCGCCTTCTGCAAAGATACGGCGCAGCAGGTTGGGAAGCTTGAACGCCACAAAAAAGGCGTCGGTGGCCAGGCCTGCGCCAAACACCCGCGCCACGATGGCATCACGCGCAAAGCCCAGCACGCGGGAAAAGAGAGTCATCGAGCTGACCGCAGCCAGCGATTTTAATAAATTCATTACCGTATTAATCCGAACCCTGCGGCAAAACGCCTGCATAGCAGGCGTTAGAAGAAGCGCTTAGTCTACCTGGATTGCGATGAAATACTACATCCAGAAACTATTACCAGATACTACAGCGGGTTATTCGGCCATCGCCTCGCGCCAGAGCCGGTCAATAATGCGCTGGGCCAGCACCGCCTGCTCACCAGCAGTTTCAGGCGCAGTCTGATTTTTCACGCAGGTGATAAAGTGTTGGGCGCAGCCAACGAAGCCGCGCTGCTCAAGGGTGCTCTGCCAGCCGGGAACCGGACGCAGCGTTACACCACGGCCCTGCTCTTCCCGCCACTCGCGCATGTCGGTCACGTCGTACAGGCCGCCGTCGGTCACCGCCTGCACCCACTCGCGCTGGCTTCCCGCCCGGCGATGCATGCTGGTAGTGATTTGCAGGGCAGCGTGGCTGAAGTGGTGCTCGGCATAGATCATTGCCCCCTCATCGTTGGTCAACAGCGTGCCGCCGTTGAGCTGGCCTTCGCCGCCCGCCAGCCATAGCGCGGTATCGACTACATGAAGATAGTCATCCAGCAGCGTGAAGCGCAGATCCTGCGGCCCGACGCTGTTGCTACGATGCTTGTCCATGCGCAGCGACGCTCCGGTTGCCAGCCGGGTTTTCAGGTCGCGATACAGAGGCGCGAAGCGGCGGTTAAAGCCAACCATCAGGATCAGCTTTTTACGCGCGGCCAGCGCTACCAGCCGCTCGGCGTCCGCGAGGTTCTCGGCCAGCGGTTTATCGACGCAGACGTGCACCCCGGCATTCAAAAGCTCGCTCACCACCTTGTAGTGCGAAGCCGTAGAGGTGTGGACAAACACCGCATCGCACTGAGCGGCCAATTCCGGCAGCGACCCGGCGTAGGGCATCCGCCAGCGCTGGCAAACGGCTAACGCTTTCTCCCGCGACGGCGACCAGGCCGCCTGCAGCGTCCAGTTGGTGGCGGCGCCCAGTACCGGCAGCCATGCTTTCTGAGCAATACCGCCCAGCCCTACTACCCCTATGCGTAACTGCGTCATGGTTAATCTCCCCTACGCCCTGCGGTCCACTCGGGCGTGGTCAGCGCCGTCAGCACATGATCGCGCCACTCACCGTTAATCAGCAGATAGGCTTTGGCATAGCCCTCTTTTTCAAAGCCCAGCCGCTCCAGCAGGCCGCCGCTACGCTGGTTGTGCGGCATATAGTTAGCCATAATGCGGTGGATATGCTGGGTACGCTGCATATAGCGGATCGCAGCGGTCAGCGCCTCAAACATCAGCCCCTGGCCCTGCCACTTCTGACCGATGGAGTAGCCCAGGTAGCAAGCGTGGAACGAGCCGCGCACCACGTTAGAGAAGTTGGCAACGCCCAGGATCTCTTTTTCTTCCGGATCGAGCAGCGCAAAATAGAAGGCACTTCCCTGCTTATGAAATTCGTTAATCATGCTGAGACGCGCCTGCCAGCCGGAGGGATAGCAGTGGCTCTCGTCGCGTATGGGTTCCCAGGGTTTTAAAAACTGGCGGTTTTCAGCGTAGTAGTCTGCCAGACGCCATGCGTCGCGCTCATGCACCAGACGCACCACCAGCCGGTCCGTCGTTAAGCGCGCTTTTGGAACGTTATTACGATAGCCGAACATTCATCACCACTCCTGTTGAAACGTCTTATTACCCCTGCGGATAACTATACCTGCGGCACGCCACTATTACGATAAAGAGCATCAATCAAAGCCTTGCTTTGATAAAAAAATATCGTCGCCGCAGCGGTGGGAAAATAGTCAGCAACCAAGCAGAATAGCAGGGTAACTATTTTGACATTCCCGGGAGGGGAGATGTCCCGCGTATCGCAGGCCAGGCGCCTGGGTAAATATTTCCTGCTCATCGATAATATGCTGGTTGTATTAGGTTTTTTTGTCGTCTTCCCGCTTATTTCCATTCGCTTTGTCGATCAGCTTGGCTGGGCTGCCTTAATGGTGGGCATTGCCCTCGGCCTGCGCCAGCTTATTCAGCAGGGGCTGGGCATCTTCGGTGGCGCAATTGCCGATCGCTTCGGCGCCAAGCCGATGATTGTCACCGGCATGCTGATGCGGGCCGCCGGTTTCGCCACCATGGCCGTGGCGCATGAGCCGTGGCTGCTCTGGTGCTCATGCATCCTCTCCGGTCTTGGCGGTACGCTATTTGACCCACCGCGCTCGGCGCTGGTGGTCAAACTGATCCGCCCGCACCTGCGCGGACGTTTCTTCTCGCTGCTGATGATGCAGGACAGCGCCGGGGCGGTGATCGGTGCCCTGCTCGGCAGCTGGCTGCTGCAGTACGATTTCCGCCTGGTATGCGCCACCGGCGCGGTGATCTTTGTCCTCTGCGCCGCCTTTAACGCCTGGCTGCTGCCTGCCTGGAAGCTTTCAACGGTGAAGACGCCGGTGCGGGAGGGCCTCAGCCGGGTCATGGGCGATAGACGTTTCGTCACCTATGTGCTTACCCTGACCGGCTACTACATGCTGGCCGTACAGGTGATGCTGATGCTGCCGATCATGGTTAATGATATCGCCGGTTCGCCAGCGGCGGTGAAGTGGATGTATGCCATTGAGGCGAGCCTCTCTTTGACCCTGCTCTACCCTGTCGCCCGCTGGAGCGAAAAACGCTTTCGCCTGGAGCAGCGTTTGATGGCTGGCCTGCTGTTTATGACCTTAAGCATGCTGCCGATTGGCATGGTCAGCTCGCTGCAGCAGCTCTTTACATTAATTTGCACATTCTATATCGGCTCGATTATTGCCGAACCGGCGCGGGAAACGCTGAGCGCTGAGCTGGCAGACGCCAGGGCGCGGGGCAGCTATATGGGCTTTAGCCGCCTCGGCCTCGCGTTTGGCGGCTTGCTGGGCTATGCGGGGGGTGGCTGGCTTTTTGACGCTGGAAAAGCCTTCAGCCAGCCCGAGCTGCCGTGGATGATGCTGTCCGCCATTGGCATGGTAACGCTCTTTGCGCTCTGGTGGCAGTTTAGCCCCAGGCACACCCAGACGGGGATGCTCGAACCGGGGGCCTGATTTGAAAGGCGCTTTTTTCTCTTCCATACTGATGGTTACGGACAACCATCACCTGGAGGGGAAACGTGAAGCTCTATATTTACGATCACTGCCCGTACTGCCTGAAAGCCCGTATGATCTTTGGCCTGAAGAATCTGCCGGTCGAACTTAACGTGTTGCTCAACGATGATGAAGCCACGCCCACCCGTATGATCGGTCAGAAAATGGCGCCGATTCTGCAAAAAGATGACAGCCGCTACATGGCCGAGAGCCTGGACATTGTGAAATACGTTGACCAGCTTGACGGTGAACCGCTGCTGACTGGCACACGTAAGCCAGCCATTGAAGCCTGGCTGCGTAAAGTTAACGAGTACACTAACCGCCTGCTGCTTCCCCGCTTTGCTAAAGCACCGTTTGACGAGTTCGCCACGCCTGAAGCACGCGCTTACTTTACCAACAAAAAAGAGGCTGCTATCGGCGACTTTAGCGAGCACCTTGCCCATACCCCTGGGCTGGTAAAAAAAATCAGCGACGATCTGCGCGATCTGGACAAGCATATTGTCCAGCCCAACGCGGTTAACGGGGAGCTATCCGAGGATGATATCCACCTCTTCCCGCTGCTGCGCAACCTGACGATTGTTCCCGGTATTGTCTGGCCAACGCGCGTCGCCGACTACCGCGACAACATGGCCAAGCAGACGCAAATTAACCTTCTCTCCTCCATCGCCATTTAGCCACCGGCCCGGCGGAAACGCAGGTTTCCGCCACCGCTTTCAGCCTTTTCTGCTATGACGCTGCCTGCTGGCACGCCAGACTGCTTTATGTCACGATGGCACGATGCATGCCTTTAGAGAAACCCTATGAAGAAAATTTTATTTGCCGCAGCCCTTATCACCGGTGGCCTCCTGACGGGCTGCAATCAGCTCACCCAGTACACCGTCAGCGAGCAGGAGATCAACACGGCGCTGCAAAAACACAATAACTTCTCCCGCGACATTGGCCTGCCGGGGGTAGCGGATGCGCATATCGTGCTAAATAACCTGGTCAGCGCAATCGGCCGTGAGGAGCCAAACAAAGTCACCCTCTCTGGCGATGCCGGGCTGGATCTCAACTCGCTCTTTGGTAGCCAGCAGGCAACCGTCAAGCTAAAGCTCAAGGCGCTGCCGGTCTTCAATAAAGAGAAAGGGGCGATTTTTCTTCAGCAGATGGAAGTCGTAGACGCCTCGGTAATGCCGCAGAAGATGCAGCCGGTAGTACAAACTCTGCTGCCCTACCTGAATCAGACACTGCAAAACTACTTTAACCAGCAGCCCGCCTACGTGCTAAGCGAAGACAGCAGCAAAGGCGAAGCGCTGGCGAAAAAGTATGCTAAAGGGCTGGAGATCAAGGCGGGCGAGATTGTTATCCCGTTCGTTAACTGAGCTGGCGGTCCGCAATTTTTAATCTGCAATCAGGAAAGAGGTGCAAACGAAAACGTTTACGCCTATGCTTAGTGCCCGGCATAAAACCAGCCATTACTGACTTTACTTTAGCCGGAGCACTACCATGACAGCACAACCCCAGGTTTTAAAAATTCGCCGCCCTGACGACTGGCACGTACATCTGCGCGACGGCGATATGTTGAAGACTGTCGTGCCCTTCACCAGTGAAACCTATGGTCGCGCTATCGTGATGCCGAACCTGGCCCCGCCGGTGACTACCGTTGATGCTGCCATCGCCTACCGCCAGCGTATTCTTGCCGCCGTTCCTGCTGGCCATAACTTTACTCCACTCATGACCTGCTACCTCACCGACTCGCTGGATCCCAACGAGGTGGAGCGTGGTTTTAGCGAGGGGGTTTTTACCGCTGCCAAACTCTATCCCGCCAATGCCACCACCAACTCCAGCCACGGGGTAACCAGCATTGACGCTATCATGCCGGTGCTGGAGCGCATGCAGACGCTGGGTATGCCGCTGCTGGTGCACGGTGAAGTGACCCACGCCGAGATCGATATTTTCGATCGCGAGGCACGTTTTATCGAAACGGTAATGGAGCCGCTGCGTCAGCGCCTGCCGGCGCTTAAGGTCGTCTTCGAGCATATCACGACCAAAGATGCAGCCGACTACGTGCGCGAAGGTAACGAGCTGCTGGCGGCAACCATCACTCCGCAGCATCTGATGTTTAACCGTAACCATATGCTGGTAGGCGGCGTGCGTCCGCATCTCTACTGCCTGCCGATCC
>JBCNNW010000150.1:0-5954 GCA_039594205.1 Pseudescherichia sp. | reverse complement strand
CTCTTGCAGACGATGGCGAAGCAGCGCATTCGAGTCCGCGTTACGCGCAAAATATCCCTGGGCGATATCGTCCTCTTCAAGACGAATATGGGTCTGACAGAGCACAAAGGTAGCTTTGTTCTTGAGATCCGCCACCAGCATCACAAAGTGAACATTCTCGATAAACGCTTTGTTATCGAGCCCGTCGAGCATGCTTCTAAGCAGGGTATCGAGATCGTTCAGCGTCCGGCGCAGCGGGGTAATATGCAGGCGAATGAACTGATGATCGCTCTGCTTCTGGTTGGCATAGAGTGCCTCTTCAATAGCTGCCAGTGCGCTGCTTTTAATCTCACTGATTTTGATTAACTTACTAAAACGGGCTTCATCCAGCAGTTGCTCGGCCTTGTGATCCAGCGCGTCAATTTTTTCGCTGATCTCTTCCAGCTGTTGACCCAGAGTCTCAGTCGTCTGCTGCGCAGACATGATATTTATCGCTGAAAGCGAAGCCGTTTGACTGGCGAGCTGTTCCATTACCTCTGCATGATTCTGGCCCAGCTGTTTTTCAAGCTGCTCTAGCGGGCTTTTTTGACCCGGCTGCCCTTCTTGCGGGAAGATAAGATGTTTAACGATCTTACCTGCAACATCGCGAATAGTGCCGCCATGAATTTTTAGCTCCCCTGAATCAATACGGGCAATAATGTCTGCCGTCAGCGGTAGAGCACGTTCAAGAATCACTGAAAAAATCATAGGTCGATCTCACTGGCATAGTTTTCTGCAGCCAGACGTGAACGAATACTGCCAATAATCAGTACCGCCGGGATGGTCACGCTGTAGGCGGTGCCGGTGAAGGCAAACAGCACCCCCGCCACGCCGGTGAGCACGCCAATAAACTGTCCGGCGACCGGTATCGCAGCAACCACACCGCGACGCAAAATAAAGGTGCCGACAGCCATGAGCGCCGGGGTCATACCCAGCAGGCTTCGGGCGGCGGCGTTTTTGGCGTCGGTTAACATTTTCTGGTCGTCCAGGCTTTCCCGCAATACCTGTTCAAAGGCTTCACGTTCGCTATCTGAAAGTTTGGCTTTATAATCGGCAATCACTTTCTCGGCGATTTTCTCTTCGATTTTAATCAGGTCGCTTTTCATATCGACTTTGGCACCGACTTTCTCCGCAACATCGCAGACGATTTCACGGTAGTTCACCCCGCGTCGGCGGAACAGGTTCATTACCGTATCGCCTCCCATGCTTTGCAGCTCAATGGTCAGTTTCAACGGGTCACGTTCTTCTTTACTGATATCGGCGGATCGCTTACTCGCTATCACCTCGGCCAGAAACGCCTTCTCCTGGTCACTTGCTTGCTGCAATAGCGGATAAAGATCCTGATCGTTACGGGCAAAATCGATGCTTTTCATTTTTGTAGTTTCTGCTTTGCTGTGTGATTGATGGTGAGAATGCTACTCAAAGCAAGCATAACGTCAAGGAATCAATGAGATGAAAAGCAGAGCCAGCGTTAACTGGCTCTCAGGAGGCTTCAGGATTTGCTAAAGAGGGTGATACTGCGAGCGGCCAGTTGCCAGACCGTCTGGTCTTCCTGCGTCGGTGATGACGGGTTTTCACCGGCAGTCGAGAGTTGCAGCATCCAGTCGTTGTCGTCGAGGCGCGGGAGCTGGAATGTCACCTCTTCTGTTAACGGATTAAACAGCATCAATACATCGTGCCACACGCCCTCTTCGCGCTGCAGATCCGGACGGCTGATGACGACACCGAGCGTGGCGCTGGCATCCCAGTGCTCATCTTGCTGTGGCCCGCCGTCAGGGTTAAACCAGTGGATCTCCAGCCCGTCGCGCCAGTTTTCTCTGCGTAATAAGGGTTGCTCCGCGCGCAGCTGAATAAGCTTGCGGGTAAATACCCGCAACGCATCGGCGCTCGGCGGCAGGTTTTCCCAGTGAACCCAGGAGATCTCGCTGTCCTGGCAGTAACCATTATTGTTACCCATCTGACTGCGGCCAAACTCATCCCCGGCCAGCAGCATCGGGGTGCCATGCGACACAAACAACGAGGTGAGGAAATTACGTTTTTGCTGTTCGCGCACGGCATTAATGGCTTCGTCTTCGCTCGGCCCTTCGGCACCGTAATTGCAGGAGCGGTTATCGTTGTGGCCGTCGTTATTGTCTTCGCCGTTATCCTCGTTGTGTTTGTCGTTGTACGACACCAGGTCGTTGAGGGTAAACCCGTCGTGCGCCGTAACAAAGTTGATGCTGGCCCACGGGCGGCGACCATGCTGATCGTACAGATCGCCGGAGCCCAGCAGCCGTGCGGCAAAATCGGAAGAGACATTATCCCCGCGCCAGTACTCACGCACCGTATCGCGGTATTTGTCGTTCCATTCCCCCCAGCCCGGCGGGAAGCCGCCAACCTGATATCCACCGGGGCCGATATCCCAGGGCTCACCAATCAGCTTCAGTTTAGAGAGCTGCGGATCCTGCATAATGGCGTCAAAGAAGCCGCCACGCGGATCGAAGCCCTGCGGCTCGCGGCCCAGAATGGTGCCCAGGTCAAAACGGAAACCGTCGATGTGCATGGCGTCCGCCCAGTAGCGCAGGGAGTCCATCACCATCTGCAGTACCCGCGGGTGCGAGGTGTTTACGGTATTACCGGTCCCGGTGTCATTAATGTAATAGCGGTGCTGATCCGGCAGCGTGCGGTAATAGGCGAAGTTATCAATGCCCTTGAACGACAGCGTTGGACCCAGTTCATTGCCCTCTGCGGTATGGTTATAAACCACATCCAGAATCACCTCGATGCCCGCGTCATGATAAGCGCGAACCATCTCACGAAAACCCTGCATTCCCCGTGGGCCATAATAGTGTGGCGTCAGGGCGAAGAAGCCCAGGGTGTTATAGCCCCAGAAGTTTTTCAGCCCTTTATCAAGCAGATGTTGATCGTGGGGGAACCAGTGCACCGGCATCAGCTCGACGGAGGTAATGCCCAGACTTTTGATGTAGTCGACTGAGGCCTGATGCCCCATCCCTTCAAACGTGCCACGCAGCGCCTCAGGAATGGCCGGGTTAAGCTGGGTAAAGCCTTTCACGTGGGTTTCGTACAGCACCGTATGGGGCCAGGGCACCGCCGGACGGTTGTTATCCTGCCAGTCGAAGGCGTTGGGGTCGATGACCCGACATTTTGGAGTGAATGGCGCGCTATCGCGGGTATCGAAGCTCAGATCCAGCTCGTCATGGCCCAGTTCATAGGCGAAGTGGGACGGGTCCCACTGAAGCTCGCCCACCAGTTCCCGCGCGTAGGGGTCGATTAAGAGTTTGTTGGGATTAAAACGGTGCCCGTTTTCAGGATCGTAAGGGCCGTAAACGCGATAGCCATACAGCGCCCCGGGCTGAAGATCCGGGACATAGCCGTGCCACACCTCGTGGGTGAACTCGGGTAGCTCCAGCCGGGCAATCTCCGTTTTACCGCTGGGATCGTACAGGCAGAGCTCAATGCGCTCGGCATGTGCAGAAAAAATCGCAAAATTGACACCTTTTCCGTCGTAATTGGCCCCTAACTGATGGCTGGACCCTGCCTGAATGTCGAAATGATTACCGTTTGGCATGCTTATCTCCATGTGTAACACGCTCAGTCGCAGGCGACCAGTACCCGCCAGCACCACTGTGCAGAGGCTAATTCAAGGGTGTCGTTGAGGGCGAACACCTCTTCTGTAAAGAGATCCCGATAACGGCGTCCGGCCAGAGGCTCAGGCAACGCGACGGAAGTCTCGGGCCATAACGCGGCGCCGGTGTAGCTGGCGGCGGCAAAAACCAGCCGGGGGGCGACAACAATCACCGCGTCGTTGCCGTCGGCGCGGGCAAAGGCGATGGCCTTCTCTGCCTGTTCGCCGTGGGTAATCAGCGCCACATAGTCACCCCGGCGGAAGAGCGCCGGTTTGTCCTGGCGTAAACGTAACAGTGTGGCGGTTACGAACTGATTAACCTGGCCGCTGCGCCAGCTGGCTTCCTGGTTAAACACGTTCCGATCTGCGTCGCGTAGCTGCTGCGCCAACCGGGGATAATCGGGCTCACGGCGGTTGTCGGGGTCGACGAGGCTGAAATTGAGGGCTTCGCTGCCCTGGTAGATGTCCGGTACGCCAGGCGCGGTAAGTTTGATCAGCGTCTGGCTCAGGCTGTTGACCAGCCCGGCGCGAATAAAGGGCTGCAGTGAATCGCAGAAATCCGTTAAGAAGGACTGATTCTCGGCGCTGAGCAGATGGCGGGCATACTCCAGCACCACCGTTTCGTAGGCTTCGTTGCTATCCACCCAGTCGGTACGAAGCTTGGCTTCGCGCAGGGCTTTTTCCACAAACTCCAGGAAACGCGTCTCCAGCGCCTTCAGCCCGGCGTGATCACCCGGCCTCAGCGCCGGCGGCCAGACGCCGGCCAGCGCCTGATAGAGCATCCAGGTATCGGCGGCTTTCGGCGCCGTCCCGTCATTCAAGAAACGAACATGCGTCTGGTTCATCTGCCGCCAGCGCGCCACGCCTTCGGCCCACTGAGTGGGGGCTTCGGTCAGAGTATAGAGGCGAGCACGGGCATCTTCCCCGCGCTTGGTATCGTGAGTAGAGGTGCCGGAGAGCGCATCGGGCTGGCGTTCCCGACGGGTCGCCATCTCCTGATGAAAACGGGTCAGCGAAAAGCCCCGCGGCACCGGTTCGGCGCCGACTTCATTCAGCGCCAGCCCCATGTTCTGGCGGAAAAAGAGAGTATCTTCCACTGATTTGGCCATTAACGGCCCGGTAAGTTGCTGGAAGCGGGTGCGGAAGCTGTTCGCCTGGGCCTGATTCACCACCGCACCGGTCATGATTCGGGTAAGCAGATCCAGCGCCTGCGCATCGGCATCGACCTGAGCGATGACCTGCTGCAACAGGCGCAGATCCGCCGGGGGCAACCCCGCTTCGGTGCCGTAGGTGCGGTAGACCGGGAAGGCTAACAGCAGCTCGCGCAGCGCATGGCGCAACGTCTCTTCGTCAGGCTGCTGCGGCTCGTCGCGGGCGATAACGTTAGCCAGCCCTAACAGGGTGGCAAACTCGCCGGCAAAATTACGATCCACCATCAGCCGGCGGGCAGCGCGCAGTTCGGCATGAGGATCGGAGGTTTTACCTACTACCTCGTCCCAGGCCTGACGCAGGGTATCCATCTTTTCATCATCCACCAGCACTTCCGCCAGCGAGGCGATAAATTCATATCCTGTCGTACCCGAGATGGGCCAGTCGGCAGGCAGATGCTCCCCTTTGCCGAGGATCTTCTCGACGGTGATGTAGCACTCCGCCCCCGCCTCCTGGCGCAGACGCTCCAGATAACCTTTCGGATCGGCCAGACCGTCCACATGATCCACCCGCAGCCCGTCCACCGCGCCAGAGCGGACCAGGGCCAGAATCAGCGCATGGCAGTCATCAAAGACGGCGGGATCTTCAACCCGAACGCCGACCAGGCCGGTAATTTCAAAGAAACGCCGCCAGGAGAGATCTGACGCCGCATCGCGCCAGCTGCTGAGCCGCCAGGGCTGCTGCTCATGAAGCCGGGTAATGGCCTCGGGATCGGTCAGGCTCAGTACCTCCTCCTCGCGCCCTGCCCAGCTGGCTGGCGTCAGGGGGTAGAAGTTTTCAAAATAGGCCAGCGCGGGGCGGCCAGTATGGGGGTCGCGCTGAATGGTGATATCCCCCTGGGCCACCACCTTGTCAAAATCATCCCCCAGGAAAGGCAGGGTCAGGCGGCGCGACCAGTCGATATCGAAGTGGTGGGCGTAACGGCTCTGCTCGCCGTACTCAATCACATCCCGCCACCAGGGGTTTTCCAGCGAGGTGGACATATGGTTGGGCACAATATCCAGAATCAGCCCAATACCCGCCTCTTTCAGGGCGCTAACCAACCGCTCGAACCCTGCCCGGCCACCGATGGCCGGATCGATTTCGTTCACGTCCGTCACGT
>JBCNNW010000015.1:0-57843 GCA_039594205.1 Pseudescherichia sp. | reverse complement strand
TCCGGCTTCCAGTTGCCCATGTAGTAGGTCTTCTGCTCATAGGCTTTGATGCTCTGGGCGCTGGTTTTTAGCTCCCGCTGGTACCACTCGTCAACGCTGCGGTAGGGGACGCCTTTGGCTTTCCAGTCCTCAAGGCCGATGGGGTTGACCATCACCAGCTTCTCGGTCTGCTGGGGATACATCAGGGCGTAGCGGGTGGCCAGCATCCCGCCGGTAGAGTGGCCTATCACCGTGGCTTTCTTGATCCCCAGCGAGTCCAGCAGCTGATGGGTATTGCGCGCCAGCTGCTGGAAGCTGTACTGATAGCTGGCGGGCTTGGTAGAGGTGCAGAAGCCAATCTGATCCGGAGCGACGACCCGATACCCGGCCTCGTGCAGGACGCGGATTGTCTCTTCCCAGGTGGCGGCGCAGAAGTTTTTGCCGTGCAGCAGCACCACCGTGTGACCGTTGGGCTTATCCGCCTGCAGATCCATATAGCCCATGCTGAGGGGCTGTTTCTGCGATTGAAAAGCAAACTTTTTGAGTTCCCAGGGGTAGCTAAAACCCTCCAGCTGCTCACCGTACTCTGCTGCCGCAGCCGTCCCGCTGAAGAGCAGGGCGGCCAGCACACAGCGTGAGATTTGCTTAGACATAACGCTTCTCCACGCCGGGTTATACAATATCGTCTACCACGCCACCATCGACGCGCAGCGCTGCGCCGGAGGTCGCCGAGGCCTGGGTTGAACAGACGTAAACCACCATACTGGCAACTTCATCCACCGTGGCGGCACGCTGGATCACCGAGGTAGGACGGTTGGCTTTCACAAACTCGGTAGCGACCGTCTCCAGCGATTTGCCGGTTTTGTCTATTTCACTCTGCATCATGGCGGCAAAGCCGTTGGAAAGCGTTGGCCCCGGCAGCACGCTGTTGACCGTCACGCCGCTGCCCGCCACGTATTTTGCCAGCCCGCGCGCCAGCGAGAGCTGCGCCGTTTTGGTCACCCCGTAGTGGATCATATCTGCCGGAATGTTAAGCGCCGATTCCGAAGAGATAAATACCACCCGGCCCCAGCCCTTCTTCACCATCCCCGGCAGCAGGGCGCGCGCCAGGCGTACGCCGGACATCACGTTGGTCTGCCAGTACTTATCCCAGGTGGCATCGTCGGTAGCGTTGAAATCGGACGGGCCGTAGATGCCGGCATTGTTAACCAGGATATCCACGGAAGCGGCGGTTTTCAGTACCGATTCAACGCCTTCGGGGGTGCTGAGATCGGCGATGGTGGCCCGCACCTCTACACCCGGTACCGCCTGCTGCAGCTGCTGAATGCCCTGGTTCACGCTCTCCTGGCTGCGGCCATTGATGATCACTTCCGCACCGCTCTCCGCCAGCCCGCGCGCAATCGCCAAACCAATCCCGCCGGTAGAGGCCGTCACCAGCGCAACTTTGCCCGTTAAATCAATCTTCATCGGTTGCTCCCGTAGATGTCGTTATCGAACGTTAAGCATAGACGCTACTTAGCAGAGGTCAGGAGTTTCAGTAGCGTCTTAACCTGTTCATCAAGAGGCATTAAGTCTTTCTTTACAATCAGGTGCAGGGGCGTAGCACGACGGACACCGTGGCTGAGGGGAAGCATTTTTAAGACACCCGCCTCCAGCTGCTCGCGGATCCGCTCTTCCGGTAGCCAGCCATAACCCACCTGATACATCACCGCGTCAATCGCGGCATCGATGGTCGAGAAGGTCCAGGCTTCGCTGGTGGACTGCTGGGCACTGTCACTCCCGGCGATGCGGATCAGCGGCCAGGCAGACAAAGTCTCGTCATTCAACGTACTCAACGCAAAGAGCGGATGATCGCGATGGGCCACGGCGATGAAGTCAACGTTCATCAGCCACTCCCCGCGTCCGGTCATATCCTGACGGCGCGGCAGGATCATCACGTCGGCTTCAGTGTGCGCGGGTAGGGCAACGTTTTCCTGGGCTTCGGTAAGATGCACCTGGGTCTGGGGATAGCGCTGCTGAAACTGACGCAAGATGGCAAACAGCTGGCTGCGGGGAAAGATGCTGTCGACCACCAAATCAAGGCGAGTGCGCATACCGTTACGCAAGGTTGAGGCACGCGTTTCAACGTAGGCAAAGGCCTTCAGCAGGGGTTTAACCTGGGTTAACAGCAGCTCTCCGGCGGGCGTTAACACGGCGCGTCGGCCTTCCGGCACGAGCAGCGCGATGCCCAAACGCTCTTGTAACAGTGCCAGGTTATAACTCACCGACGACTGGCTGCGATGCGTCTCCTCGGCGGCTTTGGCAAAGCTGCCCAGCTCAATCACTTTTTCCAGCAGTGACCACTGCTCCAGGGTTGTCTTGTGCATAAATTATCTAAAAAGTTGATTAATTACATTCAAAATCAGCGTTATTAATCCATAATTTGCAGCGGTACGCTATCTCTATCACATGAAGGAGGTAAAAAATGAACAGCTTTGATAAACACGATCTGAGTGGATTTGTCGGTAAACACCTGGTTTACACCTACGACAACGGCTGGAATTACGAGATTTATGTGAAAAATGAGTCGACGCTGGACTACCGGATCCATAGCGGGATTGTTGGCAATCGCTGGGTGAAAGATCAGCATGCCTGGATCGTGCGGGTGGGTGAGAGCACCTACAAAATTTCATGGACCGAGCCGACCGGCACCGACGTTAGCCTGATTGTTAACCTCGGCGACCGGCTGTTCCACGGGACCATCTTCTTCCCGCGCTGGGTCATAAACAATCCGGAAAAAACCGTCTGTTTCCAGAACGATCATATTCCGCTTATGGAGTCGTATCGCGAGGCGGGGCCTGCCTACCCAACGGAGGTGATCGATGAGTTCGCAACCATCACCTTTGTACGCGACTGCGGGGCAAATAACGACAGCGTCATCGACTGTGCGGCCAGCGAGCTGCCAGAGAACTTCCCGGAAAACCTGAAGTAGGCTCACCGGGTACGGGCAGCCGCTGGCAATAATGCCCTACCCTGGCAGTCGGCTTTTTGGCCGTCCTGGACCCAGCAGGATGGCCAGCTTGCTGCCCCCTTTGGTAGTCTCCATCCAGATTTTACACACGCTGGTCAGCGGCACCGAGAGCAGCATGCCCACCGGTCCCAGCAGCCAACCCCACACCAGCAGCGAGAGGAACACCACCAGCGTAGACATCCCCAGCCGGTGGCCCATCATGCGCGGTTCAAGGATGTTGCCCAGCAGCATATGCACCACCAGGAAGAGCGCGCCGACCATGAAAAACTCATAGTAGCCGTTGAACAGCAGCGCCTGAATCATCGGCGGGATCGCTGACAGCACGGAGCCGATATTAGGCACGTAGTTCAGCAGGAATGCCAGCACGCCCCACATCAGGGCAAACTGGACATCCAGCAGCATCAGCCCCAGCCAGATAATCACCCCGGTCCACAGGCTAATGAGTGTCTTGAGCGCCAGATAGTGCGAGACGCCTTTCAACGCCCGGTGCAGGCCCGCAATGTGGATCTGCGGATTATTCAGCGCGAAGCGCAGCTTGTAGGGCACGTGGCGAACTTCAAACAGCATGAACACCACCGTCATCACCAGCAGAACGACGCTGGCCATGGCGTTGGAGAGCTGCGCCATCAGCGTGGTGGCGAAGGTCATCATCTTATCGGAGTCCATGCGCTGCAGCATGCGCTCCGGCGAGATATGCAGATTCAAAAAAGGCAGCGCCTGCTGGAGGGCGACAATTTTGCGCGTTAATTCCCGGTTATATTTCGGTAACAGGTTAATAAAGTCGGTTGTCGAGGCAGCGAGCACGCCAAACAGGGCAGTAAGCACTACCAGCATCACCACCACCACGATAGTAATAGCGAGGGGGCGTTTAATTCCACGACGTAAAAACCAGGTGACCAGAGGATTAAGGACAATAGCAAAGAAGAGCGCCAGCAAAAGCTGGACGATAATATCGGCCGCCGCATGGATACCCGCAAGGATAATCACCAGCGCGGCCAGTTTAACAAGGATGTGCAGTCCTGCTTTATCACCGGATTTTTCAGGCAATACGTTGAGCATGTTGAATTCCTTTTATCGCTGTGCACGTTAAGTGTAGTGCCTTGTTGGAGCTTCGTTTAAGAGGGACAATCTTATTGTGAATGCTGATTTTCACGCTGCGTCATGGTAATAGTGAAACACTCCTGTAAAGAACCGCTGTAAAACTGGTGAGCTTGATGCCTGAACCCGTCGCCGAACCGGCGCTAAACGGAGTGCGTCTCAACCTGCGCATTATCTCCGTCGTTATATTTAACTTCGCAAGCTACTTCATTATTGGTCTGCCGCTGGCTGTACTGCCGGGCTATGTCCATGACGTTATGGGGTTTAGCGCCTTCTGGGCGGGTCTGGTGATCAGCCTGCAATATTTCGCCACGCTCCTGAGCCGCCCGCATGCCGGGCGCTATGCCGATAGTCTCGGGCCAAAAAAGATTGTGCTCTTTGGCCTGTGCGGCTGCTTTCTGAGCGGCGTCGGCTACCTGCTGGCGAGTATGGGCAGCGGCTGGCCCATCGTCAGCCTGGTACTGCTCTGCGTCGGCAGGGTGATCCTCGGCGTAGGTCAGAGCTTCGCCGGTACCGGCTCGACGCTGTGGGGCGTAGGCACGGTGGGATCGCTGCACATCGGCAAGGTCATCTCCTGGAACGGTATCGCCTCCTATGGCGCGATGGCGCTCGGTGCACCGCTGGGCGTGCTCTGCTTTTACTATGTTGGCCTGACCGGACTGTCCCTCACCATCATGGCCGTGGCGCTGGTAGCGTTTCTTTTTGCCCTGACTCGTCCGGCGGTAAAGGTGAGCAAAGGCAAGCCGCTGCCGTTTCGCGACGTACTGGGGCGGATCTGGCTCTACGGCATGGCGCTGGCGCTCGGCTCTGCCGGATTTGGCGTCATCGCTACCTTTATTACCCTTTTCTACGATGCCAAAGGCTGGGACGGTGCGGCCTTTGCACTGACGCTCTTTAGCTGTGCATTTATTGGCGCGCGCCTCTTTTTCCCTAATAGCATTAGCCGGTTAGGCGGCCTCAACGTGGCGCTGATCTGCTTTGCGGTTGAGACGCTCGGTTTAATGCTCACCGGCCTTGCCTCTGCGCCCTGGATGGCGAAAGTCGGCGTACTGCTGGCGGGAGCGGGGTTCTCGCTGGTCTTCCCGGCGCTGGGCGTCGTGGCGGTTAAAGCGGTGCCGCAGCAGAATCAGGGCGCGGCGCTGGCGACCTATACGGTGTTTATGGACCTGGCCCTGGGCATCACCGGGCCGGCGGCCGGGCTGCTGATGGCTTGGACCGGTATCTCGTCAATCTATATTGCGGCGGCAGGGCTGGTAGCAGTGGCGTTGCTGCTGGCGTGGCAGTTAAAAAAACGGCCTCCGTTGGAGACCGTTTCAGAATCGTAGGCCCGGCAAGCAGCGCGCCGCCGGGCGTTATATACAATTAGTTAATCACGATGGTGTTGATAATATTCTCTGCTGCGCTCTGCGCCTGCTGCTGGTTCTCAGCCGGCAGCGTGACCTGGATGGTCAGCAGCTTGCCATCAACCTTACCCAGCACCACGGAGGACCAGGCGGTCTGGCCTTTTGCGGAGATGATGCTGTCCAGCTGCTGCAGCGTGTGACCTTTCACCTCGATGGATTTATTGGTCACCACCTGCAGCTGCGGATCGCGGCTGCGCTGCTGCTCTTCCAGACGTTTCGTCAGCACCGGCAGCTCTTCATTGGTGGTATCACCAACGATCACAATCACCGCTTTCTGGCCGGTGGCGTCGGAGTAGACGTGCATATTATTCGCCTGGGTACCCAGCTTGCCGCTCTGATCGCTCATGTCGGCAGGCAGGGAGAAGGTCACCTTGCCGTCCAGCAGGCTTACCGGCTGGCCGGTCGCGTTGCTCTCCGGCGCAGCGCCCTGCGCAGGCGTTTTCGTATCACTGTTATCACAGGCCGCCAGCCCTAATACCAGCAGGCCAATCCCGACATATTTAACCAGATTGCGCATTGACTTCTTCCTTTCGATAAACGGCCAAAACGGCTCATAGGCCCATCTTATCACAAGTTAGGAAGCGTACCTTTAACTGGCCTGTAACGCCGAAATTTCAGATTTATCCGCCAGTCTTTTCAGGCACATATTGAGCAATACGCCATACATCGGCAGGAAGAACAGAATGCTGATAAGCACCTTAAAGCTGTAGTCCACCAGCGCGATTTCGGTCCAGTGCTGGGCCATAAACGCGTCCGGGCTTCGCCAGAAGGCAATAAAGAAGAAGGCGACGGTATCGCTGGCGTTGCCGAACACCGTGGAGACGGTCGGAGCGAGCCACCAGCGGCGATTCTGGCGCAGGCGGTTAAAGACGCGCACGTCGAGGATCTGTCCCAGCGTATAGGCCATAAAGCTGGCGGCGGCGATGCGGGCAACAAACAGGTTAAAGTGGGCCAGCGCGCCAAAGCCCTGCCAGCTGCCCATATAAAACAGCGACGAAACGATATAGGAGATAATCAGCGCCGGGATCATCACGGCAAAGATGATCCGCCGGGCGAGCGGTGCGCCAAAAATACGCACGGTCAGGTCGGTGGCGAGGAAGATAAAGGGAAAGCTAAACGCCCCCCAGGTGGTATGGAAACCAAACACCGAGATCGGCAGCTGTACCAGGTAGTTGCTGGAGGTGATCACCAGCAGATGAAAAAGCGATAGCCAGAACAGCGCCTTCATGCGCTGAGATTGCGAGAACTGCGTCATATTGTGACCTTTTTATGAGTTGGGGTGAGGGAACCCAATTTGAACCGCCGCATCATACTGCTTTAGCACCACTTTGCAATGGTTAAAATGCACGCAATCGTTAACATGGTTTGCATTGCGATGATCGCGGCGTAAACTACAGCGGTTTTTGACTGAATGAGCTAAAAATGACCGATCTCTTTGCTACGCCAGACCATACCCTTGACGCCCAGGGGCTGCGCTGCCCGGAACCCGTGATGATGGTACGTAAAACCGTACGTACCATGCAGGCCGGGGAAACCCTGCTGATTATCGCCGACGATCCCGCCACCACGCGCGATATTCCTGGATTTTGCCGCTTTATGGAGCACGAGCTGGTCGCCCAGCAGGTAGAAGCGTTGCCGTACCGCTACCTGTTACGTAAAGGGCAGTAACACCGTTTATTAACCTCAATTGGACTACTGTTGTCACATAATTGAACCATCGTTTCACAATCTTGTTACTTTTGTGAACCGCTTCACCTCTGCTTCTCCGGGCGTAGTGTAGTTTTTAAGCGTAAAAATAAAACGCTGTTCGCCGCTTACCTCACTACCCTGGAGTTGACTCAATGAAAACGACCTTGAAGCCGTTGTTAGCCGCTCTGTGCCTGACTGCTTTTGCCTCCTCTGTTGCTGCTCAAACCATCAAAGCCGCCGATGTTCATCCGCAGGGTTATCCCAACGTGGTGGCCGTAGAGCAGATGGGCGAAAAGTTGAAACAACAAACCGACGGTAAGCTGGAGATTAAAGTCTTTCCCGGCGGCGTGCTCGGGGATGAAAAGCAGATGATCGAGCAGGCACAGATGGGCGCCATCGACATGATCCGCGTCTCCATGGCACCGGTGGCGGCGATCCTGCCGGACATCGAAGTCTTTACGCTGCCCTACGTCTTCCGCGATGAAGACCACATGCACAAAATTATCGACGGTGATATCGGCAAGCAGATCGGCGACAAGCTCACCGCCAACCCGAAATCCCGGCTGGTATTTCTCGGCTGGATGGACTCCGGCACCCGCAACCTGATCACCAAGGATCCGATCGTCAAACCGGAAGACCTGAAGGGCAAAAAGATCCGCGTGCAGGGTAGCCCGGTGGCACTGGCCACGCTGAAAGATATGGGAGCTAACTCGGTGGCGATGGGCGTGAGTGAGGTCTACAGCGGCATGCAAACCGGTGTGATTGACGGAGCAGAGAACAACCCGCCGACCTTTGTCGCCCACAACTATATGCCGGTGGCAAAAAACTACACCCTCAGCGGCCACTTCATTACCCCAGAGATGCTGCTCTACTCCAAAGTGAAGTGGGACAAGCTCAGCGCTGACGATCAGAAAAAAATCCTCACCCTGGCCCGCGAAGCGCAGTTTGAACAGCGCAAGCTGTGGAATGCCTATAACCAGCAGGCGCTCGACAAGATGAAGGCGGGCGGCGTCCAGTTCCACGACATCGACAAATCGGTCTTTATCAAAGCGACAGAGCCGGTGCGCGCCCAGTATGGCGATAAGCATCAGGATCTGATGAAAGCCATCGCCGACGTTAAGTAAATCAGACCCGTTTTGTGGAGGACGTATGTCCGAACGCTACCTGAAGTGGATGGACCGTCTGTACCTGCTTGCGATGGTCGTAGCGGGCGCGGCGCTGCTGGTGATGACTATTGTGATCCCCATTGGCATCTTCTCGCGCTACGTGCTTAACCGCGGCGAGTCCTGGCCGGAGCCAATCGCCATTATCTGCATGGTGACCTTTACCTTTATCGGCGCGGCGGTCAGCTACCGCGCCGGGTCACACATTGCGGTGAACATGCTTACCGACCGCCTGCCCGCAGCGCTGCAAGCCCTGTGCGCTCGGGTGGTGGATCTGCTGATGCTGGGGATCTCCCTGATCATCTTCTGGTACAGCTACTGGCTATGCGTTGAGCTGTGGGAGCAGCCCGTCGCCGAGTTCCCGATCCTGACCTCCGGGGAGAGCTATCTCCCGCTGCCGCTGGGGTCGGCGATCCTGATCCTGTTTGTGCTTGAGCGCCTGATGTTTGGATCGCAGGAAAATCGTCCGGTCGTGCTGCTCGGTAACCACACTTAAGGGGTGAAAGATGGATGCGTTTGTTTTGTTGTTCACCCTCGCCATCTTGTTGGCGCTGGGGATGCCAGTGGCGTTCGCCGTTGGGCTAAGTGCGGTCGCTGGCGCGCTGTGGATCGATCTGCCTCTTGAGGCGCTGATGATCCAGATCACCAGCGGGGTGAACAAGTTTACCCTGCTGGCGATCCCGTTCTTTATCCTGGCGGGCGCGATCATGGCGGAAGGGGGGATTGCCCGGCGTCTGGTTAACTTTGCCTACGTCTTTGTCGGCTTTATTCGCGGCGGCCTGTCGCTGGTGAATATCGTCGCCTCGACCTTTTTCGGCGCGATTTCTGGCTCGTCGGTGGCGGACACCGCCTCTATCGGCAGCGTAATGATCCCGGAGATGGAGAAGAATGGCTACCCGCGTGAGTATGCGGCGGCGGTGACCGCCAGCGGCTCGGTGCAGGCCATTCTCATTCCACCCAGCCATAACTCGGTGATCTACTCTCTGGCGGCGGGGGGCACGGTCTCTATCGCTACCCTGTTCATCGCTGGCGTGTTACCGGGACTGCTGCTCGGGCTGTGCCTGATGATCCTCTGTCTGGGTTTTGCCCACAAGCGCGGCTATCCGAAAGGGGAGCGGATCCCGTTTAAGCAGGCGCTGAAGATCCTGTTCGATGCCCTGTGGGGGCTGATGACGGTAGTGATCATTCTCGGCGGCATTCTGTCGGGGATCTTTACTGCCACCGAGTCGGCGGCGGTCGCCTGCCTGTGGGCATTCTTCGTGACCATGTTTATCTACCGCGACTACAAGTGGAGCGAGCTGCCGAAGCTGATGTGCCGTACGGTAAAGACCGTCACCATCGTGATGATCCTGATCGGTTTTGCGGCAGCGTTCGGCGCGGTCATGACCTACATGCAGCTGCCAACGCGCATCACCGAATTCTTCACCTCGCTGTCGGATAATAAGTACGTCATTCTGATGTACCTTAATATCATGCTGCTGCTGGTGGGCACGTTGATGGATATGGCCCCGCTGATCCTGATCCTGACCCCGGTGCTGCTGCCGGTGACCAACTCATTGGGGATCGATCCGGTGCACTTCGGCATGATCATGATGGTTAATCTCGGGATCGGGCTGATCACACCGCCGGTCGGCTCGGTGCTGTTTGTTGCCAGCGCCGTGAGCAAGCAGAAGATCGAAACGGTAGTAAAGGCAATGATGCCCTTCTACGCAATGCTGCTGGTGGTGCTGGCAATGGTAACCTATATCCCGGCGATTTCGCTGTGGTTACCCGGGATCCTGGGGATGCAGTAATAGTTAATAGAGTTTGTATGCTGTAGGCCCGGCGAGCATAGCGCCGCCGGGTGTTTCACCGCCCGCGTAACAAACGTAACGCGTTCGCCGTCACCAACACCGTTGCGCCAGTGTCGGCGAGAACCGCCAGCCAGAGTCCGGTGATCCCCAGCAGCGTAGTCACTAAAAATATGCCCTTCAACCCCAGCGCAATGGCAATGTTCTGCCGAATGTTGGCGTGCGTTGCCCGGGCCAGGGTAATCATCTCCGCCAGCCCTGTCAGCCTGCTGTGGGTCAGCGCCGCATCGGCGGTCTCCAGCGCCACGTCGGTACCGCTGCCCATCGCAATACCGATGGTTGCCGCCTTCATTGCCGGGGCGTCGTTAATACCGTCTCCCACCATCGCCAGCGGCGTCTGCGCATTTAGCGCCGTCACCGCCGCCACTTTGTCTGCTGGCAGCAGTCCGGCTTTGAACTCAAGCCCCAGCTCGCCAGCAACCGCCGTCGCCGCGCGTGGGTTATCGCCCGTCAGGATCGTCCCCTGCACGCCCAGACGAAGCAGGTCAGCAACCGCCTCTCTGGCATCGTCACGCAGGGTGTCCCGCAGCGCCAGCATGCCTTTTAGCTCGCCATCTTCAGCAACAATAACCACCGTCTGCCCGGCCGCTTCTAGCGCATGAATGCGCTCGCTAAATTCGACCGCTGCAAATTTATCTGCTGCGCAGATCAACACTTTTTTGCCCTCGACGTCGGCCTCTATACCCGATCCCACCAGCGCACGCTGCGCCGTAGCGCGAGGGATCGCCAGCCCGCGAGTCTCGGCTTCACGCACAATGGCCTGGGCCAGCGGGTGGGTCGAACCCTGTTCAACCGCAGCGGCCAGCGTAAGCAGCGTCTCCTCGCTGATATGATGAGGATACACTCCCGTGACCTGCGGTTTACCCAGCGTCAGGGTGCCGGTTTTATCGAAGGCGATATGCCGCACGCGCCCGAGCTGCTCCAGCGCTGCGCCGCCTTTAATCAGCGCGCCCCGGCGTGCCGCTGCCGCCAGCCCTGAGGTGATCGCCGCTGGCGTGGAGATCACCAGCGCGCACGGACAGCCGATCAGCAACAACGTGAGACCCTTATAGATCCAGCCCTCCCAGGGGGCGCTGAAGAGCAGCGGAGGCAAAACGGCAACCAGCAGGGCGACGAGCATAATGATGGGGGTATAGATGCGGCTGAAGCGATCGATAAAGCGCTCAACAGGGGCGCGGCGCTCCTCGGCCTCCTCGATCAGCCTGAGGATGCGGTCAATTGCGCTGTCGCCCGGCTCTGATAGCACCTTAAGCTGGACCAGACGATCCACGCTGGTAGCCCCGGCAGGTACCTTTTCCCCGGCGGCGCGTTCTACCGGGATCGATTCACCGGTAAGAGCGCTCTCATCAAAACTGGCATCAGCGCTAAGCAGCGCCCCATCGGCAGGCAGGCGGCCGCCAGCGGCGACCTCAATTACATCGCCTGGCCGCAGCGAATCTATCGCCACCGTTTTACGTTCGCCGTTAACGACTAAGGTCGCGGTCTCGGGCTTAAGCGCCACCAGTGCGCTGACGCCCTTCCGCGCCCGGCTGGCAGCCCAACCCTCAAGACGCTCGCCGACTATAAACAGCAGCAGCACCATCGCCGCCTCTGCCGTTGCACCGATAAACAGCGCCCCGATGGCCGCCACGCTCATTAATGTCTCAATGGCAAACCAGCTGCCGCTTCTCATCAGGCGCAGCGCCTGACGGGCGACAGGGTAGAGGCCGACGAGGGTGGTGGCGATAAAGGCCAGATTACCGAGCGGGTGGTTGATTTGCTCCAGCGCCCAGCTTAGCGCCATCATCATAATCAAGGTGATGAGCGGCAGGTTCTTCTGCAGGAAGGGGGTTTTTTCGGTCGGGGCCGATTCGCTGCGCAGAGAGTAGCCGGCGTTTCTGACTGCCGCTTCTACCTGAGCGCTGACGTTGCCCGAGGCGTTAATCAACAGTTTTTCGGTAGCAAACAGCACCTGAACCTGTTCAACACCGGCTACCTGCCTGACCGCGTTCTCTACTTTTCGCGCGCAGGCGGCGCAGTCCATGCCGTTAACCACCCAAGTGTAACGGTTACTGCTATCAGGCAGAGGGGCGGCGCGCTGCGTTTCGCACGCTGCCGCGCAGCCGCACTCCTCGTGGAGCGGTGCAGATACAGGTTTAAAAGCCATAAACTGCGGCGCGTTTTTAGACTTTTCAGGAGCAGACATAACGTCCTCCGGTCAATGATAATTTTCTCATTAACCAGAGGATACACTCTGGAGTCGACTCCAGAGTCAAGCGTTAAATGTAGAGGGAGCGTACAATCAGGAAGTGACCAGCAAAATAGCAGGCGCTAACAATAGCGCTGTCTGCCCGGAAGCGGCGGCGGTAGTGGCTGCCCAGCCAGACAATATTGCTTAACAGCAACAGGACGGCACCGACAAACGCCGACAGCGCCGGGCTGGTCGGACGGAAGAACCACAGCTCGCCAGCCAGCCAGACCATCACCAGCGTCATCGCGATAAAGGTGCAGATAGGCCAGCGTAGCTCTTCAAGTCGCGTCCAGATCGTGGCGATCAGCAGGACGCCAATCACCAGTAGCGCCAGCGGCAGCGGCCAGAAGAAGCTGAGCGTCATCTGGCTGGCGAAGTAGATGGTATAAAGCAGATGCGCGAGGAAGAACGCCCCGATAGCGTAGAGCAGCTGCTGGCGCGGCAGCAGGGTCAGCGCATCGCCTACCAGAGTCGCACAGAGACCGGCCAGCACCAGATAGCTGACGGCGTTGAACATCGGTGCCTGCCAGGCCAGCAGCAGCAGCAGCAGCAGGGTGACGGGTTTAAAGACCCAGCGTTGCCAGGCTGGCCCGCGATAGGACGCGTCCACGTAGAGCCAGGCGGAAAAACATACGGCGATAAACGACCAAAGCATCTTAATTCCTTGAATTCGTTACTGTCTCATGGGCGCTATGCCCACACCCTTGCTATTCAGTGTAGTGGCCGTGGCGGGCAGATGACAACGCGAGCCCGTCCGATTACTTCTTCTGCTGAAGATTCTGCTTAAGCCTTTTCTGCCACACCAGCAGCTCAAAGACGCCAAACAGAAAGATGCGCCACTGCTCGGCGGCGGTCATCTGCGGGCCATCTTTCGGCAGCGCGGTCTTCATCATTACCATCTGCAGGGCATGCATAAAGGCGGTGAAAACCAGCGCCACGTTAACAAAGATATTCAGCGGACGCGGGAAGGGGTGAACCAGGTTAAGGATCAGAAATGCCCAGACGCACAGCATCATGAGTCGGCCCAGATTAATCAGCATGTTACGCTCCCTGTACGTATTGATGATAGAGGTACTTGTCGGTGATAGAGGCGGTAAGCCACCTGTCCGGCTATCTTTTCACGGTGCAGCTCCCAGTGCGTTGGCACCGGCGGCAGGCCATTTTCCACTTCGCTCTCTACATAGATTAGCGCGTCATCCGCCAGCCAGCCGTTATTTTCCAGCAGCCGCAGTGTATCGTCGAGCAGGCCCTTACGAAACGGCGGATCGACAAAGACGATATCATGCGGGGTGCCGCTCTGATTGAGGAACGTCAGCGTATTGTCGTTAACCACCTTGCCCTGAGTGGCGTTCAGCGTCGCCAGGTTCTGTTGCAGCTGGCGGGCGACGCCGCGCTCCATCTCTATCAGCGTGGCAGAAGCAGCATAGCGCGACAGCGCCTCAACGCCCAGTGCGCCGCTGCCCGCGAAGCAGTCGAGGCAGCGTGCGTCTACCATTGAGGGGGCCAGCCAGTTAAACAGGGTCTCCCTGACGCGATCCGTCGTGGGCCGCAGGCCTGGGCTGTCCGGCACCGGCAGTTTGCGGCCGCGCCACTGGCCACCAATAATGCGTATCTGGCCGCTGGCGGCTCGGTTGGGTTTTTTCATAATGCTGGCTCTGATGACAATTTTTAGGCCGCCATTTTAGCGGCGGGCGACGCCGGACGAAACCTTAATCCGCAGGCGGTGCTGTAGAATCAGGAAAGTGTTAGACTAACGAATTACTTACACAATTTTCAGCCTCTGTTTGCGACTATCTTTAGGACAATAGGGCTGTGCCATGAATTAACCGCGGGGAGTGTAGTCGCAAATGGCAAAAGAGAAAAAACGGGGTTTCCTCTCCTGGCTGGGCTTAGGCCCGAAAGAGGAGCCGCAGCAGGCAGAGCCAGAGCAGCAGGTTGAGCAGCAGCCGGAAGAGCCGGTCCAGCAGCAGGCGGCGGTTGTCACTGAAAAAGAGACGGAAGCAGAAGCGAAAGCGGAGCATGTCCCGCATAGCGAAGCTGAATCAGACGCCTTTGCCGCCGACGTTGTCGAGGTGACCGAACAGGTGGTCGCCCGGGAAGAGGCGCAGGAGAGTGCTGCTGAAGAGATTGAGGACCACGTTCCGCAAGCAATTGAGGAAGAGCCAGCCGCGCCGCCGGAAGCGCCTCTGCACGCGCAACCGCCGGTCTACATTGCTGAGGAAGAGCTGCCGCAGGCGGAGGAGGTTGCCTCCATTGAGCCGGAGCCGGAAGAGTGGTTAAGCGAAGAGGACCAGCGTGAAATTACCGACGAGGAGCTGGAGGCCGCCGCGCTCTCTGCCCCTGCGGAAGAGGAGAGTGTCCCCGAGGAGGAGCCTGCTGCGGTAGTGCCTCTGGAGCAGGAGAAACCCACTAAAGAGGGTTTCTTTGCGCGCCTGAAACGCAGCCTGCTGAAAACAAAAGAGAATCTGGGTTCCGGATTTATCACTCTTTTCCGCGGCAAAAAAATCGATGATGATCTGTTCGAGGAGCTGGAAGAGCAGCTGCTGGTGGCGGATGTCGGCGTTGAGACGACGCGTAAAATTATCGCCACGCTGACCGAGAGCGCCAGCCGCAAGCAGCTCAAGGATGCCGAGGCGCTTTATGGCCTGCTGAAGGCAGAGATGGGTGATATCCTCGCAAAAGTTGACGCGCCGCTTAATATTGAAGGCAAAACGCCGTTTGTTATTCTGATGGTAGGCGTTAACGGCGTGGGTAAAACCACAACCATCGGCAAGCTGGCGCGTCAGTTTGAGCAGCAGGGTAAATCGGTGATGCTGGCGGCAGGGGATACCTTCCGTGCAGCCGCTGTTGAGCAGCTGCAGGTGTGGGGCCAGCGCAACAACATTCCGGTCATTGCCCAGCACACCGGTGCGGACTCCGCCTCGGTGATCTTTGACGCCATTCAGGCAGCGAAATCACGCGGCATTGACGTGCTGATCGCTGATACCGCCGGTCGTTTGCAGAACAAAGCGCACCTGATGGAAGAGCTGAAGAAGATTGTCCGCGTAATGAAGAAGCTGGACGTCGACGCGCCGCATGAAGTGATGCTGACCATTGATGCCAGCACCGGGCAGAATGCAGTAAGCCAGACCCGCCTGTTTAACGAGGCGGTAGGCCTGACGGGGATTACTCTGACCAAGCTGGATGGTACCGCGAAGGGCGGGGTGATCTTCTCCGTCGCCGACCAGTTCGGGATCCCTATCCGGTATATCGGGACTGGCGAGCGTATAGAGGACTTGCGTCCGTTTAATGCGGGCGATTTTATAGAGGCACTTTTTGCCCGAGAGGATTAACAATGATTCGCTTTGAACACGTCAGCAAGGCCTATCTCGGTGGGAGACAAGCGCTGCAGGGGGTGACCTTTCACCTGCAGCAGGGCGAGATGGCATTTCTGACCGGCCACTCTGGCGCAGGGAAAAGTACGCTGCTCAAGCTGATCTGTGGTATTGAGCGGCCAAGCGCCGGGAAAATCTTCTTTGGGGGGCATGATATTAGCCGCCTGAAGAACCGCGAAGTGCCGTTTCTGCGTCGGCAGATCGGCATGATTTTCCAGGATCATCATCTGTTGATGGACCGCACGGTTTACGACAATGTGGCTATCCCGCTGATTATCGCCGGGGCTAGCGGGGATGACATTCGCCGCCGCGTCTCTGCGGCGCTGGATAAGGTCGGGCTGCTGGACAAAGCGAAAAATTTTCCGATCCAACTCTCTGGCGGTGAGCAGCAGCGCGTGGGTATCGCCCGCGCCGTGGTCAACAAGCCTGCGGTGTTGCTGGCGGATGAACCGACCGGTAACCTTGATGAGGCGCTTTCGGAAGGCATTCTGCGCCTGTTCGAAGAGTTTAACCGCGTCGGGGTCACCGTGCTGATGGCGACGCACGACATTGGACTGATTTCCCGTCGTTCATATCGGACGCTGAGCCTGAGCGACGGCCATTTGCATGGAGGCCTGGCGGGTGAATAAACGCGACGCAGTAAATCAAATCCGTCAGTTTGGCGGCAAGTTTGACCGGTTCCGCAAGCCTGGCACGGGCGGCAGCCGTCCTCCGTCCGGACGCAGCAAGACGCCGCCGAAGCCCGGTTCGCGGAAGAGTAACGTCTTCAATGAGCAGATGCGCTATGCATTTAGCGGCGCGCTGCAGGATCTGAAGAGCAAGCCGCTGGCGACCTTCCTGACGGTGATGGTGATTGCCATCTCCCTGACGCTGCCCAGCGTCTGCTACATGGTCTATAAGAACGTCAACCAGGCGGCGACCCAGTACTATCCGTCGCCGCAGATCACCGTCTACTTTGATAAGGCGCTGGATGACAACGCCGCCCAGCAGGTGGTCGGCCAGCTGCAGTCGGAGCAGGGGGTGGAGAAGGTTAACTACCTCTCCCGCGAAGACGCCCTCGGCGAGTTCCGTAACTGGTCCGGGTTTGGCGGCGCGCTGGATATGCTTGAAGAGAACCCGCTTCCTGCCGTGGCGGTCGTAGTACCTAAACTCGATTTCCAGAGCACCGAGTCGTTGAACACGCTGCGGGATCGGATTACGCGTATCAATGGTATTGATGAAGTGCGTATGGACGACAGCTGGTTTGCCCGCCTGACGGCGTTGACCGGGCTGGTGGGGCGGGTCTCGGCGATGATCGGTGTTCTGATGGTGGCCGCCGTCTTCCTGGTAATCGGCAACAGCGTACGCCTGAGCATCTTCTCCCGCCGCGACACCATCAACGTCCAGAAGCTGATTGGTGCGACCGACGGTTTTATTCTGCGTCCGTTCCTGTACGGTGGGGCGCTGCTGGGCTTTAGCGGGGCGCTGATGTCGCTGATCCTCTCCGAGGTGCTGGTCATGCGGCTCTCTTCTGCCGTAGCCGACGTGGCGAAGGTATTTGGTACCCAGTTCAACCTCGACGGCCTGTCGTTTGACGAGTGCCTGCTGTTGCTGCTGGTCTGCTCGATGATCGGCTGGCTGGCCGCCTGGCTGGCAACGGTACAACATTTACGTCACTTTACGCCTGACTAAGCGATTTTTTGATATACTCTTTCCCTGCACGTGATGTCCTGCAGGGAAAGAGTCCCTGTTATCTCTTCTCCCCTGCGTCTGTTTTTATCAACGAAGTGTCACAATTTGTGCGTAATGTATTCACAATGAGGCATGGAACTTGTGGATAAAATCACTGTCTGATAAAAATGTGGATGATATTCTCGTTGCTCATCACCGCTGGCATGTTTGTTGCCTGTTTTTGATAAAGGGACGAACCGCCGCCGGCCAGAAGTCTATTGAGAGGATTTGAATGACCAAAGAAATGCAAACTTTAGCTTTAGCCCCAGTTGGTAACCTGGAGTCGTATATCCGGGCTGCAAACGCTTGGCCGATGTTAACGGCTGATGAAGAGCGGGCGCTGGCTGAAAAGCTGCATTACCAGGGCGATCTGGAAGCAGCTAAAACGCTGATCCTGTCCCACCTGCGCTTTGTTGTTCATATTGCTCGTAACTACTCGGGCTATGGCCTGCCGCAGGCGGACCTGATCCAGGAAGGTAACATCGGTCTGATGAAGGCCGTGCGTCGTTTTAACCCTGAAGTGGGTGTGCGTCTGGTCTCGTTCGCCGTGCACTGGATCAAAGCCGAAATCCACGAATACGTGCTGCGTAACTGGCGTATCGTGAAGGTCGCTACTACCAAAGCGCAGCGTAAGCTGTTCTTTAACCTGCGCAAAACCAAGCAGCGTCTGGGCTGGTTCAACCAGGACGAAGTCGAAATGGTGGCACGCGAGCTGGGTGTCTCCAGTAAAGATGTGCGTGAGATGGAGTCCCGTATGGCCGCGCAGGACATGACCTTTGATATGTCCTCCGACGACGAGTCAGACAGCCAGCCGATGGCACCGGTACTCTACCTGCAGGATAAATCGTCCAACTTTGCCGACGGCATTGAAGACGATAACTGGGAAGAGCAGGCGGCAAACCGTCTGACCGACGCGATGCAGGGTCTCGACGAGCGTAGCCAGGCGATTATTCGCGCCCGCTGGCTGGACGAAGATAATAAGTCCACGCTGCAGGAGCTGGCCGACCAGTACGGCGTCTCTGCCGAACGTGTACGCCAGCTGGAAAAGAACGCAATGAAAAAGCTGCGTGCGGCGATCGAAGCCTAAGTTATACGTATTCCCTGCTGATACCCCTGGATGAAAATCCGGGGGTTTTGTTTTTTTAGCGCCCGCTCTGGCGAATTTTTAGCCCCTGGCAAACACTTACAGATGCGCTACGCACAGGTATTTCTCAGGGGGACAGGGTGAAAAATAACGAACTAAACGAACGCCGTCTACAGGCGACGCCGCGCGGTATCGGCGTCATGTGTAACTTCTATGCCGAAAGAGCAGAGAACGCCACGCTGTGGGACGTAGAAGGCAACGAGGTGATCGACTTCGCCGCCGGGATCGCGGTGCTGAATACCGGCCATCGTCACCCGAAAGTGGTGGCAGCGGTGGAGAAACAGCTCCACGCCTTTACCCATACGGCCTATCAGGTGGTGCCCTATGAGAGCTACGTGACGCTGGCGGAGAAGATCAACGCCCGCGTACCCCTCGCCGGGCCAGTAAAAACCGCTTTCTTCTCCACCGGGGCGGAAGCGGTAGAGAACGCTGTTAAGATCGCCCGCGCCTATACTAAACGCCCCGGCATCATCGCCTTCGGCGGCGGCTTTCATGGCCGGACTTCAATGACCATGGCGCTCACCGGTAAAGTGGCCCCCTACAAAATGGGTTTTGGCCCTTTTCCCGGTTCGATCTTTCATGCCCAGTATCCTGATGCGCTACATGACGTCTCAACCCAGGATGCCCTGAAGAGCCTGGAGCGTATCTTTAAAGCCGATATTGCTCCGGATCAGGTGGCGGCCATTCTGCTGGAGCCGGTGCAGGGCGAGGGTGGCTTTGTGATTGCGCCCGATGACTTTATGCAGGGCGTGCGCCAGATCTGCGATCGGCACGGCATTCTGCTCATCGCTGATGAGGTCCAGAGCGGCTATGCCCGCACCGGCAAACTCTTTGCGATGGAGCACTATAGCGTCAAGCCGGATCTGATCACCATGGCGAAGAGCCTGGCGGGCGGCCTGCCGCTGTCGGCGGTCTCCGGTCGTGCCGAGGTGATGGATGCCCCCGCTCCGGGTGGGCTGGGTGGCACCTACGCCGGTAATCCGCTGGCGATCGCCTCTGCGCTGGCGGTGCTGGAGGTGATTGAAGAGGAGCAGCTTTGCGAGCGCTCCCGCCTGCTCGGAGAGGCGCTGGTCGCGGCGCTGAACAACGCCAGGGCCAGCTGCCCGTATATCGCTGACGTGCGTGCACTGGGTTCGATGGTCGCCGTGGAGTTTAGCGATCCGCAAACCGGCGAGCCGTCGCCGGCCTTTACCCAGAAGGTACTGACCCACGCGCTGGAGGCGGGCCTGCTGCTGCTGAGCTGCGGCGTCTATGGCAACGTGATCCGTTTCCTCTATCCGCTTACCATTCCCGATGCGCAGTTCCGCCGGGCGCTGGATATTCTCTCCCGCTCGCTGGCGCAGTGATCCCTCCGCCCGGTGGCCTACGGCTGCCGGGCATACACGATTAACATTTCAAAATATCTATTCCCAAAAGATAAAAATGGGGTATGTTTTAGCAGAGTGTGCTGAAAAGGCGCGCACAGTAGACGCACATATGAAATAAAGCGCCATAAAACAACATCACAACAAACGTTACAACCAGAACAATGGGGAATCTCAGGATGAAAATGAAGGGTAAAGCGTTACTGGCAGGATGTATCGCGCTGGCGTTCAGCACCATGGCACAGGCTGACATTAAAGTGGCCGTGGTGGGCGCGATGTCCGGTCCGGTTGCGCAGTACGGCGATCAGGAGTTTACCGGCGCGGAACAGGCCGTTGCAGATATCAATGCGAAGGGCGGGATCAAAGGCGAGAAGCTGCAAATTGTAAAATATGATGATGCCTGCGACCCGAAACAGGCCGTTGCGGTGGCCAACAAAGTGATTAACGACGGCATTAAATACGTTATCGGCCACCTCTGCTCCTCCTCTACCCAGCCAGCGTCTGATATCTATGAAGACGAAGGCATTCTGATGATCACGCCTGCGGCGACCGCGCCAGAGCTGACCGCACGTGGCTACAAGCTGGTGCTGCGCACCACCGGTCTTGATTCTGACCAGGGGCCGACCGCCGCGAAATACATTCTTGAGAAGGTGAAGCCGCAGCGCATCGCCATTGTTCATGATAAGCAGCAGTACGGTGAAGGCCTGGCCCGCGCCGTGCAGGATAACCTGAAGAAAGGTAACGCTAACGTAGTGTTCTTTGACGGTATTACCGCCGGGGAGAAAGATTTCTCCACGCTGGTGGCACGCCTGAAGAAAGAGAACATCGACTTCGTCTACTACGGTGGCTACCACCCGGAGATGGGCCAGATCCTGCGCCAGGCCCGCGCTGCTGGCCTGAAAACTCAGTTTATGGGTCCGGAAGGGGTCGCGAACGTATCGCTCTCTAACATCGCCGGCGAATCCGCAGAAGGTATGCTGGTTACCAAGCCGAAGAACTACGATCAGGTTCCGGCGAACAAACCGATTGTAGATGCGATCAAAGCGAAGAAGCAGGATCCGAGCGGCGCGTTCGTGTGGACCACCTATGCTGCGCTGCAGTCGCTGCAGGCAGGCCTGAACCAGTCTGCCGATCCGGCAGAAATCGCCACCTGGCTGAAAGCCAACTCGGTAGAGACCGTAATGGGCCCGCTGACGTGGGATGAGAAGGGCGATCTGAAGGGCTTTGAGTTCGGCGTGTTTACCTGGCATGCCAACGGTACCGCAACCGACGCCAAATAATTTTCCCGTCGCCTTTCGCGCCGCAGGTGTGTTGGCTGCGTTCCTCAACCCCGGTCAGTTACTCATGTAAGCTCCCGGGGATTTCCGAACTTGCCGCCTGCCTGCAACACGAAATGCTGGGGAAAATGGATATGCTAATTTGATCCCGTAGGCCCGGTAAGCGCTAGCGCTACCGGGCTTTTTTATTGTCCTCTCAACGACAGACGTTGAATTTTTATACCGACAAGCATAAAATAAATGTACGGTAAATATCCGTACATTTACGCTATCATGTTTTTACGCTGATAGCTGGAGAAGGTATGATGACGGCACTAAAAAAGCAGCGTATCGATCTGCGTTTAACTGACGATGATAAAAGCATCATTGAAGAGGCTGCAGCCCTGACCAATCAGTCAGTCACTCAGTTTATGCTCACTAGCGCAGCGGAAAGAGCCGCAGAAGTTATTGAGCAGCATCGCCGGGTTATTCTGAACGACGAATCCTGGACCCGTGTCATGGAAGCGCTCAGTAACCCACCCTCACCGAATGAGAAACTTCACCGCGCGGCGAAACGTCTTCAAGACATGGAGTGAACCGTGGAAAACATGACGATAGAGATCTTCGCAGAGGATGCGGAGTATGACTGGCAGCAGTTCGACTGCGGGGACACGGATCTCAATCTCTTTTTAGTCGAGCATCTCAAACGACAGCATGCTGGAAAAATTCTGCGCGCCTATATTCTTCGAACAACAACGCCGGAACGGCGGGTGCTAGGCTACTACACTCTGTCAGGAAGCTGCTTTGAACGTGTTGCCCTGCCGTCAGAGTCACAGCAGAAGAAAATCCCTTACAAAAACGTTCCCAGCGTCACCTTAGGTCGCCTGGCCGTCGATCGCTCTCTGCAGGGAAAAGGGTGGGGTTCGGTATTGGTTTCCCATGCGATGAAGGTAGTCTATTCCGCCTCCCAGGCGGTGGGTATTCATGGTCTATTTGTTGAGGCCATGAACGAGAAAGCGCATGCGTTTTATCTCTCGCTGGGATTTATCCCGCTAACAGGAGAAAACGCGCACGCACTTTTTTATCCGACAAAATCTATCGAAAGGCTTTTTTCATAGCCGCTACAGCCGCTTCTCCCAGCCATTCTGCCGCGGGCTAAAGCCCAGCGCCTGGGTAAAGGCTGCCATAATGCTGCGGTCTTCTACGCCTACGTCCGCTATCCACCAGCGGGTCACGTCTGGATTGCGCGCCATCGCCTCTTCAATCAGGTACTGCCCTACGCCACGACGGCGCGTCACGTCCCGCACGCGCAGAGAATCCAGCGCCCCCTCACTGCCGCTGAGGGTCACTCGCACCGCCGCCAGCAGTCGCTCATTAAAACGGGCGGCGTAGATCTGGTGCGTATTGTCAACGTTCAGCGATGATGCGGAGTACTCCGGCCAAATTTTAGCTAAATCAATGCGATCCTGGTCGCTAAACGTGTCTAAACGGATGATGGTCAGTTTCATTCACTGCGGGTCCAAATCTCAAAAGATGGCAGCAGTGTACTCAATTTCCTTAGCCAGACGCTTTCACTTTTTCGCTGTCGGGATCAGCTGAATACTTTTAACGCAGCCGTTGAAGCAGTTTTAAACATCAGGGATCGAAAAACAGGCAGTTTATTTATCTATGGAGTAGTGATTTATTCCGCTCTTTGTCCCATTATTTTATGCTGTAAGAGGCACTTTTTTTTGTTTATCTCTGTACCAATACAGAATATTATCTCTGCTTAATAGCCTGAAAAATAGAGTATTTAATCAGGTTTTACGGTAAAAGCTGCGCTAAACCATTAAGCAAGCTGGTAAAAATAGCGTTGTTTAATAAAAGTACAGAATGCTTTTTAACCATAATAAAACAAAATATATACACATCACGACGGTAATGGGGATTTCAGGTTATGAAACGGAACGCGAAGACGTTGAGCGCGGGTGCAATTGCACGGATAAGGGATGTGAGTTCGGTGTCTTTGAATGGCATGCCGATGGTTCGCCTTCGGTAGCTAAGTAAATCTCAATCGCCCGCTTAGCCGGGCGAGTTTAGAAAGGTTACGTTATGTCCGAGCAGTTTCTCTACTTCCTGCAGCAGATGTTTAACGGCGTGACGCTGGGAAGCACCTATGCACTTATCGCCATCGGTTACACCATGGTCTACGGCATTATCGGCATGATCAACTTCGCCCATGGCGAGGTCTATATGATCGGTAGCTATGTCTCCTTTATGATCATCGCCGCCCTGATGATGATGGGCATCGACAGCAGCTGGCTGCTGGTGGCCGCCGGATTCGTTGGTGCGATTGTGATCGCCAGCGCCTACGGCTGGAGTATCGAACGGGTCGCCTATCGCCCGGTGCGTAAATCCAAGCGTCTGATCGCGCTGATCTCCGCCATTGGGATGTCAATCTTCCTGCAAAACTACGTCAGCCTGACCGAAGGCTCGCGTGATGTGGCCCTGCCGAGCCTGTTCAACGGCCAGTGGACTATCGGCAGCAGCGAGAACTTCACCGCCTCTATCACCACCATGCAGCTGGTGATCTGGGTTGTCACCTTCGTTGCCATGCTGGCGCTGACGCTGTTCATCCGCTACTCCCGCATGGGCCGCGCCTGCCGCGCCTGCGCAGAAGATCTGAAAATGGCCAGCCTGCTGGGAATTAACACTGACCGCGTCATCGCGCTCACCTTTGTCATTGGTGCAGCGATGGCCGCTGTGGCAGGCGTTCTGCTCGGCCAGTTCTACGGCGTAATCAACCCCTATATCGGCTTTATGGCCGGGATGAAGGCCTTTACCGCCGCGGTATTGGGTGGGATCGGCAGTATTCCTGGCGCGATGATTGGCGGCCTGATCCTCGGCGTGGCCGAATCGCTCTCCTCCGCGTATCTGAGTACCGAGTATAAAGATGTGGTGTCGTTTGCGCTGCTGATCCTGGTGCTGTTGGTGATGCCAACCGGTATCCTGGGCCGTCCGGAGGTTGAAAAAGTATGAAACCGATGCATTTTGCGATGGCGCTGCTCTCCGCCGCGCTCTTCTTTGTGCTGGCGGGCGTCTTTATGGGCGTCCAGCTGAGTCTCGACGGTACTAAGCTGGTAGTCGGCAGCGCGGCGGATATCCGCTGGCAGTGGGTCTTCATCGGCACCGCCGTGGTCTTCCTGTTCCAGATCCTGCGCCCAATGATGCAAAAAGGGCTGAAGAACGTCTCCGGGCCGAAGTTTATCCTGCCCGCCATTGACGGTTCGACGGTCAAGCAGAAGCTGTTCCTCGTTGCCCTGCTGGTCGCCGCCGTGGCGTGGCCGTTTGTGGTCTCGCGCGGTACGGTGGATATCGCCACCCTGACCATGATCTACATTATCCTCGGCCTTGGGCTGAACGTGGTAGTAGGTCTGTCAGGCCTGCTGGTGCTGGGCTACGGCGGGTTCTACGCCATCGGAGCCTATACTTTTGCCCTGCTGAACCACTACTACGGTCTCGGCTTCTGGACCTGCCTGCCGCTGGCGGGGCTGGTGTCAGCCGCGGCGGGCTTCCTGCTCGGCTTCCCGGTGCTGCGCCTGCGCGGTGACTATCTGGCGATCGTCACCCTCGGCTTCGGCGAGATCGTGCGTATTCTGCTGCTCAACAACACCGAAGTGACCGGTGGCCCGAACGGTATCAGCCAGATCCCAAAACCGACGCTGTTTGGCCTTGAGTTTAGCCGTACCGCCCGCGAAGGCGGCTGGGATACCTTCAGCAACTTCTTCGGCGTGAAGTACGATCCCAGCGACCGGGTGGTGTTCCTCTATCTGGTGGCGCTGCTGCTGGTGGTCTTTACCCTGTTCGTCATCAACCGCCTGCTGCGCATGCCGCTGGGCCGGGCGTGGGAAGCGCTGCGTGAGGATGAGATCGCCTGCCGCTCGCTGGGCCTCAACCCGACCCGCATTAAGCTGACCGCCTTTACTATCAGCGCCGGGTTTGCTGGCTTTGCCGGCACGCTGTTCGCCGCCCGTCAGGGCTTCGTCAGCCCGGAATCCTTTACCTTTGCCGAGTCCGCCTTTGTGCTGGCGATTGTGGTGCTGGGCGGGATGGGCTCGCAGTTCGCGGTTATCCTCGCGGCGATCCTGCTGGTCGTCTCCCGTGAGCTGATGCGTGATTTCAATGAGTACAGCATGTTAATGCTGGGTGGTCTGATGGTACTGATGATGATCTGGCGTCCTGAAGGCTTGCTGCCGATGACCCGTCCGCAGTTGAAACTGAAAAACGGACAAGTGAAAGGAGAGCAGGCATGAGTGAGCCATTACTGTCCGTTAACGGCCTGATGATGCGCTTCGGCGGGCTGCTGGCGGTAAATAACGTCGCGCTGGATCTGCATCCGCAGGAGATTGTCTCCCTGATTGGGCCGAACGGCGCGGGGAAGACCACGGTCTTCAACTGTCTGACCGGCTTCTATAAGCCCACCGGCGGCACCATCATGCTGCGCGACCAGCACCTGGAAGGGCTGCCGGGTCAGCAGATTGCCCGCATGGGCGTGGTGCGTACTTTCCAGCACGTGCGTCTGTTCCGTGAGATGACGGTGATTGAGAACCTGCTGGTAGCTCAGCATCAGCAGCTCAAGACGGGTCTCTTCTCCGGCCTGCTGAAGACTCCTGCTTTCCGCCGCGCCCAGAGTGAAGCGCTGGATCGCGCCGCGACCTGGCTGGATCGCATCGGGCTGCTGGCCCATGCTAACCGGCAGGCCAGCAACCTGGCCTACGGTGACCAGCGTCGTCTGGAGATCGCCCGCTGCATGGTGACCCAGCCGGAGATCCTGATGCTGGACGAACCGGCGGCAGGGCTGAACCCGAAAGAGACCAAGGAGCTGGACGAGCTGATCGTGGAGCTGCGTAACCATCACAACACCACTATTCTGCTGATTGAGCACGATATGAAGCTGGTGATGGGCATCTCTGACCGTATCTACGTGGTAAACCAGGGCACGCCGCTGGCAAACGGCACGCCGGAGCAGATTCGTAACAACCCGGACGTGATCCGCGCCTATTTAGGTGAAGCATAATGGGGGCGATGCCTAAGATGGAAAACGTGATGTTATCTTTTGACCAGGTGAGTGCCCACTACGGCAAAATCCAGGCGCTGCACGACGTCAGCCTGCATATCAACCAGGGGGAAATCGTCACCCTGATCGGGGCCAACGGCGCCGGTAAAACCACGCTGCTTGGCACCCTGTGCGGCGATCCGCGTGCCAGCAGCGGGCGCATTGTCTTTGACGGTAAAGACATTACCGACTGGCAGACGGCGAAGATCATGCGCGAAGCGGTAGCGATCGTGCCGGAGGGACGGCGCGTCTTCTCCCGTATGACGGTAGAGGAGAACCTGGCGATGGGCGGCTTCTTTGCCGATCGCGACCAGTTCCATACCCGCATCAAATGGGTCTATGAACTGTTTCCGCGTCTGCACGAGCGCCGCATTCAGCGAGCCGGAACCATGTCCGGTGGGGAGCAGCAGATGCTGGCCATTGGCCGGGCGCTGATGAGCCAGCCGCGTCTGCTGCTGCTTGATGAGCCGTCCCTCGGTCTTGCGCCGATCATTATCCAGCAGATCTTTGACACTATCGAGCAGCTGCGCAAAGAGGGGATGACCATCTTCCTCGTGGAGCAGAACGCCAACCAGGCGCTGAAGCTCGCCGATCGCGGCTACGTGCTGGAGAACGGTCGCGTGGTGCTGTCCGATACTGGCGACGCGCTGCTGGCCAACGAAGCGGTGCGTAGCGCCTATTTAGGCGGCTGAGCCGTCTGTATTGCCCGGTGGCGCTACGCTTACCGGGCCTACAAAATCCCACGCTTCTGTACGGGTTTGTTGTACAATCTACCTGTACTTAAGCGGAGGTTTTATGCGTACTATGAGCTACAGTGAGGTCCGACAAAATCTGGCTGCGGCGCTGGATTCGGCAGCGGCTGGCACACCGGTAACTATTACGCGACGCGGGCACAAGCCAGCAGTGATTATCAGCACTGAAGAGTTTGAGCGTTACCAGGCGGCAAAACTGGACGCGGAATTTGACGCCATCATGAGCGTACATGGTAACGAAATCAGGGAACTGGCCGACAAATGACGCTTCAGTTCATCTCAGCGGAAGAGATTATACGTTTTCACGATAAGCTTCTGAACGTAACGCCAGGCGTAGCGGGCATGCCCGAACCAGGACGAGCTGAAGCCTTGCTGTATCGCGTCTTAAACAAATATGAATACGAAGGGATATCCGATATCTGGCTCCTCGCCGCCATGCACCTGCTTGCCATCTCCCGTGGACATATCTTTAACGATGGTAATAAACGCACGGCCCTGCTCATCACGCTGCTGTTCCTTAAGCGTAACGGCGTCTCTCTGCCAGCAAATGCCGATTACGTCGAGCTAACGGTGGCCGCCGCTGCGGGTCAGCTGTCGCTTGAGGAGATCGCCCTCCGTCTGCGCGGGTAAGATTTACCCGCCATCCTACCGTCACCGTTTCATCATCCCTCTGCCGCCTCCCTGTCATACTTTTGTAAACAAACGGTTATTTTTCTGTCATTCGGACATGTCATGTTACTTCGCGAGCACGAAAAGCGTGATATCGCGCATCCGGCACAACAAGAGAGATAACCGAATGACATCGTTACGACATACAGCTTTAGGATTAGCGTTAGGTCTGGCGTTTGCAGGTCAGGCTATGGCAGTGACCACCATTCCGTTCTGGCATTCGATGGAAGGACAGCTGGGTAAAGAGGTAGACTCCCTGGCGCAGCGTTTTAATGACACCCATCCGGATTACAAAATTGTGCCGGTCTACAAGGGCAACTACGAGCAGAGCCTGAGCGCCGGGATCGCCGCCTTCCGTACCGGTAACGCCCCTGCCATTTTGCAGGTCTATGAAGTCGGCACCGCCACCATGATGGCCTCGAAAGCGATTAAGCCGGTGTATGAAGTGTTCAGCGATGCGGGTATCAAGTTTGACGAGTCGCAGTTCGTGCCGACCGTCTCCGGCTACTATACTGATGCGAAATCTGGCCATCTGCTCTCCCAGCCGTTCAACAGCTCTACCCCGGTGCTCTACTACAACAAAGATGCCTTTAAAAAAGCGGGCCTCGATCCAGAGCAGCCGCCGAAAACCTGGCAGGATCTCGCTGCCTACACCGCGAAGCTGAAAGCAGCCGGTATGAAGTGCGGCTACGCCAGCGGCTGGCAGGGGTGGATCCAGATCGAAAACTTCAGCGCCTGGCACGGTCTGCCGGTGGCTACCAAAAACAACGGCTTCGATGGCACCGATGCGGTGCTGGAGTTCAACAAGCCGGAGCAGGTCAAACACATTGCGCTGCTGGCCGATCTCAACAAGAAGGGCGACTTCAGCTACTTCGGGCGCAAGGATGAGTCCACCGAGAAGTTCTATAACGGCGACTGCGCGATCACTACCGCCTCGTCTGGTTCGCTGGCGGATATTCGTCAGTACGCCAAATTTAACTACGGCGTGGGCATGATGCCGTATGACGCCGATGTGAAGGGCGCGCCGCAGAACGCCATCATCGGCGGGGCCAGCCTGTGGGTGATGCAGGGCAAAGATAAGCCGACCTATACCGGCGTTGCCCAGTTCCTGGAGTTCCTGGCGAAGCCGGAAAACGCCGCCGAGTGGCACCAGAAGACCGGCTACCTGCCGATCACCACCGCCGCTTACGATCTGACCCGCGAGCAGGGCTTCTATGATAAGAACCCCGGCGCGGATATCGCCACCCGCCAGATGCTGAACAAGCCGCCGTTGCCGTTTACCAAAGGGCTGCGCCTCGGCAACATGCCGCAGATCCGCACCATCGTGGATGAAGAGCTGGAGTCGGTCTGGACCGGCAAGAAAACCCCGCAGCAGGCGCTGGACAGCGCGGTAGAGCGTGGTAACCAGCTGCTGCGCCGCTTTGAGCAGTCCACCAAATCGTAATATGTAAAATGCCGGGTGGCGGCTTCGCCTTACCCGGCCTACAACGTGCACCATGTAGGCCGGATAAGCGGAGCGCCATCCGGCGCTGTTCAGGAATCTAACCTCAATGTCATCATCCCGTCCGGTATTCCGCTCGCGCTGGCTTCCCTATGCGCTGGTCGCGCCGCAGCTGATTATTACCGTTATCTTTTTTATCTGGCCCGCGGGTGAAGCGCTGTGGTACTCGGTGCAGAGCGTCGATCCGTTCGGTCTCTCCAGCCAGTTTGTCGGGCTGGACAACTTTATGGCGCTGCTGCATGACAGCTACTATCTGGACTCCTTCTGGACGACGATAAAGTTCAGCGCGCTGGTGACCTTCTCCGGCCTGCTGGCCTCGCTCTTTTTTGCCGCGCTGGTGGACTACGTGGTGCGCGGCAGCCGCTTCTACCAGACCCTAATGCTGCTGCCCTACGCCGTAGCCCCCGCCATCGCTGCCGTGCTGTGGATCTTTCTCTTCAACCCGGGACGCGGGCTGATTACCCATGCCCTGGAGCAGATTGGCTATAGCTGGAACCATGCCCAGAACAGCGGCCAGGCGATGTTTCTGGTGGTCTTCGCCTCGGTGTGGAAGCAGATCAGCTACAACTTTCTCTTCTTCTTCGCTGCGCTACAGTCGATTCCCCGCTCGCTGGTGGAGGCTGCCGCCATTGACGGTGCCGGACCGGTGCGTCGCTTCTTCCAGCTCTCGCTGCCGCTGATCGCCCCCGTGAGCTTCTTCCTGCTGGTGGTCAACCTGGTGTATGCCTTTTTCGACACCTTCCCGGTGATCGATGCCGCTACCGCCGGTGGACCGGTGCAGGCCACCACCACGCTGATCTACAAGATCTACCGGGAGGGCTTTGCCGGGCTGGATCTCTCTGCCTCTGCCGCCCAGTCGGTGGTGCTGATGATGCTGGTCATTATCCTGACGGTGGTTCAGTTCCGCTACGTCGAGAGTAAGGTGCGCTATCAATGATTGAAAACCGACGCGGGCTGACCCTCTTCAGCCATGTGATGCTGATCCTCGGCATCGCCGCCATTCTCTTTCCGCTCTACGTCGCCTTTGTGGCGGCCACGCTGGATAACCGGGCGGTGTTTGAGACACCGATGACGTTAATCCCCGGCAGCCATCTGCTGGATAACCTGAAGACCATCTGGCTGCAGGGTGTGGGTGCCAACAGCGCGCCGTTTTGGCTGCTGCTGCTCAACAGCTTCATCATGGCTTTTAGCATTACGGTAGGAAAGATTGCGGTGTCGATGCTCTCTGCTTTTGCCATCGTCTGGTTCCGCTTCCCGCTGCGCAATCTCTTCTTCTGGATGATCTTTATCACCCTGATGCTGCCGGTGGAGGTGCGTATCTTCCCGACGGTGGAGGTGATCGCCAACCTGAAGATGCTCGACAGCTACACCGGCCTGACGCTCCCCCTGATGGCCTCGGCCACCGCGACCTTCCTGTTTCGTCAGTTCTTTATGACCCTGCCGGACGAGCTGATCGAGGCCGCGCGCATTGACGGCGCATCGCCGATGCGCTTTTTCCGCGACATCGTGCTGCCGCTGTCGAAAACCAATCTTGCGGCGCTGTTTGTCATCACCTTTATCTACGGCTGGAACCAGTACCTGTGGCCGCTGCTGATCGTCAGCGACGTCAACCTGGGCACTGCCGTAGCGGGAATTAAAGGAATGATTGCTACCGGGGAGGGCACTACCCAGTGGAACCAGGTGATGGCGGCGATGCTGCTGACCCTGATCCCCCCCGTCGTTATCGTATTAGCCATGCAGCGTGCCTTTGTGCGTGGCCTGGTCGACAGTGAGAAGTAGGTAAAAACATGGCTGGATTAAAACTACAGGCAGTAAGCAAAAGCTGGGACGGCGGCAAGACGCAGGTGATCCAACCCCTGACCCTGGACGTGTCGGACGGCGAGTTTATCGTGATGGTTGGTCCCTCCGGCTGCGGCAAGTCGACCCTGTTGCGGATGGTGGCCGGGCTGGAACGGGTCACCAGCGGCGACGTCTGGATCGACCGCCAGCGGGTAACCGGGATGGAGCCGAAAGAGCGCGGCATCGCCATGGTATTCCAGAACTATGCCCTCTATCCGCACATGAGCGTGGAAGAGAACATGGCGTGGGGACTGAAAATTCGCGGCATGGGTAAAGCGCATATCGCCGAGCGGGTCAAAGAGGCAGCGCGGATTCTGGAGCTGGATAGCCTGCTGAAACGCCGCCCGCGCGAGCTTTCCGGCGGCCAGCGTCAGCGCGTGGCGATGGGCCGGGCGATCGTCCGCGATCCCGCCGTCTTTCTGTTTGATGAGCCGCTCTCTAACCTCGACGCCAGGCTGCGTGTGCAGATGCGCCTCGAATTGCAGCAGCTGCACCGCCGCCTGAAGACCACTTCGCTCTACGTCACCCACGATCAGGTAGAGGCCATGACCCTGGCGCAGCGGGTGATGGTGATGAATAAGGGCGTGGCGGAGCAGATCGGCACGCCGGTAGAAGTGTATGAGAAACCGGCCAGCCGCTTTGTGGCGAGCTTTATCGGCAGCCCGGCGATGAACCTGCTGGACGGGCGCATCAGCAGCGCCGGGGATCACTTTGAGCTGGAGAGCGGTATGGCTCTGCCCATCAACTGGTACTACCGTGGCTACGCCGGACGCAGGATGACGCTGGGTATCCGCCCGGAGCATATTACGCTAAGCTCACAGTCCGCAGGCGGCATTCCGCTGGTAATAGATACCCTGGAGATGCTGGGGGCCGATAACCTGGCCCACGGTCGCTGGGGCGAGCAGAAGCTGGTGGTGCGGCTGCCGCATCACGATCGCCCGGTCCCGGGCAGTACGCTGTGGCTGAACATGCCCGAGAGCCAACTGCACCTTTTTGATGGTGAAACAGGACAAAGAATATGAGTCACTGGCCTTACCCCACTGTCGTTGCCCATCGCGGCGGCGGCAAGCTGGCCCCGGAAAATACCCTCGCGGGAATCGATACCGGCGCGCGCCTCGGTCACACCATGATCGAGTTTGACGTCAAGCTCTCCCGCGACGGGGAGATCTTCCTCCTGCACGACGATAACCTGGAGCGTACCAGTAACGGCTGGGGCGTGGCGGGCGATCTGGCGTGGAGCGAGCTGCTAAAGGTGGATGCGGGAGGCTGGTTTAGCGGCGACTTCAAGGGCGAACCGCTGCCGCTGCTGTCACAGGTGGCGGAGCGCTGTCGCCAGCACGGCATGATGGCCAATATTGAGATCAAGCCGACCACCGGCACCGGGCCGCTGACAGGGAAAACCGTGGCCCTGGCCGCGCGAGCGCTCTGGCAGGGGATGACCCCGCCGCTGCTCTCCTCATTTGAGATTGACGCACTGGAGGCCGCCCAGCAGGCTGCCCCGGAGCTGCCGCGCGGCCTGCTGCTGGACGCGTGGCGCGAAGACTGGCGCGAGTTAGCGACGCGCCTCGGCTGCGTCTCGCTGCACCTTAACCACAAGCTGCTGGATGCGCAGCGGACTGCAGAGCTCAAAGCCGCCGGGCTGCGTATTCTGGTCTATACCGTTAACCAGCCCCAGCGCGCGGCGGAGCTGCTGCGCTGGGGCGTGGACTGCATCTGTACCGATCGCATCGATACTATCGGCCCGGATTTTCAACCCTAAGGACTCATCGTCTTCAGGGGAATAGTGGGCTGCGGCGTGGTCGTCCCGGATGAATTTAGCATGCCGCCATTGTTGTTCGGCAGCATCTGTTCGCGGCTGTTATCCAGCCTGCCCGGCTGCGAATCCAGCATGCGCTGGGAGTTATTATTGATCTGCGACTCCAGGTGCTGCTGCTGCATACGCGTCTGGGTCTGAAGCTGCTGGTTCAGCATGCCTTTCTGCTGGCTTTGCTGATTCAGCATCTGGGTCTGCATCCGCTGCTGGCTGGGGATTTGATACCCCGGCTGGTTCGGGTTATTCATGGTATTAATCGGCTGCGCAAAAACGCTCAGCGGCAATAACATAGCCAGAGATAAGAGGTATTTCATCGTTATGCCCTCCTGTAGGTGGATTATTTAAGTTTACTTGCTTAGCGCAAAGACTGTGCGTTTTTTAGCGTTGTGAACCAGGATTAAGCAGCAATATCAGCCATTTTTCCTGGAGAATAATGATGAGTAAGCCTAAGTTTGCGCGCTGGGCCGCTATCGCGGCGCTGGTCGCTGGAAGCTGTTTTGGCGCGGCCGCCGCGCCGCAGCCGGAAGCGCCCCCGGTCTCCTACGGCGTTGAAGCCGATACCTTCCACCCGGTGCGCGAGCAGCAGGGGATGGTGGCATCGGTGGATGCCGCCGCCACCCGCGTGGGTGTTGATATTTTAAAGCAGGGCGGTAACGCGGTGGATGCCGCCGTAGCGGTAGGCTACGCGCTGGCGGTGACCCATCCGCAGGCCGGGAACCTCGGCGGCGGTGGATTTATGCTGCTGCGTACCGAAGACGGGACTACCACCGCCATCGACTTCCGTGAGATGGCCCCCGCCCAGGCCAGCCGGGATATGTTCCTCGACGACCAGGGTAACCCCGACAGTAAAAAATCCCTGACCTCTCATCTGGCGACCGGTACCCCCGGCACGGTGGCGGGTTTCTCATTAGCGCTGGAGAAGTACGGCACGCTGCCGCTCAACAAAGTCGTGCAGCCCGCCATCAAGCTGGCCCGGCAGGGTTTTACGGTTAATGACGCCCTGGCGGAGGATCTGAAAACCTACGGCAGCGAAGTCTTGCCCAATCACGACAACAGCAAGGCGATCTTCTGGAAAAATGGCGAGCCGCTGAAGAAGGGTGACAAGCTGGTGCAGGCTAATCTGGCGAAGAGTCTGGAGATGATTGCCGAGCTGGGACCGGATGCCTTCTATAAGGGGGCGATTGCCGATCAGATCGCCCAGGAGATGAGCAAGAACGGCGGCCTGATGACCAAAGAGGATCTGGCGGCCTACCGGGCGGTGGAGCGCCCCCCCATCAGCGGTGACTACCGGGGTTATCAGGTCTTCTCTATGCCGCCGCCCTCCTCAGGCGGGATCCATATTGTGCAGATCCTCAATATCCTTGAAAACTTTGACCTGGCGAAATATGGCTTTGGCAGCGCGGATGCCATGCAGGTGATGGCCGAGGCCGAGAAGTACGCCTATGCCGACCGCTCGGAGTATCTTGGCGACCCGGACTTTGTCAAAGTGCCCTGGCAGGCGTTGACCAATAAAGAGTATGCCAAATCCATCGCCCAGCAGATTGACGTTAATAAGGCGAAACCGTCCAGCCAGATCCGCCCCGGCAAGCTGGCGCCTTACGAGAGTAACCAGACTACCCACTTCTCGGTGGTTGATAAGGACGGTAACGCGGTGGCGGTGACCTATACCCTGAACACCGTCTTTGGCACCGGGATTGTGGCGGGCAATACCGGCATTCTGCTCAACAACGAGATGGATGACTTCTCGGCCAAGCCGGGCGTGCCAAACGTATATGGGCTGGTGGGTGGCGATGCCAACGCCGTGGGGCCAAACAAGCGTCCGCTCTCGTCGATGTCGCCAACCATCGTGGTTAAAGACGGGAAAACCTGGCTGGTGACCGGCAGCCCGGGCGGGAGCCGAATTATCACCACCGTGCTGCAAATGGTGGTCAACAGCATCGATTTTAAAATGAACGTGGCCGAAGCGACTAACGCGCCGCGCTTCCATCATCAGTGGCTGCCTGACGAGCTGCGCGTAGAGAAGGGCTTTAGCCCGGATACGCTGAAAATGCTGGAGCAGAAGGGACAGAAGGTGGCGCTGAAGGAGGCGATGGGCAGCACCCAAAGCATCATGGTGGGTGAAGACGGGGCGCTATATGGCGCGTCGGATCCGCGGTCGGTGGATGACTTAACGGCGGGGTATTAATGTCCAGGCCGGGTGGCGCTGTGCCACCCGGCAATAACTTACTTCATCCGTGCCATAAAACAGGAGTCCACCAGCTCGCCGTTGCGCAGGGCGTACTTTTTGGCGATGCCTTCGATCTCAAAGCCATGTTTGCGGTAGAGCGCAATAGCGGCTTCGTTATCGGCATACACCGACAGTTCTATCCGCTCGATGCGCAGCCAGTTCTCGCACACATCAATCATGGCTTTCATCAGGGCGCTGGCAACGCCCCGCTGGCGAAAGGCGGGTGAGACGGCAATACCAAACTCTGCCGCGTGGCTGCGGCGCGGGTTCTGCTCTACGCTGATGCCGATGTGCCCGGTCACTTCCCCATCAATGGTGGCGACGAGCATGCGGCGCCCGGGCTGGGGCTTAACCCGCTCCTGCCAAAGCTCTTGTGAAGGGTAGGGTAGCTGTAGTAGATGGTGATACATCTCCGGCTGCGCTGACATCAGGCGTAATGGCTCGGCATCGCGGGCTTCGACGTGGCGTATCACTATCTCACTCATTTTCCTCTATCCTCAGTTAGTTAACTCTCCTCATCAACATCCGTTAATTCAAAATATTCGTCAACTGCCATTTTTTGCAAAAAGTATTAGACAAGTGCGAATGATAATGATTATTATTGCTGTGCGTTCAGGGGATGCTACGGTGAACCTGAAAGCACGACATTGCTCACATTGCTTCCAGTATTATCTTAGCCAGCCTATGCTGGCTTTTTTTTTGCTTATGTATCAACCTGGCTTACTTGCCATTTTGTCCTCGGGAAAGTGCTCACAATCCTCACGTACATTAAGTACGCTCCGGTTGTTGCGCGCTTGCCGTGAACAAACTGGCTGCGACGCCTACGGTTAAGGGTTCATTGCGGGTGTTGTAGGCCCGATAAGCGCAGCGCCATCGGGCGTGTTACGGTGCTCTACTTTGCGCTATGGTTATGGGCACGGTTTTAAAAAAGAGGTGACCCATGACGCTGCACTGCGCATTTATCGGCTTTGGTAAAAGCACCACCCGCTACCATCTTCCCTATGTTCTCAATCGCAAAACGAGCTGGCACGTGGCGCACATCTTCCGCCGCCATCCCAGGCCGGAAGAGCAGTATCCTCAGTATCAGCACATCCACTTCACCAGCGATCTCGACGAGGTACTCAACGATCCACAGGTGAAGCTGGTGATCGTCTGTACCCACGCCGATAGCCACTTTGAGTATGCGAAGCGCGCCCTGGAGGCGCGTAAAAACGTGCTGGTAGAGAAGCCCTTTACCCCCTCAATGGCCGAAGCCATTACCCTGTTCGAGCTGGCGAGAAGCAAAGGGCTGACCGTTACTCCCTACCAGAACCGCCGCTTTGACAGCTGCTTCCTGACGGCGAAAAAAGCCATCGAGAGCGGCAAGCTGGGTGAGATCGTCGAAATTGAGAGCCACATCGACTACTTCCGCCCGGTAGCAGAGACCAAACCAGGTCTGCCGCAGGACGGTATGTTCTTTGGCCTCGGCGTGCACATGCTGGATCAGATCATCTCCCTGTTTGGCCGCCCGGACCATGTCGCCTATGACATCCGCAGCTTGCGCAACAAGGCCAACCCGGACGACACCTTTGAAGCGCAGCTCTTCTACGGCGATCTGAAGGCGATTGTGAAGACCAGCCACTATGTCAAAATCGACTACCCGAAATTTATTGTCCACGGTACCCGCGGCTCGTTTATTAAGTACGGGATTGACCAGCAGGAGACCAGCCTGAAGGCCAATATTATGCCGGGCGAGGCTGGGTTTGCTGCCGACGACACGCTGGCGACGCTGGAGTACCTCAACGACGCCGGAGAGACGGTGCGCGAAGAGTGGCAACCAGAGTTGGGCGACTACGGCCGCGTCTACGATGCGCTCTACGCTACCCTGACCACAGGGGCGGAAAACTACGTCAAGGAATCTGAGGTGTTAACCAACCTTGAGATCCTCGAACGCGGGTTTGAGCAGGCCGCACCTGCCACGGTAACCCTCGCAAAATAAGGTTTTTTGCTGTTTTATAAGTTGTTCATAATTTTTGAACAGAGGAGTCAATTTTCACCCTCTATCATCCTGGGTCGATCGGGTACACACTTACTCCATCGACAACATACGGGGGTGAAAAAATGATTTTCTTACGCAAAGCAAACGAACGTGGTCACGCAAATCATGGTTGGCTGGACTCATGGCATACCTTCTCTTTTGCCAACTACTATGATGCAAATTTTATGGGTTTCTCGGCGCTGCGCGTCATTAATGACGACATGATCGACGCCGGTCAGGGGTTCGGTACCCATCCCCATAAAGACATGGAAATTTTAACTTACGTGCTGGAAGGGGCGGTAGAGCACGAAGATAGCATGGGTAATAAAGAGCAGGTGCCAGCCGGTGAGTTCCAGATCATGAGCGCCGGTACCGGGGTGCGCCACTCTGAGTACAACCCGAGCAAGACAGCGCCTCTGCACCTGTATCAAATCTGGATCATTCCAGAAAAAACCGGCATCGCACCGCGCTACGAGCAGCGCCGCTTTGATGCCGCCCATGGCCGCCAGCTGGTGCTCTCTCCGGATGCCCGGGACGGCTCGCTGAAGGTGAACCAGGATATGGAGCTTTCCCGCTGGGCGCTGTCGCAAGACGAGCAGGGGGATTACCAGATTACCGCCGGGCGTAAGGTCTGGATCCAGGTGGTGAAAGGCAGCGTCTCTGTTAACGGGACCACCGCCACCACCGCTGATGGTCTGGCTATCTGGGACGAGCAGGCGCTGTCGATTCACGCAGACAGCGACAGTGAAATTCTGCTGTTCGACCTGCCACCGGTATGATCTGTTAAATAAATTGCGCAACCTCTCCTTATCAGCGGGGAGGTTGCGCCTGCGTCGTGGTAAACTAAAACAATGTTTTCCCGTTTACCCCGCTCAGGACGATGAAAAAGAAAAGACCCGTACTTCAGGACGTTGCAGATCGCGTTGGCGTGACCAAAATGACGGTCAGCCGTTTTTTACGCAACCCGGAGCAAGTCTCCGTGGCGCTGCGTGGCAAAATCGCAGCGGTGCTGGACGAGCTGGGCTACATTCCTAATCGCGCACCTGACATCCTCTCTAACGCCACCAGCCGCGCTATCGGCGTGCTGCTGCCCTCTCTGACTAACCAGGTTTTTGCCGAAGTACTGCGCGGAATCGAAAGCGTCACCGATGCCTACGGCTATCAGACCATGCTGGCCCACTACGGCTATAAGCCAGAGATGGAGGAGGAGCGGCTGGAGTCAATGCTGTCGTGGAACATTGACGGTTTGATTCTCACCGAGCGCAGCCACACCCCACGCACGCTGAAAATGATCGAGGTTGCTGGCATTCCAGTGGTCGAGCTGATGGACAGCCGCTCGCCCTGTCTCGATATCGCCGTCGGCTTTGATAACTTCGAGGCAGCCCGTCAGATGACCGGCGCTATCATTGCCCGCGGTCATCGTCACGTTGCCTATCTGGGTGCACGTCTCGACGAACGTACTATTATCAAACAGCAGGGGTATGAGCAGGCGATGCGGGATGCGGGCCTGACGCCTTACAGCGTGATGGTGGAGCAGTCCTCCTCTTACTCATCCGGCATTGAACTGATGCGCCAGGCGCGCCGCGAGTATCCACAGCTTAACGGTATTTTCTGTACCAACGATGACCTCGCGGTAGGTGCGGCTTTTGAGTGCCAGCGTTTAGGATTGAAAATTCCGGATGATATAGCGATAGCCGGTTTCCACGGCCATGATATTGGCCAGGTGATGGAGCCACGGCTGGCGAGCGTGCTGACGCCGCGTGAGCGCATGGGCCGCATTGGCGCGGAGCGCCTGCTGGCGCGCATTCGCGGTGAGGTCGTGACGCCAAAAATGTTAGATTTAGGTTTCACATTGTCACCAGGTGGATCTATTTAGTCTGACAAATTTGAAGTGGCTCACACTTATTCACTTCTGAGGTCGCCAGTTATTGCTTCTCATCAGCCCCGGCAGGAAAATGTTACCGATAACTGTTACCCGTAACAATCTACCCTGGACTCTGTGGGAGCGACCTTTGAGCACGACTAATCACGATCACCACGTTTATGTCCTGATGGGCGTATCCGGCAGTGGAAAATCCGCCGTTGCCAGCGAAGTGGCCCATCAGCTTCATGCCGCATTCCTGGACGGCGACTTCCTGCATCCGCGCAGCAACATTACCAAAATGGCCGCTGGCGATCCGCTTAACGACGACGACCGCAAACCCTGGCTACAGGCGTTGAACGATGCCGCCTTTGCCATGCAGCGTACTAACAAAGTCTCGCTGATCGTCTGCTCGGCGCTGAAAAAACGCTATCGCGATCTGCTGCGCGACGGCAACCCTAACCTCTCCTTTATCTACCTGAAGGGTGATTTCGACGTCATCGAAGCCCGTCTGAAGGCGCGTAAAGGCCACTTCTTCAAAACCCAGATGCTGGTCACCCAGTTTGAAGCGCTGGAAGAGCCGGGCGCAGACGAGCGCGACGTATTGATTGTGGATATCGACCAGCCGCTGGACGGCGTGGTGGCCAGCACTATTGATGTGATTAATAAATAAAAAATTAAGGCAGTACAGTGGGTACTTTAACGCTTGTTTTAACAGCGGTCGGCTCGGTTTTGCTGCTGCTGTTTTTAGTGATGAAGGCACGTCTTCACGCTTTCGTTGCTTTGATGGTAGTTTCCATTGGAGCAGGACTCTTTTCCGGCATGCCCCTCGACGCCATTGCCAAAACCATGGAGAAAGGCATGGGCGGCACGCTGGGCTTCCTCGCGATTGTGGTCGCATTGGGGGCGATGTTCGGTAAAATTTTGCACGAGACCGGCGCAGTAGACCAGATTGCGGTCAGGATGCTGAAATCCTTCGGCCACAGCCGGGCGCACTATGCCATCGGTCTTGCGGGGCTGATATGCGCGCTGCCGCTCTTCTTTGAAGTGGCGATTGTGCTGCTGATCAGCGTCGCCTTCTCCATGGCGCGCCACACCGGCACTAACCTGGTCAAACTGGTCATTCCGCTCTTTGCCGGGGTTGCGGCGGCGGCGGCCTTCCTGCTGCCGGGACCCGCGCCGATGCTGCTGGCCTCCCAGATGCATGCCGACTTTGGCTGGATGATCCTCATTGGACTCTGCGCGGCGATTCCGGGCATGCTGGTTGCCGGACCGCTGTGGGGCAACTTTATCAGCCGCTACGTTGAGCTGCATATTCCGGATGACATTAGCGAGCCGCATCTCGGCGAAGGCAAGATGCCGTCGTTCGGCTTCAGCCTGGCGCTGATCCTGCTGCCGCTGGTGCTGGTTGGTCTGAAAACCATCGCCGCCCGCTTCGTTGAGCAAGGCTCTACGCTCTACGAGTGGCTGGAGTTTATCGGCCATCCGTTTACCGCCATCCTGGTGGCGTGCCTGGTCGCCATCTACGGCCTGGCGTACCGTCAGGGTATGGAGAAAGACAAAGTGATGGCCATCTGCGGGACGGCGCTGCAGCCAGCGGGCATTATTTTGCTGGTGATTGGTGCAGGCGGCGTCTTTAAGCAGGTACTGGTGGATTCTGGCGTCGGTCCAGCCCTGGGCGAAGCGTTGACCGGTATGGGTCTGCCTATTGCTATCACCTGCTTCGTGCTGGCCGCGGCGGTACGTATTATTCAGGGGTCGGCAACGGTGGCCTGTCTGACCGCGGTGGGGCTGGTGATGCCGGTGATTGAGCAGCTGCACTTCTCTGGCGCGCAGATGGCTGCGCTGTCGATCTGCATCGCGGGCGGCTCTATCGTGGTCAGCCACGTCAATGACGCGGGTTTCTGGCTGTTCGGTAAGTTTACCGGCGCAACCGAAGCGCAGACGCTGAAGACGTGGACGATGATGGAAACCATCCTCGGCACCACCGGCGCGATTGTCGGGATGATTGCGTTCTCGCTGCTAAGCTAAACTTCTGCTATCAAAAAGGCAGCCCCTTTTAGCGGCTGCCTTTTTGTTTAATGTGAGTGGGGATCTGAAGAGGAGTAATACCGGGTTACAGCGTAGAGTCTCTGAATCTCAGGATCGTCCAGGTTGCCATAAGACACATTCTCTTTGTCTAACCCATCAAGTCCCTTAATACCTGCAATCAGTTCAGGCCATTGATCACGGTTTGATATATCTACAACGAATGGTTTCAGGTAGGCATTGAGATAACCTTTAGCAGGATCGCCAATCTCAGCGCTAAGCGCATATAAATAATCATCTTTATCAGTCTGAGCCCAGTCGATGGCGAAGCCTGCACGGAACGCGAGCTCCATAAAAACTAACAAAATCGTTCGCCCGTTACCATCAAGAAAAGGATGAGCAAAAGCTAAAAGCCCCATCACCTCGCCAGGTTTTGCTTTGAAATTCTCATAGTCTGCTGCCAGTCGTAACGCATAATCTACAGCAAGTTTAATACCCTTGGGATGTTCGAAAGTTGTATGACGTGGATTGTCAGCGGCGCCCTTAAAGACGGCCAGGTTAGGTGTCAACGCATGGCGGTCACGCCCCGCCCAGGGATAAAAATCCGAAAAGAGAAGTTCATGAACCTTAAGTAGCGACGTGTAATTTATGGACTGCAGAGAGGAGAGAAAGCTAATCGCGTCTTCTATTCCCAGTTCAAACACAAGGTGCTCAGACTGTTTCACCTCATTAGGGTCTTTCAACCCTAATGAGTTTTGTAAATATCCGGCCGTTTCGAAGTCACCGAATGGGTCAAAAATCATACACAGATCCCTGTCAGATTTTCCGCTTTTCCTTGAGATAGTCAGCCTGAAGTGAAAGCGTTTCGGCTTTCGTGAGCACGCCTTTCCTCTTCAAATTGACGAGTAACTGCTCAATGTTATCAAGAATGACAGTATCGCCAGCCAGACGCGTAATGGCCATAGCCATGCGGCTCGTGCTGTCACACTTATCTGATACATGGTGAAAGGCAGCAAGATGGCGAACCTTGCTCGCCACACTCGGAGAAAGATTTTTAGGCATAAAATTTACCTCCTGTAGTGTACAAATTTTAGCATACTGCCCCCCCGGCGTCTTCAGGTACCGCTACCCCTTCATCCACACCCGAATACCGTCCAGGAACATCTGGGTTGCCAGCATGACCAGCACCAGCCCCATCAGACGCTCCAGCGCGTTAACCCCTTTCTCACCGAGCAGGCGTAAAAACAGCGTCGACTGCAGCAGGATCGCCACCGTGCCGCCCCACGCCAGCATCAGGGCGATCACCAGATGGCCCATCTGGTTAGGGTACTGGTGCGAAAGCAGCATTAGCGTAGCGAGCAGAGTGGGGCCGGCCACCAGCGGGATCGCCAGCGGCACGATAAACGGCTCTTCACCGGCGGGCATGCCGTAGCTGCCACCCTCAGGGCTGGGGAAGATCATCTTAATGGCAATTAAGAACAGGATAATGCCGCCGGAAATAGAGACGGTCTCGGCGCGTAGGTTCAGGAATGAGAGGATCTTCTCGCCAGCAAACAGAAAAATCAGCATCAGCAGCAGGGCGATCAGCAGCTCGCGGATCATGATTGCCCGGCGGCGTTTCGGCTCGGTGTGCTTTAGCACTGACATAAAGATAGGCAGGTTGCCAAGGGGATCCATAATCAGGATCAACAGCACCGCAATAGAGAGGATATCATTCATTCTTCTTTTCCCTGAGACGCGCCCTAAACGGCCGCTGATAAGCGCTATTTCTGACGGCGACACTATCATTGATTAATTTCACTTGCGACTTTAGCTGCATTTTGTAATGTGTGAGGTATACCAGTAAAAAGATCTGGATCGCTCAAACAGCACACACCTCTGCAGGAAATACGCTATGAAAAATGTTGGTTTTATCGGCTGGCGCGGTATGGTCGGCTCTGTACTCATGCAACGCATGGTAGAAGAGCGCGATTTCGATGCCATTCGCCCCGTCTTCTTCTCTACGTCCCAGCTTGGCCAGCCGGCACCGACCTTCGGTACAGGCGCGGCGGGCACGCTGCAGGACGCATTTGATCTGGAGGCGCTGAAGGCACTCGACATTATTGTCACCTGCCAGGGCGGCGATTATACCAACGAAATCTATCCAAAGCTTCGGGAAAGCGGCTGGCAGGGTTACTGGATTGATGCGGCCTCTTCGCTGCGCATGAAAGATGACGCCATCATCATTCTCGATCCGGTGAACCAGGATGTCATTACCCAGGGCCTGAACAGCGGCGTGAAAACCTTTGTCGGTGGCAACTGCACCGTCAGCCTGATGCTGATGTCGCTGGGCGGCCTGTTTGCCGAGAATCTGGTGGACTGGGTTTCGGTTGCCACCTACCAGGCGGCCTCCGGCGGCGGCGCGCGCCACATGCGCGAGCTGCTGGCACAGATGGGGCAGCTGCACAGCCACGTTGCGGGCGAGCTGGCGGATCCGGCCTCGGCTATCCTCGATATCGAGCGTAAGGTCACGACCCTCTCGCGCAGCGGCGAGCTGCCGGTTGATAACTTCGGCGTGCCGCTGGCGGGCAGCCTGATCCCATGGATTGATAAACAGCTCGATAACGGTCAGAGCCGTGAAGAGTGGAAGGGCCAGGCAGAGACCAACAAGATCCTCAATACCGATCTGGTTATCCCGGTGGATGGCCTCTGCGTGCGTGTCGGTGCGCTGCGCTGCCACAGCCAGGCCTTTACCATCAAGCTGAAGAGAGATGTCTCTATCCCAACCGTTGAGTCTCTGCTGGCGGCCCACAATCAGTGGGCGAAAGTGGTGCCGAACGACCGTGAGATCACCATGCGTGAACTGACCCCGGCGGCGGTAACCGGCACGCTGACTACCCCGGTTGGCCGTCTGCGCAAGCTCAACATGGGGCCGGAGTACCTCTCCGCCTTCACCGTCGGCGATCAGCTGCTGTGGGGAGCCGCCGAGCCGCTACGGCGAATGCTGCGCCAGCTGGCGTAACGATCACTGTTCAGGAGGAGGTGCAGCGTCACCTCCTTTTTTTTGCACATTTTTTGTGAACAAATACAGCGACAATTTTGGTAAATACATAATGTAGTCGCAATTCAGCCAAATTTATCAGGAGACCGCGGAAGCCTTGTCTATGCTTTAGGTTGAAACAGTTTCAGGCCAGCTGGATGTGGCTGGCGAAAAAATGTGGCACATATAAAACAGGATAAAATAACCATGTCCAGTCTTGTCGATAGAGACGTGATTAACGCGCTAATAGCAGGCCATTTTGCGGATCCCTTTTCCGTACTCGGTATGCACCGCACTAATGCCGGGCTGGAAGTCCGCGCGTTGTTGCCTGACGCCACCGAAGTGTGGGTTATCGAAACGAAAACCGGACGCAAGCTGGCCAGGCTAGAGTGCCTTGATTCACGTGGCTTCTTTGCCGGTATCATTCAACGCCGTAAAAATCCTTTCCGCTACCAGCTTGCCGTTCACTGGCACGATCACGCTAACCTGATAGACGATCCCTACCGTTTTGGCCCGCTAATCCAGGACTTAGATGCCTGGCTACTGTCTGAGGGTACGCACCTGCGGCCCTATGAAACCCTGGGTGCCCATGCCGATACAATGGATGGTGTTACCGGGACCAAATTCTCCGTCTGGGCACCTAATGCCCGACGCGTATCGGTCGTAGGCGAGTTTAACTACTGGGATGGTCGTCGCCACCCAATGCGCCTGCGCAAAGAGTCAGGCATCTGGGAGCTGTTTATCCCCGGCGCGCAGCATGGGCAGATCTACAAATTCGAGATGATCGATGCTCACGGCAACCTGCGTATTAAGGCCGACCCGTATGCCTTCGAGGCACAGATGCGCCCGGAAACGGCCTCCATGATCTGCGGCCTGCCGGAGAAGATCGAGCAGACGGAAGAGCGCAAGCGAGCTAACGAGTTTGACCAGCCCATCTCTATTTATGAGGTGCACCTCGGCTCCTGGCGTCGCCATACCGACAATAACTTCTGGCTGAGCTACCGCGAGCTGGCCGAGCAGCTGGTTCCCTACGCCAGGTGGATGGGCTTTACCCATTTAGAGCTGATGCCGATCAACGAGCATCCGTTTGACGGCAGCTGGGGCTATCAGCCAACGGGTCTCTATGCGCCTACCCGTCGCTTCGGCACGCGGGATGACTTCCGCTATTTCATCAATGCTGCCCATGCGGCTGGTCTGAACGTGATCCTCGACTGGGTCCCAGGCCACTTCCCGTCCGATGAGTTCGGTCTCGCCGAGTTCGATGGGACCGATCTCTATGAGCATAGCGATCCGCGCGAGGGCTACCATCAGGACTGGAACACGCTGATCTACAACTACGGTCGCCGTGAGGTTAGCAACTATCTGGTGGGCAATGCGCTCTACTGGGTAGAACGCTTTGGTATTGACGCCCTGCGCGTCGATGCGGTGGCTTCCATGATCTACCGTGACTACAGCCGCAAAGAGGGGGAGTGGATCCCCAACGAGTTTGGCGGTCGCGAGAACCTGGAAGCCATCGAATTCCTGCGCAGCACTAACCGCAAACTCGGGGAGCAGGTACCCGGCGCGGTAAGCATGGCGGAAGAGTCAACCGATTTCCCTGGCGTATCCCGGCCACCGGCTAACGGCGGGTTGGGCTTCTGGTACAAGTGGAATCTGGGCTGGATGCATGACACCCTCGACTACTTCAAGCTCGATCCTATCTACCGTCAGTATCATCACGATAAGCTGACATTCGGGATGCTCTACAACTACACCGAAAACTTCGTTCTGCCGCTGTCGCACGATGAAGTGGTGCACGGGAAAAAATCCATTCTTGACCGCATGCCGGGTGACGCGTGGCAGAGGTTTGCCAACCTGCGCGCCTACTATGGCTGGATGTGGGCTTTCCCGGGTAAAAAACTGCTCTTTATGGGCAACGAGTTTGCTCAGGGTCGCGAGTGGAACCACGACAGCAGCCTCGACTGGCATCTGCTTGAGGGCGGCGATAACTGGCACCATGGCGTTCAGCGGCTGGTGCGCGATCTCAACATGACCTACCGTCACCACAAAGCCCTTCACGAGCTGGATTTTGACCGCTATGGCTTTGAGTGGCTGGTGGTCGATGATAGCCAGCGTTCGGTATTCGTTTTCGTGCGTCGGGATAAAGCCGGTAATGAAATTATTGTTGCCAGCAACTTTACGCCGGAGCCGCGCCATGAGTACCGCTTTGGTGTCAATCAGCCGGGCCGCTGGCGTGAGGTACTGAACACGGATTCAATGCACTATCACGGCAGCAACGCAGGAAATTACGGTATCGTGCACAGCGATGCCATTTCAAGCCACGGTCGCGATAACTCCCTCTCGCTGACGCTGCCGCCGCTCTCTACCATCTGGCTGGTCAGGGAGGGTGAATGACGAAGCTGGCGGCAGGCAGGCCTGCGCCAGCTGGCGCGCATTACGAAGGCAACGGCGTGAACTTCACGCTCTTCTCGGCAAACGCAGAGCGGGTTGAGCTTTGCATCTTTGACGATGAGGAGAATGAACAGCGCTACGATCTGCCTGCCCGCAGCGGAGACGTCTGGCACGGTTTTCTGGAGAAGGCGCGTCCCGGTTTGCGCTATGGTTACCGGGTGCACGGTCCGTGGGATCCGGCAGCGGGTCACCGCTTTAACCCGGCAAAGGTGCTGATCGATCCCTGCGCCCGCCGCGTTGACGGCGACGCGATCGATCACGATCTCTTTCATGGCGGCTTTGACATTGCCGATCCGCACAACAATGCAAAGATTGCGCTGAAGAGCGTGGTGGTTAACGACGCCTTTGACTGGGAAGACGATGCGCCGCCGCGTACCCCCTGGGGTAAAACGGTGATCTATGAGGCCCACGTTAAAGGGCTAACGTATCTGCATCCCGCTATTCCGGAGACGATCCGCGGCACCTATAAGGCGCTCGGCCATCCGGTGATGATCGCTTACTTTAAACGACTGGGGATCACTGCCCTGGAACTGCTGCCGGTGGCGCATTTTGCCAGCGAGCCACGCTTGCAGCGGCTGGGCTTAAGTAACTACTGGGGCTACAACCCGTTGGCGATGTTCGCCCTCGATCCACGCTACGCCGAGAAACCCGAGCGCGCTCAGCAGGAGTTTTGCGAGGCGGTTAAGGCGCTGCACAAAGCCGGTATTGAGGTGATCCTTGATATCGTCCTGAACCACAGCGCCGAGGTCGATGTTGAAGGTCCTACCTTCTCCCTGCGCGGAATCGACAACCGTAGCTATTATTGGATCAGGGAGAACGGCGAGTACGCAAACTGGACCGGCTGCGGTAATACCCTGAACCTGAGCCATCCCGGCGTCGTAGAGTATGCACACCAGTGCCTGCGGCACTGGGTTGAGACGTATCACATCGATGGTTTCCGCTTCGATTTAGCGACGGTAATGGGCCGCACGCCGCACTTTGATCCCTGTGCGCCGCTGTTTGAGGCGATAAAAAACGATCCGCTGCTCTCGGCAGTGAAGCTGATTGCCGAGCCGTGGGACGTGGGTGAAGGTGGCTATCAGGTCGGTAACTTCCCGCCACTGTTTGCCGAGTGGAACGATCGGTTTCGCGATGCCTCGCGCCGCTTCTGGCTGGCGAAGGATATCTCTCTGGGACGGTTCGCCACACGCTTCGCTGGCTCGGGGGATATATTCAGACGCAGCGGGCGTCTTCCCGCCGCGTCGATTAACCTGGTAACGGCGCACGACGGTTTCACGCTACGCGACTGCGTCTGCTTTAATCATAAGCACAACGAGGCCAACGGCGAAGAGAATCGCGACGGCACTAACAATAATCACAGCAATAATCATGGTACAGAGGGATTAGGCGGATCGTTGTATGTGGTTGAGCGGCGGCGAGACAGTGTCCATGCCCTACTGGTCACGCTGCTGCTGTCACAGGGTACGCCGATGCTGCTGGCGGGTGATGAACAGGGACACAGCCAGCATGGTAACAATAATGCCTACTGCCAGGACAACGCGCTGACCTGGCTTGATTGGGAACAGGCAAATGACGGATTGACCACCTTTGTGGCCACGCTAATCCACCTTCGCCAGCAGGTACCGGCTTTAACCCGTAATGCCTGGTGGGAAGAGGGTGACGGCAACGTCAGCTGGCTGAACAAGGATGCTCAGCCTTTAAGCGTACGGGAGTGGGAGCATGGGCCAGGCCGTCTGCAAATCCTGCTTTCAGACCGTTTCCTGATTACGCTAAACAATACGGATAAGGTTACAGAGATTGTATTACCCGACGGGGAATGGCGCGCCGTTCCTCCATTTGCCGGTGAGGATAATCCGGTAGTAGTGGCTGTCTGGCATGGGCCCGCGCATGGAGTATGCGTTTTTCGAAGGTCATAAAAAAGGAGTTCATCATGGTTAGATTAGATAACAACGATCCGCTAATGTTAGCGCGCCAGCTCCCATTAAAATCTGTAGCCCTGATCCTGGCGGGAGGGCGCGGCACGCGTCTCAAAGACTTGACCACCACACGCGCCAAGCCTGCGGTACACTTTGGCGGCAAGTTCCGTATCATTGATTTTGCGCTCTCCAACTGCATCAACTCCGGTATTCGCCGTATCGGTGTGATCACCCAGTATCAGTCGCACACCCTGGTGCAGCATATCCAGCGCGGCTGGTCCTTCTTTAGCGAAGAGATGAACGAGTTTGTTGATCTTCTCCCTGCTCAGCAGCGCGTGCACGGTGAAAACTGGTACCGCGGTACGGCGGATGCGGTCACCCAGAACCTCGACGTCATCCGTCGCTACAACGCGGAGTATGTTGTCATCCTTGCGGGCGATCACATCTATAAGCAGGACTACTCGCGCATGCTGATCGATCACGTTGAGAAGGGCGCACGCTGCACCGTTGCCTGCCTGCCGGTACCAAAAGCAGAAGCAACGGCGTTCGGCGTTATGGCGGTAGATGAAAACGAAAAAGTAATCGATTTCGTTGAGAAGCCTGCTAATCCGCCGACAATGCCAGGGGATGACACCAAATCTCTGGCTAGCATGGGGATCTATATTTTCGACGCAGAGTATCTCTATACGCTGCTTGAAGAGGATGACAAAGATGAGACCTCTAATCACGATTTCGGTAAGGATATTATCCCGAAAGTGACGAAAGCCGGCGAGGCCTTTGCCCATGCGTTTCCGCACTCTTGCGTGCAGTCGGATCCAGACGCCGAGCCTTACTGGCGCGACGTGGGAACTCTGGAGGCGTACTGGAAAGCTAACCTCGATCTTGCCTCCGTAACGCCCGAATTGGATATGTACGATCAAAATTGGCCTATCCGAACCCACATGGAATCGCTACCGCCTGCTAAATTTGTACAGGATAGATCGGGTAGCCATGGAATGACGCTTAATTCGCTGGTGTCGGGGGGCTGCATTATCTCCGGTTCGGTGGTGGTGCAGTCGGTGCTGTTCCCGCGCGTGCGCGTTAACTCATTCTGCAATATCGACTCGTCGGTTCTGCTGCCGGATGTTTGGGTAGGACGTTCTTGCCGCCTGCGCCGCTGCGTTATCGACCGCGCCTGCAAAATACCTGAGGGCATGGTCATTGGTGAAAACGCAGAAGAGGATGCGCGCCGGTTCTACCGTTCGGAAGAAGGCATTGTGCTGGTCACGCGTGAGATGTTAAGCAAATTAAAAGAGTGACGGCATCAAATCATAACCTTGCGCGGAAGGGGTCCGCGCGCTGGTTTACCGCTACCGCTCGCATACGGTAGCGGTTTTTAACAGGAGCGAGAATGCAGGTTTTACATGTATGTTCTGAGATGTTCCCGTTGCTCAAGACCGGTGGTCTGGCAGATGTCCTTGGTGCACTCCCTGCGGCGCAAATAGCCGGTGGTGTTGATACTCGCGTACTGCTGCCGGCATTTCCTGATATTCGGCGCGGTATTACTGATGCAAAAGTGGTGTCCCGCCGCGAGACGTTTGCCGGGCATATCACGCTGCTGTATGGCCACTATAACGGCGTTGGCATCTATCTGATTGATGCCCCACACCTCTATGACCGTCCCGGCAGCCCGTATCACGACACTAACCTGTTTGCCTATACCGACAACGTGCTGCGTTTCGCCCTGCTCGGTTGGGTCGGCAGCGAGATGGCCTGCGGTCTCGATCCGTTCTGGCGTCCGGATATTGTCCACGCCCACGACTGGCATGCCGGGCTGACACCCGCCTACCTTGCCGCCCGGGGCCATCCGGCGAAGTCCGTATTTACCGTGCATAATTTAGCCTACCAGGGTATGTTTTATGCTCATCACATGAGTGAAATAGATCTGCCATGGTCTTTCTTTAATGTTAATGGCGTAGAGTTCAACGGCCAGATCTCGTTTTTAAAGGCAGGACTCTTTTTTGCCGACCATATTACGGCCGTCAGCCCGACCTACGCGCGGGAGATTACGGAGCCGCAGTTTGCTTACGGCATGGAAGGGCTGCTGCGCCAGCGCCACGCTGAGGGCCGCCTCTCGGGGATCCTCAACGGCGTTGATGAGCAGATCTGGGATCCAGAGACCGACCTGCTGCTGGCGTCGCGTTTTACCCGCGACTCGCTGGAAGACAAGGCGGAAAACAAGCGCCAGCTGCAAATTGCCATGGGGCTGAAGGTGGATGAGAAGATCCCGCTTTTCGCCGTGGTCAGCCGCCTGACCAGCCAGAAAGGGCTGGATCTGGTGCTTGAGGCGCTGCCAGGCCTGCTTGAGCAGGGTGGACAGCTGGCCCTGCTGGGCGCAGGCGATCCGGTGCTGCAGGAGGGCTTCCTGGCCGCTGCTGCCGAGCATCCGGGGCAGGTTGGGGTTCAAATTGGCTATCACGAAGCCTTCTCGCACCGCATTATGGGCGGCGCGGACGTGATTCTGGTGCCGAGCCGTTTTGAACCGTGCGGCCTGACGCAGCTCTACGGCTTGAAATACGGCACGCTGCCGCTGGTGCGGCGTACCGGTGGGCTGGCTGACACCGTATCCGACAGCTCACTAGAGAACCTGGCGGACGGTATTGCCAGCGGGTTTGTGTTTGAAGACAGCAACGCCTGGTCGCTGCTCAGAGCGATAAGGCGTGCGTTTGTGCTGTGGTCCCGGCCTTCGCTGTGGCGCTTTGTTCAGCGTCAGGCGATGAACATGGATTTTAGCTGGCAGGTTGCCGCTCAGTCCTATCGGGATCTCTATTATCGGTTGAAGTAGAGCACCAGGAATCACGTTTATGAATGCACCCTTTACCTATACATCACCGACACTCAGCGTCGAGGCGTTAAAGCACTCTATAGCCTATAAGCTGATGTTTACCATTGGTAAAGATCCGGTTATTGCCAATAAGCATGAGTGGCTTAACGCCACCCTGTTTGCCGTACGTGACCGCCTGGTTGAGCGCTGGCTGCGCTCAAACCGCGCTCAGCTCTCTCAGGAGACGCGTCAGGTCTACTACCTGTCGATGGAGTTTCTGATTGGCCGCACCCTCTCTAATGCCCTGCTGGCGCTGGGCATCTACGGCGACGTTAAAAACGCGCTGGAGGAGATGGGGCTGGATCTTGAAGAGCTGATCGACGAAGAGAATGACCCCGGCCTTGGCAACGGTGGCCTGGGGCGTCTGGCCGCCTGCTTCCTTGACTCACTGGCGACGCTTGGTCTGCCGGGACGCGGCTACGGCATCCGCTACGACTATGGCATGTTCAAGCAGAACATTGTTGATGGTCGTCAGAAAGAGTCCCCGGACTACTGGCTGGAGTATGGCAACCCGTGGGAGTTCAAGCGCCACAACACCCGTTACAAGGTGCGGTTCGGCGGCCGCATCCAGCAGGAGGGGAAAAAGACCCGCTGGGTGGAGACCGAAGAGATCCTGGCGGTGGCTTACGATCAGATCATCCCTGGCTTTGATACCGATGCCACCAATACGCTGCGGCTGTGGAACGCCCAGGCCAGTAGCGAGATTAACCTCGGTAAATTTAATCAGGGCGACTACTTTGCCGCGGTGGAAGATAAAAACCACTCGGAAAACGTCTCCCGCGTGCTCTATCCGGATGACTCCACCTACTCAGGTCGTGAGCTGCGCCTGCGCCAGGAGTATTTCCTGGTCTCGGCGACGGTGCAGGATATCCTTAACCGCCATTTCCAGCTGCATAAGACCTATGCCAATCTCGCGGATAAGGTTGCTATTCACCTCAACGATACCCATCCGGTGCTCGGGATCCCTGAGCTGATGCGTCTGCTGATAGACGAGCATAAGTTCACCTGGGATGATGCCTTTGAGGCCACCTGCCAGATCTTCTCCTATACCAACCACACGCTGATGAGCGAGGCGCTGGAGACCTGGCCGGTAGACATGCTGGGCAAAATCCTGCCGCGCCATCTGCAGGTCATCTTTGAGATCAACGACTACTTCCTGAAGACCGTGCAGGAGCAGTACCCGAATGATACCGGGCTACTAAGCCGCGTCTCGATCATTGACGAGTCCAACGGCCGCCGGGTGCGCATGGCCTGGCTGGCGGTTGTTGCCAGCCACAAGGTCAACGGCGTCTCTGAACTGCACTCGAATCTGATGGTGCAGTCGCTGTTCGCGGATTTTGCGACGATATTCCCTGGGCGCTTTACCAACGTTACCAACGGCGTCACCCCGAGGCGCTGGCTGGCGCTGGCCAACCCCTCGCTGTCGGATGTGCTTGACGAGCATATTGGGCGTACCTGGCGAACCGACCTCAGCCAGCTTGGCGAGCTGGAACAGCATATCGACTATCCGCTGGTGAACCAGGCCGTGCGTCAGGCGAAGCTGGACAATAAAAAGCGCCTTGCGCTCTACATCGGCCAGCAGCTTAACGTGGTGGTGAACCCGAAGGCGCTGTTCGACGTGCAGATCAAGCGTATCCATGAGTACAAGCGTCAGCTGATGAACGTCCTGCACGTCATTGCCCGCTATAACCGCATCAAGGCCGACCCGGACGCGGACTGGGTGCCACGCGTTAATATCTTTGCCGGTAAGGCGGCCTCGGCCTACTACATGGCGAAGCATATTATTCATCTGATCAACGATGTAGCGAAGGTGATCAATAACGATCCGCAGATTGGTGACAAGCTGAAAGTAGTGTTTATTCCGAACTACAGCGTCAGCCTGGCACAGCTGATCATTCCGGCAGCGGATCTCTCTGAGCAGATTTCGCTGGCAGGAACGGAGGCTTCCGGTACCAGCAACATGAAGTTTGCCCTCAACGGTGCGCTGACCATCGGCACGCTGGATGGCGCAAACGTCGAGATGCTGGAGCACGTGGGTGACGACAATATCTTTATCTTTGGTAATACGGCGGATGAGGTTGAGACGCTGCGTCGTCAAGGCTATAAGCCGCGCGACTACTATGATAAAGATGAAGAGCTGAACAGCGTCCTGACGCAGATCGCTACCGGCGTGTTTAACCGTGATGAGCCGGGCCGCTACCGCGATCTGGTGGATTCCCTGCTTAACTTCGGCGATCACTATCAGGTGCTGGCAGATTTCCGTAGCTACGTGGACTGTCAGGACAGGGTGGATGAGCTTTATCGCCAGCCGGAGGAGTGGACGATAAAAGCGATGCATAACATCGCCAATATGGGCTACTTCTCATCTGACAGAACAATCAAAGAGTACGCGGATAAGATCTGGGATATTAAGCCGATACGCCTTTAAAAAATAAAATGCCCGGTGGCGCTATGCTTACCGGGCCTGGACGTAGGCCGGGCAAACGCAGTGCCGCCCGGCGTTTCTATATCAATCACGATGCCAGCGAAAGCTCCCGTTTCGCCCAGCTAGCCAGCCACTGCGCCACGCGCGACTGCTGCTCCGCGTTCAGCCACATGCCCGCTTTGGTCCGACGCCAGATGGCATCGTCGAGACGGCGTACCCACTCATGCTCTACCAGATAGCGCAGCTCGGCCTCGTAGAACTCATGACCGAAGTTCTCCCCCAGCTCCTCAAGCGACGTCGTATCGGCAAGGATCAGCTCGCTGTTGCTGCCGTAGGTGCGGGCGTAGTGGCGTGCCAGCGGCTCGCTGATAAAAGGATAGCGACGGCGCAGCTTCGCCGCGTAGTCGTCACGGTCGCCAGCAATACCGCCTCCGGGCAGGACGCACTCTTTCGTCCACGCCGGACCGATGCCGCTATAGTACGGCGTCAGCTTCTCCAGCGCGTGTTCGGCCAGCTTGCGGTAGGTTGTCAGCTTGCCGCCGAAGACGGAGAGCAGAGGTGCTTTGCCCTCGTCATCACGAATATCGAGGGTATAGTCGCGGGTAATGGCCTGCGGTGAGTCGGACTCATCGTCGCACAGCGGACGCACGCCGGAGTAGGTCCAGACAATATCGTCCCGGGTCAGCGGCTTTTTAAAGTGCGCGTTATAGACCTTCAGCAGGTAGTTAATCTCACCTTCGTCGATCTCAACGTGCTTCGCATCGCCTTTATACTCCACGTCGGTGGTGCCGATAATAGAGAACTCGTCCATCCACGGGATCACAAACACGATACGCTTATCTTCGTTTTGCAGAATATAGGCCTGCTTCTGCGAGTGCACGCGCGGCACTACGATATGGCTGCCTTTGATCAGGCGGATGCCATACGGGGATGGTAGCTGCATCCCCTCGTCAAAGAACTGCTTCACCCACGGGCCGGTGGCGTTCACCAGGCCGCGCGCCTGCCAGCGGTATTTCTCGCCGCTATCAATGTCTTCGGCTTCCACGATCCACAGACCGTTTTCGCGGCGTGCCGAGGTCGCGCGGGTACGGGTTAACACCTCACCGCCTTTACGCACAACCATCTGCGCATTCGCCAGCACCAGACGCGCATCGTCGACCCAGCAGTCAGAATATTCGAATCCGCGCACGATCTCCGGCTTCAGCACTGACTCTGAGCCAAAACGCAAACTGGTAGAGCCGGGCAGGCTGGTACGTTTGCCCAGGTGGTCGTACATAAACAGGCCGATGCGGATCATCCACGCCGGACGCAGGTGCGGACGGTGCGGCAGGCGAAAACGCATCGGGAAGGCGATGTGCGGGGCCATCTGCAGCAGTACCTCACGCTCCGCCAGCGCCTCGCTCACTAGGCGAAACTCGTAGTGCTCCAGATAGCGCAGGCCACCGTGGATCAGTTTAGAGCTGGCCGAAGAGGTGGCGCAGGCCAGATCGTTTGCCTCCAGCATGAGCACGGAGAGACCACGCCCGGCGGCGTCTGCCGCGATACCGGCACCGTTGATGCCCCCACCTATCACAATCAGATCTTTGGTTTCCATGCTCACCTCATGCACTTTCGTAAAAGCTCAAAAATGTTCGATATCGCTCATAATAGCAAACGAACGCGCTTTTGGTAACATCAAAAAAACAATTTAGAGTGATACGCATAACATAATGGCGTTTAGCTGGCGTAACGACGTAAAATTAGAGAGAGAATGCATAACGTGCATACCCAACGCATACCCAACATAGATGAGAGCGCAATGGATCAGTTTGAATGTATTAATGTAGAAGAGGCCCACCAGAAGATGCAGCAGAAGCTGGCGGTGCTGGTCGATATTCGCGATCCGCAAAGTTACGCCATGGGCCACACTCCCGGCGCGTTTCATCTGACCAATGATACGCTGGGCACCTTTATGCAGCAGAACGACTTTGATACGCCGGTGATGGTGATGTGCTACCACGGCAACAGCAGCAAAGGGGCGGCCCAGTACCTGTTGCAGCAGGGCTTTGACCAGGTCTACAGCGTCGACGGCGGCTTTGACGCCTGGCACCGTCACTTCCCGGCGGAAGTGGCTCACGGTACGCTTTAGTCAGCGGAGCAATAACCCGCTATACTGCCCTCTTTTGTGTGGAAAAAGCGACCGCCAGCATGTTGATGATCACCTCCTTTGCTAACCCGCGCGTCGCCCAGGCGTTTGTTGACTATATGCAGACCCAGGGCGTTGTTTTGACTATTCAGCACCACGAGACCAGCGACGTCTGGCTGGCAGATGAGAGCCAGGCCGGGCGTGTGCGCGAGGAGCTGGCGCGCTTCCAGCAAAATCCGGAAGATCCGCGCTACCTGGCGGCCAGCTGGCAATCAGGACAGATTGATAGCGGCCTGCACTATCGCCGTTACCCCTTTATCGCCACCCTGCGCGAGCGGGCCGGGCTGGTAACGCTGATCGTCGCGCTGCTCTGCGTGCTGGTGTTTATTCTGATGAGCGCCCTCGGCGATCAGATTGTTATGGTCTGGCTGGCGTGGCCTTTCGATCCCTCCCTGCGGTTCGATCTCTGGCGCTACTTCAGCCACGCGCTGATGCACTTTTCCGTGATGCACATTCTCTTCAACCTGCTCTGGTGGTGGTATATCGGCGGGGCGGTAGAGAAGCGCCTCGGCAGCGGCAAGCTGATTGTCATCACGTTAATTAGCGCGCTGCTTAGCGGCTATGTGCAGCACAAATTTAGCGGTCCGTGGTTTGGCGGCCTCTCCGGGGTGGTCTATGCGCTGATGGGCTATGCCTGGCTGCGGGGCGAGCGCGATCCGCAAAGCGGTGTCTATCTGCCGCGAGGCCTGATAGCCTTCTCTTTAATATGGTTAATTGCCGGCTGGTTTGATCTGTTTGGCATGTCTATCGCCAACGGCGCACATGTCACCGGCCTGGCCGTGGGAGTGGCGATGGCGTTTGTTGATACGCGAAAACGAACATAAAAGCTCAGGAAGATTGCAATGAAACAGACACAGCGCCACGATGCCATCATCGAGCTGGTAAAAAAGCAGGGCTACGTCAGTACTGAAGAGCTGGTGGAGCAGTTTGCCGTCAGCCCGCAGACCATCCGCCGCGATTTAAACGACCTGGCCGATCAGAACATGATCCTGCGCCACCACGGCGGCGCGGCGCTCCCCTCCAGCTCGGTAAACACCTCGTGGCACGATCGCAAAGCCACCCAGACGGCGGAGAAAGAGCGGATTGCGCGCAAGGTCGCCAGCCAGATCCCCGACGGGGCAACGCTGTTTATTGATATCGGTACCACGCCGGAGGCGGTCGCCCATGCGCTGCTGGATCACAGCAACCTGCGCATCGTCACCAACAACCTCAACGTCGCCAACACGCTGATGGTAAAGGAGGATTTCCGTATCATTCTGGCCGGAGGCGAGCTGCGCAGTCGTGACGGCGGAATTATCGGCGAGGCGACGCTCGACTTTATCTCCCAGTTCCGCCTCGACTTCGGCATCCTTGGGATCAGCGGCATCGACGCCGACGGCTCGCTGCTGGAGTTTGACTACCATGAGGTGCGCACCAAGCGGGCAATTATCGACAACTCACGCCACGTAATGCTGGTAGTAGATCACTCGAAATATGGTCGTAACGCGATGGTTAATATGGGCAGCATTAGCATGGTGGATGCGGTCTATACCGACGTGATGCCGCCCGCTGGGGTGCTGGACGTGATTAAGAGTCACAATATTCAGCTGGAGCTGTGCTAATACTACGCTGACCTACGGTGGCACAGTATGGTTTGTAGGCCCGGTAAGCGAAGCGCCACCGGGCGTTACTCTGCTGGCACTGCGATGCCGGGCGGCGCTGCGTTTGCCCGGCCTACAATTCAGACCCCATAGCCCATCATCTGCAATAGCTGCTGCGCGTGCTGCACTGCATCCTGACGGTGGGCAACGCCCAGCTTCTGGTAGAGGTTACGGATATGGGTCTTGATGGTGGTGGCGGCGACTGCCAGCTCGCCGGCAATCTGCTCGTTGCTGTAGCCGGAATAGATTAGCCCCAGCACCTGCCACTCCCG
>JBCNNW010000149.1:0-5992 GCA_039594205.1 Pseudescherichia sp. | reverse complement strand
CATGACGGTAATCCGATCATGACCTGGTGTATTTCTAACGTGGTGGGGAAAAATCTTCCCGGTAATGATGACGTTGTGCGCCCCATAAAGGAGCAGAACGAAAACAAAATTGACGGTGCGGTCGCGCTGATCATGGCGATTGGCCGCGCCATGCTGCCAGATACCGGAGAAGACCTCAGCGGCTTCTATGACAACCCCATCATGGTGAATTTCTGATGAAAAAACATAAACAGCCAGGCGCGGTTAAGTCTGCGCTGCTTAACTGGATCGGGGTGCCGATCAGCCTGACAACGGGAACGTTCTGGGAAGAGTGGTTCGGTACCAGCAGCAGCGGACAGGTGGTTACCGCTGATAAGGCGATGCGCCTTTCAGCTGTCTGGGCCTGCGTCAGGCTGCTGAGTGAGTCTGTTTCAACCCTTCCGCTGAAAATTTATCAGCGGCAGGCAGACGGCTCCCGTAAGGCTGCAACGACTCATCCGGCATATTCAGTGCTGTGCCGCCGGCCAAATGCAGAAATGACCCCGTCGCGCTTCATGCTGATGGTGGTTGCCAGCATATGCCTGCGCGGTAATGCTTTTGTCGAGAAAAAATACATCGGCCCTAAGCTTGTTTCGCTTATTCCACTGTTGCCGCAGAACATGGTTGTGAAGCGGCTTGAAAACGGTGCACTTGAATATACCTACACCGAGGACAAAGCAAAGCGCGTCATACCTCTAAAAAACATCATGCACATTCGCGGCTTTGGGCTCGATGGGGTGTGCGGCATGATGCCCATGATGGCCGGTCGTGATGTGATTGGTGCAGCGCTTGCGGTAGAGCAGTCGGCAGCAAAGATTTTTGAAAACGGCATCCAGAGTTCAGGGTTTCTGTCTTCTGAAAATGCGCTGAATGATGATCAGCGTAACCGCCTGCGCAGCTATATGCAGGCCTTCACCAGCTCGAAGAACGCGGGCAAGATCATGGTTCTCGAGGGCGGTATGAAGTATCAGGGTGTCACCATGAACCCGGAAGATGCTCAGATGCTTGAAAGCCGGTCCTTCAGCATCGAAGAAATCTGCCGATGGTTTCGTGTCCCGCCGTTTATGGTTGGTCACGCCGACAAGCAGAGCAGCTGGGCTTCCAGCGTAGAGGGCATGAACCTGCAGTTCCTGACAAATACGCTTCGGCCACTGCTGGTGAATATTGAGCAGGAAATTTCACGCTGTCTGCTGGGCAGCGATGATGAGTTGTTCGCTGAGTTCTCTGTGGAAGGGTTGTTGCGCGCCGACAGTGCTGGTCGATCTGCTTATTACACAACGGCTCTTCAGAATGGCTGGATGTCGCGAAATGACGTGCGTCGGATGGAAAATCTGCCGCCGATTGAGGGCGGAGATATTTATACCGTTCAGCTTAACCTGACGCCGCTCGATCAGTTGCGTGAAAATAATGCTGGTGCTCAGGCCAGCAACCTAATGAAGCTTCACGCCTTCCTTTTCCCGGATATTCCACCGGAGCAGTCACCGCTTAAAAAAGCGGCTTAGGAGACCCAATGAAGAAGATGAACTCTCTTCCGGCAGCGCCGGAGGGGCGGCTTTCTGCGTCCGGAAAACGCGACCTGCCCGCAGCGGCTATTGACCGCTGGGATGGAAGCATACGCGCTGCAGCACAGGCAGGTGAAAACACCATAACCATTTTTGACGTTATCGGCGAGGACTGGTGGGGTGAAGGGGTAAGCGCAAACCGTATTGCCGGCGCGCTTCGCTCTCTCGGGGGCGAAGATGTGACTGTTCACATCAACTCGCCTGGCGGAGACATGTTTGAAGGCCTTGCCATTTACAACCTGCTCCGTGAATACCAGGGGAAAGTCACCGTGAAGGTACTGGGTCTTGCCGCTTCAGCCGCGTCAATTATCGCGATGGCGGGAGACGAGGTCCAGATAGGACGAGGGGCTTTTCTGATGATCCATAACGCATGGATCGTTGCTGCCGGAAACCGGAATGATTTCCGCGAATACGCTGATTATCTGGAGCCTTTTGATAAGGCAATGGCAGATATCTATGCGGCCCGCTCCGGCATGCCTTTGGAGGAGATTCAGTCGCTGATGGACAAAGAGTCCTTTATTGGCGGCGGGGACTCCGTTGCAAAAGGCCTTGCTGATGCGCTGCTCTCCTCGGATGAAATTACCAGTGATGAAGAGAGCCCTGCAGCGGCTATCCGAAAAATTGATGCTTTTCTGGCGAAAGGCGGCATGCCCCGATCTGAACGCCGTAAGCACCTGAAAGCTTTAGGCAGCATGCCGGGCGCTGCTGCTGAAGAAAACGACAAGCCGGGCGCTGTCGATGAAGTAAATCCTGAAGTACTTAACTCACTTAAATCTGCGCTGGCATCGCTCGGCGAATAAGGAAAACACATGTCTCAAGTTAATGAACTCCTGCAGCAGGTATCGGCCAAGCTGGAAAAAGTATCATCGGAATTCAGCCAGAAGGCTGAGGATGCGCTTTCTGAAGCCCGCAAGTCCGGCAACCTCTCAACGGAAACCAAAAACGCGGTAGATAAAATCGCTACCGAACACAATGCCCTTAACGAAGCGATGAAAACGATCCAGGCATCAGTAGGTGAACTGGAGCAGCACGTCGCAGGCATGAATATTAACGCCGCAAAAGAGGTTATCCAGACGGTTGGCCAGCAGCTGGTTTCTGCTGAGGCGATGAAAGATATTCGCTCCAGCATGGAAGGCGGCAAGCGCATGAGTATTCCGGTTAAAGCTGAGCTGACTACTGTCGATGTTCCCGGCCAGATTATCGCGCCAACTCGTCTGCCGGGCATCGATCAGACGCCGAAACAGCGCCTTTTCATTCGTGATCTGATTGCGCCTGGTCGTACCCAGTCAAACACAATCTATTATGTGAAACAGACTGGCTTTACCAATAACGCAGCGGTAGTGCCGGAAAATACGACGAAGCCTTACAGCGACATTGCGTTTGCTGAAGAAACTACGCCGGTGCGCACCATTGCCCACATGTTCAAAGCCTCAAAACAGATTCTGGACGACTTTGCACAGCTGCAGTCAACCGTAGACGCTGAAATGCGCTACGGCCTGAAGTATGTGGAAGAGCAGGAGATTCTCTTCGGTGACGGCACCGGCGCGCACCTGAAGGGAATTATTCCGCAGGCGGTGGCTTTCGATCCGGCCTTTGCAGTAGAAAAACAGACGGGTATCGATGTTCTTCGTCTGGCAATGCTGCAAGCTCAGCTGGCGCGATTCCCGGCCTCTGGTCACGTTCTTCACTTCACCGACTGGGCCCGTATTGAGATCACCAAAGACGAGCTGGGGCGCTACATCCTGGCAAATCCTGCGCAGCTTACTACGCCTACCCTTTGGGGCCTGCCTGTTGTGGCCACTGAAGCCGCTCAGTTCCTGGGTAAATTCCTGACGGGGGCTTTCAACTCAGGTGCGCAGTTGTTCGATCGCGAAGACGCCAACGTGGTTATCTCTACCGAGAACTCCGACGACTTCGAAAAGAACATGATCTCCATCCGCTGCGAAGAGCGAATTGCGCTGGCAGTGTACCGTCCGGAAGCGTTTGTATTTGGCTCCCTGACTGGCTCGGGCAGCTAACCATAAACCCAGCGGCCTTCGGGCCGCTTTTTCAGGTGTTGCCGATGATTGAGTTATCCACGGTCAGACAACACTGCCGTATCGATGATGATGACGACAGTGAAGACAATCTGCTGGGCATCTATACCGGCGCGGCAAAGCGCTATGTGGAAACCTGGACGCGCAGAACGCTTTATGAAACCAATGCTGCACCCGGTTTTGAGTCAGACGCTGATCGCCTGCTGCTTGATGATGATATCCGGACGGCAATGTTACTGCTTATTGGGCACTGGTATTCAAATCGAGAAGCAGCTGCCGAAAAAGTCATTAGTGAAGTGCCGTTGGCTGTAGAAGCACTGTTACAACCCTATCGAATTTACGGGTTGTGATATGGCATGCAGCGGATGCGCCGCCCGGCGCGAATGGATAAAAAAGTGGACACGAATTGCGTATGAAAGAGCAACTGGTAAACGACCTGCTGTCGGCGGTCAAAGCGCAGACGATCGCGCAGACCGAGCAGACAAAAGCGATAAACCGTCTGGCTGAATCCAATGAAGCACTCGTGGCTATCATCTGTCAGGCAATGGGTGAAGAATCAGAAATAGCTTCGCTTGAGCCATCATCACAAAACTATCTGAGCGGGAAACCGCAGGGGTAAGCTATGCAGGCTGGTCGTTTACGACACCGCGTAATTATTCAGCGGGCAGCTTTTGAGCAAAGCCCTGTCACGGGCGCACCCGTGCCACGCTGGGAACGTATAGCGACAGTCTGGGCTGAAGTTGTCGCATCATCTGCGCGTGAGTTTTCTGCGGCTATGGCCACACAAAGCGAGATAACAACGCGGATAACAATACGGTATCGGGAAGGGATAAGCAGTAAAGACCGTATAGTTTTTCGGGGTAAAATTTTCAATATTGCAGGCGTTCTTCCTGATCCTGTCAGTGGCCGGGAATATCTGACGCTCCCCTGTACAGATGGGGTAAATAATGGCTGATGGCGTGGATTTTACCCTTTCTGGGGTTGATGGGCTGTTGGGAAAACTTGAAGAAGTCAGTGATGACCTGCGTCGTAAGGGGGGGCGATCCGCGCTTCGCCGTGCCGCAGGCATCATTGCTGATCGGGCTAAATCAAATGCAAGACGGATAGACGACCCCGGAACAGGCAGGAGTATTGCCGATAACATTGCCCTGCGCTGGAATGGCCGTTTATTTCGCCGGACAGGTGATCTGGGTTTTCGTGTGGGCGTTCAATATGGCGCGGTACTGAAAAAACATCCCGATAAATCAGCAAATTCACCAACGCCGCACTGGCGCCTCATAGAGTTCGGCACCGAAAAAATGAAAGCGCAACCCTTCATGCGGCCTGCGGCGGAAAACAGCATCGATCAGGTTGTCGCGACTTTCACCTCAGAATATTCCAAAGCCATCGATCGGGCTATTGCCCGTGCGCGCAAGAAAGGAGTGCCGCCGTGATAGCACCTATTTTTCCGGTATGTGCTGCCAGTGCTGAAGTTAACGCGCTGATTGGCGGTGATCGGCTTCGCCTGTATCCATTCGGTCTGCAGGATGACGCTGTCGTTTATCCCTATGCAGTGTGGCAAAACATCACCGGTGGGCCGGAAAATTACCTCGGCCAGCGGCCAGATTCGGACGCATTTACGCTGCAGGTTGACGTCTACGCCGACACGCCAGATGAAGCTATCGCGGTTGCTGAGGCGCTGCGAAACGCGATTGAGCCGCATGCGCACATTACGCGCTGGGGCGGGCAAAGCCGCGATGATGAAACGAAGCGGTACCGCTATTCGTTTGACGTGGACTGGATAGTCCTGCGCTGATCACCTCACTTACTAACCAGCCGGCCATGAGCCGGTTTTTTTACGTCCGGAGATAACCATGTCTGTATTAACGCAGGGCACCCAGTTATTTGCTCTTATTCGTGGTGTAGTGCATGAGATTGAATGCATTACTAACTTTAACCCTGGAACAAACCCGGCAGACCAGATTGAAGATACCTGCCTCAGTGAAAAAAATACTCGAACATATAAAAAGGGGCTGCGAACGCCTGGTCAGGCATCCGTAAATATAAACGCCGACCCTGTCAACGAATCGCATTATCTGATGTGGGAATTAGCTGAGCTGGACGAGTATGCCAACGAAGATATTCAGTGGGCAATCGGGTGGGCAGATGGCGAATCAATTCCCACAGTCGTCAATGGCGACCTTGATCTTCCAACAGACCGTACCTGGTACACTTTCAAAGCCTATGTAAGTGATTTTCCGTTCGATTTCCAGGGAAATGCCGTTGTTTCTACCGCCGCAACAATGCAGCGCAGCGGGCGTGGGGTGTGGGTGCGAAAGGTTCAGCCCGGATCATAATCAACGCGGGGCTTCGGCCCCTATTAGAAGGTAAAACATG
>JBCNNW010000148.1:0-6064 GCA_039594205.1 Pseudescherichia sp. | reverse complement strand
TCTCGCTGCTGGGCTGGGGCCTGGGCTACTTTGGCCAGCCGCATATTCTGGCGCGCTTTATGGCGGCGGACTCCCACCACACCATCGTTCACGCTCGCCGGATCAGCATGACCTGGATGATCCTCTGCCTGGCCGGTGCGGTCGCCGTAGGCTTCTTTGGTATCGCTTACTACAGCAACAACCCAGGGCAGGCTGGGGCGGTAAACCAGAACGCCGAGCGGGTGTTCATCGAACTGGCGCAGGTGCTGTTTAACCCATGGGTTGCCGGTGTGCTGCTCTCTGCTATTTTGGCAGCGGTGATGTCGACCCTGAGCTGCCAGCTACTGGTCTGCTCCAGCGCCATCACTGAAGATCTCTACAAGGCGTTTCTGCGTAAACACGCAAGCCAGACGGAGCTGGTGTGGGTCGGACGTGTCATGGTGCTGGTGGTCGCGCTGGTGGCTATTGCCCTGGCGGCTAACCCCGAAAACCGCGTGCTGGGTCTGGTGAGCTATGCCTGGGCTGGTTTTGGTGCCGCCTTTGGTCCGGTGGTGCTCTTCTCGGTACTGTGGTCGCGCATGACCCGTAACGGCGCGCTGGCAGGGATGATCATCGGGGCGGTAACCGTTATCGTCTGGAAGCATTTTGAGCTGCTGGGCCTGTACGAGATTATTCCAGGCTTTATCTTCGGCAGCATCGGTATTGTGCTCTTCAGCCTGCTGGATAAAGCGCCGTCAGCAAGCATGCAGGCGCGCTTTGCCGAGGCAGATGCGCACTACCACACCAAGCCGGAACCACGCGTAGCAAACTAACCGTTATACACGCACCGGAGCTGCTTTCCGGTGCGTTTTATCTACTGCTATTCACGATTTTTAAACCTTTGCTTTACCTTCCCGCCGCATCTTGTCCCGCGTAACATTCTGAGAAACTTCCGCGTAGAAATTACTTGTGTTTATTGCTGGCGTAATGATAATCACTATCATTGAAATTTACTTTTCTTTGCATCATTTGACGCTGATTAACATTCAAAGGTTTACCGCATGTTTGTGCCATTTCTTATTATGTTACGCGAAGGACTCGAAGCGGCGCTGATCGTTAGCCTCATCGCCAGCTACCTGAAGCGTACCCAACGCGGGCGCTGGATTGGTGTGATGTGGATCGGCGTTTTTCTCGCCGCCGCGCTCTGTCTTGCCCTGGGTATCGCCATCAACGAAACCACCGGTGAGTTCCCTCAAAAAGAGCAGGAGCTGTTTGAAGGCATTGTGGCGGTAGTTGCCGTGGTGATTCTGACGTGGATGGTCTTCTGGATGCGCAAAGTGTCGCGCAACGTCAAGGTGCAGCTTGAGCAGGCGGTAGATAACGCCCTGAAGCAGGGCAATCATCATGGCTGGGCGCTGATTATGATGGTCTTCTTTGCCGTTGCTCGGGAAGGGCTGGAGTCAGTGTTCTTTCTGCTGGCAGCGTTTCAGCAGGATGTGGGGATCTGGCCACCAGTAGGCGCACTCACCGGGCTGGCAACCGCGGTGGTCATCGGCTTTCTGATCTACTGGGGTGGTATTCGCCTTAACATGGCCGCGTTTTTCAAATGGACCAGCTTGTTTATTCTGCTGGTGGCTGCCGGGTTGGCCGCCGGGGCAATACGTGCCTTCCATGAGGCAGGCCTGTGGAACTATTTCCAACAGGTGGCCTTCGATCTCAGCAACACCCTGAGCACCCACACGCTGTTTGGCACTCTACTGGAGGGCATTTTTGGCTACCAGGAAGCCCCCAGCGTCAGTGAAGTGGTGGTCTGGTTTGCCTATCTTATTCCGGCGCTGGTGCTGTTTATGCTGCCGCCGCGGCCGGGTGCACAGATGTCACCCGGTGCCTCCTGATATCAATTAATAGCGACAATAGTAGTTACAACATACTTTTAAGGGAAAGGTCATGGCAACGCATTTTCGTCGTAGTGCTTTACAGGTTGGTATTGCCGCGCTGCTCGCCTGCGCGTTTAACGCCCAGGCGGCGGATGTTCCTCAGGTGAAGGTCACGGTTACGGATAAGCAGTGTGAACCAATGAACCTCACGGTCAACGCCGGGAAGACGCAGTTCATTATTCTCAACCACAGCCAGAAAGCGCTGGAGTGGGAGATCCTGAAGGGCGTTATGGTGGTGGAGGAGCGGGAGAACATCGCGCCAGGGTTTAGCCAGAAGCTGACTGCTAACCTGCAACCGGGTGAATATGAGATGACCTGCGGCCTGCTGACCAATCCCAAGGGTAAGCTGATTGTTAAAGGTGCCTCCACGGCGGACGCGGCTAAAGGTGACGCGCTGCTGAGCCTCGGCGGCGCTATCACCGAGTACAAGGCATACGTCACTCAGGAGATGAAGGAGCTGGTAGCCAGCACCAAAGATTTTACCGACGCGGTGAAGGCGGGGGATATCGAGAAAGCAAAATCACTGTATGCCCCGACGCGCCAGCACTACGAGCGCATTGAGCCGATAGCCGAACTCTTCTCTGACCTCGACGGCAGCATTGATGCCCGGGAAGATGACTACGAGCAAAAAGCCGCCGATCCGAAATTCACCGGTTTCCACCGCCTCGAAAAAGCGCTGTTTGGTGATAATTCCACTAAAGGCATGGAGCAGTATGCGGAGCAGCTTAACAGCGACGTGCTGGAGCTGCAAAAACGCATCAGCGAGCTGGCCTTCCCGCCGTCAAAAGTGGTGGGTGGTGCGGCAGGCTTGATTGAAGAGGTGGCGGCAAGCAAAATTAGCGGTGAAGAGGATCGCTACAGCCACACCGATCTGTGGGACTTCCAGGCTAACGTTGATGGCGCGCAAAAAATCGTCGATCTGCTGCGTCCGCAGCTGCAAAAAGGCAACGCCGATCTGCTGGCGAAGGTAGATGCCAACTTTAAGAAGGTCGATACCATTCTCGCGAAGTATCGTACTAAAGATGGCTTCGAAACCTATGACAAACTGACCGACGCCGATCGCACGGCACTGAAAGGACCGATCACCACTCTGGCGGAAGATCTGGCCCAGCTTCGCGGTGTACTCGGACTGGATTAAGCATGACAGAGCATGATGAGCACGGCGTGAGCGAGCCTTCACGCCGCCGTTTACTGAAGAGCATGGGCGCGCTGGGTGGCGCGCTGGCGCTGGCAGGGGGCTGTCCGGTAGCCCATGCGGCAAAGCCTGAAAGCGCGCCCGGCACTCTGTCGCCGGACGCACGGATGGAGACCCAGCCGTTCTATGGCGAACATCAGGCAGGTATCCTGACGCCGCAGCAGGCCTCAATGATGCTGGTGGCATTTGACGTGCTGGCCAGCGACAAATCAGAGCTGGAGCGGCTGTTTCGCCTGCTGACCCAGCGGATTGCATTTTTAACTACCGGCGGCCCCGCGCCGGATACGCCGAATCCGCGATTGCCACCGATGGACTCCGGTATTCTTGGCGGCTTTATCGCCCCGGATAACCTGACCATCACCGTCTCGGTAGGGGCATCGCTGTTTGATGAGCGTTTTGGCCTCGGTCAGCAGCGTCCTGCAAAGCTGGAGAAGATGACGCGCTTCCCCAACGACTCCCTGGATGCGGCCCTGTGCCATGGCGATCTGCTGCTGCAGATCTGCGCTAACACCGGAGATACGGTGATCCACGCCCTGCGCGATATCATTAAATACACGCCGGATCTGCTCAGCATCCGCTGGAAGCGGGAGGGGTTTATCTCCGACCACGCGGCGCGCAGTAAAGGCCATGAGACGCCGATTAACCTGCTGGGCTTTAAAGACGGCACCGGCAACCCGGACAGCGGAAACAGTAACCTGATGAAGAGCGTGGTCTGGGTCACGCCCGACCAGCAGGAGCCGGCCTGGACGGTGGGCGGCAGCTATCAGGCGGTACGCATCATCCAGTTCCACGTTGAGTTTTGGGACCGCACGCCGCTCAAGGAGCAGCAGACTATCTTTGGCCGGGACAAGCACAGCGGGGCGCCGCTGGGCATGAAACATGAGCATGACGTGCCGGACTATTCTCGCGATCCAGAGGGTGAAGTCATTGCCCTCGACAGCCATATACGTCTTGCCAACCCGCGTACGCCCGAGACAGAGGTGAATCTGATGATGCGTCGCGGCTACAGCTACTCGCTGGGGGTGACCAACTCCGGCCAGCTGGATATGGGCCTGCTGTTTGTTTGCTTCCAGCACGATCTGGAGAAAGGCTTCCTGACGGTGCAGAAGCGGCTCAACGGTGAAGCGCTTGAGGAGTACATCAAGCCCATCGGCGGGGGGTACTTCTTTGCGCTGCCCGGCGTCAAGGATAAAAGGCGCTATCTGGCTCAGTCGCTCCTTGAGGCCTAGCCCGCTCTCCTCTGTCCCGCGGGGCAGGGGAGAGCTATCATTTTTTTCTATGAACGCGATCCTGTTATATCTTTGTAATATTAATGTCAGAAACTGGCCCGGTATCAGTGCGCTGGCACGTTATATTTAGGTAAATATAATGTTGCTTTTATGAAAAATTTTGTTTTACTTATATCAACAGCGGTAGTTCCCGGCAGTGAACGATTCACTATGGAGATCGCGAATGGTAGCATCCGGCTCAGGACAAGCACTCATCTCAAACCGCCATGTTCGGTGCGGGCTGCACGCCACCGCTAGCGACCGTCTCACCGCCAGAATCTCCTCCTCCCTCATCACTACACCTGAATTTACCGACGTGGCAAATGACACAGTGGGTGGGTTTGCCACGTTTTTCCATCAGCAAGTCATGGCTTACAAGGAAGCCAAACCTCAGACGTTCGTGCGCATAATCGTGCCGACAGCGGCACGTGTGATGTAAACCTACAACTCAAGGTGCTATCCATGGGAAGACAGAAAGCAGTGATCAAAGCTCGTCGTGAAGCAAAACGTGTGCTGAGACGGGATTCGCGCAGCCATAAACAGCGTGAAGAAGAGTCGGTCACCTCGCTTGTGCAGATGAGTGGCGTTGAATCAATTGGTATGGCGCGGGACAGCCGTGATAACTCGCCAATTGTCGCGCGCAATGAAGCTCAGGCGCACTACCTGAATGCTATCGAGAGTAAACAGCTAATCTTTGCAACAGGTGAAGCAGGATGCGGTAAAACCTGGATCAGCGCAGCGAAAGCGGCGGAGGCCCTGATCCATAAGGATGTGGACAGAATTATCGTCACTCGTCCGGTCCTGCAAGCCGATGAAGATCTTGGCTTCTTACCCGGAGATATCTCGGAGAAGTTCGCTCCCTACTTCCGGCCGGTCTACGACGTGCTGGTCAAACGCCTTGGAGCGTCCTTTATGCAATACTGCCTGCGACCAGAGATTGGTAAGGTGGAAATCGCGCCGTTCGCCTATATGCGCGGACGTACATTTGAAAACGCGGTCGTGATTCTTGACGAGGCTCAGAACGTGACCGCCGCGCAGATGAAGATGTTTTTAACACGCCTCGGGGAGAACGTGACCGTGATTGTAAACGGCGACATCACCCAGTGCGACCTGCCGTCGGGCGTCCAGTCCGGCCTGAGCGATGCGCTGGCACGTTTTGAGGAAGATGAGATGGTTGGCGTTGTCCGCTTTACTAAAGATGACTGTGTGCGCTCGGCCCTCTGCCAGCGAACGCTGCTGGCCTACTACTGATGAAATAATCTAATTAAGAATGTGACTGCAAAGCCCGGGTGACCGGGCTTTGTTTTTTGTGGGGTAGCGAACCTGGGTGCTACATGCGAAAAAAAAGCCCGCATTTGTATGCGAGCTTCTCTTTAAATATGGCGGTGAGGGGTGATTGACTCGCTTCGCTCGCCCTGACGGGCAGCCCGCTCGCTGCGCTCCCGGTCTGTCCAACGGGCAACAGCCCGTTGTCGAACCCCGGTCGGGGGTTCTCATCCCCCCCAGCGAGAATATAAAAGAAAAAAGCCCGTACTTGCGTACAGGCTCTCATCTTAAATATGGCGGTGAGGGGGGGATTGACTCGCTTCGCTCGCCCTGACGGGCAGCCCGCTCGCTGCGCTCCCGGTCTGTCCAACGGGCAACTGCCCGTTGTCGAACCCCGGTCGGGGGTTCTCATCCCCCCCTGCGGGGTGCTACATGCGAAA
>JBCNNW010000147.1:0-6376 GCA_039594205.1 Pseudescherichia sp. | reverse complement strand
CGCCACCCAGCTGGAGCTGATTGTCGCTATGTACGGCGTGGCCTTTGCCGTCTGTCTGGCGATGGGTAGCAAACTGGGTGATAACTACGGTCGCCGTCGTCTGTTTATGTGGGGCGTGGCGGTGTTCAGCTTCGCCTCTCTGCTGTGCGGCATGGCCAACTCGATTACCGCTCTGCTGGCCGCTCGCACATTGCAGGGTGCAGGGGCGGCGCTAATCGTCCCGCAGATCCTCGCCACCCTGCACGTCACGCTGAAAGGTACGGCCCACGCGCGGGCTATCAGCCTCTACGGCGGTATCGGCGGCATCGCGTTTATTGTTGGTCAGATGTGCGGCGGCTGGCTGGTCTCGGCGGATATCGCCGGGCTGGGCTGGCGTAACGCCTTTTTTATCAACGTGCCGATTGGCCTGCTGGTGCTGCTTTTCAGCCGTCGCTTCGTGCCGGAAACCCGTCGCGATACGCCTTCTCCCATTGACTGGCAGGGTACGTTTATCCTCGCCTTGATCCTCTGCTGCCTGCTGTTCCCTATGGCGCTGGGACCAGAGCTGCACTGGCCGTGGTCGATGCAGCTAATGCTGCTGGCGACGGTTCCACTGCTGGTATGGATGCGGGCCAGCGCGCTGGGCAAGCAACGACGCGGCGAACATCCGCTGCTGCCGCCGCGCCTTTTGCAGCTCGCCAGCATTCGCTTCGGCATGGCGATCGCCCTGCTGTTCTTTAGCGCATGGTCAGGATTTATGTTCTGTATGGCGCTGACTATGCAGTCCGGTCTGGGGATGGCCCCGTGGCAGTCGGGGAACAGCTTTATTGCCCTTGGCGTGGCCTATTTTCTCTCAGCGATGTACGCCCCGAAGCTGATTGCCCGCCACAGCATGGGACGGATCCTGCTCTCTGGCCTGGCGGTACAGATCGGCGGCCTGCTGCTGCTGATGGAAACTTTCCACTACTACGGACAGGCAACCACGGCCCTGACGCTGGTGCCATCGACCGCGCTGATTGGCTATGGCCAGGCGCTGATCGTCAACTGCTTTTACCGGATGGGAATGCGTGATATCACAGCTAACGACGCCGGGGCAGGCAGTGCCCTGCTCAGCACCCTACAGCAGGCGACGCTGGGCCTCGGCCCGGCGGTGTTCGGCTCGCTGCTGCTGGTCCTGATGCGACACCATCATGGCAGCTACACGCAAGCGATGATCGGCTTCCTTGGGGTGGAGGCGGTGATGATGCTGCTGCTGGCAGCGATGGCAATTGGCCTGCGCCACCATCTGAACCGCAGCCCGGCAATCGTAACCTCGTGATCTCAGGCGCTGGCGCGCTCAATGAAGCGCCAGTCCATCATCACCCTTTCTGCCGGGGTATCAGGGTTGTCGATTTTGTTAAGCAACAGGGATACGGCCTTACGGCCAATCTGCAGGGAGGGTTGCGCCACGGTGCTGAGCTGAGGCGAGACCATTTCCGCCAGCGGTGTGCCGTCAAAGCCCACCACGGCGATGTCATCCGGCATGGTCAGCCCTGCCTGGGCTATCGCCAGCAGCGCCCCGGCAGCCAGCGTATCGGAGACGGCAAACACCGCATCCGGTCGCTCATCGGCACCCAGCAGCGTCTCCATCGCCGCTTTGCCTGCGTTAAAGCTCAGCTCGCTGGCGTACTCCACCGCCCTCCAGCTGCGGCCGTTTTGCTCCAGCACGCTCTTATAGCCCCGCTCGCGCAGGCGGGCATATTTATAGCTGAGATCGTGGTTGATCAGCGCAATGCGCTGGCAGCCCCGGTTAATCAGATGCTGGATCACGTACCGGGAGGCGTCAGTATCGTTAATCCCCACGCAGGAGACGCTCCCCTCATCGGCATACTCGGCGCACTGCACCCAGGGGGCCTGACCAATCATGGTCGTCAGTTCGGGCAGCTTAGAGAAGGCGTCCATGGTGATGATGCCGTCGACAATCTTTCCCGAGAGCAGAGAGAGCGCCGAGCGGGATCGCGCCATATCCGAGCCGGTATTGCACAGCAAAATACGGTAGCCATTCCTCTCTGCCTCCTCCTCAATGCCCTTGACGACCTCGGCGCAGAAAGGGTTGGCAATATTCGACACCAGCACGAGGATCATATAGCTCCGGGCGGTGCGAAGCTGGCGGGCCAGCAGGTTAGGCTGGTAGTTGCTCTCTTCAATCGCCGCCAGCACGCGCTCGCGGTTTTGCGGCTTAACGGAGCCGCTGTGGTTAATGACCCGGGAGACCGTCGCTACCGACACTCCTGCCAGGCGAGCGATTTTTTGAATTGACATAACGACGACACATCCTGCGGTTAACGCTTTTTACAGCAGGCTATCATAAAACCGTTGCCCGGCGAACCGGCAGTGCGCCGGGCAACCATTTAGCGGGCCACCCGCACCCAGCGCTGCTGCTGATGGCTTTTTATAATGGCATCAATGATAAACATCACGTCGGCACCATCATAGAAAGAGGCAAACCGACAGGCGCTGGCCTCTGGCATCGTTCCCGCCCGCACCGCCCGGTAGAAGTTTGCCATCATGTTCTTAAAGGCGTCAGGCCAGCCCTCAATATGCCCGCCGGGAAAGTGGGCGCTGCTGGCGACGTCGGCTGTCATCAGGCCTGGATCGTCGGTGAGGATCTCGTTGGGGCGCTGACGATGACCAATCCACAGCTGCTGCGGGATCTCCTGGTCCCAGCCCAGCGAACAGCTGCTGCCATTAATCTCAAAGCTAAGACGGTTTTTTCGCCCCGCGCTGACCTGCGAGACGCTAAAACAGCCCTTGCTGCCGTCGGCAAAGCGTACCAGCACCGAGCCGCCATCTTCGGTGGTGACCGGACGATCCTCATACTGCGCTTCGTCTCCGCCAGCGCTGAAGGTCGCCCCACCGTCCAGCCGCGCCTTGCGGGTCGGCCAGACGATAGCCAGATCGGCCATCACCTCGACAATCCGCTGTCCGGTGACAAACTGCAACGTATCGCACCAGTGCGAGCCAATATCGGCCACTGCCCGCGACGCGCCGCCCTGCGCGGCATCCACCCGCCAGTTGTAGTCCGTCTCCAGCAGCATCCAGTCCTGAAGGTAGCTGCCATAGACCGAGAACAGCCGCCCGAGCCTGCCGTGGCGTTGCAGGCTCGCCGCCTGCTGAACCATGGCAAACTGGCGATAGACAAAGCTGACCCCGTGCACCACCCCCGCCTGCTCTGCCAGCGTCACCAGCTCCCTGGCCTCTTCCAGGGTCATACAGAGCGGCTTCTCCGAGAAAACGTGCTTACCGGCGCGTAAAATCCGGCGGTTAATGTCGGCATGAAGATGGTTAGGGGTACAGTTATGCACCACATCAATACCGGGATGGGCGAGCATGGCGTCGATATCGCCAAAGGCAAAGGGCACGTTAAGCGCGGCGGCCTTCTGCTGCGCCGATTCCAGAGCGCGATCGCAGAGGGCCACCACCTGCACGTCCCCCAGGCGGCGCAGGGCTTCAATGTGCGCCGGGCCAATAAACCCGCTGCCAACAATGCCTACGCCAATCATGATGCATCTCCTAATCCCAGCATGGCCCGCACGCTGGCCCGGTCGCTACTGCCTGCCGCGAAATCATCAAACGCCCGGTCCGCCACCGGAATAATGTGACGGCGAATAAACTCGCTACCCTCCCGCGCCCCAGCCTCGCCCTGTTTCAGGCAGCACTCCCACTCCAGCACTGCCCAGCCGTCGTAGCCGTATTGCGTCAGCTTGCTAAAGATCGCCCCGAAATCTATCTGCCCGTCCCCCGGAGAGCGGAAGCGCCCGGCGCGATTGATCCACGGCTGATAGCCGCCGTAGACGCCGCTGCGCCCGTTGAGACGAAACTCAGCATCCTTAACGTGGAAGGCTTTGATGCGCGAATGGTAGATGTCAATAAAGGCCAGATAGTCTATCTGCTGGAGCAGAAGATGGCTGGGATCGTAGAGCATATTGCAGCGCGGATGGTTATCTACCGCGGCCAGGAAACGCTCGAAGGTCACCCCATCGTGCAGATCTTCTCCCGGATGGATCTCAAAGCAGAGATCGACCCCGTAACGATCGAAACGATCCAGAATGGGCCGCCAGCGGCGGGCCAGCTCGGCAAAGGCTTCGTCAAGCAGCAGGGCATTGTGCGGTGGCCACGGGTAGAACCAGGGCCACGCCAGCGCCCCGGAAAAGGTGGCGTGGGCGCGCAGGCCCAGCCTTTGTGATGCCGCCGCCGCCTGGGTTACCTTCTCTACCGCCCACGCCTGGCGCGCAGAGGGATTGCCCCGCAGATGCTCGGGCGCAAAGTTATCGAAGGCGGCGTCGTAGGCCGGGTGCACGGCCACCAGCTGACCCTCAAGATGGGTTGAAAGCTCGCTGATGACCAGCCCGTAGGTTGCTAATGTGCCCGCGATCTCATCGCAGTAGGTCTGGCTCAGCGCGGCCAGCTCCAGATCGAAAATATGCCGATGGTTACAGGGAATTTGCAGCGCCTTGTAGCCCAGCCGCGCTGCCCACTCCGCCAACCCCTCCAGGGTATTAAAGGGTGCCTCTTCTCCGATAAACTGCGACAGAAAAATCCCCGGTCCCTGAACTGTTTTCATATCATCCTCCACCATTAAGCCCGCTCGTTGTCGTCATATTTAAATGTAAACAGGAATACCAGCGCGATAGCGGCAGCGGCGACGGCGGGGATCCACCAGAAGGTCACCCACGCCTGAGGTACAGCCTGCCCGGCGACCAGTCGGTTATAGAGCGCGCCGGAGATCTGCGAGCCAAGCAGCATCCCGATACCGTAGGTGAACATGACGATCATGCTTTGCGCCTGGCCTTTGACTTTTGCACCTGCCACGCGATCGGTATAGATAAAGCCTACGACAAAGAAGAAGTCGTAGCAGACCCCGTGCAGCAAAATACCGAGATAGAGCAGGAAGCGTGTCTCTTCGTTTACCCCGAGGGCGAAAAAGGCGTAGCGCACGAACCAGGCACACATGCCGATTAGCAGCATGAACTTCACGCCGAGGCGGCGGAAAAGCAGCGGGATCACCAGCATAAAGACGATCTCAGACATCTGTCCGAAGGACATCGCGGTGCTGACGTCCCCTACCCCAGCATCCGCCAGGTACGAGGCGGTGTAGGCGTAGTAGGTGCCAAGCGGTACGGAGATGAGCATGGCGCAGAGCGAGAAGACAAAGAAGTGGCGCGTTTTTAACAGGGCAAAGGCATCAGCGCAGAAGAGATCGCGCACCGCTACCGGCAGACCTTTGGCGGGCGCAGGGGTATGCGGCAGCGTCAGGCTATAGAGCGCCAGCAGGACCGAGCAGGCCGCCGCCACCATGAAGATATTGACGCTCGCCGCGATGCCGGTGACGCCGATAAACACCCCTGCCACGATCCAGCCGATGGTGCCAAAGACACGAACCACCGGGAAGGTCTTATCGACGTTTGCCAGGCTATGGAAGGCGATATTGTTGGTTAGCGCCAGGGTCGGCATATAGCAGAGCGTATAGCCAAACAGCAGGCCGATCAGCAGCGCGCCGTTCTGGGCGATCAGCGCCTGCGGGACAAACCAGAGAATGGCCGCCCCGGCGAGGTGCATCACCGCCATCACCTTCTGCGAGGCGAAGAAGCGATCCACCAGCATTCCCAGCACAAACGGCGAGAGAATCGAGGCGATAGGCCCCGCTGAAAAGGCGTCGCCAATCAGCAGAGCCATGTTGTGCTGGGTCATGACGAGGCCCAGCGTGACGGACCAGCTTCCCCAGATAAAGAACTGAAGAAACATCATCAGGGACAGTCTTGGCACAAGCAGTCGATACTGCACCTGCCCTTTGCCGTTACTTTCGGTTGTTGCCACCATTTTATCGCCTCACCTGTCAGAAGTAATCGATTACAAAACGCGATTAACTGAAAAGTAATCGATTACAAAAAAGTTTGCCCGCGCGTTAGATGAGATCTGGGAGAGGAGTCACGATAAATAATAAACAGGACTTAGGCCAGGCAGACGGACGCCGGGTGGCGCTGGCGCTGACCCGGCCTATAAAGGCGGAACCGTGCACCCTGTAGGCCCGGCAAGCGGTGCGCCGCCGGGCAAGAGAGAACGCCGGGTGGCGCAGGCGCTTACCCGGCCTGCAAAGACGGAAATGTGCATCCTGTAGGCCCGGCAAGCGGCGCGCCGCCGGGCAAGAGAGAACGCCGGGTGGCGCTGGCGCTTACCCGGCCTATAAAGGCGGAACCGTGCACCCTGTAGGCCCGGCAAGCGGTGCGCCGCCGGGCAAGAGAGAACGCCGGGTGGCGCTGGCGCTGACCCGGCCTATAAAGGCGGAACCGTGCACCCTGTAGGCCCGGCAAGCGGTGCGCCGCCGGGCAAGAGAGAACGCCGGGTGGCGCAGGCGCTT
>JBCNNW010000146.1:0-6378 GCA_039594205.1 Pseudescherichia sp. | reverse complement strand
GCGGCTTCATCCGCTTTGATCGTGCCCTGTGATTCACTGACCAGCGACTGCTGGGTATCCAGCTCCTGGCGTGACACCAGATTGGTTTTCACCAGCTTCTGGAAGCGGGCGAGGTCGCGCTGTGCGTTGGCGAGAGTCGCTTTGTCTTTTGCGAGCTGCCCCTGCGCCTGGGCGAGGGCAACCTTAAACTGGCTGGGATCGATTTCAGCCAGCAGATCACCGGCTTTGACCTGTTGCCCCTCCTGGAAGTGGAGCGCCATAAGCTGGCCGTCAACGCGACTTCGCACGGTCACCGTATTTGCCGCCGTGATAGTTCCCAGGCCCGTAAGGTAAAGCGGAACGGATTTATTGACGGCGGTGGCAGCCTGGACAGGGGCCAGCACGCCACTGCGCATAGCGTGGCGGCCACCGCCTGCGGGGCGCTGTTGGCTGGTGGCACCTGCCGGTGCCGCGGAGTGACTGTGCCAGTACCACGCGGCGGCAACGACCACCACAATAAGGCCTGCGGCGATTGCCCAGCGGGATTTTTGACTGCCTTTCATCGTTATACGTTCTCGTCCTGAAACATTTCGGGAAATGATACTAGTTTAGTGAGTGGAGACGGCAGAAAAATGGAGGAAATATGGAAGACTGTCTGGAATTGTCTGAATGAGGGTAAAGCAAAAAGGCAACACGGGTTGCCTTTTTTAGGCATTTCCCCCTCTCCCTGTAGGAGAGGGGTGGGGTGAGAGCATCAGCCCGCACCTATGTCAGCTAAACACTACCTGCGCCCAACGCGCCAGCCCCGCCGTCACCGAGCCGAAATCATCGCCACCAGCAATCGGGATGCCTGGCAACTGCTCCGCCAGCGCACGCTTAATTAACGGCGATTTGGCGCTACCGCCGGTAAGGTAGATCACGTCCGGTTTCTCTTTACCGTTATCTAGCGCCAGCTGCACCTGTTCCAGAATGCGCTGCAACGGTTGCGCCAGTGCCGCCTCCAGCCCCTGCTGACTAATCGCGGTGGCCAGCTCATCGCCGATAAACGGCAGCGTAACGGTATGATCGGCTGCTTCTGAAAGGGCAATTTTACTCTCTTCGGCGCTACGCACCACGCGATAGCTCAGACGCTGACGCCAGAGCTTATACAGCAGGGCGACTTTGTCGGCATCCTGCGCATCGCGCACCAGGTCATTAAGGAAACGACCGTTGGCGGTACTGTAGAAATCGCTCTGAGCGGGGACGTCGTTAATGGCAACCGCATTCCACCAGGGGAGGATCGGCAGGGCGATACCTTTTTCCGTCTGGCCGCCCATGCCCAGCAGCGGCATCAGGCTTTTGAACGCCAGTGCAATATCAAGATCGTTCCCGCCTACGCGGCACCCGCTGTGTCCCAACAGGCTATTTTCACGGTCGCGGCGGACATGCCATTGTGGCCCCATTAGCAGCAGCGAGCAGTCAGTTGTCCCGCCGCCGATATCCACTACCAGCACACGTTTCTCTTCACTGAGCGTCGCTTCAAAATCCAGACCGGCGGCAACCGGCTCATACTGGAACACCACGTCCTGAAAACCTGCGCGGTGGGCGGCACGCTCAAGGATCCCTTGCGCCTGCTGGTTCGCGTCGTCTCCACCCAGCCCCTGGAAGTTAATAGGGCGACCAATCACCGCCTGGGTAATGGTATCCGTCACCTGCGACTGTCCCTGCTGACGAATATGCAGCATCATGGCGCAAACCAGATCCTCAAACAGAGCAACCTGCTGCGGCTTCAGGCCGCTGGCGCCGAGGAAGGATTTCGGGGATTTAACAAAGTAGACCTCTTCCGGGTCCTCAATATAGTGGCCCAGCGAGGAGAGTCCAAACTGCACGCTGGTGGCGGTAACGTCGATATCCTCTTCGCGATTGAAGCTTACCGCCCGGCGTAACAGCGCCTGGGTTTCCGTGCCGGTAGCCGGAACCTGATGATGACGATAGAGCCACTCGCTTACCGCTTCACGCGTGGGCGCGCAAATCATTGATGGCAGCAGGGTGCTGTTATTTTCCATTTTGAGCAGCTGTGGCTGCCCGTCTTGCATCACCGCCACAGAACAGTTGGCGGTACCATAGTCAAATCCGATAAACACGTGCGAAATCCCCATGCCATTGAGAAGGGGCGAGACTTTAGCGAAATGTCTCGCCTGCGACAACTGGAATATGAAAGCAAGGCAAGAACCGCCGGGCAGCGTTATGCTGTGGAGTAACGAAAAAAGGAGCCGTAATGTTTATTCTGCACTGGCAACCCCCCTACGACTGGCAATGGATGTTCGATTTTTTGGCCGCCCGTGCGGTCACCGGTATCGAAACCGTGACCGCCACTGACTACGTGCGCAGTTTCGCCTGTGAGGGGCATGTCGGGTTGATTCGCGCCACGCCGCACCTGCAAGACGGCACGCTTCAGGTTGAACTGAGTGACGGGCTGCTGCCGGTCGCTGGCCCGGTCCTGGCGCGCGTGGCCCGGCTGTTTGACCTGGATTGTCGCCCGCAGCAGATAGCCGGGGTGCTCGGGGCGCTCGGCGCTGCCCGGCCCGGCCTGCGACTGCCCGGCTCGATGGATGCTTACGAGCAGGGGGTACGCGCTATTCTCGGCCAACTGGTGAGCGTAGCGATGGCAGCGAAGCTCACCGCGAAAGTGGTCGCCTTGTGTGGTGAGCCGCTGGCAGGGGCGCCGGGCTATTTCTGCTTTCCTACCCCGGCGGCGCTGGCAAATGCCGACCCGTTGGCCTTGAAGGCGCTCGGCATGCCAGTTAAACGCGCCGAGTCGCTCATTCATCTGGCGCAGTCGGTGGAGGCCGGGACATTTCCTCTTACGCCGCCGGATGACATTGAGGCGGGCGTGAAGGCACTGCAAACTCGCCCGGGCATCGGGCGCTGGACGGCGAATTATTTCGCCCTGCGCGGCTGGCAGGCAAAAGATGTGTTCTTACCGGATGATTATCTGATCAAGCAACGCTTTGCCGGCATGACCCCGGCCGGGATACGACGCTATGCCGCCCGGTGGCAGCCGTGGCGCTCATACGCGCTGCTGCATATCTGGTATACCGAAGGCTGGACGCCGTCAGTTGATGGCGAAGTAGCTGGTATTAAGCAGTAGTTCCAGCGGGCGCGGTTCGTCAATGGTATTGCCGTAGATATAGTCGATGCCGATGCCCGAGAGCGTGTCCATCACCACCGGCTGGTTGCTCGGCCCGGCGATGGTTTTCATGCCCAGCCGCTGGGCATGACCCTGGATAATGGTGACCAACATCTCGTCCATCAGGTTGCCGTGAACGTTGGTCACGACCTCGGGATCCAGCAGCAGGTAATCTGCCTGATGGGCGCTGAGGTAGTTGAACTCGTCCATATCTCGCCCGACGTGGCTGAGGATGATACGGCAGCCGGCGCGGCGCAGTTTATCCAGCCCCTGCAGACAGGCGTTATTTTTCTGTCTCAGTACGTCAATATGCAGCATCAGGTGCAGTAGTCGTGCCGGTAGCGGGCTCTGTGCCAGCATATCCAGCAACTCGTCAACCAGGGTCACGCTGGCCAGTCCAGCCAGCGACAGCGGAAGGGCCACGCCGGTCCCTTTTTTAGCCAGCGGGGCGGCAAAACTGCGGAAGAACTCCTGCATCACGCGTCTGTCGAGAGCGTGAAGGAGCTCGGGCTCAGCCAGCCCGGCCCGGAAGGTCTGCTCTTCGAGAACTTCCCCTTCGCTGGTCCACAGGCGCAGCGACAGCATCCAGAAATTGCTGCTCTCCGGGATACGCGGTGACGCCACGCTGCGCGCCAGCATCACCAGGTTGTTGTCTTTAATCATGTGCCACTGCTCATCGAGCGACATCATATTGCGATTGCTCTGCATGCGTTCTTGCTGCGGTTCATACACCGTGACCACCCCACGCCCGCTGTTTTTTGAGGCGTAGCAGGCAATATCCGCCTGAGACATCACTTCAGCGGCCTGGTGGTTTACGGCGTCGATAAGCGTAATCCCGGCACTGGCGCCGATACGGTGCAGGCGGCCGTCCCACATAAAGTGGTAATCGTTGATGGCATTAATGATACGCCCCGCGATGTAGCGGGCGCTTTCGGTATTGCATTCAGGCAACAGTAAACCAAACTCGTCCCCGCCAAGACGCGCCAGCACATCGGTCGAACGCAGCATGCTGAGCATCAGCGAAGAGAGCTCACGCAGCAGGGCATCGCCCGCCGCATGGCCTGCGGTGTCATTCACCGCTTTAAAACGGTCGAGATCGATAAACACCAGCGCATGTCGCTGGCGGGTCTCCTGCACCATATGGAGCAGACGTTTCAGGTGCGCTTCAAAGCTGACGCGGTTTGCCAGGTGGGTGAGGGCGTCGTGAGAGGCGTTGTAGCTCAGTTCACGCAGCATTTTGCGCGACTCGGTAACATCCTGAATGACCAGCACCGAGCCGATGTTTTGTCCATCGAGAGTGCTCAGTGGGGTGATACTGTAGTGAATATCGTAGCTCCCGCCACTGCGGCTGTGCAGGACGACATCCTGTTCGATATCGGTACGGGACATATCCCCGCTGTGAATGTTTTCCATCAGCGGGCCGCTATTACCAAAGGTAATATGTAGCACCGATAAGATCGGCTGGCCCATCGCGTCTTGCTGCGTCCAGCCGCTCATCTTCTCGGCGACCGGGTTCATAAAGGTGACGTTCATATCGACATCGGTACAGAGCACGGCTTCGCCGATGGAATCGAGGGTAATATGTAGACGCTCTTTTTCCTGGAACAGCGCTTCGTTAAGCTCTTTTACCTCGGTCATATCCATATTGACGCCGAGCAGGCGTTCGACCTCGCCCTGCTTATTCAGCACCCGATTCGCCAGCGCGCGGATGTGACGAACCCCCTCTTTGACCCGAATACGAAACTCCAGCTTGAAGGGAATGCGCGCGGCCAGGGCATCACGTACCACCTGTTCAGCATGGGCGCGGTCCTCCGGGAGCATACACTCATGCCACATCTGCCAGGTGGGTTTAATATGCGGCGGAACTTCATAGAGTTCGAACATGCGCTTATCCCAGCTGATCACGTCCGGTTTAACATCCCACTCCCAGATACCAATTCCCCCCGCTTCGTTAGCGAGAGTAATGCGCTCCATCAGGCGCTTGTTAACCCATTCGGTCTGCTTGAGATCGTTAATGTCTTCAATCTGGGCGATGAAATAGAGCGGGCTGCCGTCCGCATGGCGCACCAGCGAGACCGCCAGCAGCGCCCAGACCACCTCACCATTGCGGGTGTAGTAACGCTTCTCCATCGAGTAACTGTTGATATCCCCGCGGATCAGTTGCTCCATCTGCTCGAGGTCAAGATTGAGATCTTCGGGCCAGGTCACCTGCTGGAACGTCAGGGAGTGCAGCTCAGACTGGGAGTAACCGAGGAACTGACAAAGCGCTTTGTTGGCCTGCAGCCACTGGCCGTCGGTACCGACCAGCGCCATGCCGATCGCGGAGTACTCCATGGCATTGCGAAAACGTTCTTCGCTTTCGGTGATGTGTTTCCGCTCGGCGCGGAAGGCGTACATCACCATGGTCATGACGTTAGCGGGCAATAGCATCATCAGGAATGGCAGCCAGGGGGCGTTGAGCATGGCGGCATTTTCAGTGACCAGCGGCACCGGCGAAGAGGCGATCAACAGCGATACCATCATTACCGTGACCAGGAAGACCAGAAATGCCTCAAGGCGTGGTAATCGGACGGCGCTCCACATCAGTAAGACGATAATCGCGGTAAAGGGCCAGGGTAAAAAGCGGATGGCGATCCAACTTAGCACTAGCGTCACCACCATGGTGACCAGCGTTTCGAGTAGTAATTGCGGATTGCGATGACGCAGCAGGTAGTGGGGTTTAAACAGCAGTCCCAGCGGCACCAGCGCCAGCGCGCCGATGGTTTCCGAGAGCACCCAGACCAGGAAGTTGCGCATCGGCTCGGCGGTAGGGACCAGCAGATACGCCAGCATGCCGCCCAGCAGAGGCGGGATCACGGCGCTGCCGATCGCCAGACGGATCCAGTCGCCCAGATTTTGCAGCGGGTTATACCAGGGGAGCAGTTTTCGCAGCAACAGCGCGCCGACCACCGCCTCGAGGGTGTTGATCAACCCGTACCACAGATTAAGGGTATCCCAGGAGAAGAGCAGCCAGGTGGCAAAGATATTGCCGAAGGTGCAGGCGAGCGCGATACCGGGCCACATTTTGCCGGCGTGACGGTAAAAGGCCACCATCATAATGGCAGTCGGGAACCATAAAGGTGCCAGTAATGTACCGAAACGCGTCAGCTCCAGCGAAAAAAGGGTAAAGATAAAGGTAACCAGACCAAGACTGACAAGCCGTAGTAAAGGATGTGGGGTGGTAACCAAAA
>JBCNNW010000145.1:0-6387 GCA_039594205.1 Pseudescherichia sp. | reverse complement strand
GGCGACCACTGCAGCCAGCGCAGACACGCCGTCGTTATTAGTGAAGCCAAGCGCAACACCGATAGCGAAAATCAGAGGCATGTTAGCAAAAACGGAACCGCCCGCTTCTGCCATAACATGGGAAACCACTTCTGGAAGCCAGGTAAAGTTTGCCGAACCGACGCCAAGCAGAATACCTGCAATGGGCAGTACGGAAACGGGCAGCATCAGTGATTTACCGACCTTTTGCAGGTTAGCAAATGCATTCTTAAACATAATTGAGAGTGCTCCTGAGTATTTGTGCTTTTTTGTACGTTTTCACGCATTGGCGCGGGGGGAGAACCGCGCCCTGGTCAGAGCATCTAAGTGCCCTTTATTTATTACACAGAGTAAAATAAATCACGCCAGGTTTGTTTGACCGCTATCACGTTTCAAAACGCAGCCGTCGCAAAACTTTCACTTATTTACAAAAAGGGTGCCAGAATGCGCGAAAAATGGCGTTCACCGCCCCGTTTACGGCGGTGAACTTTACTCGCATTGCAAATTAATTACGAGCTTTAAAAAAACAGACTTCTCAGCGGGATTGCAGGCGGGCGGGGTCGATATGGAACAGCGTGGCGAAGTTCTGGGTGGTGTGCTGCGCCAGCTCATCCAGCGATACGCCTTTCAGCACCGCCATGTATTCCGCCACATCGCGGGTCATTGCGGGCTGGTTCTCTTTGCCCCGGTGCGGCACCGGTGCCAGATAGGGTGAATCCGTCTCTACCAGCATTCTGTCCAGCGGCACGTAGCGCGCAGCGTCGCGCAGCTGTTCAGCGTTACGGAACGTAACAATGCCAGAGAACGAAATATAGAAGCCCATATCCAGCAGCTTACCTGCCGTTTCTCTGTCTTCTGTGAAACAGTGTAGTACGCCACCGCAATCCGTCACCTTTTCCTCGGCCAGAATCGCCAGCGTGTCTTCACGCGCGTCGCGGGTATGGACAATCACCGGCTTGTTTAACTCGCGGCCAATACGGATATGGTTGCGGAACGACGCCTGCTGGATCGATCTGGTTTCCGGTGTATAAAAGTAGTCCAGCCCGGTTTCGCCCATGGCTACAACACCCTCCTCTGCCGCCAACGTGCGCAGCTCTTCAACGTCATACGTCTCGTCCTGATTCAGCGGATGTACGCCGCAGGAGAAGGCCACGTTGTCACGATTGCCCACCAGCTCACGCATGGCGCGATAACCCGGCAGCGTGGTAGCCACGGCGAGGCAAAATTTTACGTCGCGGGCGGCGGCTTTCGCCAGCACGTCGTCCACGTCCCGGTGCAGGGATTGATAATCAAGGCCATCGAGATGGCAGTGTGAGTCGACTAAAAACATAATCTCTCTCTTAAAAATGGGATACAGGTAGCACGGCGTCGGGCTGCAGCCAGTGCTCCTGGCTCAGGAGTAAATCGGTTAACAGCAGTTCACGATTAACGCCGGTCACGGTTAACAGCTGCTCCCGGCAGGTGAAGATCGCCGCCAGGATGACTCGCAGCCGGGCAGGCGCGATAACTTTAGCCAGCCGGGCCACCAGCGGATGAGCATCGGCATTGCTGAGCAGCGTCGCCCCCTGCTGGATCTTCATGGCATCGAGACAGATCGAAGCCAGCCAGTGCAGGCGCTCGGCCACGCTGTCATGGTTAAGGGCTGGCAGCAGAGAGAGCCAGTCGCCGCTGGTCAGCGCTGCATCGACCGCGGTACACAGCGTCTGGCGCTGCGCCCAGGCATCGGTTGAGAGCAGGCTCTGAGCCGCGCCCGGCGCACCGCCGCACAGGCGCAACGCAGTCAGAATCGCCTCGGACGAGGCCTGCACTTCACGCGCCAGCCAGGCGCAGGCGTAATGTTCTTCCGGCGGTGCAAGGTGATGCAGACGGCAGCGGCTGCGCAGGGTTGCCAGCAGACGGGCAGGTTCGCGGCAGGCAAGGAAGAACCAGGTATTAGCCGGTGGCTCCTCCAGCGTTTTCAGCAGAGCATTCGCCGCAGCCTCGGTCAGCCGAGCTGCATCGCTAACCCAGACCACCTTCGCTCCGCCCAGACGCGCATGTTCGTAAAGCTTTTCACTCACCTCACGCACCGCGTCGATGCCCAGCGTACTTTTACCCTTCTCTGGCTCCAGTACGTAGTAATCCGGGTGGGTTCCGGCCTGCATCAGCTGACAGCCGCGACAGCGACCGCAGCTTTTATGCCCGTCGGGCTGCTGGCAGAGCAGAAAGCGCGTCAGGGCATAGATTAACGCCTCATCGCCCATGCCGGGCAGAGCGTGGATCAGTAGCGCATGGTGTCCGCGTCCGGCCTGATAGCTGGCAACCAGGCGTTCAAAGTCCGGGCGTAACCACGGATACCATTTCATGCGCCCTGCTCCTGCGCCCAGGCGGTGACCGTCTGGCGAATATCGCTCATCACCTCATCGAGGGAGCGGGTCGCGTTGATGGTTTTGATCTGCGGATCGGCAGCGGCAAGCTCCAGGTAGCGGGCGCGGGCACGATGGAAAAAGTCATAGGACTCTTGCTCAATGCGGTCCAGCTCGCCCCTGGCGCGGGCGCGTTTCAGGCCCACTTCCGGCTCTACGTCGAGATAGAGCGTGAGATCCGGACGGAAATCGCCTAACACGGTGTCGCGCAGCGTGGCCAGCATGCGCGCGTCAATGCCGCGTCCGCCGCCCTGGTAGGCCTGGGTAGAGAGATCGTGGCGATCGCCAATTACCCAGCAGCCGCGTGCCAGCGCGGGTTTGATCACCGTCTCCACCAGCTGAACGCGGGCGGCATAGAACATCAGCACCTCGGCTTTGTCGGTAATCACCTCATCGCCTACTGATTTGATATCCAGCACCAGGCTGCGCAGCTTCTCAGCGAGCTGCGTGCCGCCCGGCTCGCGGGTAAAGATCATCTCGTTAACACCGAGCTGGGTCAGCGTCTCCACGACGGTATCACGGGCGGTGGTCTTTCCCGCCCCTTCCAGCCCTTCGATAACGATGTATTTACTGGCCATTTTTTTCCTTAAGCACTTTCAGATAGTCCTGCACCGCACGATTGTGGCTGACGAGATTGGTAGTAAAGGTATGCCCCCCCTTACCGTCAGCAACAAAATAGAGATACGGCGTTTTTGCCGGATGGGCGGCAGCGCGCAGCGACGCCTCGCTCGGGATGGCAATCGGTCCCGGCGGCAGGCCGCTGATGGTGTAGGTATTATACGCCGTCGGCGTCTCCAGATCGCTACGGCTGATTTTACCGCTGTAACTCTCTCCCATCCCGTAGATAACGGTCGGATCGGTTTGCAGGCGCATGCCGGTACGCAGACGGTTAATAAAGACCGAGGCGACCTGGTCCCGCTCGCTGGCGACCGCCGTCTCTTTTTCAATAATTGAGGCCATGGTGACCAGCTGGTTTTGATCTTTATACGGCAGGCCTTCCGCCCGCCCTTCCCAGGCCTTGTTTACCGCAGCGACCATCTTGTCGTGGGCGCGCTTGAGCATTGCCACATCGGTTGTGTTCGCTGTGTAGAGCCAGGTATCGGGCCAGAACCACCCCTCAATCCATTCAGGCTGGTCAAACTTGAGCACCTCCGCCACCGTAGCGTAGCGGTCATCCTTCAGCGTGTGCTGAATATAGAGCGCATCGCGAAGCTGCTTCAGGAGATCGCTAAGACGCATCCCCTCCACCAGCCTCAGCGGGAACTGCGCCTCTTTGCCGCTCTCCAGCAGCCGCAGCATGTCGCGCACGGTCATATCCGGCGTAAAGCGATAGGTGCCCGCCTTGAAATGAGAGAGATCCGGCTCCACGCGCAGCAGCCACTGGAAGACGCGGGGGCGATTAATGATCTTCTCACTATAGAGCTGGGTTCCCAGCGCCTGTCGGCCGGTGCCCGCCTTCAGGGTAAAAATTGTCTCGGTGTTAATCAGCAGCTTGCTCTCCGCCAGCTGGCGAACCTTCCAGTAACCTGCACCTGCTGCAATGCCCAGCACCACCAGCAGGAGTAAAACAAAACGAAGCATTTTCTTCATGACGACATCGCACGCTCACAAAGGGGGGATAAAAAGGTATACAACTCGCGGGCGGTCCAGCCCCACTCGTCACAGGCGTTAACCGGCACAATCGGCATCAGCGCATTGCAGATCAGCACCTCATCGGCATCTGCCAGCGCCTTTGGCCGCGCAGCCACTTCAGCGAATTTAAAATCCGAGTCGGCAAGCCTGTCGATAATAAACTGGCGCATAATGCCCTTCACGCCCGCATGATCAAGGCATGGCGTAAATACCGTCATGCCTTTCCGCCAGAATAAATTTGCGGCACAGCATTCCGTAAGCAACCCATCGCTGTCAAGAACCAGCGCTTCGTCACCTGCCGTCTGCTCAAGATGAGTACGGATCAGCACCTGCTCCAGGCGATTGAGATGTTTAACTCCCGCAAGATGAGGGTTACGTCCCAGCCGGACAGGACTGAGCGTAAGGCAAACCCCCTCCTGCCGCCAGCGGTCATAGTGCGCAGGCAGCGCTGAAAGGCTTAAGATACGGGTCGGCGTCTCACAGCCCAAAGGGCTGTAGCCGCGGCCACCGGCGCCCCGGCTGATTATCACCTTTAATACACCTGTCTGCTGGCGACCTGCCAGAGCGATCATCTCCTGCTCGAGGAGAGTCCAGTCTGTAAACGGGATAAATAATCGCTCACAGGCTGAGCGCAGGCGCGCAAGATGTGCCGGGAGAAGCTGAACCTGGCTACCCTCAATGCGGGCGGTGGTAAAGCAGCCGTCACCAAACTGTACTGCCCTGTCGTTTGCCGCCAGCGTCTGCTGTTGGCAGCCATTTATCAAGAACATAGCGGCTCCTGTGTCAGTGACCGGGTAGTCTGGCAGGATGCGTAGCGCAGGACAAGCGGAGAAAGCTGAATCGAAAGGGAAAACGTGCGGAGCAGACCGGGCAGCGCAGAGGCTACCCGGCCATACGGCGTTAGATCCGTTTGAAGATCAGCGAGCCGTTGGTACCACCGAAGCCAAAGGAGTTACACAGGGTATACTCCAGATCGCTTACCTGGCGTGCGACATGCGGAACGTAGTCCAGATCGCAACCCTCATCCGGGTTATCCAGGTTGATGGTCGGCGGGATCGCCCGATCGCGCAGGGCCAGGATGGAGTAGATAGACTCTACCGCACCCGCCGCGCCCAGCAGGTGACCGGTCATGGACTTGGTGGAGCTAACCATGACGCGGCTTGCCGCTTCGCCAAACACGGATTTAACCGCCTGGGATTCGGCTTTATCGCCAGCCGGCGTCGAGGTGCCATGGGCGTTAACATAGCCGATTTTAGCCGGGTCCAGCTGGGCATCACGCAGGGCGTTGACCATAGCCAGTGCCGCACCGGCGCCGTTTTCCGGTGGAGAGGTCATATGGTAGGCATCGCTGCTCATACCAAAGCCAACCAGTTCAGCGTAGATTTTCGCGCCGCGTTTTTTCGCATGCTCGTACTCTTCCAGCACGACCATACCCGCACCGTCGCCCAGCACAAAGCCGTCACGATCTTTGTCCCACGGACGGCTTGCCGCCTGCGGATCGTCGTTACGGGTAGAGAGCGCACGCGCTGCGCCGAAGCCGCCTACGCCCAGCGGGGTACTGGCTTTTTCAGCGCCGCCAGCGACCATTACATCCGCATCGCCATAGGCGATGATACGCGCCGCATGACCGATGTTATGCACGCCAGAGGTACAGGCCGTGGCAATAGAGATGCTCGGACCCTGCAGGCCAAACATAATTGTCAGGTGACCCGCGACCATGTTAACAATGGTAGAGGGCACAAAGAACGGGCTGATTTTACGCGGGCCGCCGTTGACCAGCGAGGCGTGGTTCTCTTCAATCAGGCCAAGACCGCCGATACCTGAACCGATAGCGGCTCCGATACGGTGCGCGTTCTCTGGGGTAACCTCAAGGCCAGAATCATGCATGGCCTGCCAGCCCGCAACAACTCCATATTGAATGAAGGCATCCATCTTGCGCTGCTCTTTGCGCGAGATAATGTCATCACAGTTAAAATCCTTTACTAAGCCAGCAAATTTTGTTGCATAGGCGCTAGTATCGAAATGGTCGATCAGGCTGATGCCACTCTGACCGGCAAGGAGAGCACTCCAGGTAGACTCTACGGTATTGCCGACAGGAGACAACATGCCAAGTCCGGTCACAACTACACGACGCTTAGACACGTTTGTCCTCCAGGGAGGGATAAAAAAAGAGATTGGTGGGAGAAAAAGATAAAACTCAGGCGGTCGAATGACCGCCTGGAGATGTTCACTTACGCCTGGTGACCGTTGATGTAATCAATGGCAGCCTGAACGGTAGTGATTTTCTCAGCTTCTTCGTCCGGAATCTCAGTATCAAACTCTTCTTCCAGAG
>JBCNNW010000144.1:0-6435 GCA_039594205.1 Pseudescherichia sp. | reverse complement strand
TAACGGCTACGTTCAACTGCTGCAAATGATCGTAATGCCGCTGGTCTTTGCCTCTATTCTGAGCGCGGTTGCGCGTCTGCATAACGCCTCTCAGTTGGGTAAAATCAGCTTCCTGACCATCGGTACGCTGCTGTTCACCACGCTGATTGCCGCGCTGGTGGGTGTGCTGGTCACCAACCTCTTCGGCCTGACTGCCGAAGGTCTGGTACAGGGTACGGCCGAAACCGCACGTCTGACGGCGATCGAAACAAACTACGCGGGCAAAGTGGCCGACCTGACCGTGCCGCAAATGCTGCTCTCTTTCGTACCTAAAAATCCGTTTGCCGATCTGACGGGTGCGAGCCCGACGTCGATCATCAGCGTGGTGATCTTCGCGGCGTTCCTGGGCGTGGCCGCCCTCAAGCTGTTGAAAGAAGATGCGCCGAAAGGTCAGCGTGTTATCACCGCTATCGATACCCTGCAGAGCTGGGTGATGAAGCTGGTCCGTCTGGTGATGCAGTTGACGCCATACGGCGTCCTGGCATTGATGACCAAAGTGGTTGCCGGTTCTAATATGGCTGACATCATTAAGCTGGGTAGCTTCGTTGTCGCCTCGTATCTGGGCCTGGGCATTATGTTTGTGGTTCACGGGATCCTGCTGGGCGTGAACGGTGTGAGCCCGCTGAAATATTTCCGCAAAGTCTGGCCGGTTCTGACCTTCGCGTTCACCAGCCGCTCCAGCGCAGCCTCTATTCCGCTGAACGTTGAAGCGCAGACCCGTCGTCTGGGCGTACCGGAATCTATCGCCAGCTTCTCTGCCTCCTTTGGTGCCACCATTGGTCAGAATGGCTGTGCGGGTCTTTATCCGGCGATGCTGGCGGTAATGGTGGCTCCAACCGTCGGGATTAACCCGCTGGATCCCGTCTGGATTGCAACGCTGGTAGGTATCGTCACCATCAGCTCCGCAGGCGTAGCCGGCGTGGGTGGCGGTGCGACCTTCGCCGCACTGATTGTTCTGCCTGCACTGGGCCTGCCGGTCACGCTGGTTGCCCTGCTCATCTCTGTAGAGCCCCTGATCGACATGGGCCGTACCGCCCTGAACGTGAGTGGTTCTATGACTGCCGGTACACTGACCAGCCAGTGGCTGAAACAGACCGATAAAGAGATTCTGGAGAGCGACGACAACGCCGAACTGGCGCACCGTTAATCGCTAACAGCATAAAAAAAACCGCCTTCGGGCGGTTTTTTTATGGCTACTCTTTTAACTCGTTTTCCTGACGTACCTGTGTCGCCCAGCGCTGGGCCGACTCTGGCACGGTAAACGGTGGGGAACGACGAAAATGCTCCCCCATCAGCACAAACGCCACATATTTGCCGCGAAATAGCCAGACATCACGAAACCCCTCCATTTTAGTGGCATGGTCAGGCGGGGCGGGTTCCACGCGGGGTACGTAGCTAATGACAGGACGGTTTTGTTGGCGAAGTGGTTTCATAAGCGACTGGTTCACTAAAGCAAATTCAAGAATCAGTAAAATCCTATCATAGCTGATTGCCCCTCCTGCGTCGTGCCTTGCGTGCCTTTTACTCCCACCTGAACAGCGAGATATCACGCTCTAACCGGGATTATTACGCCTCTTGTTCTATAGTTAATAGGTTTTGATGCCAATAAAAAAGGCTTTTCAGCAATGAAAACAGGAGACGAGAGTAATGTCGCAGAATGATAATCCCCATAAACCCCACCAATCTCCAGTTCACAACGAAAACGAAGCAAAACCCGGACTGGACTCGCTGGCGCCGGAGGACGGCTCTCACCGGCCCACGGCTGCCCCAACCGCACCAGGAGAACAGCCCACTGCGCCAGGGAGCCTGAAGGCACCGCACACGGGTAACGAAAAGCTCAACGCGCTGGAGTGCCAGCGTAAAAATGGCGAGAACTTTCCGCTAACGACCAATCAGGGCGTACGTATCGCCGACGATCAAAACTCCCTGCGCGCAGGTAGCCGCGGCCCCACGCTGCTGGAAGATTTTATCCTGCGCGAGAAGATCACCCATTTCGACCACGAGCGCATTCCGGAGCGTATCGTGCATGCGCGCGGCTCGGCAGCGCACGGTTATTTCCAGCCCTATAAAAGCCTGAGCGACCTGACCAAAGCGGATTTTCTCTCCGACCCCGATAAGATCACCCCGGTATTCGTACGATTTTCAACGGTACAGGGCGGTGCTGGCTCCGCCGATACGGTGCGTGATATCCGCGGGTTCGCCACCAAATTTTATACCGACGAAGGTATCTTTGACCTGGTGGGCAACAACACGCCGATCTTCTTTATTCAGGACGCGCATAAGTTTCCCGACTTCGTCCATGCTGTTAAACCCGAGCCACACTGGGCCATTCCCCAGGGACAGAGCGCCCATGACACCTTCTGGGATTATGTTTCCCTGCAGCCGGAAACCCTGCACAACGTGATGTGGGCGATGTCCGATCGCGGTATCCCGCGTAGCTATCGCACCATGGAAGGTTTTGGCATCCACACCTTCCGGCTGATTAACGCCGAAGGTAAAGCCACGTTTGTTCGTTTCCACTGGAAGCCCGTAGCGGGTAAAGCCTCTCTGGTCTGGGATGAGGCGCAAAAACTGACGGGGCGCGATCCGGATTTCCATCGCCGTGAATTGTGGGAAGCCATCGAAGCGGGCGATTATCCGGAGTATGAACTGGGCTTCCAGCTCATCCCGGAAGAAGATGAATTCAAATATGATTTTGACCTGCTGGATCCTACCAAGCTGATTCCTGAAGAGCTGGTGCCGGTGCAACGCGTCGGCAAAATGGTCCTTAACCGTAACCCGGATAACTTCTTCGCCGAAAACGAACAGGCTGCTTTCCATCCTGGCCACATCGTACCGGGGCTGGACTTCACTAACGACCCGCTTTTGCAGGGGCGTCTGTTCTCCTATACCGATACGCAGATCAGCCGCCTGGGTGGACCTAACTTCCACGAGATCCCGATTAATCGCCCGACCTGCCCGTACCACAACTTCCAGCGCGATGGCATGCACCGTCAGGATATCGATACCAACCCGGCCAACTATGAACCGAACTCGATCAACGATAACTGGCCGCGCGAAACCCCTCCAGGCCCAAAACGCGGCGGCTTTGAGTCGTATCAGGAACGCGTTGAGGGTCATAAAGTGCGTGAGCGCAGCCCCTCGTTTGGCGAATATTATGCCCACCCTCGCCTCTTCTGGCAGAGTCAAACGCCGGTGGAGCAGCAGCATATTATTGGTGCCTTCAGTTTCGAGCTGAGCAAGGTGGTTCGGGCCTATATCCGGGAGCGGGTCGTGGATCAACTGGCACACATTGATATCACGCTTGCCCAGGGGGTCGCTGAAAATCTGGGGATTACCCTCACTGAAGCACAGCGCAACATTGCGCCGCCGAAGGACGTCAACAACCTGAAAAAGGATCCCAGCCTCAGCCTTTATGCGGTGCCGGGCGGCGATATTAAAGGTCGTGTGGTTGGCGTACTGCTGAATGATAAAACCCGTTCGTCGGATCTACTGGCGGTGTTACAGGCCCTCAAGTCCCGGGGGGTTCACGCAAAGCTGCTCTACGCCCGCATGGGTGAAGTAACGGCTGACGACGGCTCTACTTTGCCGATAGCCGCGACCTTTGCCGGTGCGCCTTCCTTGACGGTAGATGCCGTGGTGGTGCCATGTGGTGATATTCAAAGCCTGTTGAATAATGGCGATGCGCAATATTATCTGCTGGAGGCCTATAAGCATCTTAAACCTATCGCGCTGGCGGGCGATGCGCGACAGTTTAAAGCGCTGCTTAAGGTTGCGGATCAGGGTGAAGAGGGCATTGTGGAAGGTGACTGCGCAGATAGCGCCTTCACCGATCAGCTTTTGAATCTGCTGGCCGCGCACCGTGTCTGGTCACGTAGCAACAAGATAGCCGCTATTCCGGCATAAAAAGAGCCGGGTGGTGATGCCACCCGGCTTTGTTTTTTACAGGTCGTTAAAGGTTCCCAGTCGATATCCGCGCTCGGCAATCGCATTTTTCAGTGACGCCGAGGTCAATACCTCCAGCTCATCCAGTCGCGGCCAGCAATAGGCGCTTTTACGCAGAGTATTGTCGATCAGGGCCGGATGCGCCATCACCTCCAGACTTCGATCCCCCTGCTGCGCCGAATCATCAAGCGTTTGCAAGAACAAGGCCTCGTCGATGGCATCGCCATAGAACGCGCTGCTGAAGCCGTCGGTAGTCGGCGGCAACGCCGGCAACGTCGCTTTAAAGGCGGCCTCCTGACGATCCACCCGCATCGCCACCCCTTTACGGCGGGCAAATTCAGCCACCAGCGGGAAAATCGCCGGGATCATGTGCACATGGTGGTGGCTGTCGATATGCGTCGGCGAACGACCGAAGAGATCGACAAAGCGGTTGAACTGACACTCCAGCTCTTTGGCAATCTCCTCAAGCGGCAGGCCGCCCCGCTCAGCCATTTCCCAAATCCATTTTCCAAGCTCCCCTTCGCGCGCCAGGCCAGGCATTGTGGTCAGGGGCCTGCCTAACGTCAGAACGAAGTGCATCCCGACGCCCAGAGCAGGCAGGTCACGGCTCAGGGCAACGGCGTGCTCAATTGCCTCAGCATTCATCATGGCGGTGGTAGAGGTCACCACGCCATGCCGGCAGGCTTCTACGATGCCGTAGTTCTGCCCTTTCGACAGACCAAAATCATCGGCGTTGACGATCAGCAGATTTTCCATTGCACGCCCTCTTAATGCTGTTCGCTCTTGAGCTTATCGATGGTTGCTGCAAAATTTGGCAGCCATTTTTCATGGGCCAGAATCATATCACGTGCCAGTTTTTCAGCATCGCGATCCGAGTGCACCAGCGGGCTGAGGTTCATCGCCAGTAGCACATCGTTGAACTCGCCACTCAGCGCCGCCTGGCTTGCCGCCACTTCAAAGCCCTTGATGGTGTGAATAAGCCCCATCACTTTATCGTCGAAGCGGGTGATACGTGGGTGCGGTTTTGCGCCGTCACGCCCCAGTATGCAGGTCATTTCTACCGCCCAGTCAGCCGGAATATTTTCAACGTGACCATGATGCGGAATGTTCACGTAATGTTCAGCCTGCTTATCGTTATAGATAGCGTTGATCACTTCGCAGGCCGCGTCGGAGTAATAGGCGCCGCCGCGCTGCTCCAGCTCTTTCGGCTTAATGTTTAGTTGCGGATCTTTATACAGCTCGAACAGCTGTTTTTCGACCTTCTGCACCACCTGCGCACGTGCGCCGCCTTTGTAGTACTCGCCCATTTCGATGGCCAGCATCTCTTTCTGCTTGAAGTAGTAGAGCAGATACGAGCAAGGCAGCAGATTCAGGGAGCGAATCAGCCCTTCGCTGAACGGCAGGTCGAAGATATTTTTCACCGAGCCAGCCTTAAGATTGCCGCTGGCTACGCCGTCCAGCAGCTCGGCAAAGCGCGACTGCCCGTTTACCAGCACATCGCGGATAAAGACCATATGGTTCAGACCAAAGAGGTCGATAGAGAGCGCATCGCTCTCCTCAAGCGCCAGCACGTCGCGTATGAACATCTTCATACCGATGGGAATATTACAGACACCAATAAAGCGTTTGAAATCGGTATGACGATAGACCGCTTCGGTGACCATGCCGGCCGGATTGGTAAAGTTAATCACCCACGCGTTCGGGCAGATCGCCTGCACATCTTTGATGATGTCGAAGACCACCGGAATGGTCCGCAGCCCCTTGAACAGCCCGCCCGCACCGTTGGTCTCTTGTCCGAGGTAGCCGTAACTCAGCGGCAGACGCTCGTCCAGCTCACGCGCTTTGAGCTGGCCTACGCGTAGTTGGGTGGTGACGAAATCGGCGTCTTTCAGTGCCTCACGGCGATCCAGCGTTTTATGCACCGTCATAGGTACGCCAGCTTTTTTCACCATCCGCTGGCAGAGGTCGAAAATAATATTCAGCTTCTCCTGCCCCTCTTCCACATCGACTAGCCATAATTCACTGACCGGCAGTTCGTGGTAACGCTTAATAAAGCCTTCAAGTAATTCCGGGGTATAACTGCTGCCGCCGCCGATCGTAACTACTTTTAATTTCTTCTGCATATTATTCTCCCTGGGAGAGCCGCCCGTTAAGTATAGCGCTCCCTTCCCACCAGTTATGGGCAAGTTTTTGAAATCGATATTCCCGGCGGCAGATCCGCCGGCGTTTAATTGATTACCGTCAGGTTTTTGCGATAGCTATTAGGTGTAAATGAGGTGAATTTTTTAAACGTCTTTATAAACAGACTGGGACTGCTATAACCTGACTCATAAGCAATATCCGTCACTGAGTAGTTGGTTATTTCCAGCTGCTTCTTGGCGAAATTAATGCGAATTTCATTAATAATCTGCACCGGCGTCTTACGATAATAGCGCTGAGTCGCACGGGTGA
>JBCNNW010000143.1:0-6463 GCA_039594205.1 Pseudescherichia sp. | reverse complement strand
CTGCCGCTGTTAAACCAGGTGGAAGAGAGCGGGTTTGAGTGGCAAATCCCTGGCCTGCGCCGCGAGCTGGTGATTGCCTTGATCAAATCGCTGCCAAAACCGGTACGGCGTAATTTTGTGCCTGCGCCAAACTACGCCGAGGCGTTTTTAGGCCGCGTCACGCCGCTGGAGCTGCCGCTGCTGGATGCCATGGAGCGTGAATTCCGCCGCATGACCGGTACCACCATCGACCGGGAAGACTGGAACTGGGATCAGGTGCCCGATCACCTGAAAATCAGCTTCCGCGTGGTCGACGACAAAAACAAAAAGCTGCAGGAAGGTCGCTCCCTGACGGCGCTGAAAGAGGTGCTGAAAGGCAAGGTCCAGGAGACGCTCTCTGCGGTGGCCGACGACGGTATCGAGCAGAGCGGGCTGCATATCTGGAGCTTTGGTCAGCTTCCGGAAAGTTACGAGCAGAAACGCGGTAACTACAAGGTAAAAGCCTGGCCGGCGCTGGTGGATGAGCGTGACAGCGTGGCCATCAAGCTGTTTGATAATCCGCAGGAACAGCAGCAGCAGATGTGGCGCGGGCTTCGTCGCTTGCTGTTGCTGAACATTCCGTCGCCTATCAAGTACCTGCACGAGAAACTGCCTAACAAGGCCAAGCTGGGGCTCTACTTCAACCCTTACGGCAAAGTGCTGGACCTGATCGATGACTGTATCGCCTGTGGTGTGGATAAGCTTATCGACGAAGCGGGCGGCCCGGTCTGGAGCGAAGAGGGCTTTGCGAAATTGCACGAAAAAGTACGCGCAGAGCTGAACGACACCGTGGTAGAGATCGCGAAACAGGTCGAGCAGATCCTCACCGCGGTCTTTAATATCAACAAGCGGCTGAAAGGCCGTGTGGATATGACCATGGCGCTGGGCTTGTCTGACGTGAAAGCGCAAATGGCAGGGCTGGTGTATCGTGGCTTCGTTACCGGCAACGGCTTTAAGCGCCTGGGCGACACGCTGCGGTACCTCAATGCGATTGAAAAGCGCCTGGAGAAGCTGGCCGTCGATCCGCACCGGGATCGCGCCCAGATGCTGAAAGTGGAGAGCGTGCAGCAGGCGTGGCAACAGTGGCTAAACAAGCTGCCGCCAGCGCGCCGCGATGATGAAGACGTGCAGGCGATCCGCTGGATGATTGAAGAGCTACGCGTCAGCTTCTTCGCCCAGCAGTTAGGCACGCCTTATCCCATATCCGATAAGCGTATCCTACAGGCGATGGAGCAAATCACACCTTAAGCATGCGAAGCGAAAAAGGGCATTTCGCCCTTTTTCGCTTTCTTGTGCGCTGCATTATCAGAGCATCTTAACGACGCTATCCAGCCAGTCAGGAAGAGGGGTGTTTGGTCGTAATACAGCGCTGCCCATCCTTGATAAATCCCCGGCTGACATAGCGGCTCCTTTTTTGTTAATCGACGCTGCTACGCGTTTTTTGATCGGACGCGATCACCATGGCGATGCCTGCCAGCACGATCAGGGTGCAGAGTAAGAGGCGCCCGTCCGGCACTTCCCCCAGAAACAGCACGCCGCCGAGTGCCGCAAGGCATGGGACGCTTAACTGCAGGGTGCTGGCGGTGACAGAAGAGAGGCGGGCCACCAGCTGATACCAGAGTACATAGGCGATACCCGACGCCAGGGCCCCTGAGAGCAGCGCAAGGAAAACACCGTGGCTCTCGATATGAGCGGGTTGCTGTCGGAACAGGCTCAGAATCAAAACAATGGGTACGCTGAGGATAAAATTGCCCGCCGTACTCCCGGCCGCAGAGGTGATATTTTTCCCGCGCACAGAGTATGCCCCCCAGGCCATGCCTGAAACGACCATCGTTAAGGCGGGAATAAGGGGAGGGGCGGTGGCGCCAGGAAGCAGCAACATAATAAGCCCGCCGATGGCAGTCACGATCCCAACAGATTTGAAACGGCTTAGTTTTTCCCCTTTTAACAGGCTCCAGCCGATCATGCAGACCTGCACCGCGCCAAATAGCAGCAACGCGCCGGTGGCCGTATTGAGCCGGACATAGGCGATGGAGAAAAATAATACGTAGGCGCACAGCAGTAGTGCATCGGTGATGTTCCAGCGGATCTCTTTGACTCTTCCCAGAACACCATGCCAGAGAGACAACGCGGCTGCCCCCCCGATTAATCTCAGCAGGCTAAAGGTTTCGGGGTCGGCGTAGCCCTGTTTTAAGGCGATACGACAGAGCACAGAGTTGGCCGCAAAGGCGGCCAATACAAAGAGAACCAGCACAATCTTTTTCATTATTCTTCGCTCGGGACAGGTTTTTGGTCTGCGCAGAAATGTTCAGCCAGCGAGTCGATACCGTTCCGCGCCGGACTTCGTCACCTCGTCCGGACAGGCGCCCAGGCTCATTGCCTGAACGCGATCCGCTTCGCGGGCTGCTACGTCAAATCGTGAAGCGCTTTCCCGTTAGGGGGGCCCAGCCTGAAATCGCTGAACATCACCTCCAGACCCGCTCTTTCCGGGGTGCAGGCCATTACCCCGACGAACTGTTTTCTACCGCGTGGCCAGGGGCAGAGTCTCAGCAGCGGCCAGGTTTGACCATCGGTAGAGTACTGAATGCGCAGGGCCTCATTCTGTACGGTGGCGCGCATCCAGAATGTCGTTGGATCGCCTGGAAAGAGGCCCGTCGACCAGTCAGAGGTGCCGCGGGTTACGACGCTGCCGATCGCCGGTTGCGCGTCATTAAACTCAATGCCCGCTTTCACCCAACAGGTTTCACTTTCACAGATGAACAGCCCAGCCTGATCGTACAGCCGGGAAAATTCACCCTCTATTTTGACCTGAACCGTGAAATCCTCCGACAGATAAAAGCCGAACGCATGCCCGCTGTGTCGGTGAAAGCCATACCAGGTCCCTTGCCAGAAGTCGGTATTGGCGTCGCTGGTCAGGCGTAATGTCTCACCGTCGAGGCGGTGATCAGCTGGCGGGTTAATCCAGACTCCGCCCGGCGCGCTCAGGGATTCAATGCTCTGCATAAGGGTCTCTCCTCATTAACCGTTCACGAGCGCCAGCGTAAACCCATCCCAGCCTTTAACCCCTACGGTTTGCAGCGCGGTGGCACTCAGGCGAGGGTTATCGCCCATCATCTCAATAAAGCGCCTCACCCCTTGTACGCGCGCGTCGTCGCTTTGGCGGTTAATCACTTCGCCGTCGCGCACCACGTTATCTCCGACGATTAACGTGCCAGGACGCGAGTAGTGCAACGCCCACTCCAGATAGCCGGGGTTGTTAGGTTTATCGGCATCGATAAAGATCATGTCGAAGGGCGCAACGTCGCCGAAATGTTCCAGGGACCGTAACGCCGGGCCTTCAATGAGCTCAATGCGATCGTCCAGACCGGCCAGGTGGATGTTTTGCCGGGCAATCCGGGCATGGGTCGGGTCGGCCTCCAGCGTTGTCAGCTTGCCGTCAGCGGGCAGGGCGCGCGCCATCCAGATGCTGCTGTACGCCCCCAGCGTGCCAATTTCCAGTATGCGCCGGGCCTGCGTCATGCGCACAAACAGGGCCAGCAGTTGCCCCTGGTTAGCGGCCACATCGTGTTCGGGCAAGCCCGCGCGCTGGTTGTTTTCAAGCACTTTCTCCAGCACCTCATCCTGGGGGATAAGTTCAGAAATCATATAATTATCTACTGCCGACCACTGCTGCTGCATAGACTGACCCCTTAGTTTTTATCAGACCATCCGCCGCCCAACGCTTTATACAAATCGATCTGCGCCAGCAGCAGGTTATTTTTGGCTTGTACCACGCTGGTCTGCACCGAGAACAGCGTGCGCTGGGCATCCAGCTCGTCGAGATAGGAGGAATACCCATTGCGATAGCGGTTCCGGGCAATGCGCAGCGTCTCCTGCGCCACCTCTTGCTGTGCCAGCAGCTCTTGCAGCTGCTCGCGATAGCGGGTAATGGCGTCCAGGCTGTCATTTACCTCGGCAAAGGCGTTACGGACCACTTTCTCATAGCGATAGAGCGCCTGGTTACGCTGAGACTGGGAGATGTCCACCTGTGCATTCAACGCCTGGCGGTTCAACAGCGGCGCCAGAATGCTGCCGCCGATGCTCCACAGCTGCAGGGGATTATCCAGCAGGCCCGGCAGGGTACGATCCTGTACTGATCCGGTGGCGGTCAGGTTGATGGATGGCAACAGGCTGGCGCGCGACGCGGCCAGCGTTGCGTCAGACGCAATAAGCTGACGCTCGGCCTGCACAATGTCCGGGCGGCGATTTAACAGGGCTGAAGGAAGCTGCGACGGCAGGCGCAGGGGCGTCAGCGTGTCGAACTCTGCGCTGCGGGCCACCTCTCCCGGATTTCCCCCCAGCAGCAAACTCAGCGCGTTCTCCTGCTGCACTATCTGATGTTGCAACTGCGGGATCTGCGCCCGCGTTGAGCGCAACTCGGAGTCCGACTGCATCAGCTCAAGCCGCGAGCTGTAGCCCGTCTCAAACTGCCGCTTCGCCAGGTTGTATGCCTCTTCGCGGGATTTCAGTGTAGATTGCGTCACCCGCAGCTGTTCATCCAGCGCCAGCAGGGTGACATACCCCGACGCGACCGACGAGGCGACCGTCAAATCGGCGGCCGCAGCCGCTGCTTTCTGCGCCGCCAGCGACGCTTCGGCAGCCCGGGCGTTGTTACGGTTCACGCCCCAGATATCCACGTCATAGCTGGCCGTCAGGCTGCCTTTATACAGCGCGCCGTAAACAGGCTGGCCGGTCGCGGCAGATTGTGACCGCGCCCGCGTGCCGCTGACGCCAGCATCCAGCGACGGGAACAGGCTTCCTTCGGAGGCATACACCTGCGCCTGATACTCATTGATCCGCTCTCTGGCGATCAGCACATCACTATTATTGCGCAGCGCCTGATCCACATACTGATTGAGATGATTATCATGAAAATTGCGCCACCAGAGCTGCTCTGCCGGGCTGGCGGGGCCAGTCGTGGCGCGCCACTGGGCCGGGATCTGCAGCGAGGGTTTGGCCGGCGTGACGTCCACCGACTGGCAGGCAACAAGGGCCACGGCGATCGTCAGCGCCGCCATTGGACGAAGAGTCATTTCTCCTCCTCCGTATTGATCGTCACCTGGACCGACATTCCCGGGCGCAGCAGGGCAGACGCCTCCGGTTTACCCAGCACCTCGATGCGCACCGGGATCCGCTGTGCAATCTTCACAAAGTTGCCGGTAGCGTTATCCGGCGTGATGGCGCTGAACTCGACTCCTGTCGCCGGGGAGATGCTCTCGACGCGGCCCTCATAGGCCTTGCCGTTCAGGGCATCCACCGTGAACTTCACCGACTGACCCACCCGCAGGTTGGCCAGCTGCGTCTCTTTAATATTGGCAATGACCCAGTGTTGCGGTGGGACAAGGGTAGTGAGGTGGGTGCCGGCCGTCGCGTAGGCGCCCAGCCGCACCGCAATCTGCCCGAGTTGACCATCGCGCGGGGCGACGATACGGGTGTTTTGCAAATCGATTTGCGCCAGTTCCAGCGCCGCTTTAGCGTTTTCGACATCGGCCTCCAGCGAGCCGCGATTCACAATGACCGTCTGCAAATCCTGACGTGACATCTCCAGCGTCGCTTTGGCCTGGTCGATATCGGCGCTGCCCTGTGCCGCGCTCGCCAGGGCAGCATCGCGCTCACGAATCGAGAGCGAGCCGTCGGCAGTCAGATCCTTCACCCGCTTCAGGTCGGCCTGAGTTTTCAGACTCTGCGCCCGGGCGTTTTTCAGCGCCGCGTCGTTACGCAGGATCACCGCTTCGGCACTTTTACGCTGTTGCTGGTTATTTTTCAGCGCCGCGATTTTCATCGCCAGCTGCGCCTCGGCCTGATGTACGCGCTGGCGATAGATGCGGTCATCAATCTGCAGCAAGAGCTGACCTTTTTTCACCCGGTCAAAATCTTGTACATGCACCTCGGTGATATAGCCGTTGACCTGCGGGCTGATAAAGGTGGTCTGCCCGCGCACGTAGGCGTTATCAGTAAACTGCGTATGGCGAGTGAAAGGGGGCAATTGCCACGCGTAGAGAATCACCAGCACGCCAACGATGACGATGGCGGCGGCGGCGAACACGGATACCACGCGCAAATTGTTACGGGTATTGGCCTGCTCTTTGGCGGCATCCTGCTGACTCATAACCACTCCTGAAATAACGCATTGATCATTGTTTTAACATCCATTATTTACTGCCTGTTGCCCTTTTCAGCGCCAGCCTGGCCGTAATACGCAGCCGCAGCAATCGCCATAAAATCCAGAGCAGGGTGACGGTCGCAATTCCCGCCGTCAGAAGATAAGTATCGTTATAAGCCAGAATATTTGCCTGCAGCGTGCTGACAGTTTGTAGCTGGGTGGCGGCCTGGGTGCTCAGCAATGCGCTGTCGCCAATCAGGCTGCGATACATCTGGCTGTAGAGCTGCAACCGTTCATTCACCA
>JBCNNW010000142.1:0-6730 GCA_039594205.1 Pseudescherichia sp. | reverse complement strand
GGCGGCGCTGACCATCTACGACATGTGCAAAGCGGTACAGAAAGATATGGTGATTGGTCCGGTTCGCCTGCTGGCGAAGAGCGGTGGCAAATCCGGTGATTTCAGGGCGGATAACGATGATTAAAGTTCTCTTTTTTGCCCAGGTACGGGAGCTGGTGGGCTGCGATAGCCTGACGCTGGAGAGTGAGTTTGCAAGCGTTGAAGCTCTGCGCCAGCAGCTGGCCGCCCGGGGCGACCGCTGGGCGCTGGCGCTGGAAGAGGGGCGTCTGCTGGCGGCGGTCAACCAGACCCTGGTAAGCTTTGACCATCCGGTTGTGAGCGGCGATGAAGTCGCGCTCTTCCCGCCGGTAACCGGAGGCTAACATGAGCGACACCCGCATTCGCGTAGGCCATGCCCCCTTCAGCGTCGGCGAGGAGTATACCTGGCTGGCGGAGCGCGATGAAGATGGGGCGGTGGTCACCTTCACCGGCAAGGTGCGCAACCACAATCTCGGTGACTGCGTGCGCGCCCTGACGCTTGAGCACTACCCTGGCATGACCGAAAAAACGCTGGCGGATATTATTCAGCAGGCCCGGGAGCGCTGGCCGCTGGGCCGCGTCACGGTGGTGCACCGCATTGGCGAGCTGTGGCCGGGAGATGAGATTGTCTTCGTCGGCGTCACCAGCGTTCATCGCGGGAGTGCTTTTGCCGCCGGGGAGTATATTATGGACTACCTGAAGACCCGCGCCCCCTTCTGGAAGCGAGAGGCAACGGAAGAGGGCGATCGCTGGGTCGAGGCGCGGGAGAGCGACCAGCAGGCAGCGAAGCGCTGGTAAGCCGCTTTCTTGTGGATGTGTTACCCTTAAAAGCGTGTTCACTTAACAGGAGTTAATCATGGACCGATTCCCACGATCCGATTCAATAGTTCAGTCTCGTAGCGGGCTGCAAACCTACATGGCTCAGGTCTACGGCTGGATGACCTGCGGCCTGTTGCTGACGGCGTTTATCGCCTGGTTCGCGGCCAATACCCCCGCGGTGATGATGTTTGTCTTCTCCAGCAAAATCACCTTCTTTGGGCTGATCATTGCGCAGCTGGCGCTGGTGTTTGTGCTCTCCGGGCTGGTGCATAAGCTCAGTGCGGCGATGGCCACCACGCTGTTTATGCTCTATTCGGCACTGACCGGCCTGACCCTCGCCAGTATCTTTGTGGTCTACACCTACTCCTCCATCGCCAGCACCTTTGTGGTGACCGGCGGCATGTTCGGTGCCATGAGCCTCTACGGCTACACCACCAGGCGTGACTTAAGCGGCTTCGGCAATATGCTGTTTATGGCGCTGATTGGGATTGTGCTGGCCTCGCTGGTCAACTTCTGGCTGAAGAGCGAGACGCTGATGTGGATAGTGACCTATATCGGGGTGATTGTCTTCGTTGGCCTGACGGCCTATGACACGCAGAAGCTCAAGAGCATCGGCGAGCAGATCGACGTAAGCGACAGCAGTAACCTGCGTAAATATGCCATCCTCGGGGCGCTGACGCTCTATCTGGACTTTATCAACCTGTTCCTGATGCTGCTGCGGATTTTTGGCAACCGTCGGTAAGTAAAACGCCGGGTGGCGCTACGCTCACCCGGCCTACAATCTCTTCTCTCGTTACTTCTGCATCGCCTGTTCGTTCTTCGCCCGCAGCTTTTTCGCCCGGCTCTCCAGCACCAGATAGCACACCAGCGCCAGCATCAGCGGCAGGAAGTAGTAGAGCACGCGATAGGCGAGCAGGGCGGCGATGATCTTGCCATGCGAGACGTGCTCCCCCGCCAGCAGGGCGATAAATACCGCCTCCAGCACGCCTATCCCTGCTGGGATGTGCACGATCACCCCTGCGATACTGCTTACCAGCAGCACGCCCAGCACGAAGAAGTAGTTCACCTCCTGGCCCAGCAGCAGCCAGATAATCGCCCCCATCGCCATCCAGTTAGCACTGGAGATCACCATCTGTGCGATAGCAAATTTAAACGACGGCAGCACCAGCTTCTGCCCCTTCACCGTCATATGCCGACGTTTGGCAAAAGCACAGAACCAGAGGTAGGCAGCAATCATCAGCAGCAGCACTACGCCAACGATGCGCAGCGTGCCCTCGTCGATATACCAGTGCGACGGCAGCTGGACGATGCCGAAGGTAAAGATGATCCCCCCCAGTAGGATATAGCCCAGCCAGTTGGTGGTAATGCTTAGCGAGAAGATCCGGGTGATGGTGCTGCTGGGCAGGCCAAGGCGGGAGTAGAGGCGGTAGCGCATGCCAATTCCGCCCACCCATGTGCTCAGCGTCAGGTTAAAGGCGTAGCAGACAAACGACACCAGCATCACCTGACGTGCCGCCAGCTTGTGGCCGCAGTAGGCGCGGGCCAGCAGGTCATAGCAGCCGTAGAGCAGGTAGCTCACCACCACCAGCGCGGCGGAGATCAGCAGCGGCGTGCGGTTATAGTTGCGGATAACGTTCCAGACGTCGCCCCAGTCCACCGTGCGGGCATAGACCACCAGCAGCACCGTCACGGCAATAAAGAAGACCCATGTCAGGATCTTCTTCGCCAGCCGCCAGCGCGGATGTGATTTGCTCATCAGGGATTAACCTCTCTGCTTTCCGTATCGACGCGATCCTGTGTCTCCATCTCCGGCTGCACTGGCGGCTTTACCAGTGACAGCTTGGGCGTATGGGCAGGCAGCCAGCCCACCATCGCCGGGAATTTTCGCAGGAAGTGGAACACCACCACGCTTTTTGCCAGATTCCACCAGGTACGTCTTGGTACCATAGTCTCATCAACCCGCACGCAGTCATGCTGCAAAATGCCGTTCAGGTTGTCGCGCAGAGTCTGGTTAAAGCTGCGATCGTGAATAATCAGGTTGGCTTCAAGGTTAAGAGAGAGGCTGAGAGGATCAAGGTTGCTGGAGCCGACGGTCGCCCAGTGATCGTCCATCACCGCCACCTTGCCGTGCAGCGGCCGGCGACGGTACTCATACACCTGCACGCCGCCTTTCACCAGGTAGTTATAGAGCAGCCGCGCGCCCACCTTTACAATAGGCATATCCGGCTCACCCTGGACAATCAACTTTACCGTTACGCCACGGCGGGCGGCGTTGCGCATCGCGTGCAGCAGGCGGTAGCCAGGGAAGAAGTAGGCGTTAGCGATAATGACTTCGCGTTTGGCATTCGCCAGCATCTTCAGATAGTGACGCTCAATGTCGTCCCGGTGGTCATCATTATCACGCCAGACAAACAGCGCCTGCGCCTCACCGGGCTTGCGGTTATCCGGTGCCTGATGGCGACGGCGCTGCTGCCACCAGCGGCGGGTCTGGGCGTGCTCCGGCAGGTTCTCCAGCTCAAACTGAAGAATATCTTCGACCACCGGGCCTTCAACCCGCACGGCATAGTCCTGCTTGGCCTCCGGACCGTAGTCGCTCATATGTTCGGCGGAGTAGTTAATACCGCCGACAAACGCCACATTGCTGTCGATCACCACAATTTTACGGTGCATCCGGCGGAACACGTTGGTGCGCATACCGAACAGCGGCGGGCGCGGATCGTAGTAGCGGAACACCACCCCGGCGGCGGTAAGCTGGCCGACGAACTCATCGCTGAGATCCGGAGAGCCGTAGCCGTCCAGCAGCACTTCGATATTTATCCCGCGCTGGGCAGTGCGCAGCAGCACAGCATGGAGCTGGCGGCCCACGTCGTCTTCAAACCAGATGAAAGACTCCAGGATCACTTTACGCTGTGCCTGCTCAATGGCTTTGAACACAGCCGGGTAGTATTCGTCACCGTTCTCCAGCAGCTGGATGCGGTTTCCATCTCGCCATCCGCATTTCATAAGTGAATCTCCGCGCTCAGTGGGGCATGGTCAGACAAATGACGCCAGTTACGCAGCGGCAGCGCCTCGGGGGCGCTGGCGTTAGCGTTTTTAACGTAGATACGGTCAAGACGCAGCAGCGGCAGGCTGACCGGGAAGGTACGCGCCGGGCGGCCCTTCGCCCGGGTGAAGATCTCCTCCAGCCCGGCCTGTTTTTTCAGCGGGTAGTTCGCTTTTACCCGCCAGTCGTTAAAGTCGCCTGCCACCAGCACCGGCTCCCCTTCAGGGAAGGCATTTACCCACTCGGCCAGCATAGTGAGCTGGGCCTGACGGTGAGCCTCACGTAAGCCCAGATGGACGCAGATAACGTGAATCGAGCGGTTGAGCTGCGGCGGTACAATGCGACAGTAGAGCAGGCCGCGCTTCTCGCTGCCGTCGACGGAGACGTCGCGATTCTCATAGTGCACTATCGGATAGCGGGAGAGCACCGCATTGCCATGATGTCCTTCAGGATAGACGGCGTTGCGTCCGTAGGCGAAGTCGCTCCACATCGTGTCCGCCAGAAATTCATAATGGGTGGTATCGGGCCAGTTTTCTACATGCAGCGGATGTACCTCGTGCGCACCCATCACCTCCTGCAGACAGACAATATCTGCGCCGACGGTACGAACCGCGTCGCGTAGCTCCGGTAAGATAAAGCGTTTATTAAACGCGGTGAAACCCTTATGTGTGTTAATGGTAAGCACTTTTAAAGAGAATGGCCGATTCTGTTCTGTCATCTTGTATCCCGCCAGTGACGCTGTCCTGTTGGAAATAAAGTGTAGTATCTGTCACAAAAAGATGCGGCCTTACGGATTTTTCCGTAAAGTCCGGTACTCTCAATAACAGATAAAATTCTTCAGGAGAAATTCCATGAAGTGGCAACAGCGTATTCGCGTGGCAACCGGCCTCGGTTGCTGGCAGATTATGTCGCATTTCATTGTCGTGGCGGCACTGGTAATGGGCTGGATGAACGGGGCGCTGGTGCGCGTCGGTGTAAGCCTGTGCGTGGTCTATGGCGTCACTGTACTGCTGATGCTTGCTTTGCAGCGTCATCATGACGGGCGCTGGCGCGAAGTAGGCGATTTTCTTGAAGAGCTGACTACCTCCTGGTACTTCGGTACCGCCCTGATTGCGCTGTGGCTGCTCTCCCGCGTATTGCATAACGATCTGCTGCTGGCGCCGATAGGGCTGGCAATCCTTGCCGGGCCAGCGGTGGTATCGCTGCTGGTGAAAGATAAAAAACTACGCAACGTTCCGCCTGAACATCGCATAGGCCACTGATCCCGTCGTGGCCGCGATAACTAACAGCGGCCACAGGCTTCCCCAGACAATATCCAGACTCGCATCCTTGAGATAGATCTGCTTGGTGATATCGGTGAAGTGGCGAATCGGGTTCACCCACGTCAGATGCTGTAGCCAGACCGGCATGTTCTCCACCGGCGTCACGTAGCCGGAGAGCAGGATCGCCGGCATCATAAAGACAAACACGCCGATAAATGCCTGCTGCTGCGTAGCGCAGAGCGCGGAGATCAGCAGGCCAAAGCCCACCAGCGACAGGCCGTAGATCAGCATCGTGAAGTAGAAGAGCATCAGCGATCCGGCGAAGGGGATCTGATAGGCCCAGATGCCTATCCCCAGCACGATGCTGGCCTGAAAGGTGGCGACGATCAGGGCCGGGACCGCCTTGCCGACAAAAATCTGCCAGGTGGCGAGGGGGGAGACCAGCAGCTGATCCAGCGTTCCCTGCTCCCGCTCGCGAGCCACCGACAGCGAGGTGACAATCATCACGCCGATGGTGGTGATCATAGCGATCAGCGACGGCACCACGAACCATTTATAGTCGAGGTTAGGGTTATACCAGTTACGCACCACCAGCTCGCTGTTGTTGGGCTTCGCTTTTCCCGCCATTAGCTCCTGCTGATACGCTTTGACCACCTGCTGAAGATAGTTAGCGGCAATCTGCGCGCTGTTGGAGTTACGCCCGTCGAGCAGCAGCTGCATCGGCGCAGGCTGGAAGGTATCAAGATTGCGCGAGAAGTCCGCCGGGAAGCGCACCAGCAGCAGTGCCTTTTGCGTATCAAGGGCAGGCCGAATCTCTTGCGGGCTTCTCAGCAGCAGAACGTGGGTAAAGGCTTTAGCGCGGGCAAAGCGCTGGGTCAGCTCTACCGAATGCCTGCCGCTGTCTTCGCTGTAGATGGCGATGGTGGCGTTGGTCACCTCAAGGGTGGCGGCAAAGGGAAACAGCAGCACCTGGATTAGCACCGGCACAATCAGGATCGCCCGGGTCTGCGGCTCCCGCAGCAGGGATTGCAGCTCTTTGCGAATCAGCGTCCATAAGCGGTGAAGCATCGTGTTATCCTTTTTCCCCACAGTTGCATCCTGTAGGCCGGGCAAACGCAGTGCCGCCCGGCATGACGAAGCCAACGGATAAACCCCCGGTGGCGCCACGCTTACCGGGCCTGCCGGGTAGCCACATCGGCATAAGCCTCAATCCAGGCGCCGTTTGGTTTTCAGCCACGTCAGGCCGATAAACATCACCGCCGACGCCAGCAAAAACAGCGTATTCACAATCAGCACTACTGGAATATTGCCTGCCAGAAACAGGCTTTGCAGCGTGCTGACGAAATAGCGCGCCGGAATAATCCACGTTACCGCGCGGATCACCGCCGGCATGCTGTCGATCTGAAAGATAAAACCCGACAGCATAATCGACGGCAGAAACGCCGCGTTGAGCGCCACCTGTGCGGCGTTAAACTGGTTGCGGGTGACGGTGGAGATAAGCAGCCCCATTCCCAGCGTGCTGAGCAAAAACAGGCTGCTGATAAGAAACAGCAGGATCAGCGAGCCACGGTAGGGCACGCCGAGAATA
>JBCNNW010000141.1:0-6737 GCA_039594205.1 Pseudescherichia sp. | reverse complement strand
GCCAGTTCCCCGAGCCAGTGCGCAACCTGCGCGTCTTCAGGCTGCGGTTGCAGCGCCAGCCAGCCTGTAGCGAGTGTGGCCAGCGCCCATTTACGCATTGCCCGCCCGGTATGGTTGGTCTGGGTTGAGGCTAAAGCCCCCGCGCGGGCCCATGCGCGATAACCCTTCAGGAGACAGTTGAGCGTGGCGGGATCGCCGCTCTGTTTATAGCGCCAGACCATGGTCGAGATACCGCGTTCAAAGTCGACAATAGGTTGGGTCTGGGCGCGAAACGCGCGTTCCGCTGCAGGGTTCAGGGTGGCACGCGCGCTGTCTGAACCTGCATATTTACTGGGAAAATCCAGCGCCCCGGTCCAGGGGGCAGGCAGATCGACACACTTTCCGGCCAGGGTGTGCGGCAGGGGGCGGGTAAACCCCGGCGGCGGCACCAGCGGTGCCGCCCAGAGCAGGGAGGGTAAAAAGGCCAAAACAAGTAATAAACGCATTACTCAAGCTTACGCCAACAGCGCACCGCCCGGCCACCCGAAACCGAGGCAAGCGCCTGCGGCTGTTCGCAGCCTGCGGTGGCCAACGGACAGCGGTCGCGGAAATAGCAGCCCGTCGGCAGCTGACGATTGCCCGGCAGATCGGTTTTTCGTAATGCCAGAGCATCATCCAGCGGCGCGCCGGTTTTCGGTACCGAGTCCAGCAGCAGCTGGGTGTAAGGGTGGGAAGGGCTATTCAGTACCTGCTGTGTCTCGCCCAGCTCAACGATCTGCCCCAGATACATCACAGCCACCCGGTCACTCATGTGCCGGACCACCGAGACATTATGGGAAATCAGCACATAGGTTAGCGTCCGCTCACGCTGTAAATTGACCAGCAGATTCAGTATTTGCGCCTGCACGGAAATATCCAGCGCGCTGGTAGGCTCATCCAGCACGATGATATCGGGGTCCGATGACAATGCCCTGGCAATGGCGATTCGCTGGCGCTGCCCGCCAGAAAAGGCATGCGGTAGACGATCGAGATATTCGGGGCGAATCCCCACCTGTTGCGCCAGCGCTTCGGCCAGACTGCGGCGGGCGCGTTCGTTACTGCGCGTTTTTATCCACACGGGTTCCGTGATGATCCGCCAGACCGGCAGGCGCGGATCGAGGGAGGAGAGCGGATCCTGAAACACCATCTGCATCCCGCTGCGGTCATGGTGGCAGCATTCGCCGGTGCTGGGCTTCAGCATGCCCATCAGCAGTTGGGCCAGGGTGCTTTTACCGCACCCCGACTCCCCGACCACCCCCAGGGTTTCACCGCGTTTTATCTGCAAATCGAGCCCGTTCAGGGCATGAACCTGTTCTGTCACCCGTCCTCGCCAGTTTTTCCGCGCCGGAAAATTCACATGCACGCGATTAAGCTCAAGTAATACTTCAGACATGACGAGTCTCCAGTTGCGGATACCAGCAGGCCGCGAGCTGGCCGGTGGCACCGTGCGGTGAGAGCGGCGGTATCTGGCTACATTGTGCCCCGGCGGCGAAGCAGCGTTCGCGAAACGCGCACCCCGTGGGCAAACGGGTCAGGTTGGGTACGGTGCCGGGGATCGCCGGCAGCATTTCGCGCGGTTCGCCATTTTCCGGGGCGCACTGCAGCAGGCCGATAGAGTAGGGATGCACCGGATGGGCAATCAGGGCATCGGTCGCCCCCGTTTCGATCACGCTTCCGGCATACATGACATACAGTCGATCGCAGAGTTGCGAGACGACCGCCATATCGTGGCTAATGAACAGCACCGAGGTGCCGCTGGCGCGGGCTTTATGCTTCAGCAACCGCAGCACCTGCAGCTGGACGGTCACATCCAGCGCGGTGGTGGGTTCATCGGCGATAATCAGATCCGGCTCGCAGGAGAAGGCCAGGGCGATCATCACCCGCTGGCGCATCCCCCCTGAGAGTTCGAACGGGTAGCGATCCATCACCCGCGCCGCATCGGGGATCTGCATCTCCTCCAGCAGCGAAATGGCCTTTTGCTGCGCCTCGCGGCGGGAGAGCGGCTGGTGCTGGCGGATCACCTCCATCATCTGTCGGCCGATGCGCCGGGTCGGGTTAAGGGCGGTCATCGGCTCCTGAAAAATCATCGCCACCCGGGCGCCACGCCACTGGCGCAGCTGTTTTTCGTGGGCAGTGAGCATGTCCTCCCCGAGCAGCGTCACCTGACCGCTGTGAATGCGATAACTCCCCTCGGGCAGCAGGCGCATTGCCAGCATGGCGGTAACCGATTTACCGGAGCCCGATTCGCCTACCACCCCCACGATTTCGCCGCGCTTAACCTCCAGCGAGACGCGGTTCAAAGCATGCACTTCACCGCGAAAAACCGGAAAGCTCAGGTGTAAATTGTCGATGGCTAAGACTGCGTCTCCCATTACTGTTTTCCTCCCGATTTCGGATCAAGCAGGTCACGAATGCCGTCGCCGAACAGGTTAAAACCCACGGCGGTAATCAGAATGGCCGCACCCGGAAAGGCGCAATACCACCACTGATCGAGCACATAGTTGCGCCCAACGGCCACCATTGCCCCCCATTCAGCGGTAGGCTGCTGAGCCCCCAGCCCGATGAATCCTAGCGTGGCCGCCATCAGGATGGCGCTGCCGATATCCAGCGATGACTGGACAATAAGCGGCGGCAGGGCATTGCGCAGAATATGCCAGCTGATCAAATGCCAGCGTGACGCGCCAAAGGTGCGCGCCGCCTGCACATAGGTGAACTGGCGTACTACCAGCGTCTGACCGCGCGCCAGGCGCACATAAAACGGAATACGGACGATCGCAATCGCCAGCATGGCATTGAACAGGCTTGGCCCCAGGGCCGCGGCCAGCGCCATGGTGAGGACCAGCGAGGGGATCGACAGCATAATGTCCATGACGCGCATAATGATGGCGTCGCCACGTCCGCCGATGACACCGGAGAAACAGCCCAGCAGTGAGCCAATGCCACCGGCTATTACCACCACCGCCAGCCCCGCGGCGATGGATTGTTGGCTACCCACCAGCACCCGGCTAAACAGATCGCGTCCGACCTCATCGGTACCAAACCAGTGGCTCGCCGACGGCGCCTGTAAACGCGCGGTGAGATCGAGCGCATTCGGGTCGTGCGGGACAATCCAGGGTGACAGGATCATTAACAGCAGCATCAAGAGCATGATCAGCCCGCCCACCAGCGTCAGCGGACTCTGGCGCAGCAGCCATATTATTTTTGCCCAGTCGATGCGGGGCGGCGTGGCCTTTACGGTCACTGGCGTTTCCTGGCTTAACATCATTCAGCACCTCCGCGCCCGATACGGGGGTCGATCCACAGATAGAGCAGATCCACCACCAGATTGACTATCACGTAGGCCAGCGATACCACTACCGCAAAGCCCATTACTGCCGGAAAATCCAGCGCCTGAATCGAGGTCACCACCCAGGCCCCCATTCCCGGCCAGGCAAAGACGGTTTCGGTCAGCACCGCGCCATAGAGGAGGTCGCCCAGCGCCAGCCCCAGCACGGTGATGGACGGGATCATCGCGTTCGGCAAGGCATAGCGCATAATGATGTACCAGCCAGGCAGACCGCTGGCGCGGGCGGTACGAATATAATCCTCGCTAAGCTGTTCCAGCATTGCAGAACGGATCTGCCGCGCCACAATCCCCAGGTGGACAAAGGCCAGGGTCAGGGCGGGTAAAATCAGGTGCTGAAGTGCATTAAAGAAGACTTCGCCGTTGCCTTCGATCAGCGCATCTATCAGGTAAAAGCCGGTGAAATGAGCAGGGGGATCCAGCCAGTCGTCTAGCCTGCCGCCGCCGGGGAGAATTTGTAGCTGACCGTAAAAGAGCACAATCACCCCCAGCCCCAGCCAGAAAGCGGGGGTCGAAATACCGGTGATGGCCATCAGGCGCACCAGATGATCCAGCCAGCGGTTACGGTAAACAGCCGACAAAATCCCGAGCGGCACGCCAATGAGCAGCGCCAGCAACAGGGCGCAGAACGCCAGTTCGAGGGTCGCCGGGAAGAACGCCTTCAGCTCCTCCGCCACCGGGCGGCCAGTGCGTATCGACGTCCCCAGATCGCCGTGTGCCAGCGCATTCACGTAGTGGCCAAATTGCACATATAACGGCTGGTCGAGCCCCAGCTGTAGCCGAATATTTTGCACAATTTCCTCACTGGCGCGGTCGCCTGCCAGCAGACGCGCCGGATCGCCGGGGATCATGTGCGAAATAATAAAGGTGATGATACAGACGCCAGCCACGACCAGGATAAGTCCCCAGCAGCGCTGCCGCACAATGCTCCAGAATGTCATACGCCCCTCCTGCGGCGCCGGGCCCCCGGCGCCGGCTCACGCTTATTTGCTCATCGTGGCGATGTTGAACACCTGCTCAAGCATCGGGTTAAAGGTGAAACCTTTGACCTCTTTGTTCATCGCCAGCTGGTAGTTTTTCTGGAACAGATAGACGTAGGCCGCTTCGTCGATCACGATCTTCTGCGCCTGCTGGTAATCTTTAGTCCGTTCGGCCTGGTCGGTGGTCTTCAGCGCACTTTGCAGCAGCGAATCGACCGTTTTGTTCTCATAGAAAGCGCGGTTACCCGGCAGCCCTTTTTTGTCCGATTCGAACCAGTAGTTCATAAACATGTACGGGTCGGCGAAATCCGGGCTCCAGTTACCGATCGCCATGTCGTAATCGCCTTTGCCTACGCGATCCCGCATGGTGGCGTTCGCCAGTTTTTCCAGCTTGACGTTAATCCCGAGCTTACCGAGGCTGGCCTGGGTAGAGAGGGCGATCGGCTCCCAGTTCGGATCGTTATCTGAGTAGAGGAAGGTGAGGCTGGCCGGTTTCTCTTTCACCTTCTCCAGCGCCGCTTTGGCCTTGGCTTCGTCCAGACTGTACTGCTGGGCCGTAGCGTCAAAGCCCCACATCCCCTCAGGAATGGGGCCGCGCATCTGCTTACCGTTGCCGCTCAGGATCCCTTTCACCATCCCCTGATAATCGGTAGACCAGGAGATGGCCCGACGCAGATCAACCTGGTTCAGTGGCGCTTTGCTGTTGTTCAGGTAGAGGTAGGTCACTCGCAGGGAGGGGTACTCGGCCACGGCCACTTTGCCCTCCTGCTTCAGGGCGGTCAGCTGATCCACCGGCAGGGCATCGGCGATATCGATATCACCCCGCGAAAGCTGCAGACGACGAGATGCGCTCTCACCGATGATCTTCACCGATACGCGCTTAAACGCCGGTTTTTTCCCCGGCCAGTGCGGGTTGGGTACCAGGATTAACTGCTGGCCTTTCTGCCAGCTTTTCAACATAAAGGGACCGGATCCGGCCGTGTGTTGCGCCAGATATCCGCGCGCATCATCCGCCGCGTTAGCTTTCAGGACCGCCGGGTTAATAATCGAGGCCCCATCGTTGGCCAGCGTATAGAGGAATGGCGCAAACGGCTGGTTCAGAATGAATTTCACCGTGTGCGCATCCACCGCTTCGACTTGCAAATCTTTAGGGAAGGCCTCTGCCGGTCCCTGACCAATTTTCAGCAGCCGCTCAAACGAGGCCTTGACTGCCTCAGCGGTGACCGGGGTGCCGTCGGCGAAACGGGCGTTGTCTTGCAGGGTGAAGGTCCAGGTTTTCTGGTCCTCGGACGCTTTCCAGCCGCTGGCAAGATCGCCTTCAATCTCCGTTGAGCCCGGCTTGTACTGCACCAGACGTTGATAAGAGGGGTAGGTCACCGTCCAGTCGTTATTATCGATGGTCACGGCCGGATCGAGGGTTTGCGGGTCGGCGGCTTTACCAATGACCAGCATGTCTTTCGGCACCGCGGCCTGAGCGGCAGGGAGCGCCAGGGCGAGGGCCGCGGCAATCAGCGCGGGGCGAAACAGGTTAAGTGTGTTCATAGCAAGGCTCCAGCGAGTAAAAGGGGGTGCGTCAAAAACAGGCTAAACGGTCTTCAAGCAGCGGATAGCTGGCAGCAAGCGGCAGCTCGAAGTGCCACCATTCGGAACTGATGCCAACAAATCCCCCGCCGGCCATGATGCCGTTCAGCAGCAGACGGTTGCGCTGCGCCTCGGGCGGAACGGAGGGGTGAAAGGCGTGAGAGCGGTCGTGCATTTCGTCAAAGCCCGCCCCCATATCCAGCACCGTCCCGCGGGCGTCCATCAGCGTGACGTCGATAGCCGTACCGCGGCTGTGGTTCGAGCCGGTAGAGACATCCACCACGTATTGCGGATCCGGGCATGCCTCCCACAGGCGAGCCTGAGCTGCCTGCGGGCGATAGGCGTCATACACCAGCAGCTGTAAACCGGCGAGGTCGGCAATACTTATCGCTTTCGCCAGCGCGGTAATGGCATCCGGATGCAGCAGACAGCGCGCCTCGCGGTAGACAGGGCGGCCGGTAATGTTGTCGGCCGTGGCATACTTCAGGTCGATATGCAGGGTAGGAAACGTCCTGGCGACGTCGACCAGTTGATACTCTTCGGGCATAGCTCCGCTCCTTAACGTTCGAATTGACCAAACTCTTGTTGTAATTGTCGGTTTGCCGCCAGGCGGGTGGGCAGGGCATCACCCAGCGCCTGGACCACGCCCGACAGCAGCAGGTTAAACAGGCAGCTCACCGGGGCCAGAGAGTCCCAGAAGTGGCCGGTATCGGTTTTCACCTGCAGAAGATCGATGGGGTAATCCCGCGCCCAGGGGCACCAGATATCGGTGATCAGTACGGTACGGATCTGTCGCTCACAGGCTACCCGGCAAA
>JBCNNW010000140.1:0-6742 GCA_039594205.1 Pseudescherichia sp. | reverse complement strand
TGGCTGAGCGCTATCAGCTCGCTGCTGCAGTACACCCTGCTGCAAACCCAGACGCCGGAGGCGATGCTGGGCAGGATCAACGGCCTGTGGACGGCGCAGAACGTCACCGGGGATGCAGTGGGTGCGGCGCTGCTGGGGGGCATGAGCGTGGCGATGACGCCTGCGGCGTCAGCCAGCGTCGGCGGGGCGGTGCTGGCGGTGACGGGCGCGGTACTGATCCTGCTTCTCGGTGAGCTGCGGCGTTTCCACCACAGCCCACCCGTTGACGCTTAACTGAACAGCGAGGCGAAGCGCTTGAGCAGCAGCGTGGCGCTGTAGTAGTCGAGGCGGAACGTCTCGGTGCCGAGGGCGTAGACGCGCTTGTTCTTAACCGCGCTCAAATGACTCAGCAGCGGATTGGCGTAGATGGCCTCGGCGTCTTTCTCGTTACCTGCGAAGAGGAACAGCGCCTCGCCGTTCAGTCCGGCGGCAAGGTTCTCCCCGCCCAGCTGGATGATATCGTGCCGCTTGCCCTGACTCTGGCTGGCGTGCAGCCCTTCAGGCAGCGTCGCCAGCGTAAAGCCCAGCTGCGAGAGCAACTGTCCCTGAGCCGAGTCCGCGGTCCACAGGTTGGCACTGTGCGCCGCCGGGTTATAGACCAGGGCGCTGACCGGCTGCGGCGGCAAGGTCATCTGCTGCTTCACCTTCGCCAGCTGCTGATTAAAATCGCTAATCCGGGCTTTGGCCTGCTGCTCCTGACCGGTGATCTCCCCGAGCTGGGTGAGCAGCGTCTGCCAGCTCTTATCGTCGTAATTGATGATCAGCGTCGGGGCAATAGCGGAGAGCTGATCGTAAAGTGCCAGCGCCGAGTCGCCTCCGGTGGCGCTGATGAGGATCAGATCCGGCATCTGGGCGGCGACCGCCTCGGCGTTCGGCTCACCAATATAGAGCCGGACCAGCTTGCGCTGCTTAGCGATCTCGCCCCACTGGCGCAGGAAGCCGTTCTCGTCAGCAACGCGGTTGTTCGGCGCGGTTGCGCCGCTGGCCACCACCGGGGCGTCAATCGCCAGCAGCGAGCCGGTGAGGGTGACGCTGGTTGAGACAATGCGCTGGGGTTTATGATCGAGGGTATGAACGCCCCGGCTGTCGGTAATCTGGCGCGGCCAGTCGGCGGCGTGGGCTACAGAAAATCCTAAAACTACAAGGCCCAGCGTGAGCAGGGACTTAAGCGAAAGCGGGGTGAATCTCACGGCGTGCATCCTGTTATTTTGCGGCTAATGCTTCTCATTTTCATCATTGCGCCGCCGGATGCAAGTTTTTAGCCGCACAAAACTGCGCCCTCTGAGGTTGACATCGCCCGGGATAACTCTTAGCTTACCGACCAAAATATAAATGATAATAATTCTTACTACTTTTATCGTTTCGGAGAAGGATATGGATTCGTCACTGGCGGAGGAGACTCAGCTTACCGTGAACACGCTGGCATCAGACCAATTTTTCTTTATGTCGCCGTATCGCAGCTTCAGCACCTCGGGCTGCTTTATGCGCATCAGCGAACCGGCTGACGGCGGGGATAATCTCAACGGCGCGTTCCAGCAGAGGCTGGCCCAGGCGTTCAGCGAGGCCAAAAAGCAGGGAATTGCCAGGCCGATTGTGGTAGGGGCCATCCCGTTTGATACCACCCAGCCCTCCGCCCTGTTTATCCCCCGCAGCTGGGAGCATTTCTCCCGTCCGGCGAAGCAGCACTCCGCGCGCTACTTCCAGGGGGGCGACATCCTCAACGTGGTGACCCGCAAGGCGATCCCCGAGCATCCGGTCTTTATCGATATGGTGGCCCGCGCCGCCGCCCTGACCGCCACCCCGCAGGTCGATAAGGTGGTGCTTTCGCGCCTGATCGATATCACCACCGACAAACGCATTGACGGCGGAGCGCTGCTCGAGCGGCTGATTGCCCAGAACCCGGCCAGCTTTAACTTCCACGTACCGCTGCCCGACGGCGGCGTGCTGCTGGGTGCCAGCCCGGAGCTGCTGCTGCGTAAAGAGGCGTCACACTTTAGCTCGCTGCCGCTGGCCGGCTCTGCCCGTCGCCAGCCGGATGACATGCTGGACCGGGAGGCGGGCAACAAGCTGCTGGCCTCTGAGAAAGATCGCCACGAGCATGAGCTGGTGACTCAGGCGATGAAAACCGTTCTCGCCCCGCGTAGCCGTGAGCTGACCCTGCCGGACTCACCCCAGCTGGTGAATACGCCAACCCTCTGGCATCTGGCAACCCCTATCGAAGGGGTGGCGCAGGCGGAGGAGAATGCCCTGTCGCTGGCCTGTCTGCTGCATCCAACCCCGGCGCTGAGCGGCTTCCCGCATCAGGTAGCAAAAGAGCTGATTGCCGGGCTGGAGCCGTTTAACCGCGACCTGTTTGGCGGCATCGTCGGCTGGTGCGACGCCGACGGCAACGGCGAGTGGGTGGTGACTATCCGCTGCGCACGCCTGCACGAAAACCAGGTCCGCCTGTTTGCCGGAGCCGGGATCGTCCCGGCCTCCTCCCCGGAAGCCGAGTGGCGCGAGACGGGCGTAAAACTCACCACCATGCTCAACGTTTTTGGCTTGCACTAAGGAGCAATCATGACAATTCCCTTTACCCGCTGGCCCGATGAATTTGCCCGGCGCTACCGTGAAAAAGGCTACTGGCAGGATCTGCCCCTGAGCGACATTCTGACCCGCCATGCGCAGAGCGATGCGCTGGCGGTAATCGACGGTGAACGCGAGTTGAGCTATCGCCAGCTGAACCAGGCGGTGGATAATCTGGCCGCCTCGTTGCAGGCGAAAGGACTTCGCGCAGGCGGCACCGCGCTGGTGCAGCTCGGCAACGTGGCGGAGTTCTACATCACCTTCTTTGCCCTGTTAAAAATCGGCGTTGCGCCGGTAAATGCGCTCTTCAGCCATCAGCGCAGCGAGCTGAATGCCTACGCGCTGCAGATCAAACCTGCGCTGCTGGTGGCCGACCGCGAACACCCCCTGTTTAATGACGATCGCTTTCTTGAGGGTTTCGTCGAGGAGCATAGCTCGCTGGGCGTGGTGCTGCTGCGCAATGAGACAGGCGATCGCGCTCTGGCGGCGGCTATCCACCGTCCTGCGGAGCACGCGGTAAACGCGCCGACGCCTGCCGATGAGGTGGCGTTCTTCCAGCTCTCCGGCGGCAGCACGGGCACGCCGAAGCTGATCCCGCGCACCCATAATGACTACTACTACAGCATTCGTCGCAGCAATGAGATCTGTCATTTCGATAATCAGACGCGCTACCTTTGCGCCCTGCCGGCGGCGCACAACTATCCGCTAAGCTCTCCCGGCGCGCTTGGCGTCTTCCTGGCCGGAGGCTGCGTAGTACTGGCCGCCGATCCCAGCGCCACGCTCTGCTTCCCGCTGATTGAGAAACATCGGATCAATGTCACCGCGCTGGTGCCGCCCGCCGTTAGCCTCTGGCTGCAGGCGATCCACGAGTGGGGCAGCAACGCCCAGCTGGCTTCGCTCAAACTGCTGCAAGTCGGTGGTGCGCGGCTCTCCGCCACCCTCGCCGCGCGTATTCCGGCCGAGATAGGCTGCCAGCTTCAGCAGGTGTTTGGCATGGCGGAGGGGCTGGTGAACTATACCCGCCTCGATGACAGCATGGAGCGCATCAACAACACCCAGGGCTGTCCGATGAGCCAGGACGACGAAGTGTGGGTAGCAGACGCCGACGGTAATCCGCTCCCGCGCGGCGAGGTGGGACGCCTGATGACCCGCGGACCCTACACCTTCCGCGGCTATTTCAATAGCCCGCAGCACAACGCCAGCGCCTTTGACGAGAACGGTTTTTACTGCTCCGGGGATCTGATCGCGATCGACGACGCGGGTTACATCACCGTTCAGGGGCGCGAGAAGGATCAGATCAACCGCGGGGGTGAGAAGATCGCCGCCGAAGAGGTCGAGAACCTGCTTCTGCGCCACCCGGCCATTATCCATGCCGCGCTGGTGAGCATGGAGGACAGCCTGCTCGGCGAGAAGAGCTGTGCGTATCTGGTGGTATCCCAGCCGGTGCGCGCCGTAGAGATCCGCCGCTTCTTGCGCGAGCAGGGCGTCGCCGAATTTAAACTGCCCGATCGCGTGGAGTGCGTGGACGCGCTGCCGCTGACGCCGGTCGGCAAGGTCGATAAGAGAGAGCTGCGCCTGCGGCTGGCCGAACGGTCACAGGCGTAACAAAGGAGAGAAGTATGGCAATCCCAAAATTAACCGGCTACGCGCTGCCTGCGGCCACCGAGATCCCGCAGAATAAAGTTAGCTGGGCCTTCGAGCCTGAGCGCGCCGCGCTGTTAATTCACGATATGCAGGACTATTTCATCAACTTCTGGGGCGAAAACTGCCCAATGATGGCCCAGGTGGTGGCAAACATCGCCGCCCTGCGTGAATTCTGCAAGCAGCACAACATCCCGGTCTACTACACCGCCCAGCCGAAAGAGCAGAGCGATGAAGATCGCGCCCTGCTGAACGACATGTGGGGACCGGGCCTGACCCGCAAGCCGGAAGAACAGCAGGTGGTTGCCGCCCTGGCTCCGGACGAGGAGGACACCGTGCTGGTGAAGTGGCGCTACAGCGCCTTCCACCGCTCGCCGCTGGAGCAGATGCTGAAAGAGAGCGGGCGCAACCAGCTTCTCATTACCGGCGTCTATGCTCACATCGGCTGCATGACCACCGCCACCGACGCCTTTATGCGCGACATCAAGCCCTTTATGGTGGCCGACGCGCTGGCGGACTTTAGCCGCGACGAGCATCTGATGGCGCTTAACTACGTGGCCGGACGTTCCGGACGGGTAGTGATGACCGAGGATCTGCTCCCGGTGCCGGTCAGCAAGGCCGCGTTGCGTGCCGTGGTGCTGCCCCTGCTCGACGACTCCGACGAGCCGATGGATGATGAAAACCTGATTGACTACGGCCTCGATTCGGTGCGGATGATGGCGCTGGCCGCGCGCTGGCGCAAGGTCTATGGCGATATCGATTTTGTCATGCTGGCGAAAAATCCCACCCTCGATGCCTGGTGGGCGCTGCTCTCCCGCGAGGTTAAATAGTGGCCGGGTTGGATTTCAGTGGCAAGACGGTGTGGATCACCGGGGCGGGGAAGGGCATTGGCTACGCGACGGCGCTGGCCTTTGTCGAGGCGGGAGCGCTGGTTACCGGCTTCGATCGTGACTTCAGCTTGCCCGACTATCCTTTCGCCTGTGAGGAGGTGGATATTGCGAGTGCCGGCCAGGTGGCGGCGGTGTGCCAGCGCCTGCTGGCAACCACGGCCCGTCTCGACGTGCTGGTGAACGCGGCGGGGATCCTCCGCATGGGGACCACCGACCAGCTATCGCTTGACGACTGGCAGCAGACGCTGGCGGTCAACGTCGGCGGCGCGTTTAATCTTTTCCAGCAGACCATGGCCCAGTTCCGCACCCAGCGGGGCGGGGCGATTGTTACCGTTGCCTCTGACGCCGCCCATACGCCGCGCATCGGCATGAGCGCCTACGGGGCCTCGAAAGCGGCGCTGAAGAGCCTGGCTCTCACCGTGGGGCTGGAGCTGTCGGCGTGCGGCGTGCGGTGTAACATCGTCTCGCCTGGCTCCACCGACACCGATATGCAGCGCACGCTATGGACCCGCCCGGACGCAGAGCAGCAGCGCATTCGCGGCTTCGGCGAGCAGTTCAAGCTGGGTATCCCGCTGGGCAAGATCGCCCGCCCGCAGGAGATCGCTAATACCATTCTGTTTCTCGCTTCCGATCTCGCCAGCCATATCACGCTTCAGGACATCGTGGTGGACGGCGGCTCGACGCTGGGAGCCTGATCGTGATCTGGAAACGTCATCTCACCCTTGCTGAACTCAATGCCACCAGCAGCAACACCCTGGTCGCCCATTTGGGGATTGCCTATACCCGGCTGGACGACGACCTGCTGGAGGCGGAGATGCCGGTCGACGCCCGCACCCATCAGCCGTTTGGCCTGCTGCACGGCGGGGCATCGGCGGCGCTGGCCGAGACTCTCGGCTCAATGGCGGGTTACCTGATGACCCGCGACGGTCAGTGCGTAGTGGGCACCGAGCTGAACGCCACCCACCACCGGCCGGTGTCGCAGGGCAAAGTGCGCGGCGTCTGCCAGCCGCTGCACCTCAGCCGCCAGAGTCAGAGCTGGGAGATCGTGGTGTTTGACGAGCAGGGGCGGCGCTGCTGCACCTGCCGCCTGAGTACCGCCGTTTTAGGTTAATCCCTGCCATAGCAGGCACAGTGTAGCGTGTAGGCCCGGTAAGCGTAGCGCCACCGGGCGTGGCTGTGCTGATGCAGCAACGCCGGGCGGCACGGCGTTTGCCCGGCCTACGGTGAGCACGGTGCGGTTTGTAGGCCCGGTAAGCGTAGCGCCACCGGGCGTGGCTGTGCTGATGCAGCAACGCCGGGCGGCACGGCGTTTGCCCGGCCTGCGGTGAGCACGGTGCGGTTTGTAGGCCCGGTAAGCGTAGCGCCACCGGGCGTGGCTGTGCTGATGCAGCAACGCTGGGCGGCACGGCGTTTGCCCGGCCTACGGTGAGCACGGTGCGGTTTGCAGGCCCGGTAAGCGTAGCGCCACCGGGCGTTACTGTGCTGATGCAGCAACGCCGGGCGGCACTGCGTTTGCCCGGCCTACGGTGAGCACGGTGCGGTTTGTAGGCCCGGTAAGCGTAGCGCCACCGGGCGTGGCTTTGCCGATGCAGCAACGCCGGGCGGCA
>JBCNNW010000014.1:0-59625 GCA_039594205.1 Pseudescherichia sp. | reverse complement strand
CTTTCAGGCGATGTGTGCTGGAAGACGTTTGGATCTTCCAGTGGTGCATGAACGCATGAAAAAGCCCCCGGAAGATCTTCTTCCGGGGGCTTTTTTTTGAACCTAATTCAGGCAGGATAAGAGGATACGCAGAATGTTAGATAACTCCCGTTTACGCATAGCTATGCAGAAATCTGGCCGTTTAAGCGATGATTCACGCGAACTGTTGGCCCGCTGCGGCATCAAAATCAATCTGCACACCCAGCGCCTGATTGCGCTGGCAGAGAACATGCCCATCGATATTCTGCGCGTGCGTGACGACGACATTCCGGGGCTGGTCATGGACGGCGTGGTGGATCTTGGCATTATTGGCGAGAACGTGCTGGAAGAGGAGCTGCTGACCCGCCGCGCCCAGGGCGAAGATCCGCGCTACTTTACCCTGCGCCGCCTCGACTTCGGCGGCTGCCGCCTGTCGCTGGCCACCGCCGTTGACGAGCCGTGGGATGGCCCGGCGGCGCTGGACGGTAAGCGTATCGCCACCTCCTATCCGCACCTGCTGAAACGCTACCTCGATCAGAAAGGGGTCTCGTTTAAATCCTGCCTGCTGAACGGCTCGGTCGAAGTCGCGCCGCGTGCCGGTCTCGCCGATGCTATCTGTGACCTGGTATCAACCGGAGCGACCCTTGAGGCCAACGGCCTGCGTGAGGTCGAAGTGATCTACCGCTCGAAAGCCTGCCTGATCCAGCGCGACGGTGAGATGCCTGCGGCCAAGCAGCAGCTGATTGACAAGCTGCTGACCCGTATCCAGGGCGTTATTCAGGCTCGCGAATCGAAATACATCATGATGCACGCTCCGACCGAGCGTCTGGAAGAGGTGATTGCCCTGCTGCCCGGTGCCGAGCGTCCGACCATTCTGCCGCTGGCTGGCGATCAGCAGCGTGTGGCAATGCACATGGTAAGCAGCGAAACGCTCTTCTGGGAGACCATGGAGAAGCTGAAGGCGCTGGGGGCCAGCTCCATTCTGGTGCTGCCGATTGAGAAGATGATGGAGTAATCACCATGAGCTTCAATACCGTTATCGACTGGAACGGCTGTACACCGGAGCAGCAGCGCGATCTGCTGATGCGCCCGGCAATCTCCGCCTCAGAAACCATCACCCGCACGGTGGTGGAGATCCTCGACAATGTAAAAGCGCGCGGCGACGATGCCCTGCGCGAGTACAGCGCGAAGTTTGATAAAACAGAGGTCGGCGTGCTGAAGGTCACCGCGCAGGAGATCGCCGACGCCAGTGCCCGGCTGGGAGACGATATTAAGCAGGCGATGGCCGTGGCGGTGAAGAACATCGACACCTTTCATCAGGCGCAAAAGCTCCAGCCTGTGGATGTGGAAACCCTGCCCGGCGTGCGTTGCCAGCAGGTGACGCGCCCGATTGCCTCCGTGGGTCTCTATATTCCCGGCGGCTCCGCGCCGCTCTTCTCAACGGTATTGATGCTGGCAACCCCGGCACGTATCGCGGGCTGCCAGCGGGTCGTGCTCTGCTCGCCGCCGCCGATTGCCGATGAGATCCTCTATGCCGCCAGTCTCTGCGGCGTGCAGGAGGTCTTCAAGGTGGGCGGGGCGCAGGCCATCGCCGCCCTGGCCTTTGGCACCGAATCGATCCCCTCGGTGGATAAAATTTTTGGCCCTGGCAACGCTTTCGTAACCGAAGCCAAGCGCCAGGTCAGCCAGCGGCTGGACGGGGCGGCGATCGACATGCCTGCCGGTCCTTCTGAGGTGCTGGTGATTGCCGACAGCGGCGCAACGCCGGATTTCGTCGCCTCGGACCTGCTCTCCCAGGCCGAACACGGTCCGGACTCCCAGGTGATCCTGCTGACGCCGGATGCGCAGATGGCTGAAGCGGTCGCCGAGGCCGTCGAGCGCCAGCTGGCCGAGCTGCCTCGCGCCGGGACTGCCCGCCAGGCGCTGGCCGCCAGCCGACTGATCGTGGCGCAGGATCTGGATCAGTGCGTGGCGATCTCCAACGCCTACGGCCCGGAACACCTGATTATTCAGACCCGCGACGCCCGTTCCCTGGTGGACGGCATTACCAGCGCAGGATCGGTGTTCCTTGGTGACTGGTCGCCGGAGTCGGCGGGGGATTACGCGTCGGGTACTAATCACGTGCTGCCGACCTACGGCTATACCGCTACCTGCTCCAGCCTCGGGCTGGCGGATTTCCAGAAGCGCATGACGGTGCAGGAACTCTCCCGGGAGGGCTTCTCGGCACTGGCGGCGACTATTGAGACCCTGGCGGCGGCCGAACGCCTGCACGCCCATAAGAATGCCGTTACCCTGCGCGTTAACGCCCTCAAGGAGCAAGCATGAGCATCGAAGATTTAGCGCGCGAGAACGTGCGAAACCTGACGCCCTACCAGTCTGCTCGTCGCCTGGGCGGCAAAGGCGACGTCTGGCTGAACGCCAACGAATTCCCTACCCCGGTGGCTTTTGAGCTGACCCAGTCGTCGCTCAACCGCTACCCGGAGTGCCAGCCGAAAGCGGTGATTGAGGGCTACGCCCGCTATGCTGAGGTTCAGCCGGATCAGGTGCTGGTCAGCCGCGGCGCGGACGAAGGCATTGAACTGCTGATCCGCGCCTTCTGCGAGCCGGGCAAGGACGCTATCCTCTACTGTCCGCCGACCTACGGTATGTACAGCGTCAGCGCCGAGACCTTTGGCGTCGAAGCGCGCACCGTTCCGGCGCTGGAAGGCTGGCAGCTCAATCTGGAGGGGATTGCCGAGGCCCTTGACGGCGTAAAGCTTCTCTATGTGTGCAGCCCCAACAACCCAACCGGGCAGATTATTGACCCGCAGGATATGCGTGCTCTGTTAGAGATGACCCGTGGAAAAGCGCTGGTGATCGCCGATGAGGCTTACATTGAGTTTTGTCCGCAGGCAACGCTCAGCGGCTGGCTGGCGGAGTACCCGCACCTGGTGATCCTGCGCACGCTGTCGAAAGCTTTTGCGCTGGCTGGCCTACGCTGCGGCTTCACTTTAGCCAGCAAGGAAATTATCGCCCTGCTGCTGAAGGTGATAGCCCCCTACCCGCTCTCGACGCCGGTCGCCGAGATCGCCGCCCAGGCACTCTCCCCGGCGGGTATTGAGGCGATGCGCGGGCGTGTGGCGCAGATCCTTGCTGAACGTCGCTACCTGGTCGAGCAGTTGCGCACTATCCCCTGCGTTGAAACGGTATTCGATTCAGAGACCAACTATATTCTGGCGCGTATTACCGCCTCCAGCGCGGTATTTAAATCCCTGTGGGATCAGGGCATTATTCTACGCGATCAGAACAAACAACCCTCTTTAAGCGGCTGCCTGCGGATCACCATCGGCACCCGGGAAGAGAGCCAGCGCGTCATCGACGCCCTACGTGCGGAGCAAGTATGAGCCAGAAGTATCTTTTTATTGACCGTGACGGCACCCTGATTAGCGAGCCGCCGAGCGACTTTCAGGTCGATAGCTTTGAAAAGCTGGCCTTTGAGCCAGATGCCATCCCGGTGCTGCTTAAGCTGCAATCGGCAGGCTTTAAGCTGGTAATGATCACCAACCAGGATGGGCTGGGCACGGCCAGCTTCCCACAGGAGCAGTTCAACGGCCCGCACAATCTGATGATGCAGATCTTCACCTCCCAGGGCGTGGTCTTTGACGAGGTGCTGATCTGTCCGCACCTGCCCGCCGACGAGTGCGACTGCCGCAAGCCGAAGGTGAAGCTGGTTGAAGGCTACCTCGCCAATGAGGCGCTGGATAAGGCTAACAGCTACGTGATTGGCGATCGCATGACGGACGTGACCCTGGCCGAGAACATGGGCATCACCGGTCTGCGTTACGATCGGGAAACCCTAAACTGGCGTGCCATTGGTGACCAGCTGACCAAACGTGACCGCTATGCTCACGTCGAGCGCAAGACCAAAGAGACGCAGATTGACGTGAAGGTGTGGCTGGATCGCGAGGGCGGCAGCAAAATTAACACCGGCGTGGGCTTCTTTGATCACATGCTGGATCAGATTGCCACCCACGGCGGCTTTCGCATGGAGATTCAGGTCAAGGGCGATCTCTACATCGACGATCACCACACCGTAGAGGACACCGGCCTGGCGCTCGGCGAGGCGCTGAAGCTGGCCCTCGGCGACAAGCGCGGCATCAACCGCTTTGGCTTTGTGCTGCCGATGGACGAGTGCCTGGCCCGCTGTGCGCTGGATATCTCCGGCCGTCCGCACCTCGAGTACAAGGCCGAGTTTACCTACCAGCGCGTGGGTGACCTGACCACCGAGATGGTGGAGCACTTCTTCCGCTCGCTCTCCTACACCATGGCCGTTACCCTGCACCTGAAAACCAAGGGCAAGAACGATCACCACCGGGTGGAGAGCCTGTTTAAGGCCTTTGGCCGCACGCTGCGTCAGGCGATTCGTGTTGAAGGCGATACCCTTCCCTCCTCGAAAGGAGTGCTGTGATGAACGTGGTGATCCTCGATACCGGCTGCGCCAACCTGCATTCGGTGACCTCCGCGATTGCGCGCCACGGCTACGAGCCGGTGGTAAGTCGCGATCCGGACGTGGTGCTGCGCGCCGATAAGCTCTTTTTACCGGGTGTGGGTACGGCACAGGCCGCGATGGATCAGATCCACCAGCGCGAACTGGTCAACCTGATTAAAGCCTGCACCCAACCGGTGCTCGGGATCTGCCTCGGCATGCAGCTGTTGGGCAGTCGCAGCGAAGAGACCCACGGCGTCGAGCTGCTGGGGATTATCGACGAGCCGGTGGTTAAGATGGAGGACGTCGGGTTACCGCTGCCCCACATGGGCTGGAACCGCGTCTATCCGAAAGCGGGCGATCGCCTGTTTCGCGGCATTGAGGATGGGGCGTATTTCTACTTCGTGCACAGCTACGCGATGCCGGTGAACGCCCAGACCATCGCCCAGTGCCACTACGGCGCTCCCTTCACCGCCGCCGTGCAGAAAGATAACTTCTACGGCGTCCAGTTTCACCCGGAGCGCTCGGGCGCGGCGGGCGCACAGCTGCTGAAAAACTTCCTGGAGATGTAATGATTATTCCGGCTTTAGACTTAATTGATGGCACGGTAGTTCGCCTCCATCAGGGAGACTACACGCAGCAGCGCGACTACGGTAACGATCCGCATACCCGCCTGCAGGGCTATGCTGCAGAGGGCGCAGAGGTGCTGCACCTCGTCGACCTGACCGGGGCGAAAGATCCGGCTAAGCGGCAGATCACGCTGATTAAAACCCTGGTCGCTGGCGTCAACGTGCCGGTGCAGGTTGGCGGTGGGATCCGTACTGAAGAGGACGTTGCCGCTCTGCTGGCGGCGGGCGTTGCCCGTGTGGTGGTCGGCTCGACGGCGGTAAAATCTCCTGAGGTCGTTAAAGGCTGGTTCACGCGCTTCGGCGCAGAGGCGCTGGTGCTGGCGCTTGACGTACGCATCGACGCCGAGGGCGTAAAGCAGGTAGCGGTCAGCGGCTGGCAGGAGAACTCCGGCGTGTCGCTGGAAGAACTGATTGAAACTTACCAGCCCGTTGGCCTGAAGCACGTTCTGTGCACGGATATCTCCCGCGATGGTACCCTCGCAGGCTCCAACGTCTCGCTGTATGAAGAGGTGTGCGCCCGCTATCCGCAGATCGCTTTCCAATCCTCGGGCGGTATCGGCGGGTTACAGGATATTGCCGCCCTGCGCGGTACCGGGGTTCGCGGCGTGATCGTTGGTCGGGCGCTGCTGGAAGGCAAGTTTAACGTAACGGAGGCGATCCAATGCTGGCAAAACGGATAATTCCCTGTCTGGACGTGCGTAACGGCCAGGTAGTCAAAGGTGTGCAGTTCCGCAACCATGAGATCATTGGCGAGATCGTGCCCCTGGCGAAGCGTTACGCGGAAGAGGGTGCGGACGAGCTGGTATTTTACGATATCACCGCCTCCAGCGATGGCCGCGTCGTGGATAAGAGCTGGGTCTCCCGGGTAGCAGAAGCGATCGATATCCCCTTCTGCGTGGCGGGCGGGATTAAGTCCGTCGACGATGCGGCGCAGATCCTCTCCTTCGGCGCGGACAAGATCTCCATCAACTCACCGGCCCTGGCCGACCCGGAGCTGATCACCCGTCTCGCCGACCGCTTTGGCGTACAGTGTATCGTCATCGGCATCGACACCTGGTTTGACGAAGCCACCGGCAAGTATCACGTCAACCAGTATACCGGCGATGAGAGCCGCACCCGCGTTACCACCTGGGAGACGCTGGACTGGGTGCTGGAGGTCCAGAAGCGTGGCGCGGGAGAGATCGTGCTCAACATGATGAACCAGGACGGGGTACGTAACGGCTACGATCTGGTGCAGCTGAAGAAGGTGCGCGAGGTCTGCCATGTTCCGCTGATCGCCTCCGGTGGCGCGGGAACCATGGAGCACTTCCTGGAAGCCTTCCGGGACGTTGACGTCGACGGGGCGCTTGCCGCATCCGTGTTCCACAAGCAGATTATTAATATTGGTGAACTGAAAGCGTACCTGGCACTGCAGGGCGTGGAGATAAGGATATGTTAACAGAGCAACAACGCAGCCTGCTGGACTGGACCAAAACCGATGGGCTGCTGCCTGCCGTGATCCAACACGCGGTGTCCGGCGAGGTGTTAATGCTGGGCTATATGAACCAGCAGGCGCTGGCGAAAACCGAAGAGAGCGGGCTGGTCACCTTCTACTCGCGCACCAAACAGCGCCTGTGGACCAAGGGTGAAACCTCCGGCAACGTGCTTAACGTGGTCAGTATTACGCCGGACTGTGACAACGACACGCTGCTGGTGCTGGTCAATCCCGTCGGGCCGACCTGCCATACCGGCACCACCAGCTGCTTTGGTGAAGAGAAGAGCCATCAGTGGCTGTTTCTCTACCAGCTGGAGCAGCTGCTGGCGGCGCGCAAAAGCGCCGATCCTGCCAGCTCCTACACGGCGAAGCTCTACGCCAGCGGCACCAAGCGTATTGCGCAGAAGGTCGGTGAAGAAGGGGTGGAAACCGCCCTCGCCGCGACCGTTAACGACCGTGAAGAGCTGACGAACGAAGCCTCGGATCTGATCTACCACCTGCTGGTGCTGCTGCAGGATCAGAGCCTGGATATGACAGCCATCATTGAGAATTTGAGAGCGCGGCATAAGTAGTACCGCAGAGATAAAAAAACCGGGCAAGCCCGGTTTTTTTATTACGCTTTCGGCTGGTAGTTACGCAGCGCGTTGCGGGTAAGGACGTAGCCTGAGCCGAGGATCAGCCCCAGCAGGACGGCCATAATCAGCGTTAGGGCGCGTTTCGGGCTATCACGCCATATGGGTAGCGTTGGTTTCATAACGTAGCGATAGCTATGCATATTGGCCGGATCGGGCTTAAGGCGTGCAATATCCAACAGATTTTTACGCATCTGGTAGTAGCTTTCCGGATAGACTAATGGTCGTGATGCTTCATTTTTAACCATAGATTCCAGCGCTTCGCCACCAAGCAGGAAAAGCGTATCCTGAGTCACTTCCTGAGTCTGCTGCACCTGTGGATTCTTAATTTGCGCCTCTTGTGCGACCTTCAAAGCCTCAGAGATCTGTTTCAGGCGCAGATCTTTCTGCTCCTGAGCCACCTTCTCCTGCGTAGCTAATAGCGCAACCAGTTCATTTGTTCGCGACTTAATGTTTACAGAAAGATCCAGGTCAAGTTCATCAGCAATCTGTTCATCCACCTGCTGAATGTACTGTGCCAGCGTTTTCTGAGCATTTTCCGCAGAATCGCCTTGATAGGTAAGCTTTAACGGTAAAGCCTGCCCGCGAACCGCAGAATCAATAGTGAGCTTTTCAGGCTCCTCCTGATTCTCCAGAATTTCCGATAGTGCAGAGAAAGCAGCATTAAAACGCCCGATAACGCGCTGCTGGATGTCATCAATGTCAGCAGATGAGACGCCGTTGAGGACGCTCATTGCATTGGTATAGCCTGTAATCTGACCTGCATCAGGCATAGTGATAACTGCCGTTGAGGTCCATTTCTCCTTAGCCACGGTCAAATACACCGTTGCTAATGCCAGGGTAGCCACCACAAAAATTGCAATTGTCCATTTGCTGCGCCAAAGCTGCAGCATAAGATCAATCATATCAACTTGTTCTGGATTGTAATTTCCCTTTCTTACCACATCATTGTCGTTGTGCGTCATAGCAACCTTTGTGATGAAAGCGCAAGTAACCGTTACGTTTAGCGTAGTTTACCCAAGGCGTTTTTTTTTTCTATAAGATTCATTCTAATTCAACTCTTAAATGTTGCAGAGAAATTACGCACGCCGTTAAGCGTACAAAATATGAACAATTCAAACATATACTTTCACAGAATGAACAAAAAAGCCTGATGCTCAACATCAGGCTTATGCTGCAGAATGATTACATTAATCGTTACCAAATAGGTCGCGGGTATACACTTTTTCCGCGACATCCTGCAGCTCGGCCGCCATGCGATTTGAGATAATGACATCAGCCTCTTGCTTAAACGTGGCTATATCACGCACAACGCGCGAGTTAAAGAACTGATCCTCTTTCATAACCGGTTCGTAGATAATAACCTCAACGCCTTTCGCTTTGATACGCTTCATAATGCCCTGAATGGAGGAGGCGCGGAAATTATCAGAACCGCTCTTCATTATCAAACGATAAACCCCTACTACTTTCGGCTGACGGGCCAAAATGGCATCGGCAATAAAGTCTTTGCGCGTCCGGTTGGCCTCCACAATGGCCGAAACAATATTGTTAGGCACTGACTTATAGTTAGCTACCAGCTGCTTGGTATCTTTTGGCAAACAGTATCCGCCGTAACCAAATGAAGGATTGTTATAATGGTTACCAATTCGCGGATCGAGACATACCCCTTCAATGATCTGCCGGGTATTTAAACCGAGGCTCTCTGCGTAGCTATCCAGCTCATTAAAATAGGCTACACGCATTGCCAGATAGGTATTGGCAAACAGTTTAATGGCTTCAGCTTCGGTAGAGTCGGTAAAGAGAACCGGAATATCGGTTTTGATCGCCCCTTCCACCAGCAGGGCGGCAAAACGCTCAGCACGCGCCGAGCGCTCGCCGATGACGATTCGGGAAGGATGCAGGTTATCGTACAGCGCCCGCCCTTCACGCAGGAACTCGGGGGAGAAGATAAGGTTATCAATACCCAGCGTCTCTTTGACCTTTTGCGTAAAGCCGACCGGAACCGTTGATTTGATGACCATTACCGCATCAGGATTAATTTCATTTACATCTTTGATGACGGCTTCAACGCTGGTAGTACAGAAATAGTTAGTTTTCGGATCGTAATCCGTAGGCGTAGCAATAATCACATAATCTGCGTCGCGGTAGGCGTCGTATTTATCGGTGGTTGCACGGAAATTGAGAGACTTCGTTTTAAGATATTCCTCAATCTCTTTATCAGCAATCGGCGACTGTTCCTGGTTCAGCAGATCCACTTTTTCCTGCACAATATCCAGTGCAACAACTTCATGATTCTGGGCAATTAAAATGCCGTTGGAGAGGCCTACATAACCTGTACCGGAGATGGTAATTTTCATACGTTTGACTTTTTCTCGTTAAAGAACGTAGTGCCTGAAAACGACACAGCCAGTGAGTGGAGTGCTTTAACGATAACGACAGGCTGATAATGCTGTCAATATGGCGTAATGATATTCAGATAAGCTTTATAATCTGTCGCAGATACATACCTTTTTTAACAGATTACAATCAGACAAGATAAAAAAAAGCCCGGTAAACCGGGCTTAATAATTAATTAATAAATCGGATTATTCCAGCCATTCGGTATGGAATACGCCTTCTTTATCAGTACGTTTGTAAGTATGCGCCCCGAAGTAGTCGCGCTGAGCCTGGATCAGGTTAGCTGGCAACACGGCAGCACGGTAGCTGTCGTAGTAAGCGACTGCAGCGCCGAAGGTCGGAACCGGAATACCGTTCTGTACGGCATAGGCCACCACGTCACGCAGCGCCTGCTGGTAGTCGTCAGCAATCTGTTTGAAGTAAGGTGCCAGCAGCAGGTTAGCAATACCCGGGTTCTCCGCGTAGGCATCGGTAATTTTCTGCAGGAACTGGGCGCGAATGATGCAGCCAGCGCGGAAAATTTTCGCGATTTCACCGTAGTTCAGATCCCAGTTGTACTCTTCTGATGCTGCACGCAGCTGCGAGAAGCCCTGAGCATAGGAGACGATTTTGCCCAGGTAGAGCGCACGGCGTACTTTTTCAACGAAATCGGCTTTATCACCTGCGGGCTGAGCCTGCGGGCCACTCAGAACTTTGGACGCGGCAACGCGCTGCTCTTTCAGCGAAGAGATGTAACGCGCGAACACGGACTCGGTGATCAGCGACAGCGGTTCGCCAAGATCCAGCGAGCTTTGGCTGGTCCACTTACCGGTACCTTTGTTTGCGGCTTCATCAAGGATGACATCAACCAGGTAGTTACCCTCTTCATCTTTCTTAGTGAAGATATCTTTGGTGATGTCGATCAGGTAGCTACTCAGCTCGCCTTCGTTCCACTCGGTGAAGGTTTGAGCCAGCTCTTCGTTGGAGAGATTCAGGCCGCCTTTCAGCAGCGCGTAAGCTTCAGCAATCAGCTGCATGTCACCGTATTCAATACCGTTGTGTACCATCTTCACGTAGTGACCGGCACCGTCAGCACCGATATAGGTGACGCACGGTTCGCCATCTTCGGCCACAGCAGCAATCTTAGTGAGGATCGGTGCAACCAGCTCATAGGCTTCTTTCTGACCGCCGGGCATGATGGAAGGCCCTTTCAGTGCGCCCTCTTCACCGCCGGAAACGCCGGTACCGATAAAGTTGAAGCCTTCAGCAGAGAGTTCACGGTTACGACGGATGGTGTCGTGGAAGAAGGTGTTACCACCATCGATAATGATGTCGCCCTTATCCAGGTAAGGTTTAAGCGAGTTGATGGCGGCATCCGTTCCTGCGCCCGCCTGTACCATTAACAGAATACGACGCGGGGTTTCGAGAGACTCAACAAACTCTTGTACGGTGTAGTAAGGCACCAGCTTCTTGCCTGGATTTTCAGCAACGACTTCTTCAGTTTTTTCACGGGAGCGGTTGAAAACGGAAACGGTATAACCACGGCTTTCGATGTTGAGCGCCAGGTTGCGCCCCATAACGGCCATACCTACAACGCCGATCTGCTGTTTGGACATTACTTACTCCTGTCAGGTGTGTTTTGCAGCTGGTTAACATTTCAGCTGGTTAAGTAACAAATATGTTAACTCAGGATTTTCTCAGGTGGTAGTACCGATTTATGCTAAACGATAAATCAGTATTACAAATTATTTATCCAAAGTGCTCTTAATAAAAGCGGAAATTCCATCACGTAAAGGCGTGAGAGGGTAAGGACCAATCACATCAATTAGTCTTTGGTTACATAGAATATTTGAAGGAATCAAACTGCGGTGAATATCGATATATCTTTTTTCAACGCCGCTATTTCCCGCTAACTCCAGAACCGTTTCAATGATATGAATGGTAGAGGTCCCATAGCCTGAGCCTATATTGAAAACAGAATAGGGAGGATTAACAAAATTAAACAGAGTATAAAAAGCGGAGACAAAATCATCTATATAGATGTAGTCTCTGACCTCTGTACCTGTCCCCCAGATCTCAATATCCTTGCCACTTTTAATTTTGCCTAAAAGGATAGCGATTAACCCCTGATGCGCATATAAATTTTGATGCCGTCCATAAGGGTTTGAAGGCCTGACAATGAGATAGTCACGCTTCAGGCTGGCACCGCGCTGCGCTACATACTCTTCTAATTCAACCTTGCTTTTTCCATAGGAGCAAGTCGGTGATAGCACATCCGTCTCTTTATGGGGTTCCGGGCTGGTCCCGTAGATTCTGCCACCCGAGGAGAAATAGACCACTCGCTTGACGATTGTATATAAAAAATCGATCGCTAAACGGTTTTCATCTAAACGTGCTTCATAATCAGTGGGATCAACGTTAACCGGAATATTGTTAACGAGATAGACTGCACTATCAATTTTCGATCCAGTAAGATGGCTTAGTTTAGTGTCTATTTCTGAGAGTTCACCGCTAATGAAGGTTAGCTCTTTAAAGTCTAATTGCGGTTTATTACGTCCATAGACAATAACCTGCCAGGACTCATGGATAAATTTTTCTATCAGATTAAGCGCTATAAAGCTTGATCCGCCGACGATTAAAACTTGCTTGCTCATTACCCCACCCCAGGCTGATTAGGGATACGTTGAAAAATCACTTAGATATTTTTTAATACCTTAGCCGGTATGCCACCAATGACAACATTGTCAGGAAATGAGCGTGTCACAACCGAATTAGCCGCTACCACAACATTATTACCTAAGGTTACACCCGATAAGATTTTAACGTTATCGCCTAGCCAGCAGTGTTTTCCAAGCCTGGTAGCATCGCGAATCGTCAGCGGACGATGTTTTGGCAATATCATTGCCGAGTCACCGCCAAACGAATGATCATGATCGCTTATTAGCACGTCGCTTCCAATCAGACAACCATCCTCAATGATAACGGATTGAGCTGCAGCAATATGCACATTCTGGCTTAAGGAGACATCATCACCGATAGTAATAGTGCCTGTATCAATAGCATCCAGCCAGGCCTGGTTTCCTAAGATGACATGGCGTCCAACTCTTATATTTTTGGAACCTACGATCGATATATTTTTACCTACAATAAGACCCTGCGTCGAAAATGCATAACTGTAATACTTATTACGCAACTTATTATAGGGGAAGAATAATGCTTTTAATGTTAACAACAGAGAACGTTCACGTGAAAGGCGAGACATTGCTAACTCCGGCTGATTGTTTTTTTAATTTTACATGCCACGCGTATTAACAGCCAGGCTGGCAAACCATATGTCTTTTTTAAAATTTCGTCAGCGTTATCTGTAATAAAGGTATACCCTTGATTGGTGTAGACGGTTTTATAGTACCAGGGGATCACAAACTTCTGATACATTTTCCATTTAACCGAATTGTAGGTTGTCTCAGAAACTTCACCAGCTTTAATTTTATCTTTGATTAACCCAAGATAGATAAGGCAGAAGCACTCAAAAAGGTTGTAGCCCCCTTTGCCGGCCACAGCAATATTTTCAAAAACTGTTTTATCACAAATGAGATAATGGTTATTGGTCGAATTTAGTAGCAGAGATGTATGAGGGAACATAGGGTTAACATCTTCTTTTTCATGCGGTATTTTATCAAAATCCGCCTTCCAGATGCTAAACGCTGAACTCCAGCTATTCTGAAAATGCGTTGCGGCGATAAATTCATCTTTTGAGTTACAGCGCGTATTTTCTGCAAGTTTAAGCGTGCCATTGGCAAAGAAAATAGTTGGCATATCGCCCATATTCTGTTTCGCCAGCTCAACGAGATACGCAAACTGGCCAGACAGGAAGCAGCTGTAATCATTATGTAGTTTCAGCAATGCACCGCTGCCATTGCGTAAAGCGACAATCGAATTATAAAAACCCAGAACCGGATTACGAACGTGTTTGATATTGTAGCCCTGAGCAGCAATATGAGCGCAATGGTTTTTTATAACATCATTATCCGAGTTATCAGAAATAACTATTTCAAAATCATTAGCATCAACGCCATCATTAATTATAGAATCAATCGTTTTAGTTAAATGTTCCAGGCGGTCTTTTGTTGGAATACAAATTGAGACAATTGGCATAATATTACTTATCGAATAATTTAAATGGATTTGATGAGGCTGAGATAAAATACCAGAACATACTCACCACAATAATTTCGATGACCACTGATGCGATACTTACGCCCCAGGCCCCCAGTACCCAGGCGCCTAAAAATAGCAGCGGCAGACCGATGATCCCACAGATGATATAGGTAAGACTGAACTGTTTCTTCATGCCGCGAGGCAGCATGATTTGTATTCCTAACAAGTTAGCAATCGCCACGACTGGTGGGATCCAGATAAGTATTTTTAGTACGCCGGCCGCTTCCATCAAGTTTTCTCCGTAGAATATCCGAATCAGTTCATCTGAAATCAGCATCACTACAAGAGAAAAGGCAAAGAAGGGTAGTACAAAGAATTTAAACATTACGCGAATAAGCTTTAGTGCTGATTCTTCTTCTTTGATCATTAACTTACTTAGACGCGGATAAATTGCCTGCGAGACCGGATTGATCACTGACTGGAGTGCTATGCGTATCTTATCAGCGGCGGAAAAAATCCCTACGCTACCTGCACCAGCAAAAAAGCCTAAAATCAGCGGAATGCTCGTTGTGTAAAGGCTAACAAACGACGTGGATACAAATATGTCCCAACTATCTTTAAGCTCCTCCACCACGTCGCGAAAGCTGATTCGAGTCCACTGCACCATACCGCTGGAGAAGCAGTACACCAGCGCAATGACAGCAGCTATCATAGGCATAATACTCTGGATAACGATCGCCAATAAAAGATCGCTTTTTGCAGTCACCATCCAATAGATAAGCACAATACCAGCTACGCGCGAAATGAAGTTGCAGATAGCAATCCAGATCATTCTTTCATAAGCCTGGTATAACCAGATAGGGAAAAAAACGCTGCCCAGAACGCTCAGGTATCCCAGGTTTAAGTAAAGCGTATACTGTTGATATTGCGGTAATAACATCAATGCCGCATTCATAACAGCAAAACCGATACCCGCAATCAACAGTTTTGCGCTAATAACGGCAAAGAAGAAAGTTGATACGCTCTGCTTATCATCAATATTAATTGCAATTTTTCGCGTGGCGGTCAAGTTGAAGCCATATTCGCTTGCGATAATAAAGTACTGAATGACCGTCAGAATAAGTATATATATACCGAACAGCTCAATGCCCAACACTCTAACCAGTAAGGGAATGATGAGCAGAGGCAGTAAATAATTTACTGCCTGAATACTAAACAGAGAGAAAATATTTTTAAGCAGGAGCTTATCCAACGCTATTCCCTCTTATAAACTATGATGCATTGTTTTCTTTACCCATAAATAGCGCACCATGCTCCTGAGATGCCAGAAAAAACTTTTAGAAAGCAGTTTTCTGTTGGAGTGGGCAGCAAAGTGCAACGCCTTGACGGTAGGATAGAAAGTAACTTTCTCTTTTTGTAAGGCTCTTGACCGCAGGCAGATATCAATATCTTCACAGTACATAAAATAGCTTTTATCAAATCCGCCAATCTGCTGATATAGCTTAGCGTCGAACATCAAGAAAGATCCTGAAGCCCAGTCAACCTTAGCGGGTTCTGTAATCTGACTCTTATCAATAATAGTCGGGTTAGCGCCAGTTAAATAAGATTTGAAGAAATCAGTCAGGGTCGGAAAATGACGAACGGCGTTATCGTAGGTTTTAAAATTCGTGTCTTTATATAAGTTTACCGTTGCCAGACGCACCCTATCCTGGCGCATTTTTTCAACTAACTCAACAATGCGCTCTTTCTCAACCACCACATCCGGGTTGAGTACCAGGAACCAATCGTCCTCGCCAATCCCATTTTTAAATGCAGCATCAAATATTTTATTATTATTTTCACCAAATCCGCATTTAACTTCATTGACGAGATAATTGATATTGTGACTCTGACACCACTCTTTAAGCCCAGCCTCGTTTACGTTATCGATTAAATAGACATCGAAGTGCGGAGCAAGATGCTCTAAGCTTTGCAGGTCCTTAATTATTTTAAAGTGCTTATGAGAAACTACAGATATAACGATACTCACTGATTTTTCCCTTTAATGATTTGCTCTTTTACGTCATCTAACCACTGAAGCTGAATATGCTTTAATAGATCCAGGCGAGCATTGATATCTGCAGCAGGGAAACTATTAGTTGTGATAACTTTCTCAATAATATCTACCGCCGTCGCTACACTGTACTGTTCATCAAGTACGTTAATACCTTCAAGTTCGTACTGCTGCATAGCCAGCGCCGAAGGGATCGCCGTAGAGACGACGTGGCAACCTGCCACAAAAGCCTCAAGATTTGGTAGCCCTAATCCTTCCCATTGTGAAAGGCAGACAAATACTTTAGCCCTAAGCAGCACGTCCACGAAATCCTTTCGGTTTACGTTGCTGATAATATTCTTTCCAGACAGGGTCTGTCGCGATGCATTAATAATGCAGACATTATAATTTTTATCCTGCAGCGACATCATTACCTGTAGCGTCTTATCTGGATCTTTATACTTCCCATCTCTGATAATAGCAACAGCATCAATTTCTTTCTCTTTGCCCTTAACCGTATCAATGGCAAAAGGTACAAATGATAAACCCTTGACCGCTATCGGTTTGACGCGCTGTACTCTTGCTGCGAGGGTAGCGTTAGTAAAGAGCAGATGGCGTGCAGAAAGATAATTGTTCCAAAAAATGGCTCCCACCTTTTTTAACCGCTGCGGGTAAAAATCGGCTTCCAGATCCTGTACTAAAGCGAACCGGCTGCGTTTTATAAAATTAAAAAGCGATGTTAAGTGATGTGTCGCAATGTAATTTTTATAGAATAGCGCCTGTACCGAAAGAGAAAAGAAGGCAAAAAGGTTCTTAAAGGAATTTATCAAACCGCGTCGGGGTTTAACCAGCACGACATCATGCGCGCGCCTGGTCTGGGAGCCTGACAGGCAATATACGGTAATTCCTTCTTTTTCCAGATAATTTGCGAGTTCTAAGGATACCAGGTTCCCACCAGATAATGCGAAACGTGGTATTGCTATGTGAATAATCACGTCATTAACCTTTAAAATATTTTATATCTTTGTACTTCATTGCCATATAGGCACGGTGCGCAAAAAAGTACGCATTGACGAATGCGCTCTCAAAGATATTCCTTGAATGCAGAATTTTTTTCGACCGCACCATCTCATTATAGCGTGCACGTAAGCTATCTGAATTAGTGTTGAGGGTACACAGGCTGAGGTCGTGATCAAAACTGTAGTCCATCACGAACACGCTGCCTTTCGTTTTGCGCACAAACTGCATGATATCGTCGTCAGTACAGTAGTTGCGCAGCTGCTCATTATAGCGGTAGCGATGCTTCATAATATAAGACAGGGCTATTATCATCCCACTATTGATCGCAGAAACCGTACTGCTATTGATGAAGCCTTTCGGAGCGCTATCGTAGTAAAAACCTTTCAAATAGAGAATTTTTGTCGGGCTAACAATTTGCTCTTTAAATTTAACCACCGGTAGTACAACATCCGGCGTATGCTGGTTAATAATATTTTCAAAGGCGGTGAAATAGCCACTATCGAACTCCGAATCTTGATCCAGCACGAAGAGATAATCTTTTTCATTCTGGTAGAGTTCAAGAACTCTGTTATAAAGTTTCGATAAGGCCAGATTCTCAGGGGTATTAATGTATTTTGTCGCCAGCCCCAGTTTGCTTAACCTGCTGATTGCCTCAGCAACGTGCTCTTCGTTAACCGAGGCATTGCTGTTGTCCCAGAACAGAACCTCATAGCTTTCTGCGCAACGGGCACTATCCTCAAATGCTTTTTCTAACGAGATGAAGCTGTGTGTTTTCGTTATTATCTCGTTATACAAAACAACCAGTATGATATTTTTCATTAAACAGTTAACTCTTTTTTCATTTGAGAATTATAAACTAGCCAGATAAAGTATGCCGTCATAATCTTCTCAGAAAAGTAGATTGGCCCTTTAAGCGCGAAACTGACGATTAAGCCTGCCATGCTGATACCAAACAATGTTTTGAGTACCGGACTGTTTATCTCAGTGAAAGCAACATGGTTTTTGATAAAGTGCCATGTATAGCCCAGAACAAAGACTAAACCGGTAATACCGAATGCAATATAATTTAACAGAATACCAGAATCCGTTTTGTAGATAAAATGATGCGGCTCGCTAAGGCTTGGTTGGGCCCAAAAACCGAAACCTGTTAACGGCGGTACTTCCCAGGGAATGAAAAGATAGCTATCAAGGAGTTCATTCGTCGAAGCTGTTTCAAACGACCCGGTATCCATATAATTATATATAGGTTCAAAAACAAACTGCAGGAATCGTGTAAATTGGTCTATACCCATTACAGCAATCACAGCCATTATTGCCAATGTGATGAAGGCGGCTAAATTGACTGAGTAAAAAATCTTACGCCGACAGTAGAGAAAGAAGAAGATAAATATTACCAGCACTAAGATGAAGCCACTTCGGCCAGCAATCAGTGAGAGAACCGTAATAATTAAAGTAATAAGCAGGAACTTAAAGTTTCCCCTCAACCGATAAGAGGTACACCACGGCAGGAAAAAGAGATAAAGGATACCATAAGCTATAGACGTGTCATAAATTGACAGCCCAGCAAGACCGGTAGCTCTGAAATGTCCAACGTCAGCCAATGCTTTCCATTCATCAGTCAGCTCAATGATTGAATTAAATGCTTCTCTGAAAGGAGGCAGTGAAAGCTGTAGAATGACAATCGCAAACTGGAAATAGAGCGCGAAGGCGACAGATTGACGAATGACCGTGTGGAAATCGCCCCGTCTTCTGGTGATATCTTGAGCAATATTTCGTATTAAGAGACAGCACCCAAAGGGTATTAGTATCGCCTTAAATAAGTAGCGAAACAGAACAAAAAGATAATCATTATTCTGGCCAATAAAAAAACATACAAGCATTAATACCAGGAAAAATGCCCACCATTTAATCTCAGTTATAAGAATTGCAGGCATTTTTCTGCCTAAAATGCTTTGACCGATTCCTAATAGCGCAAATAAAAGTGGGGGATAAAATTTTACCCCCCCGATTATATAGCTACCGGAAAAAAGACTAAATGTTACAATTAAATTTAGAAGTAATTTATTAGCCAGCATAATTTTAATTAATGGTTACTCTTTAAAGTAGCTACATCCAAATTTTTGAAATTTGAAACTACATCAGAGAATGATGGCAGGATTTTATCTTTATCTGAAACCAGTAACTCACCGTGCGCTGGCCATTCGATATTTAGATCGGCATCGTTCCACTTTATCCCCGCTTCCATTGCTGGCATATAGTAGGTTGTGGTTTTATAGAGAAACTCAGCCGTATCACTCAATGTCAGGAACCCATGCGCAAAACCTTCCGGGATCCAGAGCTGGCGTTTGTTCTCGGCAGACAGGTTTACCCCCACCCACTGCCCCAGCGTCGGTGAGTTTTCACGGATATCAACGGCAACGTCAAATACTTCACCTACCGCGCAGCGAACCAGTTTACCCTGGGCGTGGGGAGCCTGTTGATAATGCAACCCACGCAGCACACCCTTACTGGACTTAGAGTGGTTATCCTGCACAAATTCAACTTTGCGTCCAACCGCCTCTTCAAAGATCCGCTGGTTGAAGCTCTCCATAAAGAATCCGCGCGCATCGCCGAAAACCTTCGGCTCAAAAATCAGTACCTCAGGAATGGCCGTCTTGATCACATTCATCTCAATAACCTTTGATCATCTTAAGCAGATATTGACCGTAAGCATTTTTAGCCAGCGGTGCAGCCAGCTTTTTGACCTGTTCAGCATCAATAAAACCTTTACGGAAAGCGATCTCTTCCGGGCAGGAGACTTTCAGACCCTGGCGCTCCTCAATGGTCTCAATAAAGTTGCTGGCCTCGATCAGACTCTGGTGGGTACCTGTATCCAGCCATGCAAAACCGCGGCCCATCATGGCTACTGACAGTTTGCCCTTCTCCAGATAGAGACGGTTAATATCGGTAATTTCCAGCTCGCCACGCGGAGAGGGCTTCAGGCTCTTAGCCATTTCAACGACGCTGTTATCGTAGAAGTAGAGACCCGTTACCGCATAGTTACTTTTTGGCTCCAGCGGCTTCTCTTCAAGAGAGATAGCCGTACCGTTACTGTCAAACTCAACTACCCCGTAACGCTCTGGATCGTTAACGTGATAGGCAAAGACGGTCGCCCCGCTCTCTTGGCTGACCGCAGCTTCCAGCTGCTTCGGCAGATCGTGGCCATAGAAGATATTATCACCCAGTACCAGCGCACAGTTATCGTCGCCGATAAACTCTTCGCCAATAATAAAGGCCTGAGCAAGGCCGTCCGGACTAGGCTGTACTTTGTACTGCAGATTCAGTCCCCACTGGCTACCATCACCCAGCAGCTGCTCGAAGCGCGGCGTATCCTGCGGCGTACTGATGATCAAAATGTCACGAATGCCTGCCAGCATTAACGTCGAGAGCGGATAGTAGATCATCGGCTTGTCATAGATCGGTAGCAGCTGCTTGCTGACGGCCATAGTGACAGGATAAAGACGGGTCCCGGATCCGCCAGCGAGAATAATACCTTTACGTGTTTTCATTTTTTTCTCTGTGTACAAAAAATGCCCGACTCCGGGCATTATTAATTTCGATCAGAATGAGGTTGTCGTAAACAGCTCGGCCAACATGCGTTTAACACCAATCTGCCAGTCAGGCAGCACCAGATCAAACTGACGCTGGAACTTCTCCGTGTTTAAACGGGAGTTGGTCGGCCTACGGGCCGGCGTCGGGTAAGCGGAGGTCGGTACGGCGTTAAGCTTCTCAATCGCCAGTTCCATACCTGCCGCTTTCGCTTCGGCGAAGACCAGTGCGGCATAGTCATGCCATGTCGTCGTGCCGGAGGCAACCAGATGGTATAAACCCGCCACCTCTGGCTTATGCAGCGCGGTACGAATGGCGTGCGCCGTGCAGTCGGCGAGCAGCTCTGCGCCGGTAGGGGCACCAAACTGATCGTTAATCACCGACAGTTCCGGGCGATCCTTGGCCAGACGCAGCATGGTTTTGGCAAAGTTGTTGCCTTTACCGGCATAGACCCAGCTGGTACGGAAGATCAGATGCTTCGTACAGTTATCCTGCACCGCTTTCTCGCCCGCCAGCTTGGTTTCACCGTAGACGTTTAACGGCGCAACCGCGTCAGTTTCCAGCCACGGTGTCTCGCCGTTACCAGGGAAAACGTAGTCGGTAGAGTAGTGGATCAGCCATGCACCGAGCTTTTCAGCCTCAATAGCAATGGCTTCGACGCTGGTCGCGTTAAGCAGCTGGGCAAATTCACGCTCGGACTCAGCTTTATCAACGGCGGTATGGGCTGCTGCGTTGACAATCACATCCGGACGTACCCGACGAACGGTCTCAGCCACCCCTTCTGGGTTACTGAAGTCACCGCAGTAGTCTGTTGATTTGACATCAACCGCCGTCACTGTACCAAGCGGCGCCAGGGCGCGCTGCAGTTCCCAGCCGACCTGACCCGTTTTACCAAACAGCAGAATATTCATCATCAACGTTTCTCGTAATTCTGCTCGATCCAGGTTTTATAGCTGCCGCTTTTCACGTTATCTACCCACTGCTGGTTATCCAGATACCAGCGAACGGTTTTACGGATACCGCTTTCAAACGTCTCTTCTGGTTTCCAGCCCAGCTCGCGGCTGATTTTATCTGCATCGATGGCGTAGCGGCGGTCGTGGCCCGGACGATCGCTTACATAGGTGATCTGGTCGCGATAGGAACCCTCTTTCGGCACGATCTCATCCAGCAGGTCGCAGATGGTATGCACCACGTCCAGGTTCTGCTTCTCGTTATGGCCGCCGATATTATAGGTCTCACCAGGTGCGCCCTGCGTCACCACGGTATAGAGCGCGCGAGCATGATCTTCTACATAGAGCCAGTCGCGGATCTGATCGCCTTTGCCATAGATCGGCAGCGGTTTGCCATCAAGGGCATTCAGGATCACCAGCGGGATCAGCTTCTCAGGGAAGTGATAAGGACCGTAGTTATTTGAGCAGTTGGTAACCAGCGTCGGCAGACCATAGGTACGGCGCCATGCGCGCACCAGGTGATCGCTGGAGGCTTTCGACGAGGAGTAAGGGCTGCTCGGGGCGTAAGCTGTCTGCTCGGTAAAGAGCGGCAGCGTCGCACCCTGCGGGTGTTCGTCCGGGTGCGGCAGATCGCCATACACTTCATCGGTGGAGATATGGTGGAAGCGAAACGCGTTCTTCGCCTCATCGCTTAGGGTCAGCCAGTAGGCGCGCGCGGCCTCCAGCAGAACGTAGGTCCCAACGATGTTAGTTTCGATAAAGTCGGCCGGGCCGGTAATGGAGCGGTCAACGTGGCTCTCGGCGGCCAGGTGCATCACCGCGTCCGGCTTGTGCTCAGCGAAAACGCGGGCAACCTCGGCGGCATCACAGATATCTACACGCTCGAAGGCATAACGATCGCTATCGGCAACGTCAACAAGCGATTCCAGATTACCGGCGTAAGTCAATTTATCAACATTCACAACGGAATCTTGGGTATTTTTAATAATATGTCGGACAACCGCAGAGCCGATAAAACCCGCTCCGCCAGTAACAAGGATTTTCACGCTATCAATTCCGTCAATTCAATAAGGAAGGGGGATTTTACGCGAGAATGCGTGAAGCAGCCTGGCTTCACTTCGTTCTCAGGCACGCTACCGCCCCAGGCTCAACAGCTACCCGTGGACTGTACGGACCAATTTGTACTACAACTCATGCCTGACGATGATGTACAGGCAATAAATCAGATGCTAATTGTCATCCTAAACGCGCACAGAAACAAGGAAAATTCTTAACGTTTTGCTGTATGATTAATCAGCACAACCCCTTGATCTACAAGAATTTGGGGGTTGCAAAACAAAAACGGCAAGCGATTGTTCAGCGCGATTTCAAAGCGCGCAATGAACGATCACTTGCCGTCGAATTAAATTAATATTACTTAATTGTGACTCAAGCCTGACTTTGGCTCAGCAGCTTCTGAATGCTGTTGCGGAATTTTTGACCCTCTTTCAGGTTACGCAGACCGTACTTCACGAACGCCTGCATGTAGCCCATTTTCTTACCGCAGTCATAGCTATCGCCGGTCATCAGCATGGCATCGACGGACTGTTTCTCCGCCAGTCGGGCAATGGCATCGGTAAGCTGAATACGCCCCCACGCGCCCGGCTCGGTTTTCTCCAGCTCAGCCCAGATATCCGCCGACAGGACGTAGCGGCCTACCGCCATCAGGTCAGAATCCAGCGTCTGCGGCTGATCCGGCTTCTCAATAAAGTTAGTAATGCGGCTTACTTTACCTTCGTTATCCAGCGGCTCTTTGGTCTGAATAACAGAGTACTCAGAGAGATCGCCCTTCATGCGCTTCGCCAGCACCTGGCTACGGCCGGTCTCGTTAAAGCGGGCTACCATCGCGGCCAGGTTGTAGCGCAGCGGATCGGCGCTGGCGTTATCCAGAATAATATCCGGCAGCACCACCACGAACGGGTTGTCACCGACGATAGGACGCGCGCAGAGAATCGAGTGGCCCAGACCCAGCGGCTGCGCCTGGCGCACGTTCATGATGGTCACACCCGGCGGGCAGATGGACTGCACTTCCGCCAGCAGCTGACGCTTAACGCGCTGCTCCAGCAGAGCCTCAAGCTCATAGGAGGTGTCAAAGTGGTTCTCCACCGCGTTTTTAGAGGAGTGGGTAACCAGAACGATCTCTTTGATCCCTGCAGCAACCACTTCGTCGACGATATACTGGATCATCGGCTTATCGACGATCGGCAGCATCTCTTTTGGGATCGCCTTGGTGGCAGGCAGCATATGCATCCCCAGACCCGCTACCGGAATAACCGCTTTCAAATTAATCATTATCACTTCCACCTATAAAATGGTTGCTGAATTATAGCCCTTTGATCTCGTTTAGCCAGTAGGATTTCGCTGGGTTGAGACTATCAATTAAAACATCTGCAATAGATGTAATACGAAGCCGCGGGTCGCGGCTCCAGGAATCCTCGCAAAATGGCTGTACAACAATTATGAGCGCTTCGCGGGCAGGGAAAAGTTTAATTTATCAGCATTAATTGTCTGCTGATCGAGCCGGTCAATATCCACCGAGCTTTGCCCATTTTCATTCACAGCATGAATATTCGCCAGCGACAGCAGGGTATCCCGCTTTGCCATAAAGCGGCCGCGCACGTCTTTGCGCAGGTCGAAGTGGAGCTTCAGCGCCGGGCCTGCCACGGCCTCCTGCATTATCTGAATATTGCGCATAAACAGATGCTGGGGCTTATTATGCATCTCCAGCGACGCGCGCTGAATATTGAGATTAGTGATCGAGACAAACGAGTCAGCATTTCCCGATGAGATCTGGATCCCACGTAATTTTCGCGTCTGCTCGCTGTTGTCTAAATGGACCGCGTTTAGTCTGAAATTTTGCGGTATCGAAAGATAATTACCTTTGATCACCCCATAACCTATTAGCATTCCGGCGCTGTTGCGCATTTTAACATCGTCGATAACGAAGTTATCGCAGCCGTAAATCGCTACCGTGGCGTTATCAATGCCCGCTTTTTTACTGTAGTCAGGAGTAATATCCGTGGCGGTGATATGACGAATGACAAAGTGCTTGCCGTTTTCGACATGCACCAGCTGGCGACAGTGGCTGCCGGTAATGTTGGCAACGGTAAAGTGTTTTACCGCCTGGTCTTCCGGGTAGGCGTTGTCATAGGTGCTGCCCGCCAGCCCGATGCCAATCCCCCAGTTGATTTTGCCGTTGGTACAGTCGATATGGTCAATCACGTGGTCAGAGATCAGCAAGTTACGATCGTTAATTGCCACGTTCCACTCAATGGCGTCCCCTTGCAGATAGCTGAAACGGCCGTTGGTAATGCGCGCCCCGTCGATCTGGTTGTGAAAGCCCTGGCGCAGAATGGCGTAGTTGGCTTTGGTCACCGTGATATTATCGATGACCAGGTTACGCATGACGCGCTTCTCTTTGCCACCGATATAGATCTGCGTCACAGGCCCGTAGCCGCTCATCGCCACGCCTTCGATAGTACAGTCTGAGCCGCGCACGTCGAGGGTGATGTTATAGAGGCTACCGCCCTCTTCGCCTCGTACCCGACAGCCATCCTGCAGTACAAAGCGCCCCCGGCCGTTGCCCTTGAGCGCCCCGCGGATCAGCAGCGTTTTACCCGCCGGAATAAAGATAGCGGTATTGATGTTCTCGCAGACGACGCCTGCCGGCACCCGCACCGTGCTGGCCTCGGCAAAGGCTTGCTTAAAGGCGGCGATAACGTCATTTTTCAGGTAGCGACGGATATCAACGCTGCCGGACTCCTGAGCCTGGAGCAGCGGCGAGTGCAGGAGGGGTAGCGCCGCCAGGGCAGAGCCTGCCCCAATAAAGCGACGGCGAGAGAGTAAGATATCTGGCATATAACCTCTGGCTTAGAGCGCTTGCAGCAGCGTGGCAAGCCGCTGGTTAATGATTCGCTGATTAAACTCGGTTTCGACTTTCTCCCGCGCGCGGGAGACGACAGGCACCAGCGCCTCCTGCTGGATAGCGCTCAGCGCCGCCAGCCGATCCGCGAGAGCCTGGGGATCGTTCTCTGGCACCAGCCAGCCGGACCGATCGGCGTCGATAAGCTCGGGGATACCGCTGTGCACGGTAGAGACGACGGGCAGACCCACCGCCATCGCCTCCATCAGTGCCACCGGGATCCCCTCCATATCGCCGTCCGCGCCGGTGATCGAGGGCAGCAGGAAGAGATCCGCCTCGTCCAGCATCGCCTTTACCTCATGGCTCGGCTTGAAGCCCGGCATCTCAATCATCTCCTGTAGATCGTATTTAGCGATCAGATCGCGCAGACGCTGCTCCCACGGCCCAATGCCGAGAATGCGATAGTGAAAGGCAATGCTCCGCTCTTTAAGCAGGCGGCAGGCCTCGATGGCTACATGCAGCCCCTTCTTCTCGGTGAGGCGGGCAACGGAGATGATATTCAGCCGGTTTGTCGGGGCCTGTACCGGACGCGGGGAGAAACGTGACATATCAACGCCCATGCGCGAGACGGCAATTTTATGCGCCGGGCAGCCCATGTTCATCAGCCGTCCCGCCCACAGTTCGCTGATAGGCAGCATCAGGTCGCCCCGGCGAAAGAGCTGCTGATACTCCGGGGTATAGTGGCTGAGCACCGCCCGGCTGGAGATGTCGATGCCGTGAAATACAGTGGCGATTTTCCCGTTAAGGACGCCCAGCTCGCGCAGCTTGGCCGCCGTGACGCCCGCCGGGCCAAAGTGGGCGATAAAGATGTCGGCATGGAAGGTGCGCGGCGCAAGGCCGCACATCGCCCCCAGGATCAGGTTGCGCGCTTCGGCTCCGTAGCGTCCGACGTTCAGCGCCCGCCAGGTGGCGCCCCGCCCTGCCCCGCGCAGCAGCGCCGCCCCCCGATAGCGCAGCTTTGCCAGCTTGCCCTGCGGCTCGTCCAGCAGCCAGTGGGTCTTCTCCGCCAGGCGATACTGCTGGAACGCCGCGTGGGTATTGCTCAGATCCCCTTTATGCATCGCCACGATCTCGACGTCGTGGCCCATCTCAATAAAGGCGACGATCTGATCCAGCACGAAGGTCTCCGATGAGAGGGGAAACTTCAGCAAAAAGAAACTGACCTTCATTTTCCCCCCCGAACGCGCTTCAGCACCGACTCCACCATCTCCATGCCGTGCTGCCGTTCGTGGGCCACGGCATCAGAGAGGCGCTGTTCCAGCGCCGGGAGCTGGCCAAGGGTGTCGGCCACCATCGCCTCCAGCGAGCCGTCCAGCAGATGGCGAATATCGATCGCCATCTCCGGCATGCCCAGCTGCTGCATAATGCCCGCCGACTTGTGTTCGTAGTTGATAGCGATCGCCGGGGTGCCAAAGTTCATCGAGATTATCGCCGAGTGCAGGCGGGTCCCCACCGTCAGATCGCAGGCGGCAAAAATTTTGCCCATCTCAAGATCGTTCAGCTCGTCCATCACCACGTGATAGCGCGAGGGATCGCTGACGTGCTCCCGCAGATTGAGCGCCACCATGCGATCGTCTTTGTTGTAGCTGTCGATACCGGTACAGGTCGAGAGGGCCAGCACCTGGTAGCCTGCATCAATAATGCGGTTGACCACGCCAGCAAAAGCCTGCTCGTAGGCTTTCTGCGTGGTGCCGAGCCGCTTGTCGAAGGGGGCCAGCTCGCGCAGGGTAATAGCAACCGTCTTCTCTTTTGCCGCCACGTCGAGCCAGTGGGCAACCGCATAGTTCGGCACGAACGTCTCGTCGTGATCCACCAGCCAGGCGGTATCCACCCCCTGCTCGACCTTCGCGGTGGTGATCTGGCTGTGCTCCATCAGCTCCAGGCTCACGCGTTCGCGGAGGATCAGCGCATCGCAGTGGCCGAACACATAGTTCGCCAGCTGGTTAAACTGGGCGTCCTGGAACGGCCCAACGCTATGACCGATCATATAGAGCGGCTTTTTCGCCATAAAGGTACAGAGGGCATGTTCAAACTGCGGCACGCCGTAGAGATCGACAAAGAACGAGCCGCCGACCTGGATAATGGCGTCGTAGCCCGCCAGCAGGCGGACAAAATCAGTGAAGCCCTGGGCGATGGCGATGTTACGCAGCTTGCCGCTGTCGGTGACCCGGGAGAGCAGCACCTGATGCTGATAGCGGCGGCGCAGCACCTTCTTGACCCGCCCCATCAGTCCGGCGGCATTATTGTGCTGTTTCATCTGGCTGTAGAGCGGATCGCCCATCACCGGACGGTTCAGCAGCCAGGAGGAGCTGACCGGGTAGCGGCTCATCACGTCCACCTCGGCATCCGGCTCCAGCACGGCTATTGCGTCCAGCAGTCCGCGTAGAATGGCGCTGTCGCCACGGTTCCCACAGGTATGGTTGCCCAGAATCAATAGTTTCATTGTGACCTCATTAAAGAAATAGGATTAACCTGCCCGCAGGAGCGTTCTTAATTTTTCATTGCGGCAAAGCTGGCGTTTGATCTCCACTACCAGCGCGTTACGCGACAGCGCGAGGGTGACCGCGAACGTCAGCGCGCCTGCGGCGATCTGGACGATCAGCAGGGTCACCAGCGGCAGATGGCCGCTCAGCGCCAGACCCAGCCCGTAGCTCACCGCCAGCATCGGCAGTGAGAGGTAGAACGGTAACCAGAGGCTAAGCACATACTGGCGGTAGCTGGGGCCGAGCACCGGCCTGATCATCACGAAGTAGCTGAGCACGGTATTGATAATCTGCACCAGCAGGAAGCCCAGCGTGACCCCCAGCGCCCCCGCCCACTGCCCGCCGAGAATAATGGCTGGCACAAAGAGCGCGGTTTTGAAGAGGTTAAACTTAAAGCTGATATCGACCCGCGCCCTGGCCATCAGCAGGGAGCCAATTGGGTTCCCCACGGCGCGCAGCAGGCCGACGATGCACAGCAGCTGCAGGATGGGGATAATGCCGCGCCACTTCTCGCCAAATACCAGCGGGACCATGTTATTGGCGACCACCATCAGGCCCAGCAGCACCGGGAAGTTGATGATCCCCACCGCCGACAGCAGCTTGTAGAAGTTGAGCCGCAGCTTTGCCGTATCGTCCTGGATTTTGGCGAATGCCGGGAACAGCACGCGGGTAATGATGGGGTTGAGCTTCATCGGCGGCACCACCGCCACGTTGTAGGCGAGGTTATAACCCCCGGCAACGCTGGCCCCGAGAATACGCGCCAGCACCAGCGTGGAGAGGTTGGTGTTGACGTAGTTAATGACGCTATCCGCCGTCAGCCAGGCGCCAAAACGCAGGTTGGCGCTGACCGAGGCAAGGGAGAAGTGCAGACCCGGGCGGTAGATTTTGCGGCCGAAGAAGCCAAACAGCAGGGTGCGCACGGCGGTGTTAACCAGGTAGCCGACAATGGCGGTCATCGCCAGCGGCCAGAACCACGCGCCGATCACCGTCACGCTAAACCCCGCGACCACGGAGAGCGTTTCAATTGCGCCAATTTTGCCAAACTCCAACTCTTTTTGCATCAGCGCGCGGAACTGCTGGCCGTGGGGGATCACCACAAAGGCCAGCGACAGGGTTTTGATCAGCGGGGCAATGTCCGGGTTGTGCAGCACCCCGGCCAGGGTGTCGCTCAGAAGAAACATCGTCACGCAGACCAGCAGCCCCAGGCCGACGTTCAGCCAGTAGAGGGTGGTCAGCTCCAGCTGGCCGATCTCTTTGCGCTGGATAATTGAGTTGGCGATGCCGAAATCGGACAGCGTATCGGCAAGGGCGATAATCGTCAGCGCCACGGTCAGCAGGCCAAACTGATGGCTGTCGATGATCCGCGCCAGCCAGGTCATCTGCACCAGGCCGAGGCCAATGATCGTGACGGTGGCCATCGCCGACCATTTGGCCCCGCTTAAGGTTTTCTCTCTCAGGCTCACAGGGTACTCACTCAGTAGGCCGCTTTGTTAACAAAGCCTTTGAAAATGGTCAGGAAAACGATCTTGATATCGAACCAGAGGCTCCATTCGCGAATGTACTCCAGGTCGAACTCGATCCGTTTCTCCATCTTCTCCAGGGTGTCGGTCTCACCGCGCCAGCCGTTGATCTGCGCCCAGCCGGTGATACCCGGCTTGACCTTATGGCGCAGCATGTAGCCCTGGATCAGCGTCCGGTACTGCTCGTTATGGGCAACGGCGTGCGGGCGCGGGCCAACGATCGACATGCCACCGGTCAGCACGTTAATAAACTGCGGCAGTTCGTCGAGCGAGGTGCGGCGCAGGAAGTTGCCGACGCGGGTCACGCGGGGATCGTTCTGCGTCGCCTGGGTGACTACGCTGTCGTTCTCCATCACCTTCATGGAGCGGAATTTCCACACCATGATCGGCTTGCCATCCATGCCGTAGCGTGTCTGGCGGAAGATGACCGGACCCGGCGAGGTGAACTTCACGGCGGCGGCGATGCTGAGCAGCACCGGCGAGATCATCAGCAGGATCAGCGACGACAGCACGATGTCCTCAAGGCGTTTCAGGACACGGTTCATACCTGAAAGCGGCGTATCATACAGCGGCACCACCGGAATACCGTTCATCTCCTCTATGCGCGAGTGCAGGATATTGAAGGTAAAGACGTCCGGGATCAGGATCACCGAGCAGGTGGTATCCGCCAGCTCGTTCACCAGCTTTTTAATGCTGGCGGCATCGTTCATTGACATGGCGATGTAGACGTTATGAATTTTGCCTGACTTAGCATCTTCAATCAGCTGCTCGATAGTGCCTGCCCAGTCCGCCGAGACCCCCTCGGGGCTAACGTCGTGGTAGACACCCACCACCTCGAAGCCCAGCCACGGCTCGTTGCGGAAACTGTCCAGCAGCATCTGCCCTACCGGTAAATCGCCCGCAATGGCAACGCGCCGGGTGTTATATCCGCGGTTACGCAGCCAGCCCGCACCGAAGCGGATCAACGAGCGGCAGACCACCAGGCCAATGCTGCTCAGCACGTACCAGGCGAAAAACAGCGAAAAGTCGTCATTAAAATCGGCATTGAACGCCATCAGCCCGGCGCTGAAGATCAGGCTTAGAGTCCAGTTTTGCAGCAGCAGCACCAGCTCAGTAGAGATTTTCACGCCGCGCCACGAGCGGTAGAAGTCAGTCATACCGCCAATCATCTGAAAAACTACCAGCGCCATCAGCGCCATCAGCAGATGCAGATAGAAAAAGGGTAAGGCGTATGCCTTACAGACCACCCAAAGCCCGCCAAACAGGATAGTGATGTCCGAAAATCGCTGCACCATAGAGATTAACGATGCATTCGTTTTGGCTCGCTCGCGCTTTTTTAAGTTTGTCATCGTTGTTCCTGTTTATTAATGCCCTCTCCGAAGAGAGGGCTCGCAACGGCTACCTGTCGAGCAGCGCCAGAATTTCCTGCGTCTTCGCCTCCATTAGCGAGACGTCGCCCTGGGACTCAACGTTCAGGCGCACCACCGGCTCGGTATTAGAGGAGCGCAGGTTGAAGCGCCACGTCGGGAAAGCGACGCTGAGACCGTCGGTACGGTCAATCTCCTGCGCCCCGCGGGTAAAATGCTGCTCCACGCGGGCAATCGCCTGCGCCGGTTCGCTGAGAGTACGGTTGATCTCGCCGCTGGCCGGAAACGCCGCCATGCGATCGCGCACCAGCGCCGACAGCGGCTGACCGGAGAGGCACAGCAGCTCGGTGACCAGCAGCCAGGGGATCATCCCGCTGTCGCAGTAGGCAAAGTCGCGGAAGTAGTGGTGAGCGCTCATCTCGCCGCCGTAAATGGCATCTTCAGCGCGCATCCGCTCTTTAATAAAGGCGTGGCCAGTTTTTGACATTACCGGCGTACCGCCGGCCTGGGTCACCACGTCTACGGTATTCCAGGAGAGGCGCGGGTCGTGAATGATCTTCGCCCCAGGGTGCTTCTCCAGAAACGCCTGGGCCAGCAGGCCAACGATGTAGTAGCCCTCGATAAACTGACCGTCGCCGTCGAACAGGAAGCAGCGGTCAAAGTCGCCGTCGAAGGCGATGCCCATATCGGCCTGGTGCGCAATGACCGCATCCCGGGTGCTGTCCCGGCACTCCGGCAGCAGCGGGTTAGGAATACCGTTCGGGAAGCTGCCGTCCGGGGTGTTGTGCACTTTGATAAAGGTCACCGGCACCTTCAGGGCCTGGAAACGCGCTTCAATGGCGTCAATTACCGGGCCTGCCGCGCCGTTGCCGGAGTTGATCACCAGCGTTAACGGCTTGAGATTCGCCACGTCGATATAGCCCAGCAGATGGTCGATATAGACCTCGCGCAGATCGATCTGCTTATAGCTACCGCGCTTCGCCGGATTAACCGGCGGGAAGTCGTTGGCCTCAGCCAGGCGCTGGACGTCACGCAGGCCGGTATCGCCGCTGATCGGGCGTGCGCCCTTACGCACCAGCTTCATGCCGTTATAGTCCATCGGATTATGGCTGGCGGTCACTTCGATACCGCCATCAATGCCGAGATGGAAGGTGGCAAAGTAGATCTCTTCCGTGCCGCACATACCGAGGTCAAGCACGTCTACCCCGGCGTCCTGCAGCCCCTTCGCCAGCGCCAGCTTCAGCGCTTCGCTGGTCAGGCGCACGTCGCCGCCCAGCACAATGGTCTGCGGCTTCAGGTATTCGCCATAGGCACGGCCAATGCGCCAGGCGATCTCTTCATTCAGTTCCGTGCCCAGCCTGCCGCGAATATCGTAGGCTTTAAAACAGGTTAATTTTTCCATAATGGCCTCCATAGGCCCGGTACGCACAGCGCCGCCGGGCAGAGTTAATGCGTACTAAACTCGCCCGTAGCGGTCTTCGAAGCGCACCACGTCGTCCTCTTCGAGGTAGCCGCCGGAGCGTACCTCAATCAGATCCAGCGGGATCTTGCCGGGGTTCTCCAGGCAGTGCGTCGCACCCAGCGGGATGTAAACCGACTCGTTCTCACCGATCAGGCGGATCTCATCGTTGATGGTCACCTTTGCCGTACCCGCTACCACGATCCAGTGCTCGGCGCGGTGGTGGTGCATCTGCAGGGAGAGTCCCTCCCCCGGCTTGACGGTGATACGTTTTACCTGGTAGCGTTCGCCCGAGTCGATGGAGTCATATTTGCCCCACGGACGGTATACCTCGCGGTGAACGTGGTGCTCATGGCGACCGTCGGCTTTGATCTGCTCGACGACTTTTTTGACGTCCTGCACCGCGTTGCGGTCGGCAATCAGCACCGCATCTTTGGTCTGGACTACCACCAGATCCTTGACCCCCACGGTGGTCACCAGGCCAGACTCGGCGTAGACGTAGCTATTTTCGGTTTTGTGGCTGATGACGTCGCCGTGGTGAACGTTTCCCTCCGGCGTATGGGGGCTGATCTCCCACAGCGAGGACCAGGAGCCGACGTCGCTCCAGCCCGCATCCATCGGGACCACCACCGCATCGGCCGTCTTCTCCATCACCGCGTAGTCCACCGACTCTTCCGGGCAGGCAAGGAACGCCTCTTCATCAACGCGGATAAAGTCGAGATCCGGATCGAGGGTGCGCATGGCGTTTTCACAGGCTTCAAGAATGTCCGGGCGGAAGCGCTTCAACTCGTCGAGATAGCGCCCGGCGCGGAACAGAAACATGCCGCTGTTCCAGTAGTATTCGCCGCTGGCAACGTAGGCCTGCGCCGTTTCCAGATTGGGTTTTTCAACGAACTGTGCCACTTCGAAAGCGACCGTATCGCTCCCGCCCTGGCTGATCTCACCGCGGCGAATATAGCCGTAGCCAGTCTCCGGCAGATCCGGCACGATGCCGAAGGTCACCAGCTTGCCGCTTTCGGCATAGGGCATTGCCGCCCGTACCGCCTCGCGGAAGGTCTCTTCCTGCTGGATCACGTGGTCGGCAGCGAGTACCAGCAGGAGCGGATCTGCGTCAGGGCTATTGCGCTTAGCCGCCAGCGCCGCGAGGGCGATGGCTGGTGCGGTGTTGCGCCCTGCCGGTTCAAGAATGATGTTTTCGGTCAGCTTGTTGAGCTGACGCAGCTGCTCGGCAACGATAAAGCGGTGCTCTTCGTTGCAAATAACCACCGGGCTTTCACACTCAACGCCATTCAGGCGGTTGATCGTCGCCTGTAGCATCGTCAACTCGCCCTTCAGGCAGAGAAACTGTTTGGGGTAAAGCACGCGGGAGAGCGGCCACAGGCGGCTACCCGTGCCACCAGCCATGACTACCGGAAAAAGGGTTGTTTGCTTCATAATTATCCCTGGATATCGGCAATAAATTGGCTCAACACGCTCTCTTTTTCGAGCGTGCGTTCGGCATATTCACGTGCCACCGTGTTGTTTTTTGGCATGACCAGCGCCTGCTCAATTCCGCTCACCAGCGCGTCCACCGACTCAGGCTCAACGCAGACGGCAATACCCGGAAAGGCAGTACAGAGCTGACCCAGTTCGGTATCCGCTTCGGCTGTAATCACCGCGTTACCGCCCACCGCCAGAATATTGGTAAGCTTGGAGGGCAGTACCGCGTCCGCCGCGCCGCGCTTCTGGATCACCAGATGGCAATCACCCATTTTTAAGAGCGCTGGCAGCGCCTCGTAAGGCTGCAGCGGGAAGAATTTGACGTTGTCCAGTCCGCGCTCGGCAGCCAGTTTTTCCAGCCGCGCCTTGCCGCCGCCCTGGCCGACAATGACAAACAGCCATGGCCGGTCGCGCAGACGCTCAGCGGCCTCAATCACGCTCTCCAGGCCCTGCTTCTCGCCGATGTTGCCTGAGTAGAGAATGACTCTTTTATCGTCTGGCAGGCCGAGAGAGGTCCGCAGCCGGACCACTTCGCTCTCGCTGACGTCGCGAAAGCGCGCCACTTCTGACCAGTTGGGGAAGAAGATAACCCGCTCTTCAGCAACACCCTTCTCCCGGGCTTTGTTCATCATCGAACGGGAGATGGTAGAGACGTTATCCACCCCAAGCAGGCCACTGCGCTCGAAGGCGCTGGCGAGCTTCGCCACCTTGCCGCCCTTACCTTTGCCTGCCATTCCGAGGCCGAGCATGGCATCCACTTCGTAGTCCTGAATGTGCAGCAGCGTGCGCGCGCCGGAGAGCTTCGCCAGCAGGCGCATCCCCGGGGTGCAGAACAGGGTCGGCACCACGCCAATGATGCGATCCGGCTTCCAGCGGCGCTGGGCCAGCAGCGGGAAAAGGCTGCTCAAGGCAAAGCTGCCGAGGTGAATCAGCCGCTTGATAGTCGAAGGCTGCTTCGGGACATAGAGCGGGCAGCGCCATACGGTCGCCGCCCCCTCTTCCCGGCGATAGCGCCAGGCCGAGTAGCGTTCGCCTACCTTCCAGTCCGGATAGTAGGGCGGCGCGGTGATGACCCGCACGTCATGACCCTGGCGGGCCATCCACTCCACCATCTCGCCGGTGTACTTGCCGATGCCGGTAAGCTCCGGCGAGTAGTTGATGCCGTAAACTAATATTTTCATAGACCTACCGCCTGACGATCGGCGAGAAAATAGGCCCGGCTGTTATCGTGCACCTTCTCGTCGGCAAGCAGCGCCGCTGGGGTTAACCAGCGGTACGCCTCGTGCTGCGCATCCGGCAGGGCCAGATCCGCCTGATTTACCGTCAGGCGGAAGCCGAGCACGATGTAGTGGGTGCTAAAGTCAGTCCCGGAGAAGTTGTCGTCATAGAAGTGCTGCCAGACGCCGTAAAACTCCCCCGCCGCCAGCGGCAGACGCAGGCCAAGCTCGGCCAGCGTCAGGCGTTCAAACGCCTGGGCCAGCGGCTCATCTTTCTGCACGCGCCCGCCGGGTACAAACCAGAAGCCCTGTGCCGGGCGGTTGGTCCGCTTGCCCAGTAGAAACTCGCCATCCGCATTCTCGACGATCAGATCGATAGAGATCAGCGGCGTAGAGCGCACCACGGTGGCAAAATCTTCCTGACTTAAAAACATGCCTACCCCCGGAAACGGTGCTGGTTTTCAAGGAACCACTGGTAGGTGCTGGCCAGCCCCTGCTCCAGCGAGATCTCATGGCGCCAGCCCAGCGCATGCAGGCGCGACACGTCCAGCAGCTTGCGCGGCGTACCGTCGGGTTTCGAGGCATCAAAGACCACCCGGCCCTTGAAGCCCGTCACCTGGGCAAGGGTCTGCGCCAGCTCGCGGATGGTGCAGTCAACGCCGGTACCGACGTTGATGTGCGATAGCATCGGCTCGGTGTTCTCCAGCCACACCTCGCGATCCAGCTCCATCACATGAATGCTGGCCGCCGCCATATCATCGACGTGCAGAAACTCGCGCATCGGCGTACCGCTGCCCCACACCACCACGTCGGTGGCGTTCTGCTCGGCCGCCTCATGAAAGCGTCGCAGCAGCGCCGGGATGACGTGGGAGTTGCTGGGGTGGAAGTTGTCATGCGGACCGTACAGGTTGGTCGGCATCACCGAGCGGTAATCGCGGCCATGCTGACGGTTGTAGGATTCACACAGCTTGATCCCGGCAATTTTGGCAATGGCGTACGGTTCATTAGTGGCTTCCAGCGTCCCCTGCAGCAGCTCGCTCTCGGCGATCGGCTGGGTGGCGAGCTTCGGATAGATACAGGAGGAGCCGAGGAACAGCAGCTTGTTCACGCCGTGCGTATGCGCAGCGTGAATGATGTTGCTCTCGATCATCATGTTTTCGTAGATGAAGTCAGCCGGATACGTATTGTTTGCCACAATCCCGCCCACCTTCGCCGCCGCCAGGTAGACCTGATCGATCCGCTGGTCGGCGAAAAAGGCGTTTACGGCGGCCGCATCCAGCAGGTTCAGCTCATCACGGGTGCGCAGGATCAGCTCGACGTTACCGCGCTGCTCCAGCTGGCGCACGATAGCTGACCCCACCATGCCGCGATGGCCAGCTACAAAGATACGTTGTTTACTCATGCTCAGGACTCCAGCGCGATGGCAACCTCGTAGCCGTGGGACTTCAGCAGCGAGTGCTTCTTAGCGGCTTCCAGATCCTTGGCGACCATCTCAGAGACCATCTCCTGCAGGGTGGTTTCCGGCTTCCAGCCCAGCTTCTCGTGCGCTTTGGTCGGATCGCCGAGCAGGGTTTCAACCTCTGCCGGACGGAAGTAGCGCGGATCGACGGCAACAATTACGTCGCCCGCCTTCACGCCCGGTGCATCATGGCCGGTGACCGAAACAACAATACCCTTCTCATCTACGCCGGTGCCTTCAAAGCGCAGCTTGATACCCAGCTGCGCAGCAGCCATCTCAACGAACTGGCGCACCGAGTACTGCACGCCGGTAGCGATAACGAAATCTTCCGGGTGATCCTGCTGCAGCATCATCCACTGCATCTTCACGTAGTCTTTGGCATGGCCCCAGTCACGCAGGGAGTCCATGTTGCCGAGATAGAGGCAGGACTCAAGGCCCTGGGCAATGTTGGCAATGCCGCGGGTGATTTTACGGGTTACGAAGGTCTCGCCGCGGCGCGGGGATTCGTGGTTGAACAGAATACCGTTGCAGGCGTACATGCCGTAGGATTCACGGTAGTTAACGGTGATCCAGTAGGCGTAGAGCTTGGCTACCGCATACGGTGAGCGCGGGTAGAACGGCGTGGTCTCTTTCTGCGGGGTCTCCTGCACCAGACCATACAGCTCAGAGGTGGAGGCCTGGTAGAAGCGGGTTTTCTTCTCAAGGCCGAGGAAGCGGATCGCCTCCAGCAGGCGCAGGGTGCCCATACCGTCAACGTCGGCGGTATATTCCGGCGACTCAAAGGAGACCGCTACGTGGCTCATCGCCCCCAGGTTGTACACCTCGTCCGGCTGCACTTCCTGCAGGATGCGGGTGAGGTTGGAGCTGTCGGTCAAATCGCCATAGTGCAGATGGAATTTCGGGTTGCTGGCGTGCGGATCCTGATAGATGTGGTCCACGCGTTCAGTGTTAAACGAAGAGGCGCGACGTTTGATACCGTGAACCTCGTAGCCTTTCTCCAGCAGCAGTTCCGCCAGGTAAGAGCCATCCTGCCCGGTCACGCCGGTGATGAGAGCGACTTTAGACATAGTTATTTTCTCCAGACTTATCAGAAATTATTCAGTTTCTACGCGTTCGCGTATCACCACTGCGGGATTGCCACGGCAGACGGCATTGGCCGGGAGCGATTTAAAAACGCTGCTTCGCGCCCCGACCACCGTGCCGTTACCAATCGTGACCCCTGGGGCAACAAACACATCCGTTGCCAGCCAGCACTTCTCGCCAATCACGATAGGCGTCGCGTTAATAGCAAAATGCGCGCTTAAATAGTCGTGACTGCCGGTACACAAATAACACTTTTGTGACACTACCGAATTTGCGCCAAGGATAATCTCACCCAGCGTATATAAAACGGCTTCGTCCCCTACCCAGCTATAGTCTCCGAGAGTCAATTTCCACGGATAAGTAATTTTTACCGATGGGCGGATGACTACGTTTTTTCCGATTTTTGCGCCAAAGAGACGCAATAAAAATGCCCGCCAGCGATACATTACCTGCGGCGACCAGGCAAATAATGTAGCCTGCACCGCCCACCACAGCTGGACTTTAATAGCGCCAGCCCCTCGGAACCCCTTTGGCACCGAGAATCCTTTTAGATCCTGCATGGTTATCCCTTATATTTAGGCTTTGTGATATAAGGCTTTTGTCTTTCCCGTGGTCCGCACGCGTAAGAAATATGAGAGCTGCGCCCAGAAGCCGGGCACGCGCAATATCTTCCGCTGGACTTTCCGCGCATCCTCGCACAGCTCAAGATTATTAGACGTTGAGACGCCGCCCATGGAAAATTCAGACACCAGCCCCTTTACACGTTTAAAAGGATATCCCGCTTTAAACATTCTTGCGGCCAGCGCATAATCCGATGACACCTTATATTGCAGATCGTAGGGGTACGTTTTTAATCCGCTCACCGGAAAAAAGATCGCCTGATGACTGGCAGGCAGGCTGTGATAAATATACCAGCCGTGTTTAGCGCTGCGGCGTATTTTTGTCCCGTCGCCAAAGTCCAGCAGCGCGTCGCCGATATACATCGCCTTTTCACGTTCGTCCGCCAGCTGGCGGACCACGTCGGCGACATCCTCGTGGAAGATATCGCCCGAGTTCAGAAACAGAGCAAAACGCCCTTCGGCCAGCGCAACGCCCTTGTTCATGGCGTCATAGATGCCGTTATCCTTTTCGCTAACAAAGCGTAAGTTATACTGGCCGTTGAGATTTTCCAGAAATTCCCGGGTGCCGTCGTTAGAGCCGCCGTCCACCACAATCCACTCAAAAGTGATATCTGTTGCCCGCGCCAGGTGGGCCAGTGAGGCATGCGTTTTCACCACGCCCGCATAGTTACGGAAGGCAACGGTAATGACACTGAGCAGCATGTTTTAACCTCGTCAGGATTGAGTAATATTTAGCGCCTTGCGCAAAATAAACGGGCAAACGATCAAGAATGCGTATTCCGGGCTAAAAATCGAACCGGTAAAAAAGAGCGACACCGGCATAAAAAGATAAAGCTGAACACGATAATTCTGATTATTACCAAATGCGTTGATCATCATTTTTAAGACTTTACTCATGTACCAAATGGTCAGTACTACGGCGCACCAGGAAAAATAAATAATCAACAGATACAGGCCATTGTCTATTGTTTTTCCGACGTCCGCACCGTTAAAGATTCCGAATGATGCAACATATTCATAAAGCGATCCAAACCGTACCGCGCCGTCGATATTAGTTAATGCGCTGCCGACCATCGCCAGCGGACCGATGATTCGATAATAGGAAGAGGAGCCTTCCGTACCGAGATCGCCGAGTCGTTCGGAAATATACGGAAATGCAAACACGACACCGACCATAAAAACGGCCAACGATATTATTGCTAACGGCAGTTTCTTCTTAATCGCCTCTTTATTCAGGTACTGAAAGGCCCACTCCAGCAAATAAAAAAGAATGAAGGTCATTACGCCGGAGAAAGATCCTGAAAGAACTATCCCTGCCAGAATCATACCATCAGTTTTAGGGGTCTTGATACCAAACTGTTTGATACTGAGCCAAATTGAGATTAATGCCAGAGCGAAGAAAGCGGGTTCAAAATAGAGCGCCGTGGTTCGCTTGCCGCCGAACTTGATAAAATTCAAAACGTAGCTGTTGGAGTAGATCAGATATTTTGAAATGGTCTCCATCAGGCTGCTGCCGCCGGTGAGAATAATCTGCGCCATCTCCATCGCCGCCAGGGCAACAATCAGTCCAACGACCAGGTAGAAGAAGCGCAAAATTTTACGGTAGTTATGCGGCGAGACGACCTTAAAACGAATGCTCCACACCATGCCGATGATAATCACAATGTTGATAAACAGCAGCGTAGAGGTGGCATACTTACTGGCGTTAAACGAGCGGCCAAACAGGTAGTTGAAGACCGTCAGCCCGGCACCGATCCCCAGCGCAATCAGCAGCTTCTTAACGCTGATCTTATCGACGAAGAGCAGCAGCAGCACCGGTAAAAAGGTGACGATAGTAATGGGGAAGCTCTCCCCCAGCTGGGCTATTTTGACGTTGACCAGCAGGTAGGTCAGCGGCAGCAGCAGATAGCTACAGACTCTGATAGAACGCGACATACTCCTCCAGCATCTGCTCTCCGCTATAGGCCTGACGGCTGCGCGCCCTGAACGCTTCCAGCGAGGTGCCAAACACCGCCTCGGCAATCTCCGCTTTTGGCCGCTTAACCAGATCCAGCACCTCGCTCTCGCTAAAGGTCTTCCCACCGGATTTGCGCAGCACCTCCTGCGCCGCGTCGCTGTGGGTGGCAATGACCGGCACCCCAATCGACAGCGCCTCGCACAGGATCAGCGGATAGTTATCGACCCGAGAGCTAAACACCAGGGCATCCATCTGGTTAAGCTCGCTCATCAGCTGGCGCTTATCGGTTAAAAAACCGTGGTTGATGACGTTATCGCCAGCAAAGGGGGAGAACTTGCCAAAGGTGTGCAGCTCAATGCCGCTGCCAGGGGCCATCATTTTTTGTACCAGCGCCTGATTGGTTTTACCGTCATAGCGCAGGTCGTGGGCGACAACGGCAATTTTGGGTGCGCCCTGACCCTGCTCTACCAGCGGCAGCTCGGCGAGGATCGCCTCGGTAGCAACATCAATACCGTTGTTAACAATTTTGCAGCGATCCGCACCGTAGATGCTGTTGAACGCATCGGCCACATGCTGGCTGGGAGAGATAAAGTGGCACCCGAGGGCAATCATCTCGTTAAACAGGCGCCGTTTACCCGCCACCAGGCTATGAGCGCGATCCACTTTCACCGGCGGATAGTTATCCAGCGTCGGGCAGCTCTGACAGTGGTTTTTCCACCCTTCGCAGCCATCGGTAAAGGCACAGCGTCCGGTCACGCTCCAGTGATCGTGCAGGGTCCAGACCAGAGTCACGTCGCGTCGGCTGGCGGTGATCCGCTGGCAGAATGCCACGACCTTCTCCAGCTTCAGCCAGTAGCTGTGCATTACATGGAAGTGCAGCACCACCGGACCCTGGGTACGAACCACATCAAGATAGAGTTCGTTGAGATCGCCAAACAGATCGCGGTTAAAGAGACGAAACAGCGCCAGGTTAGCAATTGAGGTCAGGCGCGGCGTGTGCTGGATCACCTCTGGATAGCTGTCGTGGCTAACGCTCTTCCTGCCGCCTTTACCGTAGCCGTAGACGAAGCGCGAGCGCATCCCCTGCTGTAAAGCGCGCTGATGCAGGTCAAGGGCCACGCCCGCTGCGCCCCCTTCGGCGAGACGCACATTAAACTGTAAAATATTCATTATCTCACCTTCACCCGGGCTTTCTCTCCCACCACCAGCGCGTTATCCGGCACGCTGTCCAGCACTACGCTGCCCGCACCGATAGTGACGCCGTTGCCAATGGTGATATCGCCAATGATGACCACGTTCGCCCCCAGCTCTACCCCGTTACCGATGACCGGGCAGGCCAGACTGTCGCCGCCCCGGTTGCCGATGGTGACGCCGTGGCGAATAGTGAAGTCATCCCCGGCTACGACGTTTTTGTTGATCACGACGGCATAGCCGTGATGGATGGTAAAACGCCGTCCGATGGTGGCCGCCGCCTGGATCTCATAGCCAAACAGGCACTCGGTAATAAAGCGGTAAAGCAGCAGTACCGGCGCGGCCCAGATATTGTTGATGACGCTTTTTTTGCGCCACACCGAGCAGAAATGTGCGATACGGTAGGCCATTACCATGCAGCAGGGGCGCAGGCTCCAGTGGTTAGCGCGAAAATCCTCCAGGCGCATTATTTACTCCGTAGCCCATAAGCCAGGCGCTTGCCGTTGCGCACGGAGAACAGGGTCAGCAGCGTACGCAGGGTCATCCGCTTATTGCGGATCTGGTAGAGGGTAAAGAGCTGGTACTTCTTGCTGGCACGATCGAACTTATCTTTATGCTTACGATAGAAGTGGAAGTAGCCGGAGAACTTCTTCGGTGAGGTGGTGATCTGCATCTCTCCGTGGTTGACGTGCAGGATCTGCGTGGCCTCCTCGACCTTCCACGGCTCGCCATACTCCACCACCATCCGCAGGAAGATGTCGTAGTCCTGGGCCGCCTTCAGCTCGACGTCAAACAGGCAGGCTTTGAAGCGCGAGGCCAGCGTAAAGACCTGGTTGCCAATGATGTTGCGCTTGTAGAACAGCGTCCGCGAATAGGGGGACTTTGGATAGAGCGGCAGGCTGGCCGGCTGGGCATAGACCTCCCCCTCGCAAACGTAGTCGTTGGCGTAGAGGAAGGCATGGGTCACCAGCTGGTGCTTATGGGCAAGAAACACCGACAGGCGGTTCGGCGTCCACTCGTCGTCGTCATCGATACCGGTGATGTAGTGGCCCCGCGCCTGCAAAATGGCCTGGTTGCGTACCGCGCAGGCCCCGGAGTTGAATGCGTTGCGGACGTAGGTCACGCGCGGATCGTTCAACTCCGCAACGTACTGCTCAAGTTGCTCGTAGTTCGCCGAGCAGTCGTCGACGACGATCATCTCCCAGTGCGGGTAGTCCTGGCGTAATACCGACTTAATCGCGCGGATGGCCAGCTGCTGACGGTTCCATGTCGGCATGTAAATCGAGATCGTTGGGTAATTGGCTGTTGTCATTTCTTGTCCCCGAGGTTGCCTGTAGGTCTTACTTGGAGTCCGACTTATATTCGTACTCGTAATAGCCGTAGTCCTGATATCCCGTCGCCCGACGGAAGATAGAGTTCAGGATCACGCCTTTTACCTGAATGCCGTTCTGTGCAAAGCGACTCAGGCTGGTCTCCACCTCTTTCAGGGTGTTAACCGCATAGCGCGCCACCATCAGGGTGGTGCCGGCATGCCGTCCAACCACTGCCGCATCGGTTACCGCGAGAATGGGCGGGGTATCGATCAGCACCAGGTCGTAGCGGCTGCTGGCCCATGCGAGCAGTTGCGCAAAGCGTTCGCTCATCAGTAGCTCAGAGGGATTAGGCGGCACCTGGCCACGCGGCACCAGATCGAAGTGGGTAATGGCTGTGGGCTTCACGCAGGCAGAGAAATCTCCCTGCCCTGCCAGAATGTCCGACAGGCCGTTGACGTTGTCGGTGCCGAGCAGCTCGTGGGTGTACCCCTTGCGCATGTCGCAGTCGATCATCAGCACGCGCTTGTTGGTCTGGCTGATCACCGCCGCCAGGTTGGCACAGACGAAGGTCTTACCGATCGACGGGCTAACCCCGGTCATCATCAGTACGTTATTACTGGCCTGCATCATGGCGAAGTGCAGGCTGGTCCGCAGGCTGCGGATCGCTTCGATAGCCAGATCGGTTGGGTTGCCTACCGCCAGCAGCTGGCTCTGTTTGAAGCGCTTGCTGCCTTTGCTGGTGGTCACATTGTCCCGGGCCTTCTGCCACTCGGAAAGAGGGATGCTGGCGTAGACGTTGATGCCGTTCTCCTCCAGCACCTGCGGACTCTCAATCCCGCGGTTGAACAGGGATCGCAGCAGTACGCCAACGATGGAGAGCATCAGGCCGAGGATAATGCTGCCGAGAATAATCAGCGCCTTCTTCGGCTTCAGCACGCCAGGCTGATCGATAGCCGGATCGACTATGCGGACGTCCCCTACCGTGCTCGCCTCGGTGATCTTCAGCTCCTGCTGTTTATTTAGCAGCTGCATATAGACCTGCTGGCCGGACTCAACGTCACGGGTCAGACGGACAATCTCCTGCTGGGTTTTTGGCATCGCGGAGACGCGCCCGCTGAGGCGATCCTTCTCATCCTCTAACGCGCGGCGTTTCTCCAGCAGCGTGCGGTAGGCCGGGTGCGCTTTGGTATAGAGCTTGGAGATTTCGGCCTCTTTGAACGTCAGCTCGTTGAGCTGAGCGTCAATGTTGACCATCGAGTCCAGCACCGCCTTGGCCTCCAGCGGCAGATCTACCGAATCCTTATCCTGGCGGAAAGCGTTAAGCTTGTTCTCCGCCGCATCAAGATTCGCCCGCACTTCCGGGAGCTGTTTGGCGAGGAAGGCCAGGCTTTTCGCCGCCTCTTCCGACTTACGCTCAACGTTCTGCGCCAGATAGTTACGGGTGATGCTGTTGAGAATGGCGCGGATCTGGTTGCGATCCTCACCGGTAAAGCTCAGGCTGAGCACTCCGGTATCTTTGCCGTTCTCCGTCACCGACAGGTTGTTTTGCAGATTATTGATGACGCCCAGCGTGGAGAATTTCGTTACCGTAAACTCACTGCCTTCCGCCGCTTGGATCGCGCTGACCTCAAAGGTGACGCCATCCTTTTGCAGCAGCTTGCCTACCTCGCCGCGGGCGCTAAACCCGGCGTCGCTGGTCAGCTGATACTGCTTCGGCCCCAGTACGCTGAGGGTAAAGACCTGCCCGCCTGCGCCCCTGGGCAGCGTAAAGGTAGTGACCTTCACGGTTTCGTTCTGCCGGCCCTGAAGGCGATCCCAGCCTGCGCCAAAAATGGGAAAGGTGTTTTTGGTCACGCCGATATCGAGATCGAGATCGTCAACCGTCTTGCCCAGCACCATCCGCGACTTAATCAGCTGGATCTCGGCATCCGAGGCGGGAGGCTTATTAGAGAGCGCACTGTTGAGGTTCTGCACCAGCGAGCCGCCCGTGTCCTGCTCAATCTGCACCAGCGCATCAGCGCTGTAGATCGGGGTGGCAAACAGGGTATAGACCGCCGCCGCCAGCGCGAACAGGGCCGTAATACCCAGCACCCACCAGCGCGCCTCAATAACGGTTCCCACAAGGCGGCCAATATCGATCTCATCACCGCCCGTCTGTGGGGCAGCAGCATGGTGTAATTTTTCTGTCATGGTTATCCCTGCTGAACGTGCAACGCCTGCGCCCACTGGCGGGCCGAGCGATCGAGTAAGGTGTAGACGGCCTCAAAGGCCTCGCGGCTTTTGCGGTAGGGATCGGGGATCTCACGCTCGCCATCCCAGTGACCGAATAGCATTACCTTGCCGCGCATCTCCGGTGCAATTTCACACAGCGCGGCGATATGGCGCTTCTCCATCACCAGGATCAGGTCATACTCCCGGCACATCCGTCCGGTGATCTGCCGTGCGCTGTGTCCGGCCAGCGACAGCTGGTGCTCTTCCGCCACGCTGGTCGCCGTGGCGTCTGCGCCTTTTCCTACCAACGCCCCGAGTCCGGCAGACTCCACCGTCAGCGCAGGCTGATAGTGTTTCAACAGCCGCTCTCCCGTCGGGGAGCGGCAGATGTTGCCCACGCATACCACCAGAATTTTGTTAAACATGAGCGTTACCAGTTGTGAACGTCGCTGGCGGTGTCGGTCATGTAGCGAACGCCACTGATCGTCGGCAGCAACTGGTTGATAAGGCGGTTCCAACGGGTAACCGGTGCGGTAGTCACGTAGACCACGTCGTAAGGCTGAAGGCGGAACTCCGTCGCCATCACCAGCGAGGTGGCATCGGACATATCGAGCTGATAGATGTTGGCCATCTTGCCACTGCGACCGCCCTCCCCTTTCAGCGGACGGATCACAAAGATGCCGCTGGCGTCCGAAGAGGTGAGATCCAGACCTTCCGCCTGGCCCAGCGCTTCGGTCAGGGTCATGCCGCTGAAGTCCATCTTGAGGGTGCTCTGTTTTTTCACTTCGCCCATCACGAACACTTTCAGATCGTCATTGCGCGGTACAAACAGAATGTCCCCCGGGTAGAGCAGGCGGTTCTGGCTGAGGTCGCCGTTCTGCATCAGCGCCTGCAGGGAGATGCGCTGCTCGCGGCCCTCATGGGTAAGCACCACGTTGCGCCAGTCGGCCGCGTCGGTCAGACCACCGGCGGCGTTAATCGCATCCAGCACGGTAAGCGGCACGTTGGTAATAGCCTGCTGGCCTGATTTGTTTACCTGCCCGGAGATATAGGCTTTCTGCGAGCGGAAAGCGGCGATATTAACGTCAACCTGCGGGTCGGCGATGTACTGCGCTAAGCGGCCGGTAATATCACTGCGGATTTCAGCAAGGGTTTTGCCCACAACGTGGACTCTGCCAATGTAGGGGTAGAACATGGAGCCGTCGGGCTGCACCCAGTTACCGGCGTCGCTGGAGCTGCGGTACTGCCCTGCGGGTGTGGTTAACTCCGGGTGGTCCCAGACGGTGACGTTAAGGACGTCGCCTGGTCCAACGCGATACTGGTAGCTGGAGATCTCCTGATCCAGCGACATGTTCGGCTGGGCGACGTTAGGCCTGGGTCGAAGCTGCTCTACCAGTCGGGGAGTCAAAGGATAAACATTCACCATGCGGTCAAGATCGAAATCAGCATCTTGCTGTTTAATCACATCCTTACCCATTGTGGTCATATTGCTTCCGGGAAAAACCGTGCAACCACTCATCAAGGCCACAGATACCAATAATGGCATCAATTTCATTTTGGATTTCATCATTGATTATTTATCACTTTGGCAGAGTAATTATCCTGTGCAATTTAAATAGCGCTGCTTTCGCCGCACATTTAACAGAATGCATTTAATGTCTGTTAAATATAACTGGCATCAGTCCTAAAAAGCGCCTGGTCAAATGCAGCCGACTGATAGTATTAGCAAAGGTGATTAATACCCCTTATGATCCAGAGACATAACGTTAAACCACGGGCGGACAACGCCGGGCAGGACAACGGGAAAATAGTTTAGTAAAGTAGCGCGTTAACGCTGGAAGAATTGTTGCAGCTAAAGGAATTACAGGCAAGGCTCCGCTTTGCCTGATGCCAGTTTTTAAGAATAAGATTAAGTCGCTATTTTTACGGTTTTAGGAATTACTTCATATTGACAAAAAAAATAGACACATTTACATCTGCGATATATCCTAATTTGCATTCCCGCAGTGACGGGTAATTATTTTTCTGGAGGGTACAAAACGTATTATGGAATGGATTGCCGATCCATCAATCTGGGCCGGGCTGCTGACGCTGGTAGTGCTTGAGCTGGTGTTAGGTATTGATAACCTGGTCTTTATCGCCATCCTCGCTGAGAAGCTGCCGCCTGCCCAGCGCGACCGGGCGCGGGTCACCGGCCTTGTGCTGGCGATGCTGATGCGCCTGCTGCTGCTGGCCTCAATCTCCTGGCTGGTAACGCTTACTACGCCTCTCTTCTCGGTACGCAGCTTTAGCTTCAGCGCCCGGGATCTCATCATGCTGTTTGGCGGCCTGTTCCTGCTCTTTAAGGCCACCGTCGAACTCAACGAGCGGCTGGAGGGTAAGGACAGCGATAACCCCACCCAGCGGCGCGGCGCGAAATTCTGGGCGGTGGTGGCACAGATTGTTGTGCTGGACGCGGTTTTCTCGCTGGACTCGGTGATCACCGCCGTGGGGATGGTCGATCATCTGGCCGTGATGATGGCGGCGGTCGTGATTGCTATCGCGCTGATGCTGCTGGCCAGCAAGGCGTTAACGCGCTTTGTTAACAGCCACCCGACCATCGTTATTCTCTGCCTCAGTTTCCTGCTGATGATCGGCTTTAGCCTGATCGCCGACGGCTTCGGGTTCCATATTCCGAAAGGCTATCTGTACGCTGCCATCGGCTTCTCGGTAATGATTGAGGCGCTTAACCAGCTGGCGATCTTCAACCGCCGTCGCTTTCTCTCTGCAAACCAGACGCTGCGCCAGCGCACCACCGACGCGGTAATGCGCCTGCTGAGCAACCGAAAAGAGGATGCCGAGCTGGACGTTGAGACCTCCTCCCTGCTGGCGGACCACGATAATCACCAGATCTTCAATACTCAGGAGCGGCTGATGATTGAGCGGGTGCTGAACCTTAACCAGCGCACCGTCAGCAGCATCATGACCTCCCGCCATGACATTGAGTATATCGACCTCAGCGCCCCGGAGGAGGAGATCCGCGCCCTGCTGGATAAAAACCAGCACACCCGCATGGTGGTGACCGGCGGCGACGAGCATGAAGATCTGCTGGGCGTGGTGCACATTCTCGACCTGCTGCAGCAGTCGCTGCGCGGCGAGCCGCTCAACATCAACGTGCTGATCCGCCAGCCGCTGGTCTTTCCCGAGGGGCTGCCGCTGCTGCAGGCGCTGGAGCAGTTCCGCAACGCGCGCACGCACTTTGCCTTTGTGGTGGATGAGTTTGGCTCCATCGAGGGGATCGTGACTCTTAGCGACGTGATGGAGACCATTGCGGGTAACCTGCCGAACGAGGTAGAGGAGATTGACGCCCGCCACGACATTCAGAAGAACGCCGACGGCAGCTGGACGGCAAACGGCCACATGCCGCTGGAGGATCTGGTGCACTATGTGCCGCTGCCGCTGGACGAGAAGCGAGAGTATCACACCATCGCTGGCCTGCTGATGGAGTACCTACAGCGTATTCCTAAAGTAGGGGAAGAGGTACAGATAGGCGACTATCTGCTGAAGACGCTACAGGTAGAGAGCCACCGCGTACAGAAGGTGCAGATTGTGCCGCTGGAGACAGAAGACGCGGACTACGAGGTGTAACGCCGCGCAGAGTGGTCAATGCCCGGTGGCGCTACGCTTACCGGGCCTACAAACCACAAACCACAAACCACAAACCGCACCGTACCCTGTAGGCCGGGCAAACGCAGTGCCGCCCGGCGTTGCAGTTTCATCGCGGCCACGCCCGGTGGCGCTACGCTTACCGGGCCTGCAAACAAACCATTACCCGCCTGATATTAAAGCTTATCGATCAGCTTCTTAATATCTTTGCTGCGCTGGCTATCTTTGTTGCGATCCGCCCACTCGTTAAGCCGACGCTTCGCTTCATCCTGAAGATGCTTACGCAGAACCTGATCCACCTGAAGATTGTAATTGAGCGCCTGCCATTTACCGTAGACGCGCAGCGGAATCGGCGTGTTTTTCAGGAACTCAATCAGCTTGCCGTCACCTTTCCAGCCCTCGGTAACCTGCACGTTAAAGCGGGTATCACAGAGCTGCTTCACCAGATCGAGCGTGCCCTGCCCTGAGAGATTCAGCAGCGCCGACTGGCCCTGCATATCGTCGAGGGCCATCTGGCCGCGATTGAGCGTTAAATCGGTACTGAAGCTGTCGAGCCGGGTAGCGCTATCATAATTCTGCTGGCCCTGAACATCGCTGCTGCGGGCCACCGCCTGCTGGATAAGCTGCTGGAAGTTCAGGCCCTCCATCCGCGTGTTGGCCATCTCCACGTGGGCGCTGCCCTGCCAGCTGCGGCGGAATGCCTCAGCGTCCACCCTGTCACCATTAAAATCGCCCGCCATTGACAGCTTGCCGGTCAGCGCCAGCGGATAGTCAAAGGCTTTCATCACCGTGCCAATCTCAACGTTATCAAGCTGCGGCTGGAAGGCGCTTTTCGGCGTTTTGCCCCGGACGTCGAGGCTGCCCGGCAGCGAGAGCATGCCCTCGCCTAATTTTCCGGTCAGGGTCGAGAGCGTTAGCAGGCCCGCTTTGTTGGTGATATGGCTGCTGACGTCGGTAAAGTCCATTCCCCGCCAGCGCACCTTTTTCGCGGTCAGCGACAGATTTGCCGTAAAGCCGCGCAGGCTGCTGTAGTCATCGCTGTCAACGTCACGGGCGATAACCGGGCGCGGCAGCGTCATCAGACTCTGCCCCTGCTGCGTTGCGCTGACGTTGGTGGCAGGAGTGCCTACCGCACCCAGCAAATTCTCCAGGTTGAGATTATCAAACGCCAGATCAAGCACCCAGTCGGGGCTATCTCCCAGCGTCACGCTGCCGCTGCCCGCCACCATGCTATCGTTGGCGGTCATATTCAGCTGGCTAAAGGTAAGCTGCTTTTGTGCTTCGCGCCACTGGGCCAGCAAGCTGCCCTGCCCGCTGATGCCCTGTGCAGGCATGTCGCCCCCCTGGAGCTGCCAGTTAAGCTGCTCCACGCTGGCGGTGAGATTATAGGGGTAGTCGGCGGCGTTAACGTTCGCCTTCATAGCCAGGGTCAGATCGCGCTGGTTGCGGTTAATCCGCCCCGAGAACTCCACGCTGGCATGGTAACTCTCATCCTGATCCATCTTGAGATGAATATTACGTACCGTCACCTGCTCATCGTCTTTGTGCTGAAAGACCAGCACGCTGTCGGCAATTTGCAGATGGGACACCGCCCAGGACCAGCCGCGATCGGCCTCAGCCTGTGGCTGCAAGTTCTCCTGCGGCGCAACCGGCGCGTCTTTTGGCTCTGACGCTTCGGTTTGCGGCGTGAGCTGAACCACCGCGCCCTTCAGCATCACCTGCTTAACATGCAGCTGATGGGAGAGCAGCGGCAGCAGCTCGACGTCCAGACGCATATTGTCCGCCGTCACCAGCGGCTGCGCGGCGCCGGGCGCGGTCAGCGACATGCGTCCCGAGAGAATGCTCAGCCGGGGCCAGACGTGCCAGCGCAGCGGCTCGTCAAGCTTTAGCTGATAACCGCTGCGCAACTCAACGTGTCGCACCATGTAATCCCGAAAGTCGTTCGGGTTCACCAGCAGCACCAACGCAGAGAGGCCGGCGACCAGCACGACCAGTAAAATCATCAGCGTGGTTAACACTCTTCTCATGGCATCCTCAACGAGCAGCTATTACACGGCGCAACAGGCGCTCAGTCTTTATCAATTCGGCTGGCCACCGCGCCCTGCTGATCGCGATATTTCGCGTCCTGACGACGGTTGTAGGGACGCGCGGCCGGGCCGGAGAGCGGCTCAAAGCTCAGCGCGCCAATCAGCATTCCCGGACGCAGCGCCAGCGGCAGCTTACCGGAGTTATAAAACTCCAGCACGATGCTGCCGGACCAGCCCGGATCGATACGGTGGGCGGTGACGTGCACCATCAGGCCCAGCCGCGCCAGCGAGGAGCGGCCATCCAGCCAGCCCACCAGGTCCGCAGGCAGGGTCACGGACTCAAAGGTCACCGCCAGCGCCAGCTCGCCCGGATGCAGGAAGAACGCGTCGCCTTCTGCAAGCACAATCTCATCGCTCATCACCCGATCCAGCGCGGCGCTCACCTCATCCTTGGGACCACTCAGATCGATAAAGGCAGCGGTGTGGCCACGGAAGGTGCGAAATTTGTTGCCCAGTCGAACGTCCACTGTCGCACCGTTAATGCGCTCCACCGGGGGACGCGGGGTAATCGACAGGCGACCATCGTCCAGCCAGGCCTCAATATCGCGGTCACACAAACGCATAGCACTTCTCCTTAGGTGCTGCCTGCCTGGCTTAGTTCGTCCAGGGCAGACAAGTTATCTCTGAACGGTACACAATTTGCGCCGTTTATTCAAAACCAGACGGGTTAAAAGCGTCGGTTATTCAAAAAACTGGCTGATTTTGGCCTTCAGAATATCGATAGCAATGCGGTTTTTACCCCCGCGCGGCACGATAATGTCCGCATACTGTTTGGAAGGCTCAATAAACTGCAGGAACATCGGCCGTACCGTCTTCTGATACTGTGCCATCACCGAGTCCATAGAGCGGCCACGTTCGTTGACGTCACGCTTGATACGACGCATCAGACAGATATCCAGCGGGGTGTCGACAAAGATCGAGAAGTTCATCGCCTCGCGCAGACGCGCGTCGGTCAGCAGCAGGATCCCCTCAAGAATGATCACCTTCTTGGGTTGAATATGGATGGTCTCAGCGGTACGGGTGTGCTCAACGTAGCTGTAAACCGGAAGCTCAATGGGGTTGCCGCCTTTCAGAGTCTGCAGATGTTCAAACAGCAGATTGTGATCCATGGCGCTGGGATGGTCGTAGTTCGTTTTAACACGCTCTTCCATCAACAGGTGACTTTGATCCTTGTAGTAGCTATCTTCTGGGATAACGCCAATATGTTCATCACCAACCTGTTCGCGCAACTCGCGGTAAAGCGTACTGGCAATAAGACTTTTACCTGAAGCGGATGCGCCGGCGATGCCGATAATGACGCACTGATGGGACTTATCAGTCATAAATTTTTGCGACCTGATTAACCTGGAAGTAAAGAAGGGCGACGCTATAGCGTCAAACGCGGCAATTATAGGGATTTCGCTCTCGTGATACCAGTCGAATGCGCAAACGTCTGCCACAACGGCTTCAATCTGGCATATTACCCTTTTCGCAAATTAAAACGACTATTTTTCCAGCGTTCAGCCGCCTTTTTTGGCAGACTAAGTGATTAATAACACTATGATGTCAAATTATGAGCGGTCACCATAGGAATTGTAAATTGTTTGTACTAGCATAATCCAAATTTCAATTTTACCCGTCCGGGCTTTATGCATCTGGCGGCACAGGGACTGCGGATAAAGCGGTAATGAATAAACAATACCAGCGCGTTTTGGTTACTACCCCAAATCCCCTACTGAGGCTGCTCAGTTTAGGACTGGTGACCTTTATCTTCACCCTCTTTTCCCTTGAGCTAACCCGTTTCGGCACTGTTCTTGCTCCGCTGTGGTTCACGACCTCTATCATGATGGTGGCTTTCTACCGCCACGCCGGGCGTATGTGGCCAGGTATCGCCATCGCCTGTACGCTGGGTAGCCTGGCCGGGTCGCTGCTGCTCTCTCCCACGCGTGAAATAAACTTCTGGTATCCAGCGATCAATATCATTGAGGCGCTGGCCGGCGCAGTCCTGCTGCGCAAGATGCTGCCATGGTATAATCCGCTACAGAACCTCGGGGACTGGATCCGCCTGACCATCGGCAGCGCCGTGGTCCCTCCCCTGCTCGGCGGGCTGCTGGTGTGCATGGTATCCGGTAGCGATAACCTGCTGCGCACCTTTATGATCTGGATTCTTTCAGAGTCTATCGGTGCGCTGGCGCTGGTTCCTCTCGGGCTGATGTTCAAACTGCACTACCTGCTGCGCCACCGCAAGCCGCAGCTGCTGGCAGAGACCCTGGTGACGCTGGCGGTCACCCTGTTTCTCAGCTGGCTCTCAATGACCTATTTGCCCTGGCCCTTCACGGCCGTCATCGTTCTGCTGATGTGGACCGCGGTTCGCCTGCCACGGCTGGAGGCCTTTCTCATCTTCCTCATCACCATCATGGTGGTATCGCTGATGATGGCTCATAACCCCCTTGAGCTGACCAACTTTAGCAGCACCGCGATGATTAACGCGCCCTGGCTGCCGTTCCTGATGATCCTGCTGCCAGCAAACGTCATGACCATGGTGATGTACTCCTTTCGTGCCGAGCGTAAGCACATTACCGAAAGCGAAGCCCGTTTTCGTAACGCGATGGAGTACTCCGCTATCGGCATGGCGTTGGTGGGCACGGACGGCCAGTGGTTGCAGGTCAACAAGGCACTGTGCAGCTTTTTAGGTTACTCCCAGGATGAGCTACGCCTGCTGACCTTCCAGCAGCTCACCTGGCCTGAGGATCTCAACAGCGATCTGGAGCAGCTTGAGATGCTGGTGCGCGGCGAGATCGAGAGCTACTCCATGGAGAAGCGCTACTACACCCGCACAGGGGACATCGTCTGGGCGCTGCTGGCGGTATCGCTGGTGCGTCACCCGGACGGCACGCCGCTCTACTTCATCTCCCAGGTGGAAGATATCAACGATCTGAAGCACACCGAGTGGGTCAACAAGCGGCTGATGGAGCGCATTACGCTGGCCAACGAGGCCGGGGGCATCGGCATCTGGGAGTGGGATCTGGAGCCGGACATTATCAGCTGGGATAAGCGCATGTTTGAGCTTTACGAGCTGCCGCCGCACGTAAAGCCCACCTGGAAGCTCTGGTATGAGTGTATCATCCCGGAGGATCGGGAGGAGGCCGAGCGCATAATCCGCGACTCGCTGGTGGCAAGAGCGCCGTTTAAGCTTGAGTTCCGCATCCACGTTAAAGAGGGAATTCGCCATATCCGCACCCTCGCGAACCGGGTGCTGAATAAAAACGGCGAGGTTGAACGGCTGCTTGGCATCAATATGGACATGACCGAGGTGAAGCAGCTCAACGAGGCGCTGTTCCAGGAGAAAGAGCGGCTGCACATTACGCTCGACTCTATCGGCGAAGCGGTGCTCTGTACCGACGTGGAGATGAACGTCACCTTTATGAATCCGGTGGCGGAGAAAATGAGCGGCTGGCAGCAGGAGCACGCCATCGGCCAGGCCTTGCTGAACGTGCTGCGCATTACCTTTGGCGATAACGGCCCTGCGCTGGAAAATATTCATAGCGGTGATATGTCGCGTTCAGCGATCGAGCAGGACGTGGTACTGCACTGTCGCAACGGCGGCACCTACGACATCCACTACAGCGTGACACCGCTCAGTACGCTTGATGGGCAAAACATCGGCTTCGTACTGGTGATCCAGGACGTGACCGAGTCGCGCAAAATGCTGCGCCAGCTGAGCTACAGCGCCTCTCACGATGCCCTGACCCATCTGGCGAACCGCGTCAGCTTCGAGAACCATCTTAAGCGGCTGCTGCAGACGGTGCAGGAGACGCATCAGCGCCATGCGCTGGTCTATATCGATCTTGACCGCTTTAAGGCAGTAAACGACACCGCAGGCCATGCGGCGGGTGATGCCCTGCTGCGGGAGCTATCCTCCCTTATGCTCAGTATGCTGCGCTCCAGCGATGTGCTTGCCCGTCTCGGTGGCGATGAGTTCGGCCTGCTGCTGCCGGATTGCAATATCGAGAGCGCCCGCTACATCTCCGGACGCATTATCCATGCGATTAACGACTACCGCTTTATGTGGGAGGGTCGCCTGCACCGCATCGGGGCGAGCGCCGGGATCACCCTGATTGATGAGAGCAACTGCCAGGCCTCGGAGGTGATGTCGCAGGCGGATATCGCCTGCTACGCCTCGAAAAACAACGGCCGTGGCGTAGTCACGGTGTACGAGCCGCAGCAGGATCATATGCATCACAACCGCAGCCTGATATCCCTTGAGGAGCAGTCGCGGATGATCCGCGACAACCATCTCCTGCTGGTGGCGCGGGGGGTCGCTTCTCCGCGCGTGCCGGAGTCCTGCAACTTCTGGCTGCTCTCACTGCGGCTGTGGACCAGCGAAGGGGAAGCCATGGAGGAGCGCGCCTTCCGCTCCGGCCTCGCCGAGCCAGAGCTGATCCGCGCCCTCGATCGACGGGTGATCCACGAGTTCTTTACTAACAGCGCCGCCGGAGTAGCACGTAAAGGGGTCAGCGTTGCCCTGCCGCTCTCCAGCGCCGGGCTGGCCAGCCGAACAGTCATAAATGACATTATTGAGAAGCTCACGCAGAGCGGAATGCCTGGCCGCCTGCTGCACTTTGTGATTGATGCCGATGCCCTGATGCGCGAAGAGAGCAGTATCGGCGACGGTCTCGCCAGACTTCGTCAGGCGGGCTGCCGGCTCATTATCAGCCATATTGGACGCGACCTGGAGATCTTCAACCATCTTATGCCGCAGATGGCGGACTACGTGCTGCTGGAGCCGGAGCTGGTTAACAACGTGCACGGTAACCTGATGGACGAGATGATGGTCACCATCGTGCAGGGCCATGCTCACCGCCTGGGGATGAAAAGCATCGCCGGGCCAACCAATCAGCCACTGATGATGGATACCCTCTCGGGTATCGGCATTGACTACATCTTCGGGGATACTATCTCCCAGGCCCAGCCGCTGGATCTGATGCTCAACACCAGCTACTTTGCCATCAACTGATCATCAGCTGACGGCTGCCAGCCTGGGGTGTACCAGATATGCAGCAGCGCGTAGGCGCGCCAGGGCTGCCAGCGTTGGGCATAGCGGCGGATCTGCGCCGGGGTCATGCCCGCGAAACGTTGCTTAATGGCGTAGTCATCGGCCAAAAAGACATCTTTTGCCTGCCAGCCGCGCATCGCCAGATAGTTTGCCGTCCAGCGGCCTATGCCAGGAAACCCCTGCAACAGCTTCACCCCCTGCTCGATATCCGCCGGAGCCTGCACTGGAAACTCACCGTTAAGGGTAGCGCGAGCCAGATTAATCAGCGCTTCGGCGCGCTTAAGCGGCATCCCCAGCGCCTTTAACGCCGTGGGATCGGCCTGGGCCAGCGCTTCTGCGGTCGGGAAGCAGATAAATCCCGGAGCGTCTGCCAGCGGCTCACCCAGGTGCGCCACCACCTTGCCAGCCAGCTTCGCCGCCATCGCTACGCTGACCAGCTGGCCAAGGATCGCCCGCACGCCCTGTTCAAAGGTATCCATCGATCCTGGCAGCCGCAGGCCGGGTCTTTGCTCCCCCAGCGAACCGAGGGCCTGAACAATCACCTGAGGATCGCAGCTGAGATCGAAGAGACGCCCCAGCCGGACCAGACACGCCTCGGCGACCGGCAACAACCCATCGCTCAGGGTGACCCGCAGCGTATGGTTAGCCTCGTCCGGCTCGGCGGTGACGATCCCCCGGTGCTCCCCTAGCGCAAAACTGCGCACGTAGCGGCCTTCGCTGACTACCTCCACGCCGGTCACCGCACGCGCCTGTAAAAAACCCAACATCCACGCCCAGTCGTAGGGCGGCTTCCAGCTCAGTGTATACATGGTTACTCCTCTCACTCTCTTTTTAGCTTAAGCCCGCCGCCACTTTTTTGCTTTGCTTTCATAGTCCTTTCGGCTAAAGTCGCCCCCCTTCTTCACCGGCATGGGGAACTTTCATGTTTATTGGTTTTGACTACGGCACGGCAAACTGCTCCGTTGCGGTAATGCGCGACGGCATCCCGCAGCTTTTAAAAATGGAAAACGGCAGCACGCTACTGCCGTCGATGCTCTGCGCTCCGACGCGGGAAGCGGTCAGCGAGTGGCTCTACCGCCACCATGACGTTCCTGCCACCGGCGGCGAAACCCAGGCGCTGCTGCGTCGGGCGGTGAACTTCAACCGCGAAGAGGATATCGAGGTGCTGCCGGGCAGCGTGCAGTTTGGGCTTCAGTCGCTGCAGCAGTACGTGCAGGATCCGGAAGAGGTCTACTTCGTTAAATCGCCAAAATCCTTTCTCGGTGCCAGCGGCCTGAAGCCACAGCAGATCGCGCTGTTTGAGGACCTGGTCTGCGCCATGATGCTGCATATTCGCCAGCAGGCCGAGAGCCAGCTGCCGGAGGCGATCGATCGCGCGGTGATTGGCCGTCCCATCAACTTCCAGGGGCTGGGCGGCGATGACGCTAACGCCCAGGCGCAGGGGATCCTCGAGCGGGCTGCAAAGCGCGCAGGCTTTAACGAGGTCGTATTCCAGTACGAACCGGTCGCTGCCGGGCTGGATTTTGAAGCCACGTTACAGTCAGAGAAGCGCGTGCTGGTGGTGGATATCGGCGGCGGAACCACCGACTGCTCGCTGCTGCTGATGGGACCCCAGTGGCACCAGCGCCAGGATCGCGACACCAGCCTGTTGGGCCACAGCGGCTGCCGCGTTGGCGGTAACGATCTCGATATTGCACTGGCCTTTAAACATCTGATGCCGCTGCTGGGCATGGGTGGCCAGACCGAAAAGGGTATTGCCCTGCCGATCCTGCCGTGGTGGAACGCGGTAGCCATTAATGACGTTCCTGCCCAGAGTGACTTCTATAGCAGCGCTAATGGTCGCCTGCTCAACGACCTGGTACGCGATGCCCGCGAGGGCGATAAGGTGGCGCGGCTGGTGAAGGTGTGGCGTCAGCGCCTGAGCTACCGCCTGGTGCGCAGCGCGGAAGAGAGCAAGATTGCCCTCTCCGACAACTTGCAAACCGAGGCCCGTTTGCCGTTTATCAGCGACGAGCTGGCAACGGCGATTACCCAGCAGGGGCTGGAGACCGCCCTCAACCAGCCGCTAACGCGGATCCTTGAGCAGGTGCAGCTGGCGCTGGCAAGCAGCAACGAGACGCCGGATATTATCTATCTGACCGGCGGCAGCGCTCGCTCCCCGCTGATCAAAAAGGCGCTGGCCGATGCCCTGCCCGGTATTCCGATTGCTGGCGGCGACGATTTTGGCTCGGTCACCGCAGGCCTTGCCCGCTGGGCGCAGGTCGTGTTTTAAAAACGTCCAGCGCATTCCGCATCCGTAGGCCGGGTAAAGCGTAGCCGCCACCCGGCAATTTCATGTCCCATGGTGCAACGCCCGGCGGCGCTCCGCTTGCCGGGCCTACGCATCCTACAATCGCCTCTGTGCCCGTAGGCCGGGTAAGGCGCAGCCGCCACCCGGCAATTTCATGCCCCATGGTGCAATGCCCGGCGGCGCCCCGCTTGCCGGGCCTACGCATCCTACAATCGCCTCCGTGCCCGTAGGCCGGGTAAGGCGCAGCCGCCACCCGGCAATTTATTGCCCCGTGGTGCAACGCCCGGCGGCGCTCCGCTTGCCGGGCCTACGCATCCTACAACCGCCTCTGTGCCCGTAGGCCGGGTAAGGCGCAGCCGCCACCCGGCAATTTCATGCCCCATGGTGCAACGCCCGGCGGCGCTCCGCTTGCCGGGCCTACGCATCCTACAACCGCCTCCGTGCCCGTAGGCCGGGTAAGGCGCAGCCGCCACCCGGCGCATTCAGACGATTCCCTACGGTCTTTCATATTTCCTCCATTTTTCTGCGGCGTTGCATTACTAAACTAGTATCATTCTGTGAAATGTTTCAGGAAGAGATACGGATAACAATGAAAGGTCGTGTTAATGCCCGCTGGGCGATGGTCATCGGCGTGGCGATTATCGCTATTGCCGCACTTTGGTACTGGCATAGCCACAACGGTACGCAGACCGCCGCAGGCGCCCACGCCCCACAGGCCGGACGTAGCGCGGCAGGTGGCCGTCGCGGTATGCCGCTGGCACCGGTACAGGCGGCTACCGCCGTTGAAGGCGAAGTGCCCCGCTATCTGTCGGGCCTCGGCACCATCACCGCCGCCAATACCGTAACCGTGCGCAGCCGCGTTGACGGCCAGCTGATGGCCCTGCACTTCCAGGAGGGCCAGCAGGTCAAGGCCGGAGACCTTTTAGCAGAGATCGATCCCAGCCAGTTTAAAGTGGCGCTCGCCCAGGCCCAGGGCCAGCTGGCGAAAGACAAAGCCACGCTGGCCAACGCCCAGCGCGATCTGGCTCGCTATCAGCAGCTGGTCAAAACCAATCTGGTTTCCCGCCAGGAGCTGGATGCCCAGCAGGCGCTGGTGAGCGAATCCCAGGGGACCATCAAGGCTGATGAAGCCTCGGTTGCCAGCGCCCAGCTGCAGCTGGACTGGAGCCGCATCACCGCCCCGATTGATGGCCGCGTGGGCCTGAAGCAGGTCGATATCGGCAACCAGATCTCCAGCGGCGATACTACCGGCATTGTGGTCATTACCCAGACCCACCCTATCGATCTGGTCTTTACCCTGCCGGAGAGCGATATCGCCACGGTTGTGCAGGCGCAAAAGGCCGGGCAAACCCTCAGCGTTGAAGCCTGGGACCGCACCAACAAGCAGAAGCTGAGCGACGGTACCCTGCTGAGCCTCGACAATCAGATCGACACCACCACCGGCACCATTAAGCTGAAAGCGCGCTTTGCCAACCAGGACGACGCCCTCTTCCCTAACCAGTTCGTTAACGCCAGGATGCTGGTCTCTACCGAGCAAAATGCGGTGCTGATCCCCACCGCCGCGCTGCAGATGGGCAACGACGGCCACTTCGTCTGGGTGCTGAACGAGCAGAACAAAGTCAGCAAGCACACCGTGACGCCTGGTATTCAGAACAGCCAGCAGGTAGCGATCAGCGCCGGACTGTCGGCAGGCGATCGGGTGGTCACCGACGGTATTGACCGCTTAACCGAAGGCGCCCAGGTCGAGGTGGTGACGGCCCAGAGCGCCGACGCTGCCCCTGCCCCTGCCGCGCAGGCGAAAAATCATGGCACACGCGCCGCACAGGGAGCCGGGTCCTGATGCAGGTGTTACCTCCCAGCGCCACCGGCGGACCGTCCCGCCTGTTTATTCTCCGTCCGGTCCCCA
>JBCNNW010000139.1:0-6840 GCA_039594205.1 Pseudescherichia sp. | reverse complement strand
TCTGACTTGCCCCTTTACGCAGGAAAGCCTTATAGAGATCTTCAGTAATGGCGCTGGAGCAGACCAGCAGCTGGCAGCTCAGGGTGGACATCACCGCGGCCAGAATAGCGGACAGTAAAATCCCGGCAATCCATGGGTTAAAGAGAATCTGCGCCAGCTCGATAAAGACGCGCTCGGCGTTCTGGTTCACCGCGCCCGCCTGCGCCGGATTGTTATTGAAGTAAGCGATACCGAAGAAGCCTACTGCACAGGCACCCGCCAGGCAGAGAATCATCCAGGTCATGCTGATACGACGCGCATGCACGATGGTGTGGTGAGAATCCGCCGCCATAAAGCGCGCCAGAATGTGTGGCTGACCGAAATAGCCCAGCCCCCAGCCCATCAGGGAGACGATAGCGACGAAGTTAAGCCCTTTCAGCATATCGACGTTTTCAATGCTTTTTTGCTTAATCACTTCCAGCGAATCGCCAAACCCACCCACGGTGATAATCACAATGACCGGCGTCAGGATCAGGGCGAAGATCATCAGGCTCGCCTGTACGGTGTCTGTCCAGCTGACGGCCAGGAACCCACCGACAAAGGTATAGAGGATGGTCGCTGCGGCACCGGCCCATAGCGCGGTCTCATAGCTCATACCGAAGGTGCTTTCAAACAGACGCGCACCGGCCACAATGCCGGAAGCGCAATAGATGGTGAAGAACACTAAAATTACCACCGCCGAGATGATGCGCAGCACGCGGCTGTTATCTTCGAAGCGGCCAGTGAAGTAGTCCGGCAGGGTTAGCGCATTGTTGTTGGCTTCGGTATGCACGCGCAGACGGCCCGCCACCAGCTTCCAGTTGATCCAGGCCCCGACGGTCAAACCAATCGCGATCCAGCTTTCTGAAATACCAGAGATAAAGATGGCGCCCGGCAGGCCCATCAGCAGCCAGCCGCTCATGTCGGAGGCGCCCGCTGAGAGTGCTGTCACCATCGGCCCTAAACTGCGGCCACCTAAAATATAATCATCAAAGCTATTGGTAGATCGCCAGGCCAGGAAGCCAATAAGGATCATGCCAAAAATATAAACGATGAAGGTCACCAGCATCGGTGTGCTTATTGCCATATAACTACTCCGCAAATGTTCTGCGACAATCATCCGGATTGTCTTGTTATTGCATCATCGGAACGTGATGATGATCTCTATTTCTGTTGGCCGCGCGTATCCTGCCGTAAGCAGTGCTCGCACACAAACGATTTAACACTGCATTTACACCGAATTCATCCCAGAATTTATAGGTCTTTCCTATAGGTTGCACTCGCTCACGCTTTTACAGGTTGCACCTTTTAAAAGTGTTAAGCACCGCATAAAAACGGGCCTTAGCCGCCGCCGGCTACCTCTTTTTTCAGCTAACCAGTCGTTAACAATCCATTCATTTTTCAGCTTGCAAGCCCTGTCACAATTAACACGGTTGCACAAAGTTGCAACATGGTGGATATTTCTCGAAACGTTAGAACATCATTAAAGAACAACAGGAGTTTTGGCATGGGCATGACCACCATGGGGGTTAAGCTGGATGACGTAACCCGCGAACGGATTAAGAGCGCGGCGACCCGCATTGACCGCACGCCGCACTGGTTAATTAAGCAGGCCATTTTTAATTATCTGGAGCGACTGGAGAGCGAAGAGGGGTTACCGGAGCTGCCGGCCCTGCTGAACGGCGCAGCTAACGAGGGCGACGAGACGGCCGACGCAGCGGAAGAGAGCTATCAGCCCTTCCTGGAGTTCGCCGAGCAGATCCTGCCGCAGTCTGTCAGCCGTGCCGCCATCACTGCCGCTTACCGCCGTGCAGAGACCGACGCCGTGCCGATGCTGCTGGAGCAGGCCCGCCTGCCCGAGCCGATCGCGACGCAGGCGCATAACCTGGCATACCAGCTGGCCGAGAAGCTGCGTAATCAGAAAACCGCCAGCGGCCGTGCCGGCATGGTGCAGAGCCTGCTGCAGGAGTTCTCCCTCTCCTCTCAGGAGGGTGTCGCCCTGATGTGCCTGGCCGAAGCGCTGCTGCGTATTCCGGACAAAGCCACCCGCGATGCCCTGATCCGCGACAAAATCAGCAACGGCAACTGGCAGTCGCACATTGGCCGCAGCCCGTCGCTGTTTGTTAATGCCGCCACCTGGGGACTGCTGTTTACCGGTCGCCTGGTCTCTACCCACAACGAAGCCAGCCTCTCCCGCTCCCTTAACCGTATTATCGGTAAAAGCGGCGAACCGCTGATCCGCAAAGGCGTGGATATGGCGATGCGCCTGATGGGCGAGCAGTTTGTGACCGGCGAAACCATCGCCGAAGCGCTGGCGAACGCCCGCAAGCTGGAAGACAAAGGCTTCCGCTACTCCTACGATATGCTGGGCGAAGCGGCCCTGACCGCCGCCGATGCGCAGGCCTATATGGTTTCTTATCAGCAGGCGATCCACGCCATCGGTAAAGCCTCCAACGGGCGCGGCATTTATGAAGGCCCGGGTATCTCCATTAAGCTTTCGGCGCTGCACCCGCGCTACAGCCGCGCGCAGTACGACCGCGTGATGGAAGAGCTCTATCCCCGTCTGAAATCCCTGACCCTGCTGGCGCGGCAGTATGACATCGGCATTAACATCGACGCCGAAGAGGCCGATCGTCTGGAGATCTCATTAGATTTGCTGGAAAAACTGTGCTTTGAGCCAGAGCTGGCGGGCTGGAACGGGATCGGCTTTGTTATTCAGGCCTATCAGAAACGCTGTCCGTTCGTTATTGATTACCTGATTGACCTGGCCTCGCGCAGCCGTCGCCGCCTGATGATCCGTCTGGTGAAAGGCGCCTACTGGGATAGCGAAATCAAACGCGCCCAGATGGAAGGGCTGGAAGGCTACCCGGTCTATACCCGCAAGGTGTATACCGATGTCTCTTACCTTGCCTGCGCGAAAAAATTGCTTGGCGTGCCCAATTTGATCTACCCGCAGTTTGCGACCCACAACGCGCACACGCTGGCGGCGATTTATCAGCTGGCGGGGCAGAACTACTACCCGGGTCAGTATGAGTTCCAGTGTCTGCACGGTATGGGTGAGCCTCTGTACGAGCAGGTCACCGGTAAAGTGGCGGAAGGGAAACTCAACCGTCCATGCCGCATTTATGCTCCGGTCGGCACCCACGAAACGCTGCTGGCGTATCTGGTTCGTCGTCTGCTGGAAAATGGTGCTAACACCTCCTTCGTTAACCGTATCGCCGATACCACCCTGCCGCTGGATGAGCTGGTGGCCGATCCGGTACAGGCGGTAGAGAAGATGGCCGCGCAGGAGGGTCAGGTTGGCCTGCCGCATCCGAAAATTGCCCTGCCGCGCGATCTGTATGGCGAAGGTCGCGTCAACTCCGCGGGTCTGGACCTGGCGAACGAACACCGTCTGGCCTCCCTCTCCTCTTCCCTGCTCAACAGCGCCCTGCATAAATGGCAGGCCAAACCGATCCTCGAACAGCCGGTGGCTGACGGTGATATGCAACCGGTGCTCAACCCGGCAGAGCCAAAAGATATTGTTGGCTATGTGCGTGAAGCCACCGAAGAGGAAGTTAACCAGGCGCTGGATAGCGCAGTGAACAACGCCCCAATCTGGTTCGCCACCCCGCCGCAGGAACGTGCCGCCATTCTGGAGCGCGCCGCGGTGCTGATGGAAGACCAGATGCAGCAGCTGATTGGCATCCTGGTGCGCGAAGCGGGCAAGAGCTTCAGTAATGCTATCGCCGAAGTGCGTGAGGCGGTCGATTTCCTGCACTACTATGCAGGCCAGGTGCGCGATGATTTCGATAACGAAACGCACCGTCCTCTGGGGCCGGTCGTCTGTATCAGCCCGTGGAACTTCCCGCTGGCGATCTTCGCCGGCCAGATTGCCGCCGCGCTGGCCGCAGGCAATAGCGTCCTGGCAAAACCGGCTGAGCAGACCCCGCTGATTGCGGCCCAGGGCATCTCTATTCTGCTGGAAGCGGGCGTGCCGCCGGGCGTGGTGCAGCTGTTGCCAGGACGCGGTGAAACCGTCGGTGCTCAGCTCACCGCCGACACCCGGGTGCGCGGCGTGATGTTTACCGGCTCCACTGAAGTAGCCTCGATGCTGCAACGCAACATTGCTACCCGTCTTGACGCACAGGGCCGCCCAACGCCGCTGATTGCGGAAACCGGCGGCATGAACGCCATGATTGTCGACTCTTCTGCCCTGACCGAACAGGTGGTGGTAGATGTGCTCTCCTCCGCCTTCGACAGCGCGGGTCAGCGCTGCTCCGCCCTGCGTGTTCTCTGCCTGCAGGACGACATTGCCGACCATACGCTGAAAATGTTGCGTGGTGCGATGGCTGAGTGCCGCATGGGCAACCCAGGTCGTCTCACCACCGATATCGGGCCGGTCATCGATGCCGAAGCGAAAGCCAACATTGAAAATCACATTCAGGCGATGCGTGCTAAAGGCCGCCCGGTCTACCAGGCCGTCCGTGAAAATAGCGACGACGCCCGTGAGTGGAAAACCGGTACCTTCGTGGCACCGACCCTGATTGAGCTCGCCAGCTTCGATGAGTTGAAAAAAGAGGTCTTCGGCCCGGTGCTGCACGTGGTGCGCTACAGCCGTAATAACCTTGCCGCGCTGATTGAACAGATCAACGCCTCCGGCTACGGTCTGACTCTCGGCGTGCATACCCGTATCGACGAAACCATCGCGCAGGTGACGGGCAGCGCCAAAGTGGGCAACCTGTACGTCAACCGCAACATGGTCGGTGCTGTGGTCGGCGTGCAGCCGTTTGGCGGTGAAGGCCTGTCGGGCACCGGTCCGAAAGCCGGTGGTCCAATGTACCTTTATCGTCTGCTGGCGAACCGCCCGGAGAACGCACTGGGTGTAACCCTGGCGCGTCAGGATGCGCACTACGCGATAGACACCCAGGTGAAAACCGTCCTTACCCGTCCGCTGGAGGCGCTTGCAGCCTGGGCAGAGAAACGCCCGGAACTGCATGCCCTGTGCCTGCAATATGGCGAGCTGGCGCAGGCCGGTACGCAGCGTCTGCTTCCGGGCCCAACCGGTGAGCGCAACACCTGGACGCTGATGCCGCGTGAGCGTGTGCTCTGTGTGGCGGATAACGAGCAGGATGCCCTGGTCCAGCTGGCCGGTGCGCTGGCAACGGGTTGTGAAGTGCTGTGGCCAGAAGATGGCCTGCACCGCGACCTGGCTAAACAGCTGCCTAAGGCGGTCAGCGAGCGGATCCACTTTGCAAAACAAGAGGAGCTGGCCCGCCAGCCGTTTGATGCGGTGATTTACCACGGCGACTCTGACCAGCTGCGTGAACTCTGCGAAGAGGTTGCGGCCCGCGAAGGGGCGATTGTTTCGGTGCAGGGCTTCGCCCGCGGTGAAACGAATCTGCTGCTGGAGCGTCTGTACGTTGAGCGTTCGCTCAGCGTCAACACCGCCGCAGCCGGGGGCAACGCAAGCCTGATGACAATCGGTTAACGCTATGCTAATAAAAGCTCCGGTAACGGAGCTTTTTTCGTTTTAGGCCCTGGGAGAAAACATGAAATCTTTACTGATCGCCGGCACCGCGTTGCTGTTAAGCGCCAGTGCGCTTGCGGATGAGTGCGCAAACGCGACGACGCAACTGGATCTGAATATCTGCACGGCAAAACAGTATCAGGAGGCGGATAGTAAGTTGAACCAGACATACCAGGCTGCAATGAAGCGTGCGGCTGGCACTCAGCAAGGGTTGCTGAAAAACGCCCAGCTGGCGTGGATTAAATTGCGCGACGCTGACTGCGCCTTTATCGGCTCTGGCACCGAGGGCGGCTCCGTACAGCCCATGATCATTAATCAGTGCCTTACCGAGAAGACCAGCGAGCGCGAAGCCATGCTCGCCAGCCTGATGCAGTGTGAAGAGGGCGATTTGAGCTGCCCGCTTCCCCCGGCCAACTAACGCACGCGGATCCCTTCAATAATCATCCGCTGCACGTTTTCGGCGGTGCGCTGGAAGAACGCCTCATCCTGTAAGGTCTTGCCCGTCACCGCCTCTACCTGCGCCGAGAAGTCAGCATAGTGCTGGGTCGCGGCCCAGATCATAAAAATCAGATGGTGCGGATCCACCGCCGCCAGTTTGCCGCTGGCCACCCAGCCCGCAATAATCGCCGATTTTTCATCTACCAGCGCTTTCACGCCCCCGGTCAGCTCTTCTTTTAGCAGCGGAGCGCCCTGCAACATCTCCAGACAGAAAAGCCGGGAAGCCTGCGGGTAGTCACGCGACACTTCCAGTTTCAGGCGAATGTACTCCGAGATGGCCACCAGCGGAGTGAACTCCTCGCGAAACGCCTTCAGCGGTGCCAGCCAGACGTCAAGAATTTGGCGTAATACCGCCACGTACAGCACCTCTTTAGACGGGTAGTAATAGAGCAGATTCGTTTTCGACACCCCCGCCAGCTCAGCAACCTGTTCGAGACGAGTACCGTGGATGCCAAACTGGGAAAAGGTCTCAAGCGCCGCCGCCAGGATCGCCGCTTTCTTTGCGCTCACCGCCTGCGACCGCTTACCGGTGCCCTTCACTGCGCCTTGTGCCATGTGCTCACTCCTTTTTCTTTGCCAACAGCATAGCAAAACCCCTGACATGACACGATATTCTGCACCGCGATCGCGCATGACTGCCTGATTTATGTGCAGACTTTTTGACCGTTTAGTCCACTTTTGAAATGCCTTTTTTATCAACTTACTTTTAACACTCTAATAACATTAACCTTTTCAAAACTGGCATCGCCTTTGCAAAACAGGAGTACGCGGCTGAAGAGGAGATGCAGGATGCAGCGCCACGTCTGACTTTCACC
>JBCNNW010000138.1:0-6945 GCA_039594205.1 Pseudescherichia sp. | reverse complement strand
GGAGTGCAAGCCGGTGACCGGTGAGATCACCTACGGCCTTGAGCGCCTGGCGATGTACATTCAGGGCGTGGACAGCGTTTACGACCTGGTGTGGAGCGACGGCCCGCTGGGGAAAACCACCTACGGCGACGTGTTCCACCAGAACGAAGTGGAGCAGTCCACCTATAACTTCGAGCACGCCGACGTCGACTTCCTCTTCACCTGCTTCGAGCAGTATGAGAAAGAGGCTCAGCAGCTGCTGGCGCTGGAAAACCCGCTGCCGCTGCCTGCTTACGAACGTATTCTGAAGGCCGCCCACAGCTTCAACCTGCTGGACGCGCGTAAGGCCATCTCCGTGACGGAGCGTCAGCGCTACATTCTGCGCATCCGCACGCTGACCAAGGCCGTTGCCGAGGCTTACTACGCGTCCCGTGAAGCCCTTGGCTTCCCGATGTGCAACCGAAATAAATAAGAGGCGGCCATGTCTGAGAAAACTTTTCTGGTGGAGATTGGCACTGAAGAGCTGCCACCAAAAGCCCTGCGCAGCCTGGCAGAGTCCTTTGCTGCGAACGTCACCGCCGAGCTGGATGCAGCCGGCCTCACCCACGGCAGCGTAGAGTGGTTTGCCGCCCCGCGCCGTCTGGCGCTGAAGGTGGCTAACCTTGCGGCGGCCCAGCCGGATCGTGAAGTTGAAAAACGTGGCCCGGCGATCTCCCAGGCGTTCGACGCCGAGGGTAAACCAAGCAAAGCGGCAGAGGGCTGGGCACGCGGCTGCGGTATCACCGTAGACCAGGCCGAGCGTCTGACCACGGATAAAGGCGAGTGGCTGCTCTATCGCGCCCATGTGAAAGGCGAAAGCGTGCAGGCGCTGCTGCCTGACATGATCGCCACCGCGCTGAGCAAGCTGCCGATCCCGAAACTGATGCGCTGGGGTGCAAGCGACGTGCAGTTTGTCCGTCCGGTGCACACCGTGACCCTGCTGCTGGGCAGCGAGGTCATTCCGGCCACCATTCTGGGCATCGACTCCGATCGCGTGATCCGCGGCCATCGCTTTATGGGCGAGCCGGAGTTCACCATCGACAGTGCCGATCAGTATCCGCAGATCCTGCTGGAGCGCGGCAAGGTGATGGCCGACTACGAACAGCGCAAAGCCAAAATCAAAGCGGACGCCGAAGCGGCGGCGCGCCAGATTGGCGGCAACGCTGACCTGAGCGAAAGCCTGCTGGAAGAGGTTGCCTCGCTGGTGGAGTGGCCGGTGGTGCTGACCGCGACCTTCGAAGAGAAGTTCCTCGCCGTGCCGGCTGAGGCGCTGGTCTACACCATGAAGGGCGACCAGAAGTACTTCCCGGTCTACGCCAACGACGGCAAGCTGCTGCCGAACTTTATCTTCGTCTCCAACATTGAGTCGAAAGATCCGCAGCAGATTATCTCCGGTAACGAGAAGGTGGTGCGCCCGCGTCTGGCCGACGCCGAGTTCTTCTTCAATACCGATCGCAAAAAGCGTCTGGAAGACCATCTCCCGCGCCTGCAGACCGTACTGTTCCAGCAGCAGCTGGGCACCCTGCGTGACAAGACCGACCGTATTATGGCGCTCTCCGGCTGGATTGCCGCCCAGATTGGCGCTGACGTGGCTCACGCCGAGCGTGCGGGCCTGCTCTCCAAGTGTGACCTGATGACCAACATGGTGTTTGAGTTTACCGACACCCAGGGCGTAATGGGGATGCACTACGCGCGTCACGACGGTGAAGCCGAAGAGGTGGCCGTTGCCCTGAATGAGCAGTACCAGCCGCGCTTTGCTGGCGACGATCTGCCGTCTAACCTGGTGGCCTGTGCGGTCGCCATCGCCGATAAGATGGATACCCTGGCGGGCATCTTTGGCATCGGCCAGCATCCGAAAGGCGACAAGGATCCGTTTGCACTGCGTCGTGCCGCGCTGGGCGTGCTGCGTATCATCGTTGAGAAGAACCTCAACCTCGATCTGCAAACCCTCACCGAGGAAGCGGTGCGCCTGTACGGTGACAAGCTCACCAACGCGAAGGTCGTGGATGATGTCATCGACTTTATGCTGGGCCGCTTCCGCGCCTGGTATCAGGACGAAGGCTACACCGTTGACACCATCCAGGCGGTGCTGGCGCGCCGGCCGACCCGTCCGGCAGACTTTGACGCCCGCATGAAGGCGGTCTCGCACTTCCGCTCCCTGCCACAAGCTGCGGCGCTGGCGGCGGCGAACAAGCGCGTTTCCAATATCCTGGCGAAGTCTGATGAATCGCTAACCGAACGCGTTAACGCGGCCACGCTGAAAGAGGCGGAAGAGATCGCCCTGGCGATGCAAGTCGTGGTACTGCGTGACAAGCTGGAGCCGTACTTTGCAGAAGGCCGCTATCAGGAAGCGTTGGTTGAGCTGGCAGAGCTACGCGAGCCGGTCGATGCCTTCTTCGAGAAGGTGATGGTAAACGTTGAGGATAAAGAGCTGCGGGTCAATCGCCTGACGATGCTCGAGAAACTGCGCGAGCTGTTCCTGCGCGTGGCGGATATCTCGCTGCTGCAGTAAGCGTTCCCGATGCGCAGAAACCAAAAACCCGCCTCTGGCGGGTTTATTTTTTTATAAAACAGGTAGGGCGGGTAAAAATATCACTCCATCAGCTGACGGCTGAGGCGTGGGTTTGCCTGAATCAATCGCATCAGTTTTAGCTCGGTGGTGGAAGGTTTTACTCGTTTAGATTCCCACTCATGCACCATCGCTACGCTAACGCCCATCACCCGGGCAAAATCATCAATTTTCAGGCCTGTGCCCTTACGCAACGTTTCAAATTCGCTAAATGCATTTGGCTTTTGGATCTGACTTACTTTTCGGGTTTCATCTTTAAATACAATTTGTTCCAGGCTGCTAAGCAGCTCAATCATTGGATCTTTGTATTCCATCGAATACTCCTCATAAAAACATACCGCGAGGCCGTGAACAGCACAGAGAGATTTAAGAATAGTCGCTAAAAAATAACCCGGTAGCTGGAGGAGATAATTATTTGCCATACAAATCCGTTTTAGGTGCCTTGCCTGCATAGTCAGGTGACTTTTACTAACCTAACAGATTGATTTATCTGCCTGCCTTCGCAGACGAAAATTTTCGTCAATGCTTTGCAAAAAATTGCTAACCACCCCCGGCGCGTCTTTTCTCCTGACGCTGATTTTCCCCACAAGATTGCAACGAAAGGGGTATCTTGCGCGGCCCACCTGGACTATCCTTGTCAGCGTCAGGCACACGTGTGCCGGTGTGCGCTTTTTTTGGCTGAAAGGAGTATTAAAATGGCGACAGGAAGGTCCTGCTCTCGCTGGTTCGCGCCTCTTGCGGCGTTATTAATGGTAGTTAGCCTGAGTGGGTGTTTTGATAAAGAGGGCGATCAGCGCAAGGCGTTTATCGATTTTCTGCAAAATACAGCGATGCGTAGCGGTGAGCGACTCCCGACGCTGACTGCCGATCAGAAAAAGCAGTTCGGCCCCTTCGTGTCGGACTATGCCATTCTGTATGGCTACTCCCAGCAGGTGAACCAGGCGATGGATGCTGGTCTACGTCCAGTGGTAGATAGCGTGAACGCCATCCGCGTCCCACAGGACTATATGACCCAGCGCGAGCCGCTGCGTCAGGCTAACGGCTCCCTGGGCGTGTTGAGCCAGCAGCTACAGAATGCCAAAGTGCAGGCCGATGCCTCTCGTTCTGCGTTAAAACTGAACGATGACCTGAAACCGGTCTATGATCAGGTGTATGAGAAAGTGGTAACCCAGCCGGCTAACGCGTTACAGCCGCTGATCCCGGCAGCGCAGGTCTTTACCCAGCAGCTGGTACAGGTGGGTGATTTTATCGCCCAGCAGGAGGCGCAGGTGAGCTTTGTTGCCAACGGTATTCAGTTCCCGACCTCTCAGCAGGCCAGCCAGTATAATTCGCTGATTGGGCCGCTGGCTTCTCAGCATCAGGCGTTTACACAGGCCTGGAGCGCGGCAGTGAACGCGACGCAGTAACACGCGTACGTTTTTGATGCCCCCGTCTGCGGGTGGGGGCATTGTAATGAATCGTAAGTAAAACAATTAGTGCTTGCCATGACGTCGGTAAAATGAGTTAATGCGTCATCGGTTTGATATACAGACCTTAAAGCAGTTTAGTAAAGCAGTCCCCTTCAAGAGTTATCATAGATACTCCTCGTAGTGAGCTCTCCTTTATCGCTTAAAAAATCTGTAAAGCACGCCATAGCGCCGGAAGGCACACTTAATTAAAAAGGTAATATCTATGTCTAACAAAATGACTGGTTTAGTAAAATGGTTTAACGCTGACAAAGGTTTCGGCTTCATCACTCCTGACGATGGCTCTAAAGACGTGTTCGTACACTTCTCTGCTATCCAGAACGATGGCTACAAATCTCTTGATGAAGGCCAGAAAGTATCCTTCACCATCGAAAGCGGCGCTAAAGGCCCGTCTGCTGGTAACGTTGTAAGCCTGTAAGCTTAACGTTTAAAGCTCGATGTTAAAAAAACCCGCCTCGGCGGGTTTTTTGTTGTCTGCGATGCCTCGCTATCTGCGGGTTCGCGTAGTTCTTCTCGACTTTAGCATTCAGGGCCTGGATCGACGTTACAGGCGACCATGTTGTAGCGCGTCTCGTGCGCTGCTAAGCCAGGATGGGGCAGGGCGACGACCTTCAGCGGGTCCAGCAACGGCGAGCACACTGGACACCTTTGGATCTATTTAATGATGAAAAGGTTTCATAATGATCTTTGTGTAAATTGTCTAAATAAAAATAATCGCCGTTTCTAAAGGTTACTTGTTCAATTTTAACTTTGCCAGATACTTTGTAAATTTCCGCCTCTTGGTATTTTTTTCCTGTAGTGTCGGCAGCATCACCGATAATTTCAAGGAAACTCCATCCCCACGGATCAATCCACCCCAGCGGATTCGGCGCATACTGATAAAGGTTCAGCCCACCCGCCAGCCCAGTCGGGTCCTGCACCGTGAACCGTCCGACCTGCGGGTCGTAATACCTGAACAGATTATAGTGCAGCCCCGTTTCGCTGTCGGCGTACTGTCCGGCGTAGCGCAGGAGCTCAGAGTAGAGAATATTACTTTGTAACATCTACTCCTTTCTAATGGCAAGTTCTAGGTTTTTATTTAATAAAGTCTTGAGTCTGAGCGTGGTTCAATTTCTCTTATACCAAGCTGGCTTGTTTTTTCTAAAATTAAATCATAGCAATAGACAATACCATCATCTTTTTCTAAATGAACTCCTTCAAGGATGACTTTATATATTCCCTTAGGGATGTTGGTATTATTCCATCCGGTATATTTCTCCCATTCCCAAAACACTGACATATCAGAAATGAATAAATCACCTGTTATATTCAGGTAAAAATATTTATCACTGAATATTACGCGCCTGTCTTCATCGCTAGGATGTTCATTTAGAAAAAAACGAACAAAATATCCCCCATCATCAATGCCCATGATAGGTAGTGCAATACCTTCATCAAGGACAATATCCCCTTTGTTTGTGGTGGTAAATTCCTGAAGAATATTTTCTCCATCTTCGATTTTTCCGCAAAATGGGTTCAGTATCCCCGGATAGTCGAATATAATTATCCCATTAAAATCAACATTTATGCTTATTATCTTAACCACATTTACCTCCCGAGATTTTACCCATTTGTTTTTTGTTGAACCATTGCAACAATTTTGAATGTGCCTCTATAGGTGTTATGTTTCTGGCTAATACCTCTCCCGTTGCAGGGATTTTTAAATCACCTCTAATATGAGAAGCAGAATCTAAATTACGACTAGTGGCAATGAATAAATCATCCGCTGTGCCTGTCCACGGGCCTTTAATTTTACCTATGTCACCTTTAATAACTCGATGCAGTTCTTCATGCATTCCTGGACTATAAGGATCAGGAAAAAATGTTGGCGTATTGTTCATAGTACTAAGGTCGGTCAGACCGATGCTATTAGCCTTGTTTCTTGGAATTAAATGGTGTCCCATTCCATTAGGATCCCATGCCCAAGGCATTAACCCTAAGGGATCTATCCAAGTTAACGGATTAGGAACGTATAAGTACAAATTCAGCCCACCCAGTAACCCAATCGGGTCTTGTACCGTGAATCGTCCCACCTGCGGGTCGTAATACCTGAACAAATTATAGTGCAGCCCCGTTTCGCTGTCGGCGTACTGTCCGGCGTAGCGCAGAGGCTGATGGTCCAGGGTTCTGTTCTGCAACAGCCGTGAGAAGCCATCGCTCTGATACCGCACCTCACCGAAGCTGCTGTACTGGCCGCTCCAGCAGAGGTTGCCCTGTTCATCTGTGACGTCCAGCGGGGCACCGTTGAGGTCGGTGCTGAACCAGCAGATATCGCCCTGGCTGTCGTCCCTGAGATGGTCGATACGCGCCAGCGGGCTGTAGGCTTCGTTCGGATCATAAACATAGGTCCGGCAGCGATCTTTTTGCTGCTCCTGCAACAGGCGACAGCCCTGCCACAGGAAGCGGGTCTCTGACGTGCCGCGCTGCGTGGTGACGGTTTTACGGGTCCGTCTGCCCAGGGCGTCATAGTGATACTGCGCTGTAAACCTGCCTTCCGGTCCTGTGCCTTCTGCCTTTATCAGCCGGTTTTCCGCATCATAGACATAATGCTGATCGCCCGTGGCGCTGCGACGGCTGACAAGATTACCCCAGGTATCATATTCCATTATCCGGTGCTGCCAGTGCAGCAGGCGGTTATCAGTAACCGGCAGAGCGGGCAGGTCATCATCCGGCAGCAGGTTACCGGCAGCGTCATAGCGAAAATGCGAGGTGCTGTGCCCCTGACGGGCTTCATAATGTTTCAGCAGGCGGCCTTCGGCGTCGTAGCCGTACTGTATTTCACCCCGCAGGGTGTCGCTGACGCCTGCCAGCTCGCCGCGTCCGGTATAACGATAAATATGCTCCAGAACCGCC
>JBCNNW010000137.1:0-7362 GCA_039594205.1 Pseudescherichia sp. | reverse complement strand
CCTGTTTATTCATAGCGACTGGTTAGGGCGCATTGAAGCCAGCCTGCAGGACGTTGGCGCGCAGATCAAACAGGCCCGGCAATGATCACCCTCGACACGCTGAACGTGATGCTGGCAGTGGGTGAAGAGGGACTGATTGAGGAGCTGATCGTCGCCCTGCTGGCCTCACCGCAGCTGGCGGTGTTCTTTGAAAAGTTTCCCCGGCTCAGGCGCGCCATTACCGATGACATCCCGCGCTGGCGAGAGGCGCTAAGAAGCCGACTAAAGGAGACGCCGGTTCCGCCAGAGCTGACCGAAGAGTTTCTCTGCTACCAGCAAACCCAGCTGTTGGCGACGCCGCAGTTTATTGTGCAGCTTCCGCAGATCCTTACCCTGTTGGCGAAGGTGCACTCGCCCTATGCCGGGCAGGCCAGCCAGCTGATCGCCGATAACCCCACCCTTACTCCCGCACTGCATACGCTCTTTTTACAGCGCTGGCGGTTAAGCCTGGTGGTGCAGGCGACCACGCTCAACCAGCAGCTGCTGGAGGAGGAGCGCGAGCAGCTCTTAAGCGAGGTTCAGGAGCGCATGAAGCTGAGCGGCCAGCTAGAATCGGTGTTGATTGAGAATGAAAACGCCGCCGGAAGGCTATGGGATATGAGCGCCGGGCAGCTGAAACGCGGTGACTATCAGCTTATCGTCCGCTATGGCGACTTTCTTGCCGAGCAGCCGGAGCTGAAACAGCTGGCCGAGCAGCTCGGTCGCTCCCGGGAAGCAAAGTCGGTACCGAAAAAGGACTCACCGATGGAGACTTTCCGGACGCTGGTGCGCGAGCCAGCCTCGGTGCCGGAGCAGGTAGACGGCCTCCAGCAGAGCGATGATATTCTGCGCCTGCTGCCGCCCGAGCTTGCGACCCTCGGCATTACCGAGCTGGAGTATGAGTTCTACCGGCGGCTGGTAGAGAAGCAGCTTCTCACCTACCGCCTGCACGGCGAAGCCTGGCGGGAGAAGATCACCCAGCGCCCGGTAGTGCATCAGAGCGTCGATGAGCAACCCCGCGGGCCGTTTATTATCTGCGTCGATACCTCTGGTTCAATGGGAGGGTTTAATGAGCAGTGTGCCAAGGCGTTCTGTCTGGCGCTGATGCGTGTCGCGCTGGCAGATAACCGACGCTGCTATATCATGCTCTTTTCCAGCGAGGTGGTACGCTATGAGCTGTCGGGATCGCAGGGTTTAGAGGAGGCGATCCGCTTCCTGAGCCAGCGTTTTCGCGGTGGAACCGATCTCGCCAGCTGCTTTCGCGCCGTGATCGAGCGGATGCAGGGCGGTGAGTGGGCGGATGCCGACGCGGTGGTGATCTCAGACTTTATCGCCCAGCGCCTGCCTGACGAGGTGGTCAATCAGATCAAAACGCTACAGCAGGTGCATCAGCATCGCTTTCACGCGGTAGCGATGTCCGCTCACGGCAAGCCGGGGATCATGCGCATTTTCGATCATATCTGGCGCTTTGACACCGGTATGCGCAGCCGCCTGCTGCGTCGCTGGAAGCGTTAAGCTCAACTCAACAACTAAAATAGTGGCTGAAATTTATGGAAAGTTACCAGATCGACAACCTCGACCGGGGCATTCTGGAAGCGCTGATGGCCAATGCCCGTACCGCCTATGCCGAACTGGCGAAGCAGTTTGGCGTCAGCCCTGGCACCATCCACGTCCGGGTAGAGAAGATGAAACAGGCGGGCATCATCACCGGTGCGCGCATTGACGTCAGCCCGAAACAGCTCGGCTACGACGTCTGCTGCTTTATCGGCATCATTCTGAAGAGCGCCAAGGACTATCCGTCGGCGCTGGCGAAGCTCGAGAGCCTGGAGGAGGTCACTGAGGCCTACTACACCACTGGCCACTACAGCATCTTTATTAAGGTGATGTGCCGCTCGATCGATGCCCTCCAGCAGGTACTTATCAACAAGATCCAAACAATTGATGAGATCCAGTCCACCGAGACGCTGATCTCCCTGCAGAACCCGATCATGCGCACCATCCGCCCTTAGGCGACAAAAACAATCACCACATTTTCCACAGGTAGATCCCAGCCCATTCACAGCGTACAATACCGCTCTTATTCATCGGAGCGGATCATCATGGCAGACATTACTCTCATCAGTGGAAGTACGCTGGGCGGCGCGGAATACGTTGCAGAACATCTGGCTGAGAAGCTGGAAGATGCAGGTTTCTCTACCAGCACGCTGCATGGTCCTCTGCTTGAGGATCTCCCTACCGATGGCATATGGCTGCTGATCTCCTCTACCCATGGCGCGGGCGATCTGCCGGATAACATCCTGCCTTTATATGAAGAGCTGCAGGAGCAGCAGCCGGATCTCTCCCAGGTTCGCTTTGGTGCGGTGGGTCTCGGTAGCCGTGAGTACGATACTTTCTGTGGTGCCATTGAGAAGCTGGAAGAGTCATTGAAAGGCTGTCAGGCAAAACAGATCGGCGAAACGCTAAGGATCAACGTCCTCGAACATGAAATTCCGGAGGATCCGGCGGAGATTTGGCTGGGATCGTGGATCAATTTACTGAAAGAAGTGTAAAGATCGTGCGATCAGCTGTGGGTAACTCTGGTTAAAACCGTTGATCAACCGGTAGTTATCCACGGTATAAGGTTTGTTTAAAGTTTCACCTGTGCATAACCCGCCTTTTTGATCCCAGCTTATACGGCGTGGGATCACCGATCTTTCACAGCAAACGATCCTCAATAACATCTTGATCTTCATGAGAGGATCCGGCTTATCCACAGCCAGGGGCGATCCTAATAAGAGATCATAATAAAACAGATCTTAAATAAAAAAGATCTTCTTTTTAATAGTCAGGATCCCGGCTCTTTCTCGACGCGCTAAAGTTGAGTAGAATCCACCGCCCGGACCCACATCCACTTTCTAACCGCTTTACGCGAGGCAAATCACCATGTTTTATCAGGATCCTTTCGACGTCATCATCATTGGCGGGGGTCATGCAGGTACCGAGGCTGCAATGGCCGCTGCACGTATGGGTCAGCAGACCCTCCTTCTGACACACAATATCGACACGCTGGGGCAGATGTCCTGCAACCCGGCAATCGGTGGTATTGGGAAAGGACACCTGGTAAAAGAAGTGGACGCGCTGGGCGGGCTGATGGGCACCGCCATCGACCAGGCGGGCATTCAGTTTAGGATACTAAACGCGAGCAAAGGCCCCGCCGTACGGGCGACTCGTGCCCAGGCGGATCGTGTGCTCTACCGCCAGGCAATCCGCACCGCGCTGGAGAACCAGCCGAACCTGATGATCTTCCAGCAGGCGGTCGAGGATCTGATCGTCGAAAACGATCGTGTTGTCGGGGCAGTAACCCAGATGGGCCTCAAATTCCGGGCGAAGTCGGTGGTGCTGACCGTGGGGACCTTCCTCGACGGCAAAATCCATATCGGGCTGGATAACTACAGCGGTGGCCGGGCGGGCGATCCGCCGTCTATTTCACTTTCGCGCCGCCTGCGTGAGCTGCCGCTGCGGGTAAACCGTCTGAAAACCGGCACGCCGCCGCGTATTGACGCCCGTACCATCGACTTCAGCGTTCTCGCCCAGCAGCATGGTGATAACCCGCTGCCGGTCTTCTCGTTCATGGGTAGCGTTGACCAGCACCCGCGTCAGGTGCCGTGCTATATCACCTACACCAACGAGAAAACCCATGACGTGATCCGCAATAATCTCGATCGCAGCCCGATGTACGCCGGGGTGATCGAAGGGATCGGGCCACGCTACTGCCCGTCGATCGAAGACAAGGTGATGCGCTTTGCCGATCGCAACCAGCATCAGATCTTCCTGGAGCCGGAAGGGCTGACTTCCAACGAAGTTTATCCGAACGGCATCTCTACCAGCCTGCCGTTCGACGTACAGATGCAGATCGTCCGTTCCATGCAGGGTATGGAGAACGCGAAGATTGTGCGTCCGGGCTATGCCATTGAGTATGACTTCTTCGATCCGCGTGACCTGAAGCCGACGCTGGAGAGCAAGTTTATCCAGGGCCTCTTCTTTGCCGGACAGATCAACGGCACCACCGGCTACGAAGAGGCTGCGGCACAGGGGCTGCTGGCGGGTCTCAACGCCGCCCGCTTCTCTGCCGAGAAAGAGGGCTGGGCACCGCGCCGCGATCAGGCTTACCTTGGCGTGCTGGTAGACGATCTCTGTACGCTGGGTACCAAAGAGCCGTACCGGATGTTTACCTCTCGTGCAGAGTACCGTCTGATGCTGCGTGAAGATAATGCCGATCTGCGTTTGACTGCCGCAGGCCGCGAGCTGGGCCTGGTTGACGACCAGCGCTGGGCGCGCTTCAACGAGAAGCTGGAGCGTATTGAGCGCGAGCGCCAGCGCCTGAAGGATATCTGGGTGCATCCGCACTCGGAGCAGGTTGACGAAGTAAATGCCATCCTCAGCGCGCCGCTGTCACGCGAGGCCAACGGTGAAGATCTGCTGCGCCGTCCGGAGATGACCTACAGCGGCATGGTGAACCTCACACCGTTTGCGCCAGGCCTTGACGATCCGCAGGCGGCAGAGCAGGTGGAGATCCAGGTCAAATACGAAGGCTACATCGCCCGCCAGCAGGATGAGATTGAAAAGCAGCTGCGTAACGAAAGCGCTATCCTGCCAGCGACCCTGGACTACCGTCAGGTCAGCGGCCTCTCTAATGAGGTGATCGCCAAGCTTAACGATCACAAACCGTCGTCTATTGGCCAGGCGTCGCGTATCTCTGGCATTACCCCTGCGGCCATCTCCATTCTGCTGGTCTGGCTGAAAAAACAGGGTATGCTGCGCCGCAGCGCCTGATTTATCATGGCTAACGCCCGGTGGCGCAAGCGCTTACCGGGCCTATCGAACCCATAGCATTTGTAGGCCTGGCAAGCGCGAGCGCCGCCGGGCAAATCAACAAAGACAGGTATCACCGTGCTCAACAAACTCTCTCGTCTGCTCAATGACGCAGGCATTTCGCTCACCGATCACCAGAAACAGCAGCTGGTGGCCTATGTCGATATGCTCCACAAATGGAACAAAGCGTACAACCTCACCTCAGTACGCGATCCGAACGAGATGCTGATTCGCCACATTCTGGACAGCGTAGTGGTTGCGCCTCACCTGACGGGAACCCGCTTTATCGACGTAGGGACAGGGCCTGGCCTGCCTGGCGTGCCGTTAGCCATCGTTCTGCCCCAGGCGCACTTCACGCTGCTGGACAGCCTTGGCAAGCGCATCCGCTTCCTGCGCCAGGTACAGCATGAGCTGAAGATTGATAACATCGCGCCAGTGCAGAGCCGGGTGGAAGAGTTCCCGGCCGAGCCACCGTTCGATGGCGTGATCAGTCGCGCCTTTGCCTCGCTAAACGACATGGTCAGCTGGTGTCATCATCTGCCGGCAGGGGAGGGGCGTTTCTATGCCCTGAAAGGTCAGCTGCCTGATGACGAAATTGCGCACCTGCCAGCCGGATTCAGCGTGGAGTCGGTGGTAAAACTTCGTGTTCCGCAGCTGGAAGGGGAACGACATTTAGTGATCGTTAAGGCAAACACGCTTTAATTTTTATCAAAAAATGGCAATTTTCCGCTGTAGATAATCTGTTAAAAAAATCGAAACAAAGCAGCGGAAGGTTTTTCGGAAATTAACCTTAAATTTACTGTGACTTTTCCAGTCGTTAACCTTGTATTTTGCTTAACCTTGAAAATAGTCAACATGGAAAATATCAGGCTGCTAAAAATCAGCCAAAGCCATTTTACAGAGATGTTAAATATTTATTAAGAATGTCAATGAAACGTTTTTATTGTATATCGGGCTGTTTTAAAAAGAGTAGATAAGATTCATCAAAAATATCAAAAAGATGAAGCAATAGAATTTCTTATCATGAATAATATGTCCTGACCGCAAATGTGCAAATTGTGATCTAATGCACGCTTTAACATCAGCATTGGCGCGCAATGCGCAATTTTGCACTAGCGCTCACAGTTTGTCTGAAAGTGAAAAAATAGCGCTCGGGAAATTTATTTAAACATTTATTCACCTTTTTGCTACTTATTGTTTGAAATCACGAGGCCGCACCGTATAATTTGCTCGCTTTTTGATGCTTGACTCTGAGCCATAAAGAACGTTTTATACGACACGCGACATACCTCGAAGTGAGCAGGAGTAAAAACGTGATGTCTTTGTCGCTCTTGAGTAGAAACGTTGCTCGTAAGCTTCTGTTCATTCAGTTTCTGGCTGTGATAGTAAGTGGATTACTGTTTAGCCTCAAAGACCCCTTCTGGGGCGTCTCCGCGTTATGCGGTGGACTGGCAGTGGTACTGCCAAATATGTTGTTTATGATTTTTGCCTGGCGTCATCAGGCGCATACACCTGCTAAAGGCCGCATGGCCTGGTCCTTCGCCTTCGGTGAAGCGTTCAAGGTGTTGGCAACCTTCGTGTTGCTGGTGGTGGCGTTGGCGGTTTTGAAGGCGGTGTTTTTGCCGCTGATCGTGACGTGGGTTTCGGTGCTGGTTGTACAGATACTGGCACCCGCTGTAATTAACAACAAAGGGTAAGAGGCATCATGTCTGCAGGAGAAATCTCAACACCGCAGGAGTACATTGGTCACCATCTGAACAACCTTCAGATTGACCTGCGTACCTTCTCGCTGGTGGATCCGCATAACCCCCCGGCCACATTCTGGACGCTGAACATCGACTCCATGTTCTTCTCGGTGGTTCTGGGCCTGTTGTTCCTGATGATGTTCCGCAGCGTTGCCAAAAAAGCAACCAGCGGCGTCCCAGGAAAATTCCAGACGGCGATTGAGCTGGTCATTGGTTTTGTCCACGGTAGCGTGAAAGACATGTACCACGGCAAGAGCAAGGTGATCGCGCCGCTGGCCCTGACGATTTTCGTCTGGGTATTCCTGATGAACCTGATGGATCTGCTGCCTATCGATCTGCTGCCATACATCGGCGAGCACATCTTCGGCCTGCCGGCACTGCGCGTGGTTCCGTCTGCGGACGTGAACATCACCCTGTCGATGGCGCTGGGCGTATTTATCCTCATTCTGTTCTACAGCATCAAAATGAAAGGCATTGGCGGCTTCGCGAAAGAGCTGACGCTGCAGCCGTTCAACCACTGGGCATTTATTCCTGTCAACTTAATCCTTGAAGGGGTAAGCCTGCTGTCTAAACCGGTTTCGCTCGGTCTGCGACTGTTCGGCAACATGTATGCCGGTGAGTTGATTTTCATTCTGATTGCTGGTCTGTTGCCGTGGTGGTCACAGTGGATCCTGAATGTGCCGTGGGCCATTTTCCACATCCTGATCATTACGCTGCAAGCCTTCATCTTCATGGTTCTGACGATCGT
>JBCNNW010000136.1:0-7519 GCA_039594205.1 Pseudescherichia sp. | reverse complement strand
CTTCGCGAATGACAGCAAACAGGACCATCACCAGCGAGAAGCCGACGGCAGCGGAGAAACCGTATAGCGCCGACTGTAAAAAATTATGGCCGAGGTTGATGTTCAACAGCGCCACGCCCAGCACCGCGCAGTTGGTGGTAATGAGCGGCAGGAAGATCCCCAGCAGGCGATAGAGGGCCGGGCTGGTTTTACGTACCACCATTTCGGTGAACTGCACCACCACGGCGATGACCAGAATAAAGGCCAGGGTACGCAAGTAGATGAGATCCAGCGGAATCAGGATCCACGTATCGATCAGCCACGCGCAAATAGAGGCCAGGGTCATGACAAAGGTGGTCGCCAGCCCCATCCCCATGGCGGTCTCCAGCTTTTTGGACACCCCCATAAACGGGCAGAGACCGAGGAACTTAACCAATACAAAGTTATTAACCAGTACGGTTCCGACAAACAGCAACAGATAATCAGTCATTATTCAGCCTGAAGAAGAGTAGCCGCCTATTATCGGATAAATTGATCCGGGCGACAACAGTACAACGTATAGGGTTAATTACGGGTTTACGAAGGTCTTCTTTACCCGTTGCGATCGTTTGAAATAGGGGACGATCAGGGCGCCAGCCAGTAAAGGAAACAGCAGCTGGCGCAGCGCCAGAGTGTCGGAGACCGGTGAGAACGCAAAGGCTTTCAGCGCCAGCACGATGGTGATGAGCAGCCAGATAATATAGTGCTTTGGCACCAGCCGGCGTCGCTTAAAGAAAGCCACGGTTAGCCACAGGGTGTAAACGCCCATGGCAACAGCAAAGATAAACGAGGCATACCACAGCGTTTTATCCCCGGCGCTTTGCGCATTCAGCACGGCATTAATCTCAGGCGTCAGCAGCACGGTGGTAAAGCGTACCACCACAAACAGCGTTCCCAATAAGGAGACCAGCAGCCAGGCGAGGGGCGCCAACAACCAGCCTCCAATGCGTTCAGCAGGCGTTGCGGTCATATCATCTTCTCCCCTGGCATGGTTAACTCACTTTTGCAGGGCGAGAGTATAAAGCATTATACAGTGAATGCTACCCGCGCTACTTCCTACCGCACGTGGCGACAAATGACCGTCACAACAGGCGTTTAAAAATAACGCGGATGAGCACTATTTTGCCTGTACGGTAGCGACAGGTTCCGGCGGCTGGTAGTTATCAATATGGCTGGCAACCCCCAGCAGTATGGCGCTCACACCCAGCACAACCCAGCCAGCTAATTCAATGATTCGATTCATTATCCCGGACATACTTTTCTATTTCTCCCTGTATATAGAAATGGCATAGTATCGGCGCAAAAAAGCCTCAGCAAGTAACAAACCATATTTTCAGCCTATTCGCAATTGGAACGTTAAACTGCGCTACAGGATGTTTTAGATAAGTTATAAAATACGTATTATTGTGACAACTTTGTTGAGGATTGAAATATCCCCGCGCACAGACGAGAGGCAGCAAATGAACGATAAAATTCGGGTCGGACTCATCGGCTACGGCTACGCCAGCAAGACATTTCACGCTCCGCTGATCGACGGTACGTCAGGTATGGAGTTAGCCGCCATCTCCAGCAGTGATGAAGCTAAAGTAAAGGCCGACTGGCCTGCGGTCCCGGTAGTTTCAGAGCCTAAGCATCTCTTCAACGATCCCAGTCTCGATCTGATTGTTATCCCTACACCCAACGATACGCACTTCCCGCTGGCGAAAGCCGCGCTGGAGGCGGGGAAGCATGTCGTGGTGGATAAACCCTTTACCGTGACACTGTCACAGGCCCGTGAGCTGGACGCGCTGGCCAAATCGCTGGGTCGCGTGCTCTCGGTGTTCCATAACCGGCGCTGGGACAGTGATTTCCTGACGGTGAAAGCGCTGCTTGCCGATGGGGCGCTGGGTGAGATCACCTACTTTGAGTCACATTTCGACCGCTTTCGTCCGCAGGTGCGTAACCGCTGGCGCGAGCTGGCCGGCCCGGGAAGCGGCATCTGGTACGATCTGGGACCGCACCTCCTCGACCAGGCTGTAAATCTGTTTGGCCTGCCGGTGAGTTTGACTGTCGATCTGGCACAGCTGCGCCCGGGTGCGCAGGCCACTGACTATTTCCATGCGGTGCTGAGCTATCCCCAACGTCGGGTGGTGCTGCACGGTACGCTGCTGGCGGCGGCAGAATCGGCCCGCTATATCGTACACGGCACTCGCGGCAGCTACGTCAAATATGGCCTTGATCCTCAGGAGGAGCGGCTGAAAAACGGCGAGCGTCTGCCGCAGGAGGACTGGGGCTATGATATGCGCGACGGCGTGTTATCCCGGGTGCAGGGCGAAGAGGTAGCGGAAGAGAGCTGGCTGACGGTACCGGGGAACTATCCAGCCTACTATGCCGGTATCCGCGATGCGCTGAACGGCGTGGGTGAAAACCCGGTTCCCGCCAGTCAGGCGATTCAGATTATGGAGCTAATTGAGCTAGGCATGGAATCGGCTAAGCACCGCTCGACGCTCTGCCTGGCGTAACGCTCCCCGACGTAAACAATGTGCCGCCCATCCGGACGGCACTATTTTACGCGGTGCGCAGGCTATCTTTTAACGCCTGTTTCTCTGCCGCGCTCAGGAACGCCACTTCAAGACCGTTAATTTGTGCCTGGCGGATCTGCGCCTGGCTCAGGCCAGCCTGTGGGGCCGCCACGCGATACTCGTGAATGATATCTACCCCCTGAACCGCCGGATCGTCAGTGTTGATGGTGGCCAGAATGCCGTGATCGAGGAAGGTCTTCAGCGGGTGTGCCTCCAGCGACGCAACCGTGCTGGTCTGTATGTTAGAAGTCAGGCAGGACTCAATGCCGATGCGCTGCTCGGCGAGGAAATCCATCAGAGCCCGATCCTCAATGGCCTTAACGCCGTGGCCGATACGCTCTGCGCCCAGCTCGCGGATCGCCTGCCAGATGCTCTCTGGCCCGGCGGCTTCACCGGCGTGAACGGTAATGTGCCAGCCCGCGTCGCGGCCACGGTTAAAGTGGGTCAGGAACAGGCTGCCGGGAAAGCCCAGCTCGTCACCGGCCAGATCCAGCCCGGTAATGGCATCGCGGTGGGCCAGCAGGGCATCCAGCTCTTCAACGCAGGCATCCTCGCCAAAAGTACGGCTCAGAATACCGATCAGGCGAGCCTGGACGTTAAAGGCCTCGCTGCCCTGGCGCACGCCCTCAATGACCGCTTCAACGACGCCTGCGACCGGCAGGCCATGGGTCATTGCCATATAGCGGGGGGAGAAGCGCAGCTCAACATAGTGCAGCCCGTTGCGTGCGGCATCTTCCATATTCTCAAACGCCACGCGACGGCAGGCTTCCAGCGAGGCCAGTACCTTGACGCCCCAGTCCAGCTTCGCCAGGAAGCTCACCAGATCCGGTTCGTTAGCGGTCACCTGGACGTGCGGGCGCAGCGATTCAAGCGAGTCGGCGGGCAGGGTAAGGGAAAACTCACGGCCAAGGTCAAGGATGGTTTGCGCCCGGATGTTGCCGTCAAGGTGACGGTGAATGTCGGTCAAAGGAAGGTTAGCGTCAATCATGGTTGCACTCTTTTTTTAGATAAAGTGCAGAGCATTATAAAAATAAAACGCTACGGAATGCTATATTGCGCAAGGAAAATTTCTTTTGCGCAATATAAATCATCACAAAGCATTGATACTGAGAATCACTCTACTGCGGACCTGAGCCAGCTTCTTCTTGCGGGCAGCCCGCATTGTTACGGATGGATCCCGGCCGTAAAGAGGTCATCATGACCGCTAAGTGGCACTGTTTAAGTAGACTCTAAGGCAGCTATGAGCGAACTGCGGACATTTAAATAAAAGAGCTCGGCTAAGAGCAGCAGTCCCATACTTAATTTGAATAATTATATTTGGAAAATGCTCTGTTTCATTGCTTTAGCTCTCAATAATTGCATGGTTCTGAAATTCTTAAGCCTGGCCATTATGGTCAGGAGTAATGCTTTTTACGTAATCGCCTATGCTTTTCTAGGTATCTTATTGATATATCCTTTGCTAACCAGGCTTTACAAGCAATGTTAAGTCGACTTATCGAGATGTCCGTTAATTAGTCAGTATGGACTCAACCCCACGAATCAGGCCAGGGAAATAAGACTGATCTATGACTATGCCACCTTTGAGTGTCCATCCTTCATCTTCTTGAGGACTGGCAGTAAAGTTGAAGCCGATAATATCACCGCCTTCCACCTCACGGATTTCAAACGTAAATACCGGCACTCTTGGCGTGAATAATTCAGGAGCTGCTTCTGTGTTGTTCGAAATTTTTTCATAGAACTGCGAAAGCATGTCCCGCAGCCTTTCCAGGTCAAAAAGAGTTAGCTCACACTCGCATTGCAGCTTTATGGAAGGTTCCTCAATCTCTAGCCAGCACACAATTAGATCTTGTCGGCGGTCTTCCAGAACTTCGATTCGCTCGACAAAGGAGAAGCGGAATAAGACACTTTCGTTTTTGATTTCAAACATTATCGAACCGCCTCTATGTGATAGTGCATTACTGTCCAGTCCTTCTCTCTGATGATAACCTGCAAGGTATACTTCTTAGGTCTATAAACGATCGCATTCCCTTCAACTCTTTTAGTAAGGCGGGTCATTCCTATGAGGTATTCGAACTGGCCGGGTATCTTTTGTGGATCCGGGCCTCGCCTTCCGAACCTTACCGCTTTTTCAAGGATATGAACGGGGATATACCTTCCGGGATCGGCGATATGCCTTGCAGTGGCCTGCGTAAAAAGCAAGTTCCTTACTGACAGACCAGCCTTGAAGAGTCCCTTCAAGATATTGAGCGCCCCGCCGCTTAATGCAGCCTTGACTCTGTTGCTGGTGCCTGAGCTACAGAGTAGCCAATGCATACACCTGTTTGTTCGTCAATTATGGGCTGAGCGTTATGCGGAGGACGATAGGTGGGGGTGATTGCGAAATATTCGCCTGGCGGCAGAGGCGTTCTGAAATTGTATTTATGCCCTGGCTCATTCAGATCCGTTTGGTTTATAGCCCCCATTTCAAGACCCTATGCAGTGATATCTTCAGGAAATTAAATACCATATGACCTGTAATGGCAAACAAAGCATTATTTTTTTTACGATTCCGTGCATGTAGATTGTCCTGGAGATCGCAAGCTCAAGAAGCGCTGCCAGCACGGCTATGGTGATTAGCAAGGTGATTCTGTGCATGATATCGCCAGAATGTTCGACAGATTTCATTCTTCTATCATGTCCACAATTCACCAGACAGGTGGCTACGGTCCTCCCGTGCGAAAGCGGCACCGGTTAGCGCTTTCGCTTGATGAAAGAGAGGAGATATCCAGAGGACTGGTAGCAAAACTCAGCATCAGGGACATCGCTGCCAAATTATCAAGAGCGCCCTAAACGATTGGCCGTGAGGTCAGGAGTGACCAACTCCCTCTCTTAACACTTGCAGGGACACTATGATTCCTACACCTGTACCCAGTTTTGAAACGTCCGCCTCTGGCACGTAGCGGACTAGCTCACTGGTTAGAAGGTCCGCTATGAGCGAAAAGCGGACGTTGGCCGAACGCGCTTAGCGGCAAACGCCACCATATTTAAATAAAAAAGGCCACCTTGTCGGGTGGCCAGTTCAGTGAACCTGACGTTATAAAGGGTTATTCAGCAAAACACTTTCTGGCATGCTCTTCCACGAACGCCGTGACGGTTTCTGGCGCTTCAAGCGGCGGGAAGTGGTTTACGCCTTTCAGGATTTTCAGCTCCGCGCCGCCGCCCAGCACCTGCTGCAGCGCCGTTGCAAACGGAAGCGGGTTAGGCGCGTCATTTTCGCCCTGCAGAATAAGCGCAGGCGCGGTGATCGCACCATACTGATCGGCCATTTCGTGATTCAGGAACGCAGCGGCATTAGCCTGCATTGAGTGCGCCGGCCATTTGGCAGCCTCTGCGCCAACGCTTTCGGTAACGCCAAACGGCTTATAAAACGCCACGGCGCCGGAAGGTGTAGATACTGCCTCACAGACCATGTCGACCGTCATACCCGCGTCACGCATCTGCTTACCGTCCACGTAGCAGGCGGTATACACCAGTCCGGCAACCTGCTGCGGATATTTCACCGCGAACGTGGAAATGATGTTGCAACCGATGGAGTGAGATACGAGCACGACCGGGCCCTTGATGCCGGCGGCATCAATCACGGCTTTTAAATCTTCAGCGTGGCGAGGAATGCTGTAAGCCTCCGGCTGCAGCGGTTTGGCCGAGCGCCCGTAGCCGCGGCTGTCATACGCGACCGTTTGAAATTTTTCAGAGAGGGCGTCAGTCTGCGCCTGCCAGATATCACTGATGCCAAAGTATCCGGCGACAAAAACAACCGGCATGCCCTGGCCCTTTGCGTCAAAGTAAATCTCGATGCCGTCATCAGTAGTTGCGTAAGACATTCTTCATTCCTCATGTGTTAACAGTCAGGAAAGTATAAAGAGCGTCCGGCGCGCTCCGTGAGAGGCAGAAAAGTCAAAATACGATGGTTTCGGGTCAAATTGACGTTGAGCGTAAGGATGTGTAGAACACAACACAAGGTCTTACGGCATCTGCTGGCGCTGGCGCCGGCTGTAAAAGCTGCAGCCAGTACGAAAGAAAGCATAAGAAGGGAAACGTAGAATCAGCCGGAGAGCCATCTTTGACCCTATTCCATCGAATATTGACCCCGGCGCGACTCACGCAAGGTACGGAGCCTTTTTATACTGTCCGCTCAATACACAGACCGCACGGCTGCGGTTCTTCTGACGGAGTAAAGAATGCAACTGACTCAAATACGTAATGCCACGCTGAAGCTCAACTATGGCGGCGTCCGCTTCCTTATCGATCCGATGCTCTCTGAAAAGGACGCCTGGCCCGGTTTTCCCGGTACTGCCCGTTCTCATCTGCGCAATCCTATGGTCGCGCTGCCGGTTTCCGTGGAAGAGCTGCTCGATGTGGACGTGATTATCGTGACGCACACGCATCAGGATCACTGGGACGAGGCGGCTCAGCAGCTGATCCCGAAAGACCGGGTCATTTACACGCAGAATGAGAGCGACGCGGCGCTGCTGCGCTCGCAGGGCTTCACTGCGGTCAGCGTGCTGGCTGACACCAACGTCATTGCGGGTATTAACGTGGTTAAAACCGACGGTCAGCACGGTAGCGACGAGGCATACGCCATTCCTGAAGTTGCCGAGCGGCTGGGTGACGCGTGCGGCCTGGTCTTTTCTGTAGAGGGTGAAAAGAGGCTGTACGTGGCCGGGGATACAATTTGGGTAGCGCCATACACGGAGAGTCTGGAAAAATATGCGCCTGACGTTGTGGTGCTGAACATGGGCCTGGCGACGGTGGACGGAATTGGTGCCATCATCATGGGTAAGCAGGACGCGCTGCGCACGCTTGAGATGCTGCCGTCGGCGACGGTAGTGGCGTCGCACATGGAGGCGGTCAACCACTGCCTGCTGAGCCGTGACGAACTGCGCGCCTTTGCAGCAGAAAAC
>JBCNNW010000135.1:0-7478 GCA_039594205.1 Pseudescherichia sp. | reverse complement strand
ATGGCACTGACCTTTGCGGCAGTTCACTACTCGACAGAGAGTAGGACAAAAGCGAAAGCTTTTGAACGTTGCGCAGCAACGGCCCGAAGGGTGAATCACGAAGTGATTCATAAACTGCCAGGCATCAAATTAAGCAGTAAACCGGGGCATCAAACCGGTGGTTGTAGAAAAATTCGGTGGAGCGGTAGTTCAGTCGGTTAGAATACCTGCCTGTCACGCAGGGGGTCGCGGGTTCGAGTCCCGTCCGTTCCGCCACTTATTTAAGAAGCCGTATCTCTCACGAGATACGGTTTTTTTTTGCCTGCTATTTACAGCGCAAACGCCAGCTTCACGGCCGCTGACGCTGCTTCACATACTCGCTAAGAAAGTCGACGAAGGCACGAATACGCGTGCTGACCGCTCTGTCGCTGTAGTAAACCGCGCTGAACGGCATCTCTACCGGCAGGCGCTTATCCGCCAGCACCTCAACCAGCTCACCGCTGGCAATCTCCTTATCCGTCATATAGTCAGACAGACAGGCAATACCGTTCCCCGAGAGACAGAGATACTTAAGCGTTTCGCCACTGTTTGACGAAATGCCGCTGGTAATCTCATACAGCTGACCATCTTCACAAGCGATGGGCCAGACATTAAGCGAATCTGGCTCGGTAAAGCCCAGGCAGGTGTGGTGCTTAAGATCGTCCACGCTCTGCGGCGTACCCTGTTTCGCCAGGTAGGCTGGGGAAGCGATCATCCTGCGGGAGCTTTTAAACAGCGGACGAGCGCGCAGGCTGGAGTCCGTGAGCGTGCCGACGCGTATTGCAACGTCAACCTTACGCTCGATCAGGTTAATAAAGGTCTCTGATGAGACCAGCGAGAGGGTTACCTCTGGGTAACGCTCACGAAACGGCTTAATCATTGGCATGAGAAAATGCAGTACAACCGGTGTGGCTGCATCTATGCGCAACAGGCCGCGTGGCGTGTGCTGATGCTCCATTACTTCGTTTTCTGCTGCCGCCATCTCTTGCAAAATAAGCTGCACGCGACGAAAGTAGCGTTCACCCTCTTCAGTAAGGCTCAGCTGGCGCGTGGTGCGATTCAGCAGGCTGACGCCCAGCTTGGTCTCCAGCTTTTTTACCGCCCGGCTGACGGCCGAATTGGCCTGCCCTAGCTGCTCAGCGGCACGGCTAAAGCTTCCGCTCTCCACCACGGCGACAAATATAGCCAGCTCTTCTGATGTTGCCTTCATTTTTGCACCTGTAGCAAAATTTTATCTGCATTTTATCGATTTTTGTTATTTAACCATGCGCCTGTATTGGGTGTCACTCTGTTAGCAAAACATCTGTTTTTACATGCAGCGTTGAAAGTGTGCGCTAAAATCCCTATAACAGAGAGAGTGGCCCTGGTATCCAGGGTAAACAGGTTACAGAGGTAAGAAGCTCAAAGTGCGAAAACATACCCATGCCATGCGCTATATCGCGGGACAGCCCGCCGAGCGGATCCTGCCGCCCGGGTCATTCGCGACTATTGGCCAGGCATCGCCTCCAGGTGCGCCGCTGAGCCAGGAAGAGAACATCCGCGTTCTGGTGTGGAACATCTTCAAGCAGCAGCGCGCAGAGTGGCAGTCGGTGCTGCAGAATTTTGGTAAAGATGCCCACCTCGTACTCCTGCAGGAGGCACAAACCACGCCTGAGCTTATCCGCTTTGCGACCACCAACTATCTGGCGGCGGATCAGGTGCCAGCCTTTGTGCTGCCCCAGCACCCCTCTGGGGTCATGACGCTGGCCTCGGCCCATCCGGTTTACTGCTGCCCGCTGCGCGAACGTGAGCCAATCCTGCGGCTGGCAAAGTCGGCCCTGGTGACGGTCTATCCGCTGCCAGACGGCCGCTTGCTGATGGTCGTTAACGTCCACGCGGTTAACTTTAGCCTGGGGGTGGATGTCTATAGCAAGCAGCTGCTGCCGATTGGGGATCAGATTTCCCAGCATAATGGCCCGGTGATCATGGCCGGCGATTTCAATGCCTGGAGCCGTCCACGCATGAACGCGCTCTATCGCTTCTCCCGCGAGATGTCTCTGCGTCAGGTACGCTTTACGGATGATAATCGCCGCCGGGCCTTTGGTCGTCCGCTCGATTTTATCTTTTATCGTGGTCTGAACGTGAATGAAGCCTCAGTGCTGGTCACGCGCGCCTCCGATCACAACCCACTACTCGTTGAATTCAGTCCCGGCAAGCCTGATAAGTAATGGTGCGTCAGGTCTGCCGTAGGGCAGGCCTGAACGGGTGCTGCCCTCTTTTTCACTTAACTAAAAGGACAGTACAATGGCAACGAAATCCCATCATGATAACGTCGAGGAGCAGTTTGGCTCTCAGGCCAGCGCCTATTTGACCAGCGCCGTGCATGCGGCTGGGCGCGATTTAGAGCGGCTGCGCGATCGTCTTCAACGCTTCCCTCAGGCCCATGTTCTGGATATCGGCTGCGGTGGAGGGCATGCCAGCTTTACCGCCGCGACTGTAGTAGAGCGGGTAACGGCGTACGATCTCTCCAGCGATATGCTGGGCGTCGTGGCTGCGGCGGCAAAAGAGAAAGGCTTGACCTCTATCGGCACCCAGCAGGGCTATGCAGAGCGCTTACCCTTCGCCGATAGCACCTTTGATATCGTGATTAGCCGTTATTCAGCACACCACTGGCAGGATTTAGGCCAGGCGCTGCGCGAAGTTAAGCGTGTTCTGAAACCTGGCGGAACGGTATTCCTGATGGATGTAATGTCGCCGGGAGAGCCTGTCCGTGATATCTGGTTGCAGACAGTTGAAGCTCTGCGTGATACTTCGCACGTTCGTAACTACTCAAGCGGTGAGTGGCTGGCACAGATTAACGAGGCGGGGCTGACGACCGCGGATCTGCACACCGATCGTCTGGTACTGGAGTTCTCTTCCTGGATTGCGCGGATGCGTACGCCTGATGCACTGAGCAGGGCGATTCGCCTCTATCAGGATAGCGCATCGCAGGCGGTAAAAGCCTATTTTGAGCTGCAGGCCGACGGCTCCTTTACCAGCGACACGGTCTTTATTGAGGCGAAAAAGCACTAAAAAAGGCAAGCAGCAATAAAAAAAGCACCGGGGGAAACGGTGCTTTTCTTTATGTATAGCGGTTTGATCAGGAGTCTGGCGTGGCGCTATCTTTTACAAACAGCGTCAGCTGATCGCCGGGCTGTAGGTTCTCCGTACCGTCATTCCAGCGCATTACATCCTTAATATTTACGCCGTAATCTTTAGCAATACTGGAGAGCGAGTCACCTTTACGTACGCGATACTTAACGCTATCGCTGTTGCTGGCGAGACGCTGTGCGCTGCTGCCTGCACCCACGGTCAGGCTCTGGCCCACCTTCAGGGTCGATCCACGCAGGCTATTCCATTGCTGGAGATCCTTAGCGCTCACGCCGAGGCGTGAAGCAATACCGGAAAGCGTATCGCCAGAACGTACTTTATAGCGCCTGCTGGTCAGCGGGGTGTTATCCGCCATCAGCGTCGGCTGTACGGCAGCGATTTCACCCGAGGCCAGGGATTCACGCAGCTGGTCGGCATGCTTCTGCGGTACCATTACGTACTGCGGCCCACCCGAGCCAAGCGTCGAGCCTTTAACGCCAGCGTTAAACGTCTTCAGCTTGCTTACCGGCATGCCAGCCATATCCGCCAGCTGGCTCATGCCAACCGGGCTGTTCAGCCGGACACGGGCCAGCGCACGGCTGTCGTCAGGCGTAGGCAGACGGACACCGTAGCGCTTGCTGTTCTTGAGAATATCGCTCAAGGCCAGCATTTTTGGCACGTAAATTTTCGTTTCCTGAGGCAGCGAGAGCGACCAGAAATCGGTGGGTTTACCCCGCGATTTATTCGCTTTCATTGCCTTCATGACACGCCCTTCGCCGCTGTTATAGGCAGCAACCGTCAACAGCCAGTCGCCGTCAAACATGCGGTTAAGACGCTGCATCATGTCGAGTGCGGCAGTAGTAGATGCCACAACGTCACGACGCGCATCGTAAGTGCGAGTCTGTTTCAAACCGTAGTTGCGCCCCGTGCTCGGAATGATCTGCCAAATGCCTGCGGCATTGGCACCAGACGTTGCGTGCGGGTTAAAAGCGCTCTCCACTATGGGTAGTAGTACCAGTTCCATGGGCATGTTGCGTTTCTTAACTTGCCCGGCTATCCAGTACATATACGGCTCTGCCCGTAAAGTTACATCGTGGAGATAGCTCTTGTTGCTTAAATACTTCTGTTTCTGTTCGCGAATCCGGTCGTTTTCCGGAATTCCCATCTTCAGCTCGTCGCCAATAGCAGCCCACAAGTCCTGATCCTGCGCGAGGGATGTTCCATCGTCCATCCACCGCGCCTGACTTGTAAACTTACCTGCTTCCCCTTGACTAGCTGCAGAAAGGCTCTGTGCGTGCTGTTGTACGCTGCCGTCGTGATTAGACGCCTGGCAACCCACGAGCAGGACAGAGGCGAGTAATATCGCTTGTGCCTTCATGTGTGTGAGTCAATAGTTGCTTAAAAGACGAGCAATCATAACGGCGAAGGTTGCAGATGACAAGTATGAAATTTCAGAAAGCGTCTTTCTTTGACCTCAACCATGCAAAACGCGTATTAGGCTGTTGCAACATTGTTTCTTTATCTATAACTCTAATTAAATCAGGATCTTCGGTGCGGAGAAAAACATTAATACGACGCTCATTTTCCAGTGTTACAGGCAGCGTTGTTTGACTTTTTGTGCGTAACTGCTTCACTTTATTAAGATAATCCTCAATAGCCGGATCGCCGGGTAAAATATGCTGGGCAAACTTCATATTTGTTAATGTATATTCATGCGCGCAACAAATAACCGTTTCGGGTGGGAGTGCGTTAATCTTCTGAAATGATTGATACATCTGATCTGCTGTTCCTTCGAAAAGCCTGCCGCAACCGCCGGAAAACAGCGTGTCGCCGCAAAAAAGGTAAGGAATTGTGTAGTAAGAGACATGACCCAGGGTATGACCCGGCGTAGCAAAAACAGAAAATTCGTAGTCCAAAAGAGTGAGCTTATCACCCTCGACTACGCATTGGGTTGCCCCTTTATCTTGTGTCTCTTGCGGCCCATATACCACTACGTCCGGGAACCGCTGGCGCAGTTCTTTCACGCCGCCAACGTGATCGTGATGGTGGTGGGTGAGCAGGATCGCCTGCGGTTGCCACTGATTTTCTTCGATCGCCTTAAGTACCGGAGCTGCTTCGCCCGGATCGACAATCACACAGTGACCCAGGTCATTGCTTAACACCCAGATGTAGTTATCCTGAAATGCGGGAATACTGTTAAGATTCATATAATACCTCTCAAAGCGTAGCGGAAGGTTGTGATGAAACCGGCAAGGACACCTCGAACGTTCTCAGCACCCGCCCACTGGGCTGAGTTTTCCCGTGGCGAATACTACCGCGAGGCGCTGGAGCAGCAGCTTAAGCCCTGGTTCGCAAAAATTTACGGATTTCACCTGCTTAAGATTGGCAATCTCAGCGCGGAAATCAATGCCGAAAGCTGCGCTATCTCGCATCAGGTCAACGTCTCTTTACAGGGGGAGCCTGCCCAGGTCAGGGCCGATCCGCTGCATCTTCCCTTTGAAAATAAATCCGTAGACGCCTGCCTTCTCGCGCATACGCTTAGCTGGTGTCAGGATCCGCACCGTTTGTTGAATGAAGCCGATCGCGTGCTGATTGATGATGGCTGGCTGATACTGAGCGGGTTTAACCCCGTCAGTCTGCTCGGGTTACGCAAGGCGCTGCCCATTAAGCGCCACTCTGCGGTCTACCGCAGCCGGATGTTCACTATGATGCGCCAGCTTGACTGGCTATCGCTGCTCAATTTCGAGGTGGTGCACCGTAGCGGTTTTCAGGTGCTGCCCTGGAGCCGGCAGGGGGGAAAGGTGCTGAGTACCCATCTGCCGGCGCTGGGGTGCATGCAGCTTATCGTTGCCCGCAAACGTACTATTCCTCTGACGCTCAACCCGATGAAGCAGAGCAAGTCGAAGGCGCGAGTGCCGCAGGCGGTTGGCGTAACGCGGCAGTACCGTAAACCTTGATCAGCTCTCTGGCTGGTAACCGACATCTTCCTGGGTGGGATTCATCGCTGCGCTGCGGGCCAGCTCGTCGCAACGTTCGTTTTCCGGATGCCCCGCATGGCCTTTAACCCACTCCCAGCGGATCTGGTGCTGGCTAAGTGCTGCATCCAGTCGCTTCCACAGATCCACGTTCTTTACCGGTTTTTTGTCAGCCGTTTTCCAGCCGCGTTTTTTCCAGTTATGGATCCACTGAGTGATCCCCTGGCGGACATACTGGCTATCGGTGCTTAATACCACCTCACAGTGCTCTTTCAGCGCCTCAAGCGCAACAATGGCCGCCATCAACTCCATCCGGTTATTGGTTGTAAGACGATACCCTTCGCTGAAGGTTCTTTCATGCTGACGATAGCGTAAAATAGCGCCGTAGCCGCCTGGTCCTGGGTTACCTAAGCAAGATCCATCGGTGAAAATTTCTACCTGTTTGAGCATCTCTGGTAGACTTCCTGTAGTTGAAATCGACGTAAAACGACAAGTCTGACATAAATGACCGCTATGAGCACTGCAATTACACGACAGATCGTCCTTGATACGGAAACCACCGGTATGAACCAGATCGGTGCCCACTATGAAGGACATAAGATTATTGAAATCGGCGCGGTAGAGGTAATCAACCGTCGTCTGACTGGCAATAACTTCCACGTCTACCTTAAGCCGGATCGGCTGGTGGATCCGGAGGCCTTCGGCGTGCACGGGATTGCAGATGAGTTTTTGCTGGATAAGCCGCTGTTTAGCGACGTTGCCGATGAGTTTATCGACTATATTCGCGGCGCTGAGCTGGTGATCCACAACGCATCGTTTGATATTGGCTTTATGGACTATGAGTTCAGCAAGCTGAACCGGGGCATTCCTAAAACGGATACCTTCTGTAAGGTGACCGATAGCCTGGCAATGGCGAGGAAGATGTTCCCCGGCAAACGTAACAGCCTCGATGCGCTCTGCTCACGCTATGAGATCGATAACAGCAAGCGAACGCTGCACGGCGCACTGCTCGATGCCCAAATCCTTGCCGACGTCTTCTTAATGATGACCGGCGGACAGACCTCTATGGCCTTTTCCGTCGAGGGTGAAAACCAGCAGGCGCAGGGCGAAGCCGCCATTCAGCGCGTTGTGCGCCGGGCAAATGCGCTACGCGTGGTGTTAGCCAGCGATGAAGAGGTCATGGCCCATGAGTCGCGCCTCGATCTGGTGCAGAAAAAGGGCGGTTCCTGCCTGTGGCGGGCCTGAAACGCGTTGTTTTGTAGATAAAAACAGCGTCTGGGCGATTTTTGCAGCAAACGCATCAAATCGTATGAAAAAGCGTTGACGGCGTGCGAGGCAGTACGTAATATTCGCCTCGTTCCCAAGGGAACACAACGC
>JBCNNW010000134.1:0-7990 GCA_039594205.1 Pseudescherichia sp. | reverse complement strand
TTCGTCAGCGCAGCGACGGCCCGGCACAAGTCTTTTGCCATCCTGATTACGAAGGCGAAATTGGGCTGATCATGCCTTATGAGAAAGATTTCTGTGCCAGTTGTAACCGCCTGCGCGTTTCGTCGGTGGGTAAACTGCACCTCTGTCTGTTTGGCGATGGCGGCGTGGATCTGCGCGATTTGCTTGCCGAGGATGCACAACAGCAGGCGCTTGAAGCGCGTATCTCCGAGGCATTGACGCACAAAAAACAGACCCACTTCCTGCATCAGGGCAATACCGGAATCACCCAGAACCTCTCTTATATTGGCGGTTAAGCGCATAAGGAAGCAGAACATGAGCCAGGTTAACGCCGAATTTATCCCGACGCGGATAGCCATTCTTACCGTCTCTGAACGCCGCGGCGAAGAGGATGACACCTCTGGTCACTGGCTGCGCGAGGCGGCGCATGATGCGGGCCATCAGGTTGTCGATAAGGCCATTGTTAAAGAGAATCGCTACGCCATACGTGCGCAGGTCTCTCAGTGGATCGCCAGCGAAAATGTGCAGGTGGTACTGATCACCGGTGGCACCGGTTTTACGGCCGGGGATCAGGCACCGGAAGCGCTGCTCCCGCTCTTCGATCGCGAAGTCGAAGGTTTTGGCGAGGTGTTCCGTATGCTCTCCTTTGAAGAGATCGGCACCTCCACGCTGCAGTCGCGCGCAGTGGCTGGCATCGCCAATAACACCCTGATTTTTGCTATGCCGGGCTCCACGAAAGCCTGTCGTACCGCGTGGGAGAACATTATCGCTCCGCAGCTTGATGCCCGTACGCGCCCGTGCAATTTCCATCCTCATCTTAAGAAGTAAGCTATGTCGCAACTGACCCATATTAACGCCGCGGGCGAAGCCCATATGGTGGATGTCTCCGCCAAAGCGGAAACCGTACGCGAAGCGCGCGCAGAAGCCTTCGTCACCATGTTGCCAGAGACTCTGGCGATGATTATTGATGGCAGCCACCACAAAGGCGACGTCTTTGCCACGGCGCGTATCGCAGGCATTCAGGCCGCTAAACGTACCTGGGAGTTGATTCCGCTTTGTCATCCGCTGATGTTAAGCAAAGTCGAAGTGAATCTGCAGGCCCAGCCGGAACAGAGCCGGGTGCGTATTGAGTCGCTGTGCCGTCTGACGGGTAAAACCGGCGTTGAGATGGAAGCCCTCACCGCTGCCTCGGTTGCGGCGCTGACCATCTATGACATGTGCAAAGCGGTCCAGAAAGATATGGTAATTGGCCCGGTGCGCCTGTTAGCGAAGAGCGGCGGTAAATCGGGGGATTTCAGGGTGGAAAGCAATGATTAAAATTCTGTTTTTTGCGCAGGTGCGCGAGCTGGTCAATACCGACATCCTGACGCTGGATGCCACCTTCGACGATGTTGAAGCGCTGCGTGCGCACCTGGCGGGGCAGGGTGACCGTTGGGCGCTGGCGCTGGAGCCCGGCAAACTGCTGGCGGCGGTCAACCAGACCCTCGTTGAGTTTAACCATCCCGTCCGTGCCGGTGACGAAGTCGCCTTCTTCCCGCCGGTCACCGGAGGCTAACATGAGTGAAACCTGCATCCGCGTGCAGACCGCGCCCTTTAACGTGGGTGAAGAGTACCGCTGGCTGGCCGAGCGCGACGAAGACGGCGCGGTGGTGACCTTTACCGGTAAAGTGCGTAACCACAACCTGGGCGACAGCGTTAAAGCGCTCACGCTGGAACACTACCCGGGGATGACCGAGAAAGCGCTGAAGGAAATCGTTGCCGGTGCGCGCGAACGCTGGGCATTAGGGCGCGTCACTGTCATCCATCGCATTGGTGAGATGTGGCCGGGCGAAGAGATTGTCTTTGTCGGCGTCACCAGCGTTCATCGCGGCAGCGCCTTCGACGCGGGCGAGTTTATTATGGATTATTTGAAAACGCGCGCCCCCTTCTGGAAACGCGAAGCCACGCCGGAAGGTGAGCGCTGGGTCGAGTCCCGCGACAGCGATAAAGCCGCAGCCCATCGCTGGTAGCCGGATTGCCGGGATGTGTTAGGCTTATGAGTATGTTTTCTTAACAGGAGTGAGTCATGGATCGATTTCCGCGTTCCGATTCGATAGTTCAGCAGACCCGCAGCGGGCTGCAGACCTATATGGCGCAGGTGTACGGCTGGATGACGGTCGGGCTGCTGCTGACCGCGTTTATCGCCTGGTATGCGGCGAATACGCCTGAGTTGATGATGTTTATCTTCTCAAGCAAAGTCACCTTCTTTGGGCTGATCATTGCGCAGCTGGGGCTGGTATTTGTGCTCTCAGGCCTGGTGCATAAGCTCAGCGCCGGGATGGCAACAACGCTATTTATGCTCTATTCGGCGCTGACGGGACTCACGCTCTCCAGCATCTTCCTCGTCTATACCTACTCATCTATCGCCAGCACCTTTGTGGTGGCCGGTGGGATGTTTGGTGCCATGAGTCTGTATGGCTACACCACCAAACGTGACCTGAGTGGCTTCGGCAATATGCTGTTTATGGCGCTGATTGGTATCGTGCTGGCTTCGCTGGTGAACTTCTGGCTGAAGAGCGAGGCGTTGATGTGGGCGGTGACCTATATCGGGGTGATTGTCTTTGTCGGGCTGACGGCTTACGACACTCAGAAGCTGAAAAACATCGGCGAGCAGATGGATGTGCGTGACAGTAGCAACCTGCGTAAATACGCCATTCTGGGGGCGTTGACCCTCTATCTGGACTTCATCAACCTGTTCCTGATGCTGCTGCGTATTTTCGGCAACCGCCGTTAACGCTCAGGCCCGGCGAACCCTTCGCCGGGCCATTATCACTGTTTCTGCATCGCCTCTTCGTTTTTCGCCCGCAGCTTCTTCGCCCGACCTTCCAGAATCAGATACCCCACCGTCGCCAGCGCCAGCGGCAGGAAGTAATAGAGCACGCGGTACGCCAGCAGGGCGGCAATTATCTTGCCGTGCGAAACATGTTCCCCGGCCAGCAGGGCAATAAATACGGCCTCGAGCACCCCGATCCCGGCAGGAATATGGACGATGACCCCGGCGATGCTGCTCACCAGCAGAACGCCGAGCACGAAGAAGTAATTCACATCTTCGCCGATCAGCATCCAGATGATGACTCCCATCGCCATCCAGTTTGCCGCCGAGATGGCCATCTGCGCCAGCGCAAACTTCCACGACGGCAGCACCAGCTTCTGGCCCTTAATAGTCATATGACGGCGTTTAGCAAAGGCGCAGGCCCAGAGATAGAACGCAATCATCGCCAGCAGCACAATGCCAATAATCCGCAGCGTACCCTGGTCGATATACCAGTGGTCGGGCAGTTGCACCACGCCTGCGGTAAAGATCACCCCCCCCAGCAGGATATAGCCCAGCCAGTTGGTGGTGATACTCAGCGAAAAGATGCGGGTGATGGTGCTGCCGGGCAGGCCGAGACGGGAATAGAGGCGATAGCGCATACCGATGCCGCCCACCCAGGTGCTCAGGGTCAGGTTAAAGGCATAGCAGATAAACGACACCAGCATCACCTGCCGCTTTGCCAGTTTGTGACCACAATAGGCCCGCCCCAGTAAGTCATAGCAGCCATAAATCAGGTAGCTCACTATCACAAGACCAAAAGCGCTCGCCAGGATCCACGGGTTATAGTCGCGGATAACTTTCCCCACGTCCTCCCAGTCCACTTTCTGCGCGTAAATCACCAGCAGCACCGCTACGGCGATGAAAAAGAGCCCGGTGAGAATTTTTTTGGCCACCCGCCAGCGGGAATGTTTTTTACTCATCAGGGTTTCGCCCCCGTATTTTCAGCTTCGACACGATCCTGCGTCTCCATCTCGGGCTGCACTGGCGGGTCAACCTGCGCCAGCTTGGGCGTATGGGCGGGCAGCCAGCCAACCAGCGCCGGGAAATGGCGCAGGAAGTGGAACACCACCACGCTTTTTGTCAGGTTCCACCAGGTGCGTTTCGGTACCATCGACTCATCCACGCGCACGCAATCCTTTTCAATAATGGTGTTCAGGTTTTCGCGCAACGTATGGTTAAACTCGCGATCGTGAATAATCAGGTTAGCCTCGAGATTCAGCGAGAGGCTAAGGGGGTCGAGATTACTGGAGCCCACGGTCGCCCAGTGATCGTCCATCACCGCCACTTTGCCATGCAGTGGACGGCGGCGGTATTCGTAGATCTGTACGCCGCCTTTCACCAGATAGTGATACAGCAGACGCGCGCCTACGGTGACAATCGGCATATCAGGCTCGCCCTGAACGATAAGCTTCACCCGAACCCCACGCCGTGCTGCGTTACGCATAGCGTGCAGCAGCCGATAGCCCGGGAAGAAATAGGCATTGGCAATGATCACTTCCCGACGGGCGTTAGCCAGCATCTTCAGATAGTGGCGCTCAATATCATCCCGGTGTTCTTCGTTGTCACGCCAGACGAACAGCGCCTGAGCCTCACCGGGTTTGGTGTTCTCTTCCGGGCGGTGGCGGCGCTTCCACCACCGGCGGGCGGCGGCGTTGCCGGGCAGGTTCTCCAGCTCAAACTGTAGGATGTCCTGCACCACTGGGCCTTCCACCTCTATCGCGTAATCCTGCTTGGCTTCCGGGCCGTAGTCCGACATATGTTCATCGGAGTAGTTAATGCCGCCGACAAAGGCGATGCGGTCATCAATGACCACAATTTTGCGGTGCATACGGCGAAAGACGTTGGTACGCATGCCCAGCAGGGGAGGGCGTGGATCGTAATATCGGAACACCACGCCGGCCGCGGTCAGCTCACCGACAAAATCATCGCTTAAATCGGGTGAGCCGTAGCCGTCCAGCAGGACTTCAATCTGTACACCGCGCTGAGCCGCACCGAGCACTGCAGCATGCAGCTGGCGACCTACGCCATCTTCAAACCAGATAAAGGTTTCGAGAATAACTCTGCGTTCCGCTTTGCCAATGGCGGCAAAAACGGCGGGATAAAAGTTATCTCCGTTTTCCAGAAGCCGTATCCGGTTACCCTCTTGCCATGAGCATTTCATAAGTGGATCTCCGCACTCAAAGGGGCATGGTCGGACAGGTGACGCCAGTTTCTCAGCGCCAGCGCGGTAGGGGCGCTGGCATGGGCATTTTTCACATAAATACGGTCGAGACGCAGCAGCGGAAAGCTAACGGGAAAAGTCCGTGCCGGTCGACCGTGGGCGCGGGTAAAAATCTCATCTAATCCCGCCCGGGCTTTCAACGGATGGTTAGCCCGCTGGCGCCAGTCATTAAAATCCCCGGCCACCACCACCGGATCGCCCTCCGGCAGGCCATTGACCCAGGTGGACATCATATCCAGCTGCGCCCGGCGGTGCGCCTCTCGTAGCCCCAGATGGACAGAGGCCACGTGCAGGGGGGCGTCGAATTCCGGCAGGGCGATACGGCAATAGAGCAGCCCACGCTTTTCGCTCTCGCCCACCGAAACGTCATGGTTTTCGTAATGTTCAATAGGATAGCGTGAAAGCACCGCATTGCCATGGTGCCCTTCGGGGTAGACCGCGTTGCGCCCGTAGGCATAGTCGCTCCACATGGTATCGGCAAGAAACTCATAGTGGCTGGTATCGGGCCAGTTCTCCACGTGCAGCGGATGCACTTCGTGCGCCCCCATCACCTCCTGCAGGCAGACGATATCCGCGCTGACGGTGCGAACCGCGTCGCGTAGCTCCGGCAAAATAAAGCGGCGGTTAAATGCCGTAAAGCCTTTATGGATGTTGATCGTCAACACTTTTAGCGAAAAATGGCGGCTTTGTTGGCTCATAAGCTCCCTCCGGCGTTACTATCCTGATGAAAATAAAGTGTAGTCGTCGTCACAAAAAGATGCTGGGTTACGGAATTTTCCGTAAAGTGCGGTAGTCTGAAGAAGCAGAGAAAAATCCTCCAGGAGAGAAGCCATGAAGTGGCAACAACGCATTCGCGTCGCAACCGGCCTGAGTTGCTGGCAGATTATGTTGCATTTAGCGGTTGTCGCTGTGCTGGTGCTGGCGTGGACCAGCGGAGCGCTGGTGCGCGTTGGGTTAGGTTTATGCGTGCTGTACGGGGTGACCGTCCTGCTGATGCTCTTTTTACAGCGTCACCATGAGCAACGCTGGCGTGAAGTGGCAGATGTACTTGAAGAGCTGACCACCACCTGGTATTTCGGCGCGGCCATGATTGTGCTGTGGCTGCTGTCACGCGTGCTGCAGAACAATATATTACTGGCTCTGGCAGGCCTGGCCATCCTCGCCGGGCCGGCAGTGGTGTCACTGCTGACCCGGGAGAAAAAGTTACGCGATATTGCGTCTAAACATCGCGTAGGCCACTGAGCCCGTCGTGGCCGCTATCACCAGTAGCGGCCACAAACTTCCCCAGACAATATCCAGACTCGCGTCCTTCAGGTAGATCTGCTTGGTAATATCGGTAAAGTGACGAATAGGGTTTACCCACGTCAGATTCTGTAGCCATACCGGCATGTTCTCGACCGGCGAAACATACCCCGACAGCAAAATGGCGGGCATCATAAAGACAAACACCCCGATAAAGGCCTGCTGCTGCGTAGAGCAAAGCGCCGAGATCAACAGCCCGAATCCCACCAGCGACAGACCATAGATGACCATCGTGAAGTAAAACAGCGCCAGCGACCCCGCGAAGGGGATGTGATAGGCCCAGATACCGATCCCCAGCACGATGGTCGCCTGGAACGTCGCGACAATCAGCGCCGGTACCGCTTTACCAACAAAGATTTGCCAGGTGGCCAGCGGCGAGACCAGCAGCTGGTCGAGGGTGCCCTGTTCCCGTTCGCGGGCCACGGAGAGCGAAGTGACGATCATCACCCCAATGGTGGTGATCATGGCGATAAGCGACGGCACCACAAACCACTTGTAGTCGAGGTTAGGGTTATACCAGTTGCGCACCACCAGTTCGCTGTTGTTCGGTTTGGGTTTGTCCGCCATCAGCTCTTGCTGATACTCCTTCACCACCTGCTGCAGATAGTTCGCGGCAATCTGGGCACTGTTGGAGTTCCGCCCATCCAGAATTAACTGCATAGGGGCGGTTTGCAGCCTGTCCAGGTTGCGCGAAAAATCGGCCGGGAAGCGCACCAGCAACAGCGCCTTTTGGGTATCGATGGTAGGCTGGATCTCCTGCGGGCTTTTCAGCAGCAGCACGTGAGTAAAGGCTTTAGCGCGGGCAAAGCGCTGGGTCAGCTCTACCGAATGTTTACCATTGTCTTCGTTATAGATAGCAATAGTGGCGTTGGTCACCTCCAGGGTGGCGGCGAAGGGGAATAACAGCACCTGAATGAGCACCGGTAGCACCAGAATGGCGCGGGTCTGCGGCTCACGCAGCAGCGACTGTAGCTCTTTACGAATTAACGTCCATAAACGATGAAACATGGCTGCTCCTTAATCCAGTCGCCGTTTCGTTTTCATCCAGGTGAGGCCGATAAACATCACCGCCGAGGCGATCAAAAACAGCAGATTGACCACCAGCACCGCCGGAATGTTACCTGCCAGGAACAGGCTCTGTAGCGTACTCACGAAATAGCGCGCCGGAATGATATAGGTCACGGCGCGGATCACCGCCGGCATACTGTCGATCTGGAAAATAAACCCGGACAACATAATCGAGGGTAAAAAAGCGGCATTCAGCGCCACCTGGGCAGCGTTAAACTGGTTCCGGGTGATGGTGGAGATGAGAAGCCCCATTCCCAGCGTGCTCAACAAGAAAAGCGAGGTGATAAAAAAGAGCACAATCAGCGAGCCGCGATAAGGCACCCCCAGAATAAAGACCGACACCAGCATGCAGAGCAGCATCGCCAGCATGCCGAGGAAATAGTAGGGGATAAGCTTGCAGAGCAGCAGCTCCGTACGCGTGACCTCCGTGGAGAGCAGCGCCTCCATGGTGCCGCGCTCCCACTCCCGGGCGATAACCAGCGACGTGAGGATGGCGCCAATCACCGTCATGATGATGGTCACCGCGC
>JBCNNW010000133.1:0-8309 GCA_039594205.1 Pseudescherichia sp. | reverse complement strand
CTTATCTTGCTCTCCCCGGTACGACCCTTCCCGCTTTATATCAGCTTCAAATTCATTATGATCAGCATCATCCCGCCAGCCAGAGCGATACCCGACGGCAGCAGTACAAAGTGGCGCAAACGCTTGTGATAAAGCATGGCCGGTGTTAACAGCAGGCCGGGTACAATCACTGCGCACCAGGCATCAACAGAGAGATCGGCGCACGCCAGTCCGAGCGCAACGACGCTCGCTAATACCAATCCCCACCCACTCTCCAGCACGCGCTGCACCATGCTTCCACCCTCACGCTGATAATGATAACCAATATCATATGATATGTTTTCTCATTTGTCAGCCTGCGCTCTACCGGTGCGCGAACTTTCGACATCTGTTAATGACAGACATTCATGAAGGTGATAAATTGTGCGCCTCGGAAAAATTACATAACAATTTCTTACTATTTTCGCGAACTTTATTCACGCGTTATTTCTCATTTTGCCAACCATAACTTTTTATATATTGCAGATTAATAACGACATTACACATGACAGCACAATCGTGGCATAACCTCTGTAACAAGAAATATCAATTATCCCTGCGACTCTTCTTGTTCCTTAATGCCGTTTCGGCCCTCTTTTCCTTTCTGCTGCCGCTTAACAGCGTGATGAGCGCGACGCTGCCGCTCGGGCTGCTGTTTACAGCCAGCCTTGCGCTGCTGCTCTGGCACATGTGGCAATCAGAAAAGAAAATTAATATTCCTCTCATTTCACTGTTATTTGGCTGCCTGTGGGCATGGCATGTTACCGTGAAATATTCAGCGCTTGGCCACGCGGATGCGGCTTATCTTTTAATTGCGCTGCTGAGCGTATTATTTATCGGCACAATCGCTTTCTCTAACAATATCAGCGCATTTATGCTGCATTCGCTGCCGGTGAGCGTGGCCTGTCTGTGGTTGACCGATGGTGGTGCCTGGCTGCGCGTACTCTACTGCTTCGCCTTGCCGGTAGTGGGCATTACCATCCAGCATGTTATTCAGCGGCGTAACGAGAGTTTTGCCCAGGATCTGATGTACAAGCTGCTGGACGAGCGCAAGACGCTGAACGATTTAAGCATGCTCGATCCTCTGACCGGTCTCTACAATCGCCGCGGCCTGCAAAATAAGATTGATAACCTGCTAACGCATGATGGCAGCAGGCAGTTCGTACTGCTGCTGGATATTGACCACTTTAAAGCCTACAACGACCACTACGGCCATATGATGGGGGATCAGGCGCTGATCAGGGTCTCTGCCGCTATCCGTGATGCGGTGCGCTCCCGGGATATCGTTGCCCGCTTCGGTGGTGAAGAGTTTATGATCCTGCTGAGCGATGTCGATCTGGAGCACGCCCGCGTAACCGCCGAGCGTATTCGCCAGCAGGTTTTCGACCTGAAGATCCCGCATATGTTTAACGAAAGCGTAGCAACCAACGTCACGGTAAGTATCGGTATCGCTCCTTTACTTAATGAAGACATTGAGGACGCGCTGGGCAAAGCGGACAAAGCGCTATATGAAGCGAAGCATTTAGGGCGTAACCATATTCTGGTCAGTGGTGAATTGCAGATGGCTTGAACAAAAACAGCAGGCATTTCGCGACAAAAATGTTGCGCTTGTGTCTGCTGGTGGTTAGGATTGGCAATCATTATCATTTAGATTCCGGTCTAACTTCCCATGGCTCAACGCTCTGAAATGCTGGCAAACGATCTCATCTGGCGAGCACCGCTGCACAGCGCAGCGCCAACGCTTGCCGATGCTGTGCGCGAAACAGTCGCCAATCAGCGTCCGCACATGCTGGAAGTTATCCGTTTCGATGAATCACCGCCGCATCAGGCTATGACGCTGGCACAGTGGCAGCGCCCTGCCGCCCTGCGCACGCTGCTGGCCGACTACGGGGATCATATCTACCGCAATCAGCCGCAGCTGCCGCGCGAGGGGAAACCACTTATCTCGCTGTGGGCGCAATGGTACTTCGGTCTGCTGGTCCCGCCGTTAATGCTGGCCCTGCTGACCCACGATACTGCGCTTGATATCTCCCCGGCACATTTCCACGTTGAATTTCACGAGACGGGCCGCGCAGCCTGTTTCTGGGCTGACGTGCACGCCGATCGCCACGCTACCCTGCTGGACGACCGCGGACGCATTGAGAAGCTGATCGTCTCGGCGATGCTGCCGGTAGTCCAGGCGCTGGAAGCCACTGGTGAGATTAACGGCAAGCTCATCTGGAGCAATACCGGCTACCTTATTAACTGGTATCTGAACGAAATGAAGCCGCTGCTTGGCGATGCACGCGTTAGCGCCCTGCGCCAGCTCTGCTTTTTTGACAAGATGCTGGCTAACGGTATGGACAACCCGCTCTGGCGCACCGTTGTCCTGCGTGAAGGCGTGCTGGTGCGCCGTACCTGCTGTCAGCGCTACCGCCTGCCGGATGTCCAGCAGTGCGGCGACTGTACCCTTAAATAGGCATTACGCGACCTGCTGACTCTCGCCCTCTGCACGCTGTGACTCCTGCGCCTCCTGCTCCAGGAGCTGTTTCTCGTAGACCTTAAAGAACGGGTAGTAGATCACAGCGGAGACCACCGCCAGCAGCACGACGAGGATCGCCGCCCGATAGTCCCAGCCCAACGCCCAGGCCGCGCCGATCGGTGCCGGTGCGGTCCAGGGCACCACGGCAATCACCCGGCCAATCAGATCCATTTTCATTGCGCCCCAGGCAATGACCGAGTTGATCAGCGGCGCGAGCAGGAAAGGAATAAAAAAGACCGGGTTCATAACGATGGGGGTGCCGAAGATCACCGGCTCGTTGATGTTAAAGAAGCTGGGCACAATGCTGAGCCGCCCGATCGAGCGCAGGTGCACGGATCGGCTACGCAGATAGCAGATCACCAGTCCCATCGTTGCTCCAGACCCGCCCACAACAATAAAGAATGTCCAGAATGCCTCCATAAAGATGTGCGGCAGCGGTGCGCCTTGCGCCAGTGCGGTCTGGTTCATCCCCAGGTTGGTCAGCCAGAACATCTGCAGCATGCCAGAGACAATGGCTGCCCCGTGAATGCCGGCAAACCACAGCAGATGACCAATCAGCACCGCCAGCAGAATCGCAGGCAGCGAGTCAGCGGCGGCCACCAGCGGCTTAAACAGCGCCATAATGGCCTGCGGGATTAGCACCGAGAACTCTGACTGGATAAACAGGCTTAGCGGGTAGAGGGTGAGTACGACCACCAGCACCGGGATCAGCAGATCGAACGAGTTTTTGATCATCGGCGGCACCTGATCCGGCAGGCGGATGCCAATATTATGCGCCTTTAAAAAACGCATCATCTCAACGCAGTAGATGGCGACCAGGATAGCGGTGAAGATCCCGGTTCCGCCCAGGCTATGCACCGGCAGTGCGCTGTCGGTTTTTGGCGCGGCGACCAGCAGAAATGCCATCAGCGAGAGCATGGCGCACATAAAGGGATCGAGCTGGTGCGACTTCACGTAGTGCTTGCCAAGGTTATAGGCGATAGCGGCACAGATGTAGATCGACATGATCCCCATGGTCATATCGAACGGAGTAAGGATCCGCCCCTCATACTGCTTCGCCAGATCGAGCCAGCCGCGGGCGAATCCCCAGGTGGTATCCGGTGAAAAGGGTGGGTAGGCAAAAATGAGCAGAAAGGAGCCGACAATCATAAAGGGCATTGCCGAGATAAATCCGTCGCGAATAGCCATCACATGACGTTGGGCAGAGATGCGTCCGGCGATGGGACTGACATAATTTTCAACAAAACGGAAGATCAGGTTAAACGCAGCGTGGTTGGCAGACATTTTGGCTCTCCGGTCAGGCGAAAAATGAAATGGCAAAATGAGTATCAGTCTGCGATCTCTCCTGTGCAACCGGTTACTGTAACCGGTTTCCGTGATTGTGAAGAGGATCGATAATCGCCCTGGCTCTCTGTGAATAACCAGGATTTACCTCACAATCAGGCCAGTATCTGCTGTCGGCGAGCAGGAGTCGCTATGAACGCCTGCTGCATCTGTACCAGAATATCTGCCGCGTAGAATAATCCAGCATCAGTATCCACGCCCAGCTTGGTCATCAGACTAAACTTATGCGCGCGAATGCTTTTGCAGTTGCGCTCAAGTCGCATGGCAATATGAGTAATCGGATAACCCAGAGCAGTGTAATAGAGGATCTCTCGCTCGGTCTGGTTAAGTATCCGCTCATAGCTGTAATACCAGAGGTTGAGGATAGTCTCATTCACCCGCTTTTTATTGTTAAGCCGCCTTCGTAACTGCTGACGTACCCGCTCCAGCGGGGCGGTTTTACTGATGACACCGTGCAGCGTAACAGGTGAAAAACGGCTTATCAGTCGGGCTTCCATATCGTTGCCAGCCAGCACAATGCGCTGCTGGCTGGGGCAGGTACACGCCATATGACACATTATGCTAAGGCACTCCACCCGCTCTGCCCTGATGGCAGAGAGCGCGTAAATTAATGAAAAAAATGGCGTCCGGGCCAACGCGCTCATAAACTCAGCACGATCTTTAAAGAAACAGATCTGATAGTTCCCCGTTGCGGGTAATAGATGCCGAAGCCCGACCTCACTCATGGCGCATCGTTCAATAATGGCAACGTGTCGTCTCGATCCGTTTTTTCCCATCTTTTATCCTCACCATACATCTTATTCAAACTTAACAAGCTCACCCCTTGCCCGCTATTAATCCAGGCATACAGCTCAGCATTACTGCGTAAAGAGAGACGTCGCATAGCACTATTCTTCTGCGCACTCACCGTCTTATTGCTTTTTTTAAGCATGGATGCAATTTGATTAATACCCCATCCTTTACCAAGAAGCCGTAATACCTGCCGTTCTGAATAGGTTAAAGATATTACGGGATTATTATCGTCTTCATTATCATAACCACTCTCTGCGAGAATCGTTCGACTTATCATTTCTGCACGCCGGTTGCCGCTACGCACCGCATTGATAATTCCCTCGACGGGCTCCATGCTGGAGAGCAGCGTACTTTCTGAACGTAACAGCATCTCTACCGCCAGCGGGTAAATCGGTAAGGGAACGATGAAAATCCAATGTATATCAATAAACTGCATCATCATGGAGTAGTACTTTTTACAGGCGCTGCGGGCTTGCCTGAGATCGTTGGTCAGATCGACAATAACAACGTTCGCATGCTGTAGCAGAGAGAGCGTTATCTCCTCCGGTGTTGCGCAGTAAATAATTTCATACTCACCAAATGATTGCGCCATAATAGCGCCAAGGCCAAACTGTATTATGGGCGCTCTGCTTATTACCACTGCGCACCTGTACTTTTCTGACAGCATATCCCCTCCGCTTACATTCGAGAACTCAGTGTGTTAATTCATCACAATAACGTTCATGAATAAATAAATGTCAGAACAAAAGCGCTACTCAACATCATAGCTGTTAACACAGCCTGTCATTATCTCTGGTTGTTACCCTTACGTTTTTCAGACTTACGGTGGCCAACTGTGGTATTAATCTTTTATTCCAGGCATAATATCGCATATCTTTGTTGAAAAAATAATGGGGGGGACAGCAAAAAAACACGCCATTGAAAAAGCACTCTTAAATATATAAATATGATGAATTAATAAAGACCGCAATATTGTCCAGCATGGCGAGGGGATGCGAGATAAGCTATCGGAAGGTGATTAAATCAATTTATTTGCTAAATATTGATCGCTCACCGGGCCGGATCGGTAGCACGTTGTGCTAAAAACAGGTTTTCTTTTTCGCCACGTTGGGCCTGTTGCTGTGCGCCCCTCGTTAGAGATTTGTGTTCTGCCTGCGTCGTGGTAATAATCCCTGTTCCTGTTGCGGCCAAAAAGAGGCGGATGTGAAGCACGACGGCGTGTATTTACCGGAGAAACTGGACGAGTCCAGCCTGAAGGACAAAATTTTCACCAGTGCCATTGCGCTGTTTGCCGAATATGGTCTGAACGGCGCGCGCATGGAGCAGATCGCCGAGAAAGCGGGCACCACCAAACGGATGGTCGTGTATCACTTTAAGACTAAAGAGAACCTCTATCTGCAGGTACTCGAGTATGTCTATACCGAGATCCGCACCAGCGAAACGCGCCTTAACCTGACGCGTTTGCCGCCGGTAGAGGCGATGGTTGAGCTGGTGGAGAGCACCTTCGACTATCACGCCGCGCATCCCGATTTCATTCGTATTATCTGTATGGAGAACATGCAGCGCGGGCGCTATATGCAGCAGTCAGCGTATCTGCGCAAGGTAAACCGCAGCGCGCTGATCCTGCTGGAAGATATCTTACAGCGTGGCCAGCAAAAGCAGCTTTTCAGCCGCAGCGTGAATGCCCGCGACGTGCACCGTCTGATGAGCAGCTTCAGCTTCCACTACGTGGCAAACAGCTACACCTTTACGCTGCTGTTTGAAGAGGGAGCGGACAGTCAGGCCCAGCAGGCGCACTACCGCGCCATGGCGGTGCAGGTGGTGCTGCGCTATGTCTGTCCGTGATGGGTTTGCCGTGACACAAAAATATAACTTGCAATTAAATCGCGCACTATCTATATTCTTTTCATGAAATCGAAATCGACGGCCCCGGCAGATGCGCCGCTGGCCCTGAATAACCAGCTCTGCTTTGCGCTCTACTCTGCAAACCTGGCGCTGAATAAACTCTACCGGCAGCTGCTGGCGCCGCTAGGCCTCACCTACCCACAGTATTTGGTCATGCTGGTATTGTGGGAGCGGGACGACATCACCGTGTCGGAGATTGGTGAACAGCTGTTTCTCGACTCAGCGACCCTGACGCCGCTGCTGAAGCGTCTGGCGAGTGCCGGGCTGATTGTTCGCCAGCGCTCACGTCAGGATGAACGTCAGGTCGCCGTCACGCTGACCGAATCGGGACGGGCCTTGCAGCAGCAGGCGCTCTCGATCCCGGAGTCGGTACGCTGCGCCGCCGCTTGCGATACAGATTCACTGGCTGCCCTTCAGCACGAGCTGGAGACGCTGCGCCATCAGCTTCACCGCGCATAGCGCCGTCCCTGACGGCCTTATGTGCAACATATAAATAGCGCACTATTCTATAGTGCATATAGCGAAAATAAGGAACCTGCCATGTCTTTAGAAAAAGTAGTCTACACCGCAAAAGCCAAAGCAACCGGTGGCCGTGACGGCCGTGCAACCTCCTCTGATGGCGTGCTGGACGTGCAGCTGGGCGTACCGAAAGAGATGGGCGGCATGGGCGGCAACGTCACTAACCCAGAGCAGCTGTTTGCTGCGGGCTACTCCGCCTGCTTCCTTGGCGCAATGAAATTCGTTGCTGGCCGCGACAAAATCGCCATGCCGAAAGAGGCCTTTGTTGAAGGTGAAGTCGGTATCGGGCCGCTGCCGACCGGTTTTGGTATCGAAGCGAAGCTGAACATCCACCTGCCAGGTATGGACGCGGCTGAAGCGCAGAAGCTGGTCGACGCAGCGCATATCGTCTGCCCTTACTCCAACGCCACCCGCAACAACATTGACGTGACGCTGAATATCATCGCCTGATAGTGAGCAAGGCCGGGCGGCCCCGCTGTTTGCCCGGCCTATAAAAGCACCCCCTCTCTGTGCTACTATGAGCAAATATCACCCGCGGATCTTTCCGCTCTGTTTTTAGCTTGAGATAGCGCTATGTCTTCCAGAATCCTCTCCACTAATGTCATCGGTATCGACGCGTTTATGCACGATCACGCCCGCGTCCTGACCCAGTCCCGTGAGGGGACGGTGGCCGTTTTTGCTGATAACGCCCCGGCATTTTATGCCCTGACGCCTGCGCGTCTGGCGCAGCTGCTGGAACTGGAAGCCCGCTTGCAGCGTCCGGCCAGCGATATCGCCCTCGATCAGCAGTTCTTTAGCGAGCCGACCGAGACGCCGCCCAGCGTGCCGATGGGAAAATTCGCCATGTACGCTGGCTGGCAGCCGGATGCCGATTTTCAGCGCCTGGCCGCGCTATGGGGCATTGCCCTGAATCAGCCCGTGACCCACGAAGAGCTGGCCTCGTTTGTCACCTACTGGCAGGCCGAAGGCAAGGTGTTTCACCATATGCAGTGGCAGCAGAAGCTGGCCCGCAGCGTGCAGATCGGCCGCGGTAGCCTGACAGGCAGCGCTAAGCGCGATATCAACGCGGTCTCCGAGCCGGATAACCAGGTTCCCCCAGGTTTCAGAGGTTAATCATGAAAGACGTCGGCGAAATGATGAAGCGTTTGCAAAAGATGATGCCTGCCCATGTGAAACCGGCGTTCACCACCGGTGAAGAGCTACTGGCCTG
>JBCNNW010000132.1:0-8646 GCA_039594205.1 Pseudescherichia sp. | reverse complement strand
TTTCTACCCGGTCTCTGCCGAGGAGCTGCTGACCATTCGCCGCGACTTCCCGCTCGGGCGCTATCCGCTGCGCATTGAGCAGAGCACGCTGCGGCTGGCGGAGTACCAGCAGTTTCTGGCCGAAGAGGCGACCAGCATCGACGCCTTCCGCCACCATCAGCAGGCGGCGTTTAATGCTGAAAGAGAGCGCTGGGTAGCCTCTGGCCAGGCCCACTTTGACAGTAGCGACGCTATGCCGGAGGTGGGTGAGGATGCGCCGCTCCAGGCGGGGCAGCGTGGTATCGACAGCCCCATCGCCGGTAATCTCTGGCAGGTGCTGGTCAAGCCTGGAGACAGGGTGAAGGAGGGGGACGTGATGCTGATCCTGGAGTCGATGAAGATGGAGATCCCGCTGCGGGCTACCTGCGATGGCGTGGTGGACCAGGTCCGGGTGCAGCCTGGCTCGTCGGTGCGGGCCGGGCAGTGCGTGGCGGTGGTTAACGCCGAGCGCGCCGTGGCTTAGCGCACGCGCGCGCTCTTCGGCGGGCTGGCCTTCAGCGGGGCGTTAACCGGCATCTCGTCGGCCCACTGGGTGGCTGAGGACATCATCTCAGCCACCATCCCGCGGGTCAGTCCCAGCCGATAGGCCTGCTGGCTGGCTTCCTCCCACTTCCGCTGCTCGTACAGCTCTACCAGGCAAACAAACTGGTGCAGCAGACCCCGATGCTGTTGCAGGGCCATGCGCACATCCTGGGAGATCACCACCTGGCCGATCAGCTCCTCCAGTGGGATCTCGAATACGGCATCCAGCAGCGAGAAGAGTCCCACCATAAACGCGTCGTTGGCCGAGACCCTGCCGCGAAGGCGGGAGGCGGCCAGTTCGCAGAATTTGGCGCGGATCAGGCTTTGATAGTAGGTTTCATTGGTTTTAACGTTATGAATTGAGCTGAGGCAGGTGACCAGTACAAAGCGCCGCAGCTCTTTTGCGCCCAGATAAACCACAATATCCTTCAGCGAATGGCTACGCGTCCCCTTAATTCCCCGGGTGTTATAGAGAATATTTTGCGCATAGCGCATTACCTTATAGGAGAGGGCGACGTCGTGCTTGAGCAGATCTTCAATGCGTTGCAGGTTGGGCGCATCGGAATTGACCTCCTGAATCAGGTTCAGGGAGACAATGTGGTTCTGCACCAGCTTATTGCTTTTATAGACCACCGGCTTGCTAAAGAAATAGCCCTGGAAGAGGGTAAACCCGGCGTTTTTGAATAGCTCATATTCGTCGAAGGTTTCGATCTTTTCCGCCAGCAGCAGGGTATCTTTCAGTAGCGCCTCGCGGCACAGCAGGTAGTCCTGAATTTGCGGCCAGCTATTTTCCCGAATATCAAATTTGATAATACTGATCCAGGGAATAAAGGCATCCCAGTCGCTGCTGAGGGAAAAATCATCCAGCGCAACGCGAAATCCCTGCTGATGCAGCCGCTTGATGGTGGCCAGCAGAGCGCTGGTCGGCTGTGCGGTTTCAAGGATCTCAATGACCACCCGGTCTTTGGGCAGAGTTTCCGCCAGCCCCTGGAGCAGCAGTTCATAGGGAAAGTTAACAAATACCGTGCCGGACTCTTTTTGGCTATCACCAGGCGCGCCAAAAAATTGCTCTTCAATGAGCTGGGCAGTGGCATGTTCAGGTGAGACGTTAGGAAAACGGTTAGCCATGCTGTCCCGGAACAGAAGCTCATAGCCAAACGTCTGCAAATTTTCGTCAAAAATCGCCTGTCTGGCGACAAAAGAAAACATTCTCTATCCTCACCCCAGCGCTTTAGCTCTTCACTATGCCGCGTAATGCGCGGGCTGACTAATACTTTTCTCAAATTATCGTTTATTTGTAAAGTTTCGTCACAAAAAAGTGTCACTGTTTATCTTTTAAAAACAGAAGTTTGCCAGGGGAGATTATTTCAGAGATGAAGAGAAGAGGGGCAAAATAGAGCGCGCCGCTCAGGCCAGGGACCCGAACGGCGCAGAAACTGCAGTTACGCGGTCTGCCAGGAAGATTTTACCTCTTCCGAGTTCTTGTTAAGAACCACGTTATTACCGTCAACTTTTTCTACCCAGCTTAGAGGGATATAGTGATGCACACCGCCGGAAGCCGAATCACTTTTTGCCAGTTTGATTTTGTCTTCGCCTTCGAGGTGGTCAACGGTGCCAACGTGGGTACCACAGCTGGCAATAACCTGAGCGTGTTCACGAATTTCACTTTTATTAACCATACATCCTCCTTTGTTGTGATGAAGTCTGAGTATAGTCGACGTTTTTAACTCTGCAGGGCAGAACAATCTGAACTCTTTGAGCGGCTAATAAAGAAGATGTAATATAGATGCCTCTTTTCCACCCTGGAGCCTCTTCTATGGCTGGCCCTCGTATTGCCCGTGAAAAACTCACTATCCGCAGAATGATTGCTCTCTATCAGCGCGGCGCGCCCGCTGCCTCCACGGAAGAGGGGCATTACGATGCGCTCTTTGCCTATGCGGAAAAACGTCTGGATAAGTGCGTATTTGGTGAAGAAAAACCGGCCTGTAAGCAGTGCCCGGTACACTGCTACCAGCCGGCGAAGCGGGAAGAGATGAAGCAGATTATGCGCTGGGCCGGGCCGCGTATGCTGTGGCACCACCCGATCCTCACCGTGCGCCATCTGATTGACGATAAGCGCCCGGTGCCGCCGCTGCCGGAGAAATGTAGGCCGGGTAAGCGCAGCGCCACCCGGCGTTAACCGTTGTGCCGGGTGGCGGCTTCGCCTTACCCGACCTACTATCCAATCGTATTTTTATCAATTCCTAATCGTTTCATCCGTGAGAGCAGGGTGGTGCGCTTCAGGCCCAGCCGCTGGGCGGCACCTTTCGGCCCGGCGATGACGCCGTTGGTCTCCCGCAGCACCCGCAGGATCAGCTGCGTCTCCTCCTCACCGTCCTGAGCTACCGCCACCGGCGTAGTAGCGGCAACGGCAATCTCCGGCAGCGACAGCTGCAACACGCTGCCGCGCGTCAGCAGCACCGCCCGCTCAATCACATTCTCCAGCTCGCGGACGTTGCCCGGCCACGCCATGCCGGAGAGGGTACGCAGCGTCTCGGCAGGAATACTGTCGATATTACGTCCCAGCCGCCGGGCGATTTTGAAAGTGAAAGCCTTCACCAGCAGCGGGATATCCTCCGGACGCTCGCGCAGGGGCGGAATATGGATTGGGAAGACGTTGAGCCGGTAGTAGAGATCGCTGCGGAACTCGCGATCCTGCACCATCTGCCTGAGATCCCGGTTGGTGGCGGCGATCAGGCGGACATCGGTCTGGATCAGCTTGTTGCTGCCGAGGCGCTCAAACTCCTGCTCCTGCAACACGCGCAGCAGCTTAGGCTGCAGCTCCAGCGGCATATCGCCTACCTCGTCCAGGAAGAGCGAGCTTTTATCCGCCAGTTCAAAGCGGCCGATGCGCTGGGCGCTGGCCCCGGTAAAGGCCCCCCGCTCGTGACCAAAGAGATCGCTCTCCAGCAGGCCAGCAGGCATCGCCGCGCAGTTCATCTTGACCATCCGCCGTGTGTTGCGCCCGCTCAGGTTGTGGATCGCCCGGGCAATCAGCTCTTTGCCGGTGCCGGTTTCGCCAAGGATCAGCACCGTGCTGTTGCTCTGAGCCACCATCTCCACCTGCTTGAGGACGCTGAACATCGCCTCGCTGCGCCCGATGATCTCGCCGAATTCGCTCTCGACGTTGTTTAGCTGCTCGGTCAGGGCGAGGTTCTCATCCACCAGCCGCTCCTTGAGGCGCTGGATCTCCTGGTAGGCAAGGGCGTTGTCGACCGCAATCGCCACCCGCTCTGCAATCTGGCGCAGCAGCTGCAGATTAGCAGTAGTGAAGACTTTCTCCTCGCACTGGGCCAGCTTCAGAACCCCCAGCAGATTGTCGCCGGACATCAGCGGCAGCAGGCAGAGGGTCTGGATCTGATTGCCCCAGGTCTCAAACAGCCGCCGCTCGTAGGGGGCCAGCCGGTCGCGCTCGTGCAGGTTGAGCAGCAGCATCTCTTTACTCTTAAACACCCGCTCGGAGAGCGTGCCATCCTCGTCGACCTCGCTCTGCTCGTGCAGGGGCGCACGGTCGTTGAGATAGTGGGTAGAGTAGATGTTCAGCTTGCTCTTGCGGCGGCTGCGCAGCACGATGCTGATGGCGTCGATATCGAAATAGCGGTGGATCTCTTTGGCAATCTCGCCCACCAGCTCGTCCATATCGAGGCGGGAGAGTACCGCGTTGGTAATGGCGACCAGAATACGAAAGTTGTCGCGCTCGCGGCAGAGCAGATCGTAGTCCGGACCGCTGGCGACCCGGCTCTGGATCTGCTCCACCACCACGCCAACGATCTGGGTGAAGGTGTGCAGGCGCTCCATCTCCTGGGCGCTCCAGGGCTTGTCATCATGGCGGATAAACTCACAGCCGCCGAAGATCTGCCCCTCCGCCGCCAGCGGCAGCAGTCCATAGTGGCCAAAGGCGCGGTAGAGATGGCTCTCCGCAAGCTGCGGCCAGGCCTGGCTAAAATCCTGGTAGCTACAGTGCAGGGCCTGCGGGCGAGAGAGAATGCGCCGCACCGGGCCGTGGGCCAGAGCGGTTTCATCCTCATACGCCACGGGTGTGCCTTCGGGGCCGGAGGCGTAGTAGCAGGCCCGGCGATCCCCGGCGCGCCAGAGGATAATTCCGGCACGATCCGCCAGCGCCGCCTCCCTGACCAGCCCGGTCAGGGTCTGAGCCAGGGCGGTAAGATCCGGCTGCTGTAATAGAGTCCGGGTGACATCGAACAGCCCCTGCTGTCCGAGATCGCCCATCGGTGTATTTGACATTGTACTCATCCAGAAAGGCACCGAACGGGGTGCCAAAAGCCTAATCGTTTTTATCTTGCCTGCAAAATGCCCTAGCAGATTCGCGGCAGGGGTTCAGCGTGGGGGAGATCCAGGGTGCGTTTCACGCCGTATAGACCACTCAGTCGGACCCCTTTACGGGCTACCACCTCGCCGATAATTGCCGCATCACGGCCCAGCGGATGCAGGCGCAGCCGTTCAACCGCGGCCTCGGCGGCCTGACGCTCAGCGACAATCACCAGTTTGCCCTCGTTGGCAAAGTTGAGGGCTTCAAGGCCCAGCAGCTCGCACACGCCGCGCACGGCGGGCTTCACCGGCAGGCTGGCCTCGTTAAGCTCAATGCCGCAGCCGCTGCTGGCGGCAAACTCATGCACCACCGCATTGACGCCGCCGCGCGTGGCATCGCGCAGGGCCTTAATGCCGTTAATAGCACGCAGGGACTGGATCAGCGGCGTGAGCACCGCGCAGTCGCTCGCCAGCTCGCCGTCCAGCCCGAGCTGCTCGCGCAGGTTGAGAATGGTCGCGCCGTGGCAGCCCAGCGTGCCGCTCACCAGCACGACGTCTCCCGGCTGCAGCGCCTGGGCGCGCCAGTTCAGACCGGTGGGAATAGCGCCGATGCCCGCGGTGTTAATAAACAGCTTATCCGCTGCCCCGCGCTGCACCACCTTAGTGTCGCCGGTGACGATGGCGATATCTGCCGCCTTCGCCGTGGCTGCCATGCTGTTGACCACCGCCTGCAGGGTTGCCATCGGTAGCCCCTCCTCAAGGATAAAGCCGCAGGAGAGATAGCGTGGGATTGCGCCGCTGACCGCCACATCGTTAGCGGTGCCGCACACCGCCAGCTTGCCGATATCGCCCCCTGGAAAAAAGAGCGGATCGATCACATAGCTATCGGTGGAGAAGGCCAGCCGATCGCCGCCAGCCGCCAGCTGCGTAATATCAAGACGGGCCTGATCCTCCTGTTCCGCCAGCCAGGGGTTATCAAAGGCCTGCATGAACAGGGCGTTAATCAGCTGCTGCATCGCCTGGCCGCCGCTGCCGTGGGCCATTTGCACCGTACTCATACTTCACACTCCTGGGCGCGATAGTGATACCAGGCGGCGCAGGCTCCCTCTGAAGAGACCATCAGCGCGCCGAAGGCGGTTTGTGGGTTGCAGGTTTGACCAAACAGCGGGCACTGGTGCGGCTTACAGCGCCCCGTCAGCACCTCGCCGCAGCGGGCGCGCGGATCGTCCCAGGTCTGCTGCGGGCGGAGCTGAAAGTGTGCTTCGGCATCGAAACGCCGGAACGCGTCGCTGAGCCGCACCCCGGAGTGGGCAATCACGCCCAGCCCGCGCCACTCGCTGTCGCCCTCAACGGTGAATACCCTGGCGATAGCCTGCTGCGCCAGCGGATTGCCGTTGTCGGGCACCACCCGCCGGTATTGGTTCTCGACCCTGCTACAGGCTGCTATTTTCTGCTCAACCAGCATCATCACGCCTTGCAGTAGATCAAGTGGTTCGAAACCAGCCACCACTAACGGACGCTGAAACTCATCGGCAATAAAGCTGTAGGTCGCCGTGCCGGTCACCATACTGACGTGGCCGGGGGCCAGAAAGGCATCGATGCTGTTATCCGGCTGCTCCAGCAGGCTGCGCAGGGTGGGGCTAAGGGTAATATGCTGGCAAAAGAAGAAGAAATTAGTGAGGTTGCGGGCGCGGGCCTGCTCCAGGGTTACGGCGGTGGCGGGCATGGTGGTCTCAAACCCCAGCCCAAAAAAGACCACCTTGCGATCGGGATGGGCCTCGGCAAGCGTAAGTGCATCCATCGGTGAGTAGACCATGCGCACGTCGGCCCCGCGTGATTTTGCCGCCAGCAGCGAGCCATTTTTCCCCGGTACGCGAATGGCGTCGCCAAAGGTGCAGAAGATCACCTCCGGGCGGCTGGCAATCTCGATGCAGGCGTCGATGCGCCCCATCGGCAGAACGCAGACCGGGCAGCCGGGACCGTGGATAAATTCGATATTCTCCGGCAGCAGCTGGTCGAGGCCGAACTTAAAGATGGCGTGCGTATGGCCCCCGCACACCTCCATAATCCGCAGCGGGCGCGTCGGGGTGTAGTCGAGACGACGGGCGCGCTCGCGTAAGCGCGCCAGCAGCTGCATCACCGCCTCCGGAGCGCGGTACTCATCAACGAAGCGCATCAGGCACTCTCCCCATACAGCAGCGCGCCGACGTCCGGCTCGACGTCAAACATGTTTTGCAGCGCCGCCAGGGTGTCACGGGCCTCAGCCTCGTCGATCACGCTCATGGCGAAGCCGACGTGGACCAGCACCCACTGACCGAGGCGGGAGCAGCCGGACTCATCTACGCTGCCCACGAGGGTCAAATCGACGTCGCGCTGGATGCCGCACACCTCAACCTTCGCCTGTAGCCCGTCGATGGCGCCGATCTTTCCCGGTACGCCTATGCACATGGCTGCGCCTCCAGCCAGGCCAGCCACTGATCCATGCCTTCTCCACTGGTAGCGGAGAGCTGGATAATCTCAATGTCCGGGTTCACTGCCCTGGCGCTGGCGAGGCATTTTTCCACGTCAAAATGGAGATACGGCAGCAGGTCGATTTTGTTGAGCAGCATCAGCGAGGCGGCGGCAAACATATGCGGATATTTGAGCGGCTTGTCTTCGCCTTCAGTCACCGACAGCACCGCTACCTTGTGGCGCTCACCAAGATCGAAGCTGGCCGGGCAGACCAGGTTGCCAACGTTTTCGATAAACAGGATCCCGCCGTTTGCCAGCGGCAGGCGCGGGGCGGCGTCGGCGATCATCTGCGCATCCAGATGGCAGCCTTTGCCGGTATTCACCTGGATGGCCGGGGTGCCGGTGGCGCGAATGCGCGCTGCATCGTTAACGGTCTGCTGATCGCCCTCGATCACCGCGCACGCCGCTTTGCCCTTCAGGCGCAGTAGCGTTTCGCTCAGCAGAGTGGTTTTACCCGCGCCGGGGCTGGAGACCAGGTTGAGCACCAGCTGCTGCTTCGCAGCAAAGCGGGCGCGGTTACGCGCCGCAAGATGGTTGTTTTTGGCTAAAACGTCGATCTCGATCTCCAGCATGCGCCGCTGGCTCATGCCCGGCGCATGGGTCCCCGCAACGCCGTGGCCGTAGTGGAGATCGCCTTCCGGCGTGCTGGCGGGGGTAAAGGAGGACCTTTTTACCCCGGTAATCGTCTGGCCGCTGCGCTGGGCAGGGGCAAAGGGGGCGCTGCGAAATGGCGAGTGAGGGCGGTGCTCGTCGCCCTCGATATAGAGATTGCCATCGCCGCAGCCGCAGGTACTACACATAATTTACTCCTGTTCAATTTCCAGTCGCTGGATCTGCAGACCGTCGTCGGCCACGATCTGCAACATATCGCTCTGGCACCGGGGACAGCGGCGAACCCGCTGGCTCAGCAGGGTCACATACAGCTGGCAGGATCCGCACCAGCACTCCGCCTGCTGCTCGTCGAGATGCAGCGTGCAGCCTTCTGCCACGGTGCCCCGGCATACCAGTTCAAAGCAGAAGGTGAGGGCGCTGCTCTCCACGCAGGAGAACGCACCTATCTTCAGCCAGACGCCGGTCACCCGCCGTGCGTCGTGCGCTATCGCCTGCTGTTCAATAAGCTCCAGCGCCCGCTGGCAGAGCGTAATTTCGTGCATAGGGCCTCCCGTTATTCGCTGGCGTCGTTAATGCAATAACGATGCCAGCGAAAAAGAGTGACGCGACTGACGATGTCGACGCTGACGAAATGACACGCTGAATTAATTAATG
>JBCNNW010000131.1:0-8841 GCA_039594205.1 Pseudescherichia sp. | reverse complement strand
TGATGCGCAGCGCAGAGGCGATAACCTGGCCCAGATGCTGGAACGCACCCGTGACCGGGGCCAGCGCTTCAAAAGCGGCCAGCGCACAGAAGACAAAGAGCGCAATCAGTGCGCCGGGCTGAGTGTTATCACCCACGCCGCCTGCGGCCAGCCACAGCATCGCAACCACGGCAACGCCACCAATCAACAGCATCAGCGCTTGTGAAAGGGCCGTCAGTTCGGACTGCTTGCGCTGGGCTTCGTGCCAGTTAAGTTCGGTATTCTCCATCTGATGACGATAACGCTGGCTGGCGCCAAATACGGTCAATTCTGCCTGCCCCTGCAGCCACGCTGTCAGTTGCTGGCGATACTCGCCACGCAGATGGGTCAGGTTTTGACCGGTTGTTTTCCCGGCACGATAAAACAGCGGGGGCAATAAAAACAGCGTCAGCAGCATGATCCCGCCCAGCACCAGCGCAAGGTGTACATCAAGCAAGCTCAGCCCCAGCGTCACGACCACAATCACGACAAACGCGCCCACTAATGGCGAAATCACCCGAAGATAGAGGTGATCGAGCGTGTCCACATCCGCCACCACGCGATTAAGCAATTCGCCCTGGCGATAACGCGCCAGCCCGGCGGGGGAGAGGGGAAGGAGTTTGCTGAAGGTATCGACGCGCAGGTGTTGCAACACGCGGAAGGTGGCATCGTGGCTCACCAGACGTTCGAAATAGCGGCCGGCGGTACGGGTGATGGCGGTGCCGCGGACCCCGGCAGCGGGCAGCATATAGTTAAAGCTGTAAAGCCCCGCAAAGCCAGCCACGGCGGACGCTGAGAGGAACCAGCCGGAAAGGGTAAGCAGGCCAATACTGGCTAACAGGGTAAGAATCGCCAGAGCGACGCCCAGGGTTAGCATCCATTTATGACGCTTATAAAGCGCAAGATAAGGCAATAACGCGCGCATCAAATATCCTCCTGACGATTGGCCAGCAGGGCGGCAAAGGGCCCCTGCGCCGTAGCGAGCGTGGCGTAATCTCCCTGCTCGACAAGACGGCCATTTTCCATCACCCAGATCTGGTCCCATCCGGCAATGCCTTCCAGCTGGTGCGTCACCATTAATGTGGTTTGCTGCAACGAGGCCGTATCCAGCGCGGACATCACCCGCTGTTCGCTGTGCGCATCCAGACTGGCGCCCGGTTCATCAAGCAGTAAAAGCTGACAGGGGTTGAGCAGGGCGCGGGCGACAGCGATACGTTGCGCCTGGCCTACCGAGAGCCCGGCAGACTGGTCACCCACCCGGGTATCCACCCCGTTGGGTAACAGCGGTAAGAATTCGCTGACCCAGGCGCGATCGAGCACCGATTTCAGCTCCTCTTCGCTGGCATCCGGGCGCGCCAGAAGGACATTTTCGCGCAGCGTGGCAGCAGGCAGCTGCGGGTTTTGCCCAACCCAACTCAGATGGGCACGCCACTCGTCGGGATCCAGCGCCGAAAGTTCGGTCTGGTTAACGCGCAGTGAACCGCTGTAGGCCATAAAACCGGAGAGCGCATTTAACAGCGAGCTCTTGCCAGAACCACTGGTACCCACAAGCACTACGCGTTGACCCGCGTGCAGGGTGAAATTCAGCGGTCCTGCCAGCACTTTACCTTCAGGTGACAATACGCAGAAATCCTCAGCCTGAATGGCTACCGGCTGTGTTGTATTTAGCGTGACATCGCCGCGCTGCGGATGCGCAAGCGGCGTTTCCAGGAAGGTTTTCAGGCTGTCGGCGGCACCCACGGCCTGCGCTTTGGCGTGATAGAAGGTTCCCAGATCGCGAAGCGGCTGGAAAAATTCTGGAGCCAGAATCAGGGCCAGGAAACCCGCAGAGAGCGTAACGGCCGTGCCGTAGTGACCAAAATCAAGGGCGCCGAGATAAGAGAAGCCAAAATAGACCGCTACCAGCGCAATGGAGAGGGAGGTAAAGAACTCCAGCACGCCGGAAGAGAGGAAGGCGAGACGTAAAACTTCCATGGTGCGCTGACGGAAATCCTGTGAGGCCAGGCGAATATTTTCGATTTCCGCATCGCCCCGGCCGAACACACGCAGCGTCTCCATACCGCGTAGACGATCGAGGAAATGCCCACTCAGACGGCCCAGCGCCAGAAAATTTCGGCGGTTTGCATCGGCCGCACCCATGCCTACCATCGCCATAAATAGCGGAATAAGTGGGGCAGTGCAGAGCAGAATCAGGGCCGCGACCCAGTTATAGGGGAAGATAGCGATAACAATGAGCAGCGGTACGCAGGCAGCGAGGGCCATCTGTGGAAGATAGCGGGCATAGTAGTCGTGCATATCGTCAATTTGCTCAAGGATGAGGGTCGCCCAGCTCCCGGCCGGCTTGCCCTGAATCCAGGCGGGGCCCGCCTGCTGAAGTCTGTCCAGCACCTGGCGGCGAATCTCATAGCGTATATGCTGCCCCGCATGAAACCCCACCCGCTCACGCAGCCAGACGACCCACGCACGCAGAATAAAGACCAGCATCAGCACGACAAAGGGCAATAACAGCGCCTCGCGCGGAATGTTCTCCATTATCATCATGTTAAGAATGCGGGCCAGCAGCCAGGCCTGACCGACAATCAACAGGCCGCTGATAAAACCCAGAAGTCGGGAAATATTCAGCCAGCGGCGGGAAATAACGCTTTGCTGTTTCAGCCAGCGAGTTAACTCTTGTTGACGGGTTTTTTCCATTGCGTGCTTTGCAGGTGAAGTTATCAGAAATTAGGCACGGCAATGTTACACGCCAGAAAAAATAAAGGCGACCTATGGCCGCCTTTATTTACGTTTGTTACTGACTTGTAAAGATTATTTGCTCTGTTCAGCCAGCCCATCAAGGTAACGTTCTGCATCCAGCGCAGCCATACAGCCGGTGCCCGCAGAAGTGATTGCCTGACGATAAATGTGGTCCATCACGTCACCTGCGGCGAACACGCCCGGGATGCTGGTCTGGGTAGCATTACCGTGAATACCGGACTGCACTTTGATGTAGCCGTTTTCCAGCTCAAGCTGTCCTTCGAAGATGCCGGTGTTTGGGCTGTGGCCGATGGCAACAAACAGGCCCGCCACTTCCAGCGACTCTACGTTATCGGTGTTCTGAGTATCGCGGATACGCAGGCCAGCAACGCCCATCTGGTCGCCGGTCACCTCTTCCAGCGTGCGGTTAGTGTGCAGCACGATGTTGCCGCTGGCCACTTTATCCATCAGACGCTTGATCAGGATTTTTTCCGCGCGGAAGGTTTCACGACGGTGGATCAGATGCACTTCCGAAGCGATATTCGCCAGATAAAGCGCCTCTTCCACGGCAGTATTGCCGCCGCCGATGACCGCCACTTTCTGATTGCGGTAGAAGAAACCGTCGCAGGTGGCGCAGGCGGATACGCCGCGTCCTTTGAAGGCCTCTTCTGAAGGCAGGCCCAGATAGCGAGCAGAAGCCCCCGTAGCGATGATCAGCGCATCACAAGTGTAAACACCACTATCACCGGTCAGCGTGAACGGACGGTTTTGCAGATCGACCTTGTTGATGTGGTCGAACAGAATTTCGGTTTCGAACTTGGTCGCGTGCTCGTGCATACGTTCCATCAGCAGCGGCCCGGTCAGGTCATTCGGATCGCCTGGCCAGTTTTCCACTTCGGTTGTGGTGGTCAACTGACCGCCTTTTTCCATGCCCGTGATTAGTACCGGTTGCAGGTTAGCGCGTGCAGCATAGACCGCTGCGGTGTATCCCGCAGGTCCAGAACCAAGGATTAGCAGCTTACTGTGTTTGGCCGTGCCCATGAGATCCCCATTGTTGTTGGCAGACATTTCCCGCGATTGTAGGGAATTTGTCGCTTTAAAAAAAGGGCACAGCGATTTTGTTAACGATATGTGCAATAGCAACCAGCAATCAATCGGCCCGGCAATTACCCTTTTGAGCGAGCAACGCATGAACAATCGGTCGAAAGTAAGGCGATAAAATGAGGATTAATGCCCGGTCGTAATGAATATCCGGCATGTTGTACTAAAAATCGATGTTTTGCTTTGACAATCCCCTGCGCTTTTGCGAAAACATTCAAGGAAGAAAAAAATGCGGTCTTTGTGTAGCGCATAGTCATGCACATAATCGCCATTTTTATCCGGTCAGCGAAATCTACGCATGGTGTGGACAGACGCCATACGTGATGTTGATGACAGCCCACGGGCAACGGTCTTCTTACCACATAACCCCAATTGCTATCGCGCAAACTACAAAACAGGCGATGCGATTAACGACGGGTATAGACTCTGAACAGTGAAGTGCACAGGGTCCTGGCAGGAGTTAGGGAAGGAATACAGAGAGACAATAATAATGGTAGATAGCAAGAAGCGCCCTGGCAAAGATCTCGACCGTATCGATCGTAACATTCTTAATGAATTGCAAAAGGATGGGCGTATTTCCAACGTCGAGCTTTCAAAACGTGTGGGACTTTCCCCGACGCCGTGCCTCGAGCGTGTGCGCCGACTGGAAAGACAGGGTTTCATTCAGGGCTATACGGCTCTGCTTAACCCGCATTATCTGGATGCCTCACTTCTGGTATTTGTTGAGATTACTCTGAATCGTGGCGCGCCGGATGTGTTTGAACAGTTCAACGCCGCTGTGCAAAAACTGGAAGAAATTCAAGAGTGTCACCTGGTTTCCGGTGATTTCGACTACTTGTTGAAAACCCGTGTACCTGACATGTCTGCTTACCGTAAGCTGCTGGGTGAAACCCTGCTGCGTCTGCCTGGCGTGAACGACACCCGTACTTACGTGGTGATGGAAGAAGTCAAGCAGAGCAATCGTCTGGTTATCAAGACGCGCTAACACGGAACAGGTGCAAAATCAGCGTACTTTGGTTACACTCCTGTTAATCCATACAGCAACAGTGTCGGTTTACCGGCACTGTTGTCCGTTTTAGCAAACAGGCAGGAAATGCCTGGTACCTGGAGAGCCTTTCTTGAGCCAGGAATATACTGAAGACAAAGAAGTCAATTTATCTAAGCTAAGCAGTGGGCGCCGACTCCTTGAAGCGTTACTGATTGTTACTGCCCTTTTTGCCATCTGGCTAATGGCAGCCTTACTCAGCTTCAACCCTTCCGATCCCAGCTGGTCACAAACCGCGTGGCATGAGCCTATTCATAATCTGGGCGGTATACCCGGTGCCTGGCTTGCGGATACCCTGTTCTTCATTTTTGGCGTAATGGCCTACACCATCCCGGTGATTATCATCGGTGGATGCTGGTTCGCCTGGCGTCATCGTCAGAACGATGAGTACATCGACTATTTTGCGGTCTCGCTGCGCCTGATTGGGGCGCTGGCGCTGATCCTCACCTCCTGTGGGCTGGCGGCGATTAACGCCGACGATATCTGGTATTTTGCCTCTGGCGGGGTGATCGGCAGTCTGCTAAGCACCGCGCTGCAGCCGATGCTGCACAGCAGCGGCGGTACGCTGGCGTTGCTCTGTATCTGGGCCGCAGGCCTGACGCTGTTTACAGGCTGGTCATGGGTGAGCATTGCCGAGAAGATTGGCAGCCTGATTCTGAACATTCTCACCTTCGCCAGTAATCGTACGCGTCGTGACGATACGTGGGTCGATGAAGATGAGTACGAAGACGATTACGAAGAGGCCGAAGAGCACGCCGAGCAGCGTGAATCGCGTCGCGCACGTATCATGCGTGGGGCACTGGCCCGTCGTAAACGTGTCGCCGAGAAATTCAGCAACCCGCTAGCCCGCAAGACCGACGCGGCGCTCTTCTCCGGTAAACGGATGGATGACGACGAGCAGGTTGCATACAGCGCGGGCGGCGCAGCCGTTGACCCTGACGATGTGCTCTTTTCAGGCCATCGTGCGACGCCGGGCGATTACGATGAATACGATCCACTGCTCAATGGCCATTCCGTCACTGAACCTGTAGCGGCCGCCGCGGTTGCGACCACCGCAGCGCAAGCCTGGGCCGCGCCAGTGGAGGCGGTTACACCTTCTGCGCCCGTACCGGCACCCGAATCAGCAGTGCAGCAGCCGCTGGTTGACTGGCAAACTGCCCCTGGCGTTCATACCCCTGAGCCGACAATTGCCCCTGAGCCGCAGAGCTATGTGCCGGTTCAACAGGAGCCGTGGCAGCAACCTTATCAGCCAGAGCCGGTTTACGAGCCGCAACCTTATCAAGACTATGAACAACCCGTTGCTCAGCCGTATCAAGAGCCGGTCGCGCCGCAGCAACCGTTAGCGACTGAACAACCGTACGTTGCGCCGCAACCCGAGCCTGAAGTGGAAGAGAGCAAGCCGGCTCGTCCGCCTATGTACTATTTCGAAGAGGTCGAAGAGCGCCGTGCTCGCGAACGCGAACAGCTTGCAGCCTGGTATCAACCGGTGCCGGAGCCGAATTCTGCGCCAGTCTCTTCGCAACCCGTTTCTGCACCGGCTATGCCAGAGGTTGATCCGACGGCCTCCGTTTCACCGGCGGCAGCCGGCGTGAAGCAGGCTACGGTTTCAGCAACCGCAGCCGCAGCGGCCGCTGCACCTGTCTTTAGCCTTGCCACTGGCGGATCCGGTGCGCCGCGCGCCCAGGTGAAAGAGGGCATTGGCCCGCAACTGCCTCGCCCGAACCGCGTCCGCGTCCCAACCCGGCGTGAGCTGGCTTCCGCCTCTTTCGGGATTAAGATCCCCTCTCAGCAGCGTCAGCCAGAAGAAAAAAGGGTGGATGCGGAATACGATGAGGCTGATGAGTTGCACCAGGATGAGCTGGCTCGCCAGTTTGCTGCGCAACAGCAGCAGCGCTATGGCGAAGAGTATCAGACTGAGGTGCAGCCTTACGCATCTCAGAACGAAGAAGATGACGCTGCCGAAGCAGAACTGGCTCGCCAGTTTGCTGCCTCTCAAGAGCAGCGCTATTCAGGCGAGCAGCCGTCAGGCGCGAATCCCTTCTCGTTGTCGGACTTTGAATTTTCACCAATGAAAGATCTGGTGAATGACACCCCGAGCGAGCCGCTGTTTACGCCGAGCGTTATGCCGGAGGCGGAACCGCCTCGTCAACAGTATGCGCCAGCACCTCAGCAGCAGCCTGTGGCACCGCAACAGTATGCGCCAGCACCTCAGCAGCAGCCTGTGGCTCCGCAGCAGTATGCGCCAGCGCCTCAGCAGCAGCCTGTGGCTCCACAGCAGTATGCGCCAGCGCCTCAGCAGCAGCCTGTGGCACCGCAGCAGTATGCGCCAGCGCCTCAGCAGCAGCCTGTGGCACCGCAGCAGTTTGCGCCAGCGCCCCAGCAGCAACCTGTGGCACCACAACAACAGCCGCAAGACAGTCTGATCCACCCTTTATTAATGCGTAATGGTGACAGCCGTCCAGTTCAGCGTCCAACCACGCCGCTGCCGTCGCTCGATCTGTTAACGCCGCCACCGTCTGAAGTGGAGCCGGTTGATACCTTCGCACTTGAGCAGATGGCTCGCCTGGTTGAAGCGCGTCTGGCCGATTTCCGCATCAAAGCCGATGTCGTGAACTACTCGCCTGGCCCGGTCATTACCCGTTTTGAACTCAACCTGGCACCAGGCGTGAAAGCGGCCCGAATTTCTAACCTGTCCCGTGACCTGGCTCGCTCGCTGTCGACCGTTGCGGTGCGTGTGGTGGAAGTTATTCCCGGCAAGCCGTATGTCGGCCTTGAACTGCCGAACAAGAAGCGTCAGACCGTTTACCTGCGCGAAGTGTTGGATAACACCAAGTTCCGTGACAATCCCTCTCCACTGACGGTGGTACTGGGTAAAGATATCGCAGGCGATCCGGTGGTTGCCGATCTGGCGAAAATGCCTCACTTGCTGGTTGCGGGGACCACCGGTTCCGGTAAATCGGTAGGTGTCAACGCCATGATCCTGAGCATGCTCTACAAGGCACAGCCGGAAGATGTCCGCTTCATTATGATTGACCCGAAAATGCTTGAATTGTCAGTTTATGAAGGCATTCCGCATTTGCTGACCGAAGTGGTCACCGACATGAAAGATGCGGCCAACGCCCTGCGCTGGAGCGTCAATGAGATGGAACGTCGCTACAAGCTGATGTCTGCGCTCGGCGTGCGTAATCTGGCAGGTTATAACGAGAAGATTGCTGAAGCCGCGCGGATGGGTCGTCCGATTCCGGATCCTTACTGGAAGCCGGGCGATAGCATGGACGCGCAACATCCGGTACTGGAAAAACTGCCGTATATCGTCGTACTGGTGGATGAATTCGCCGACCTGATGATGACCGTGGGTAAGAAAGTGGAAGAGCTGATTGCCCGTCTGGCGCAAAAAGCGCGTGCCGCCGGTATCCACCTCGTCCTGGCGACCCAGCGGCCTTCCGTAGATGTCATTACGGGTCTTATCAAAGCGAATATCCCGACCCGTATCGCCTTTACCGTGTCGAGTAAAATTGACTCCCGTACCATCCTCGATCAGGGGGGCGCGGAGTCGCTTCTGGGGATGGGCGATATGCTCTACTCCGGCCCGAACTCTACCTCGCCGGTCCGTGTTCATGGTGCCTTTGTCCGCGACCAGGAAGTGCATGCCGTAGTGCAGGACTGGAAAGCGCGTGGCCGTCCGCAGTATGTGGATGGCATTACCTCCGATAGCGAGAGCGAAGGCGGTGGTGCAGGTGGTTTCGATGGTGGAGAAGAGCTGGATCAGCTGTTTGACCAGGCTGTTAACTTCGTTACCGAAAAGCGTAAAGCCTCTATTTCGGGCGTGCAGCGTCAGTTCCGTATCGGCTACAACCGGGCAGCCCGTATTATCGAGCAGATGGAAGCGCAGGGCATTGTGAGTGAAGCCGGGCATAACGGTAACCGCGAAGTACTGGCGCCGC
>JBCNNW010000130.1:0-9120 GCA_039594205.1 Pseudescherichia sp. | reverse complement strand
GATAGTAAAGTCCGGCATCTCCGGGCGATGAAACTCCGGCATCAGCGCCAGCTGGCGTTGCAGATGGCCGGAGACCGGGATGTAACCCTGCTCAGAGCGCTGCATACCAATGGTCCCGCCGGTGTAGGCGACGTAAATCGATTTTTTTTGCATGGTTGTCTGTTCTGGTAACGCAAAGAAAATCCCCCCGGTGACGGGGGGAGGATAGTTAACGAATGTTGGCGCAGGTCAGGCAAAACGCATAGCGGCTTTGCGGATCGTTAAACACGGCGAGCTTATCAGTTTCAGCTTTCACCGTATCCGCCGCCGCGGCCAGCGGTGCGGGCAGATAAGCCTGCAGGGCCTGCGGCAGCATGGCGCGGATCTCGCCGGAGAAGCCATCCATCATTCGGGCGAAGAAGGTCGGCTCTTCCTGATAGTACGCGATGTGCCACTGGCTCAGCTTCGCCAGCTCCGCCGCTTTCGCTACGGCGTCGTCGAAGTCACCCAGCGCATCCACCAGACCGTTGTTTTTCGCGTCTGCACCGGTCCAGACGTGGCCCTGGGCAATCTTATCGACCTGCTCTGGCGTCGATTTACGAGCCTGAGCAACCAGGGTGATAAAGCGCTGGTAGCCGTTCTCGATGCTTAGCTGCATCAGCTGCTGCACCTGCGGTGGCAAGGCTTTAGTGACTGAAACGTCTGCCAGCGGAGAGGTGGCCACGCCGTCGGTGTGGACGCCCAGCTCATCAAGGCTCTTTTCAACGGTGTTGATCACCCCGAAGATACCGATAGAGCCGGTAAGCGTGCTGGGGTTAGCCACAATGTAGTTGGCTGGGGTCGAGATCCAGTAGCCGCCGGAGGCTGCCATGCCGCCCATGGAGACCACCACCGGTTTACCCGCCGCTTTCGCAGCCGCCAGCTCGGCACGGATCACCTCCGAGGCGCTGACGCTGCCGCCAGGACTGTTCACCCGCAGCACGATGGCTTTTACGTTAGGATCGATACGCGCCTCGCGGATCTGCGCGGCGGTTGTGTCACCCCCTACGTTGCCCGCCGTCTCTTCCCCGTCCATGATCGCGCCGTTGGCAAAGATCACCGCCACGCTGCTGCCTACCTCGCTTGGTTTTTTCAGCGGATAGTCATACATGCTGATAGCGCGATAGTTTTTGTCCTCATCGCTCCAGCCAAACTGTTTAACCAGCACCTTTTCGGCATCGGCGCTGCTGCCCAGCGTATCCACCAGCTTGTTGTCCAGCGCATATTTAGCCGTGTCGCCGCCCACTTTGCTCAGGCCATCCAGAACGCCCTGTGCGCCAGGGAAGACCTGCTGCGGGGTGATCTGGCGGTTAGCGGCGATGGTACCGAGATAGTTCTGCCACAGCTCGCCAATCCAGCGGCTGTCTGCTTCCCGGGCGGCGGGGGACATATCGTCACGAATAAACGGCTCTACGGCGGACTTATAGGTACCGACGCGGAAAACGTGAGTCGAGACCTTCAGCTTGTCGAGCAGGGACTTGTAGTAGAGACCGTTGGTGGCAAAGCCATGCAGATCTACCACACCCTGCGGTGAAAGCCACACTTTATTGGCAAAGCTGGCAAGGTAGTACTGCCCCTGGCTGTAGTTATCCCCGACGGCGTAGACCGGCTTACCGCTGTCGCGGAACGCCTTCAGCGCTTTGCCGATGTACTGCATGGAGGGCTGATCGGCCCCGGCAAAGTTTTTCAGATCGAGTACGATGCCGGTAATATTGCGGTCGGCCTGCGCCTGGCGGATGGTCTCTACGATATCAAACAGAGAGTTCTCCTGCAGGCGATCTGAGCTGGCGCCAAACAGCTGGCGACCCAGCGCGCTGAGCTTGCTGCTGCTGGAGGGTTTGTCCACCACCACGCCGGTGATATCCATCAGCAATGCTCCCCGGCTGGTATGCTCGGCTGTGCCAGAGCTCAGCTGCATCCAGATGCCGACGCCCACCAGAATCAACAAGATGAAAAAAATGTTGAACACCAGTTCGCGCACAAAATTGAGCGCTCGCCACGTCCATTTAAAGAATCCGGCAATAATCCGCCAAAGGGTTCGCATGTCTTCTCCCTAACCTGTTTAACAACCACCGCACCCCGTGCGGGAATGTGCGGTTATCCTAATTACCCAACGGCCTCTTGTCAGCAGGAATCACCGTCGACGCTGTAACAAAGTTCCCGCGCATGTTAATTTTATGCCCAAATTTGATGACAGGAGTTAACTAATGGACGCACTTGAACTGCTCGTTAACCGTCGCAGCGCCTCCCGGCTGGCTGAGCCCGCGCCAGCAGGCGAGATTCTGGAAAACATTTTGCGTGCCGGCATGCGTGCGCCGGACCACGGCACGCTGCAGCCGTGGCGTTTTTTCATCGTGGAGGGGGAAGGGCGCGAGCGCTTTAGCCAGCTGCTGACGCGAGCGGCCACCGAAGCTGGACAGGATGAGAAAGGTATCGACAAGGCCCGCAGCGCGCCCTTTCGCGCCCCGCTGATTATTGCGGTGGTAGCGCACTGTGAAGCGCACCCGAAGGTGCCGCGCTGGGAGCAACTGCTTTCTGCAGGCTGCGCGGTGATGGCGATGCAGATGGCGGCGCAGGCGCAGGGCTTTAACGGGATCTGGCGCAGCGGGCCGCTCACTGACAGCCAGGTCGTGCGCGATGCGCTCGACTGTCGCGAGCAGGATCAGATCGTGGGCTTCCTCTACCTCGGCACGCCGCAGCTGAAAGCCGCTACCACGGTGAGTATCCCGGACACATCCCCTTTCGTCCGCTATTTCTAAGCGCTACCATAGCGCTACTATTTGCCAGGAACTGTATAGACAGGAGATGTCCATGAGCGAGCAGGCTATTCGTTTAACACAGTACAGCCACGGTGCAGGCTGCGGGTGTAAAATTTCGCCAAAGGTGCTGGAGACCATTCTCCACAGCGAGCAAGCGAAATTTGTCGATCCTAACCTGCTGGTAGGCAACGAGACGCGGGATGACGCGGCGGTGTACGATCTCGGCAACGGGACCAGCGTCATCAGCACCACCGACTTCTTTATGCCGATCGTGGATAATCCCTTCGACTTTGGCCGCATCGCCGCCACTAATGCCATTAGCGATATCTACGCTATGGGGGGTAAACCGATCATGGCGATCGCCATCCTTGGCTGGCCGATCGCTACCCTGCCGCCGGAGATCGCCCGGGAGGTGATCGAGGGTGGACGCTTCGCCTGCCAGCAGGCGGGTATTGCCTTGGCCGGGGGCCACTCCATTGACGCGCCGGAGCCGATTTTCGGCCTGGCGGTCACCGGTGTTGTCCCGACCGCCCGGGTGAAGAAAAACAGCACCGCCGAGGCGGGCTGCAAGCTGTTCCTGACCAAGCCGCTGGGTATTGGCGTTCTCACCACCGCTGAGAAAAAATCCCTGCTGCAGCCGGAGCATCAGGGGCTGGCGCGGGACATCATGTGCCAGATGAACATTGCTGGTGCGGCCTTCGCTAACATCCCAGGGGTGAAAGCCATGACCGACGTCACCGGCTTTGGTCTGCTCGGCCATCTGAGCGAGGTGTGCCAGGGGGCGGGCGTGCAGGCGCAGGTCCGCTATGAGGCCGTCCCTAAACTGCCCGGCGTAGAGGCGTACATTACTCAGGGCGCGGTGCCGGGCGGCACGCAGCGCAACTTTGCCAGCTATGGCCACCTGATGGGCGCTATGCCGGAAGCGTGGCGGGACCTGCTTTGCGATCCGCAAACCTCAGGCGGTCTGCTGCTGGCGGTTTCGCCGGAGGCAGAAGCAGAGGTGAAAGCCACCGCCGCCGAGTTTGATATCTCCCTGAGCGCCATCGGCGAGCTGGTGACGGCCCGTGCAGGTCGCCCAATGATTGAGATTATTTAAGCAATGCGGTTGTTTATTGCCGAAAAACCCAGCCTGGGCCGTGCCATTGCCGACGTGCTGCCAAAGCCGCATCGCAAAGGCGACGGCTATATCGAGTGTGGCAACGGTCAGGTGGTGACCTGGTGCATCGGTCACCTGCTTGAGCAGGCGCAGCCGGATGTCTATGACAGCCGCTACGCCCGCTGGAGCCTGGCGGATCTGCCTATCGTGCCGGAGAAGTGGCAGCTGCAGCCGCGCGCCTCGGTCACCAAGCAGATCAACGTGATCAAGCGTCTGCTTGGCGAAGCCAGCGAGATTATCCACGCCGGTGACCCGGATCGCGAGGGTCAGCTGCTGGTGGATGAGGTGCTCGACTACCTCCAGCTCCCGGCGGAGAAGCGTCAGCGTGTCCAGCGCTGTTTGATTAACGATCTCAACCCGCAGGCGGTAGAGCGTGCGATTGGTCGCCTGCGCGCCAACAGCGAATTTATTCCGCTCTGCGTCTCGGCGCTGGCGCGGGCAAGGGCCGACTGGCTTTACGGCATCAACATGACCCGCGCATGGACGCTGCTGGGGCGCAACGCAGGCTACCAGGGCGTGCTCTCGGTAGGACGTGTTCAGACTCCGGTGCTGGGGCTGGTGGTGCGTCGCGACGAAGAGATTGAGAACTTTGTCGCTAAAGATTTCTTTGAGGTAAAGGCGCATATCGTCACGCCGAAAGAGGAGCGGTTTACCGCGCTCTGGCAGCCGAGCGAGGCCTGTGAGCCGCACCAGGATGAAGAGGGGCGCCTGCTCAACCGGACGCTGGCCGAGCACGTGGTGAAACGTATCTCCGGCCAGCCCGCGCACGTCACCCGCTATAACGACAAGCAGGAGTCGGAGCCTGCGCCGCTGCCGTTCTCGCTCTCCTCACTACAGATCGAGGCGGCGAAGCGTTTCGGGCTAAGCGCGCAGAACGTGCTGGATATCTGCCAGAAGCTTTATGAGACCCATAAGCTAATCACCTATCCGCGCTCTGACAGTCGTTATCTGCCGGAGGAGCATTTTGCCGGACGCCACTCTGTTATGAAGGCTATCGGCGTGCATGCTGCGGATCTGCTGCCGCAGCCGGTTATCGACGCCGATCGGCGTAACCGCTGCTGGGACGATAAAAAGGTCGATGCCCACCACGCGATCATTCCTACAGCACGCAGCAGCACGGTAAACCTGCACGACAATGAAGCGAAGGTCTATGGCCTGATTGCCCGCCAGTATCTGATGCAGTTCTGCCCGGACGCGATGTTCCGCAAGTGCGAGATCGAGCTGGATATCGCCAACGGCAGGTTCCTGGCGAAGGCGCGTTTTCTGGCCCAGGCCGGGTGGCGAACCCTGCTCGGCAGCAAAGAGCGCGACGAAGAGAACGACGGCACGCCGCTGCCGGTAGTGGCGAAGGGCGACGAACTGCTATGTGAGAAGGGCGAGGTGGTTGAGCGCCAGACCCAGCCTCCGCGGCCCTTTACCGACGCCACGCTGCTCTCAGCGATGACCGGGATCGCACGCTTCGTGCAGGATAAGGATCTGAAGAAGATCCTGCGCGCCACTGATGGCCTGGGAACGGAAGCGACCCGCGCCGGAATTATTGAGCTGCTCTTTAAGCGCGGTTTCCTGCATAAGAAGGGGCGGAGCATTCTCTCTACCGATGCCGGACGAGCGCTGATCCACTCCCTGCCGGAGATGGCAGCAAGGCCGGACATGACCGCCCACTGGGAGTCGGTGCTGACGCAGATCAGCGAGAAGCAGTGCCGCTACCAGGACTTTATGCAGCCGCTGGTGGGCACGCTCTATCAGCTGATCGACCAGGCGCGCAGCACGCCGGTTCGCCAGTTTAAAGGGATTGTTGCGCCGGGCGGCGGTGCGAAGAAATCGTTTAAAAAGAAGAAGAGTTCGGCCTAAAATCTGCGTAAAGCCCGGTGGCGCTGCGCTTACCGGGCCTACAACGGCGCGCACCGTAGGCCGGGTAAGGCGCAGCCGCCACCCGGCGTAGCCGTAGAATTAAATTACCCCTTGGCCGATCATCGCGTCGGCCACCTTTACAAACCCGGCAATGTTTGCCCCACGCACGTAGTGGGTCTGTTTGCCTTCCCCACCGTACTCCACGCAGGCGTTGTGGATCTCCAGCATAATATGGTGCAGACGGGCGTCCACTTTCTCCGCTTTCCAGCCCAGACGCGCGGCATTCTGCGCCATCTCCAGACCGGAGGTGGCGACTCCGCCCGCGTTAGCGGCTTTACCTGGCGCAAAGAGCACGCCCGCCTCAAGGAACAGATCGGTGGCGTCGATGGTGGTGGGCATATTCGCCCCTTCCGCCACCGCCTTCACGCCGTTGGCAATCAGCTGACGGGCAGCCTCCTCGTCCAGCTCGTTCTGGGTCGCGCACGGCAGAGCGATATCAACCGGCACGGACCACGGCTGCTTGCCTTCCAGCCACACCAGACCGAACTGGCGGGCGTAGTCGGCGAGACGGCCATCGCGGCTGGCTTTGATCTCGCACAGACGCGCCAGCTTCTCTGCCGTAAAGCCTGCTTCATCTACCACGGTACCGCCGGAGTCGGAGGCGGTAATGACGCGGGCACCAAACGCCATCGCTTTTTCGATAGCGTACTGCGCCACGTTGCCGGAGCCGGAGACCGCCACGCGCATCCCCTCGAAGCTCAGGCCGTGACGCTTAAGCATTGCTTCGGTGAAGTACACCAGGCCGTAACCGGTCGCCTCGGGGCGGATCAGGCTGCCGCCGAAAGAGAGTCCTTTGCCGGTGAAGACGCAGGCGCTGCTGTTGGAGAGCTTTTTCATCATCCCCGCCATAAAGCCGACCTCGCGGCCGCCAACGCCGATATCGCCCGCCGGGACGTCGGTGTCCGGTCCCAGATGTCGATACAGCTCGGTCATCAGCGCCTGACAGAAACGCATCACTTCGCCTTCGCTTTTGCCCTTGGGATCGAAATCGCTGCCGCCTTTACCACCGCCCATCGGCAGGGTAGTTAGCGCATTTTTGAAGGTCTGCTCAAAGCCGAGAAACTTAAGGATCGACAGGTTTACCGAGGGATGGAAGCGCATGCCGCCCTTAAACGGGCCGATCGCTGAGTTGAACTGTACGCGCCAGGCGCGGTTGACCTGCACCTGATTCTTATCATCGACCCACACTACGCGAAACTGGATCACCCGCTCTGGCTCTACCAGGCGTTCAAGTAGCGACATCTGACGATAGCGCGGGTTTGCTTCGAGAAATGGCCAGAGGGTGGTCATTACTTCGCGAACGGCCTGCGCAAACTCGCTCTGATGCGGGTCGCGCTGTTGAACATGGGTAAGAAAGGATTCCAGAGAGCGTGCCTGATCCATAGAGATAAGTTCCTCTTATAATAAATTATGCGTGTTGTGTGAGCGTTTTAGCGCCGTTTTCGACTATATCATCCGCACCGCTTTGTCAGGCAAGTGAAAAGTTTACTGGCTAAGGGAAATTTATATGCGTGCCAGAGTCATAACTAAAAATGATGGGCAGATAAATTAAAGGAACCGGCACGGTTTACCGTTATAGTGATAATCAGCACAAAAAAGGAAATTCGTCGATGAACCGTTACATGAATGCTCTGCTTGGACTGTTATCTGCCGGGGTACAGGCCGACCGTATTCGGCCCGACGTTGAGGTCAACGTGCCGTCGGAGGTGTTTAGTTCAGGCGGACAGCGTCCACAGCCCTGTAATCAGTGCTGTATTTATGAAGATCGGAACTATTCGGAAGGGGCAGTGGTCAAGGCGGAGGGCGTCCTGCTGCAGTGCCAGCGCGACGAGCGCACGCTTAGCACCAATCCGCTGGTATGGCGGCGAGTACGCGAGTAGGCCGGGCAAGGCGTAGCTGCCGCCCGGCGCTAGGTTAGCCAGGCTTAGAGCTTAAAGCTGGCCCAAACCGGGGCATGGTCGGAAGGCTTCTCCATGCTGCGGATATCGTAATCAATGCCCGTCTCCTGGCAGCGGCTCGCCAGCGACTGGCTGGCCAGCAGCAGATCGATACGCAGCCCGCGGTTATCATCGAAGCCTTTTGAGCGGTAGTCGAACCAGGAGTAGCGATCCTGCGTTTCCGGGTTGGCGTGGCGGAAGGTATCCACCAGCCCCCACCCCAGCAGACGACCCAGCCACTCACGCTCTTCCGGCAGGAAAGAGCATTTGCCGCCGCGCAGCCAGCGCTTGCGGCTCTCTTCACCAATGCCGATATCAAGATCCGTTGGACTAATATTCATATCGCCCATGATCAGCACCGGGCTGTCCTTCTGCAGCTCATTATCCAGATAGCTCTGCAGGTCCGCGTAAAACTTCTCTTTGGCCGGGAATTTTGTCGGATGGTCGCGGCTCTCGCCCTGTGGGAAGTAGCCGTTGATAACCGTGATATTACCGAGGGCCGAGGGGATCTCTGCCATAATGATCCGGCGCTGCGCTTCGCCGTCGTCACCGGGAAAGCCACGACGCACCGAAACCGGGGTCTCTTTGGTAAGCAGCGCCACGCCGTAATGCCCTTTCTGACCATGATAAAAGACGTTGTAGCCCAGCTTCGCGACCTCTTCGAGCGGGAACATATCGTCGTGAACCTTTGTCTCCTGCAGGCCAATCACGTCCGGCTGGTGTTTCTCTACGATTGCCGCCAGCTGATGGGGGCGCGCACGCAGCCCGTTGATATTAAAAGAAACAAATTTCATATTTTTTGCCACATAGCCAATAAGTAAACGCTGATGTTAACAGAAAAATCACAGCGTATCCGCCCCGGATTTCTTATGCTCATCACGCCCTAAGAAAGGGCAGGCCGCACCGTATCAGGGCGCGTAACGGCGGGAAGTTTCGCTTGCGATCACACTTCCAGAATTAAATTTTATACCTGCATAAATCCGCTGCTCCCGGACGCCATCATCGGCCTTCTTAACAATATTATTCACTTTTTATGCAATTTAAATGCATAGCGCTCTGCTGTAACTGATTGATATTTCGTTGCCGCTCCGACGTTATGCATTTTTAACGCTGGCTGGCACGATGCGTGCAATCTACATTCACAGGGCCGATGTTCACAATAATTAACATATTAACAACGTTTCATTTACCTGATGAGGTGGCTATGTCTTTGCCCGTTACGCGTGAGAGTTTTGATGAGTGGATGCTGCCGGTGTATGCGCCTGCGCCTTTTATTCCCGTCCGTGGGGAGGGTTCCCGCCTGTGGGATCAGCAGGGAAAAGAGTATGTCGATTTTGCT
>JBCNNW010000013.1:0-59912 GCA_039594205.1 Pseudescherichia sp. | reverse complement strand
TGATCGCAGGGTAAAAAGTGGACCTTGATACCACAGGTTTTTTGCCCGGTATAATCAGGAACAGGCACTATCCGGCTGTGTTCCCGGTTCTGAGCTTTTATTTTCTTTTTCCACTCCAGATATTTATCCCAGTGTTCATACCCTGGAAAATCCATTGAATAACCAACACCCGTTTGCCAGTCCACTTTCACCGTCATTCCCGGTTTCCATTTCGCCGGTACGCCATAGCAGCAACCACCGCCGCCCCCCTGCCAGGGGCCGATAATGTCCAGCCCCGACTGTCCGTCAACGCTGAAATGATTAATCGCCCAGTGGGTATGATTAATGGCTTCGATAGTGCCGCTACCGCCGCTGACACTCTCCGCTTTGGCTGGCCGATCACAACCTGTCAGCAATATCGCCCCAGCGATAAAAATAAAACGTACCAGCCACTGTCCCTGCTCTGGAAATTGCGGAGAATACCAGACGATATCAGGCTTCATTGCGGACATACTTTGGGTTCCTTCATTCTGATCGGATCTTTAATCGGATAATTGGGATTGCCGTAGTCGTAGCAGCTGGTGGTCACTTTTATCTGATCGCAGGGTAAGAAGTGGACCTTGATACCGCAGGTTTTTTGCCCGGTATAATCCGGAACAGGCACGGTCTGACTGTGTTCCCGGTTCTGAGCCTTCATTATTTTTTCCCATGCCAAATACTTACTGTCATTACCGAAGCCGGGAAAACCTTCCATATCACCCACACCCGTTTGCCAGTCCACTTTCACCGTCATTCCCGGTGTCCATTTCGCCGGCACGCCATAGCAGCAACCACCGCCGCCGCCCTGCCAGGGGCCGATAATGTCCAGCCCCGACTGTCCGTCGACGCTGAAATGATTAATCGCCCAGTGGGTATGATTAATGGCTTCGATAGTGCCGCTACCGCCGCTGACACTCTCCGCTTTGGCTGGCCGATCACAACCTGTCAGCAATATCGCCCCAGCGATAAAAATTAGACGTATCAGCCACCGTCCCTGCTCTGGAAATTGCGGAGGATACCAGCCTAAATCAGGCTTCATTGTGGACATATTTAAGGCTCCTCCATTTTGATCGGATAATAGGGATTGTTGTTAGATATAACCATCATATAATATCCATTTATTTATTAGACTGTTTTTTCCAAACGTTTTTTGGATCCATGTCAGAACCACAATATGGACACTTATCGATTTGATAGTTAACAAATTTCATGCATGATAAACATCTGAATATCTGGCCGGTATGTTTTGGCCAACGCTTATCAGGAAAAAACACAGCGACAAAAACACTAATAACAGGAAAAATAAAATAAAAAAGATCCGGAGGCTTCCCCCAAAATAATAGTGCGACTATCCCTAAAAACACCATAGACACTTTGATAAAAAAAACGCAATACACGAGAGCAATAAAAAATATTGTTTTTTCCAGACAACGAACCCGGCCAGCACTATAACAACGCCAGAGATAACAATTTTAGTATCACTATCAAAATACATAGCCACTCCGTTATGAATAAGAATTATTGCCATTGAAATACACCACTACTGTTTATTCAAAATTTTATCAACACTGTAATTTTATTCATCAGAATAAATTTTATTTTTAAGGATATACTCAATCACCAACTCATTACGTTTATCATCAAAAAGCACACCTTCTTTTGTCGCAGCTAGCATAGCCTTAAAGTAAGCAGCAAATTCACTTTCTCTGCTCATAAAAAGTTTTTCCGATAATAGCTGATAAATCAGTAATTGCTTTGCATCGCACAAACACATCAGACTTTCAAATTGATTATCAGTAAGTACGATCTTTTCACTCACGTCTTTTTCGTCCCATGCAGATCCGTTGCCTTCCAGCAGGACAGGAGCGCCGTCACGATCCAGCCAACTCCAGAATAATACTGGTCGATGAAGGGTGCTTTGTTGTTCACTGTTCAGAACATGAGTAAAGAGATACGAAAATATACGCGTATCCCAGAAGCGGAATATCCCCGCACACCCCTCATGCTGCGCATCAATACACCGAACCAGCCATTCCGCTAAAACGTCAAACCGCCAGGATGACCCCAGCACCAATAAAGGCGCTGTAACCGCCGCTTCATTAGCCAGAGCATATAACCACTGTACCTGCTGAGCATCTTCCAGCTTAATGCGCACCAGCAAAGGCGCATCGTCCAGGTAAATATTCTCTGGTAATCCCTGATAGAGCGACTGCCATCTTATCGCCGGAGAAAATCCAGAGAGAGCCGGAATGACAGAAAAATTCACGCCACACTGATCGATGATCATATCGATATAATTGTGGCCAATCTGCTGGCACGTCAGCTGGATTTTATCCAGCCAGGTCTTGATATTTTCCATAATTTATGCCTCCCTCGGCACAAAGCCCTGAGCCAGTTCCTGAGCCCGCCTGAGACACTCTTTACATACGGATGAAGGCAGATCGGGCAACTGAAAATTCTCACCGGCAGGCCCCTGCAAATTATGTTGTCCCTTCAGACTTAACAAGCCAGGCCCATGAATTTCAATTTCTCCCTGCGGGGTTAACCGAATGTAAGCACCGCCACACCCAATAGTGATGCCATTCTTCGCCGTAAGCTGAAGATGTCCCTGCGTTGACTGTATGGTCACGTCCTGAAGGGAGGTCAGAGAGAGAATATCGCCATGAGACTCGATATTCAGCGGCCCCTTTGCCGATACCAGACGAATCCCTTCCTGGCGGGAAAGTAACGATATCGCCTGGCTGGCATTCACTGAAAGCCTCTGTTCACTGGCAATGCTGACATCCCCAATGCTCTGCATATACAAACCATTACCGCTATGCAGAAGAATACTTTCTGGCGTAACGGTCCCTATGCCATCTGGTGCTTCCATCAACAATACTGGTTTTTTTAACTGGTCTGCTTTTTCAACAAACTGCTTTAGCGTATCCGCATCCGGTGGAAGATTATGGTGCGTTTGGGTAACGCTCTCCCATCCGGCGACAAGGTTATGCGCGCCTTTTAAAAGGCTGGATGCCGGATCCATCGCCAGCTGCTGTCCCTGCGCCTTCGGTTGTGCATCAGCGGTAATGAATATTCCCTTCCCGGCACGGATGGCCCCGTAGCTGTCCGTACGCAGCTCAATCCCTTCGCCACGCTGATTTCTCTCGCTGTCCACCAGATGCCCGAGGTTAAGCTGGCTCTTGCCGCCGTACTCGGTGCTGATCTTCACGTGCTCTTTCCCGCGCGTGTCGTCGAGGCGGATCTTGTTGTTCGCCGGGGTTCTCAGCACGTTGCGTTTATAGTTGTAAATGGTGACGTGGTCACCGTGCGCCGAGTCGTGCAGGACGCCGGCGATATAGGGCCGGTCCGGATCGCCCTGTTCAAAGGCTATCGCCACCTCGGTGCCCGCCAGCAGCGGCAGGTGCAGGCCGTATGTGTCCCCGGCATAGGGCCGGGCCTGACGCACCCACAGGCTCTCTTCACCCGGCGACCAGCGATCGCGGTCAAACAGCAGGCTGACGCGGTAGCGCCCGTCGCGATCGATATGACCGTAGATATCGTTGATTTTGGTGCTGGTGACGCGTGCAGGCAGCGTCCCCGCCATCACCGGTTTAGCGACGGCGGCCGGGCGGAAGCCGTAACGCTCTGAGAACGGGATCGCGTGAAAGGTGACCTCAAAGCTGCGGTCACGCCGGGCGCGGCTGTGAAGGCGGGTGACCACCACCCCCTGGCGAAAGCTGTCCACCACCTCCTCGCCGCCGGTCACCTTCAGCTCCTGGCCGGGGGCCAGCGTAGCGCAGTTGGTTTCGCCGTTCAGCTGCAGCTGCCCGTTCAGGTAACGCTCGTGACGGATACGGGCGTAAAACGCCCCGCTCTCCGGCTCCGGGTCACGCTGGTCGCTGTTGCCCGGCGTCAGGTAGTTGTCCCCCCAGTGATACGCCTCGCCGTAGGTGGTGCTGTCACCCTGCGACACATCCGCGCTGAGGTTCATCTCCTCCGGCGCGTTGCGGTAGTTATAGCTGCGGGTAAAAACCGACCTCTCCACCACGTTATGGTGGCTTTTCAGCGCCCACACCGACTCGGTGCCGCTGTCATGCTGGCCGGATGGCGGAACAGACGGCAGCGTCAGCCACTGTTCGACACAGCGCTGGTCATCATAAAATGCCACCACGTCAATATTGAGCCGGGTGTCCGCCGTGATGCTGTACCAGATCCCCACCTCCGCCAGCAGGCGTGAGATAAAGGTCAGGTCATCCTCGTTGTACTGCATCACCTGCTCACGGCGCGGATTCTCATTCGCCAGGGTGAAGACAAAGTCCTCCCCGCGCATGTCGTGGCGGGTGCGCAGGATGTGCTCCACGATACCCGGCACCGACATATCCTGGTAAATCCGGTTCTGGTGGCTTCTTGAAAGCAGGGCCAGACGCGGCTGCAGCGTCAGGCAAAAGCGCGTTTCATCGTTTGAGGTGGAGAGACGTTCAAACCCGGTAACCACCCCCTGAAGCGTGCGTACCGGCTGCTGTACCTTTATACCGTAACCCTGGTCAGCCGGAGCCACCAGAGTCAGCGACGCGTCCTGCATCAGCATCTGCTGCGGCGTGATGGTCCTGTCCGGGCTGGTGAATTCAATGGTGTAGCGGAACGGTTCACTCAGCGCTTCATGGCCTTCAAAGCAGAGCACGTCCAGCAGCGCCTGACAGCCGCGGACCTTCAGCAGGTTATGGCTGTGGCTGAATATCAGGGAGGTCGCATCACTCATGGCTTATTTCCCCTTCGTCGAGATCCAGTCCAATGCCCGCCTCCTCACTCCAGCTCAGCGTCAGGCGCTGCGGCTTCTGGCCCGTCGCCATATGGCTTAACAGCTGCTGACTCAGCACCGGCAGGATCTGCTGATTGAGCAGGCTGTCGACGTTACGCGCCCCGGTATCCGGCAGCAGGCAGGCGGCGGTCAGGGCGTCATACAGGCTCTCATCGATATCCGTTGTCATGCCGTAATGGCGGGCCAGCCGCTGGCTAACCTGGTCAAGCTTCATCCCTACGATGGTGCGCATCGCCTGCTGCCCCAGCGGGCGGTAGATCACCGTCTGGAAGCGGGCCAGCAGGGCGGGCTGGAAGTGATCCCGCAGAATGGGATGCAGCAGCTCGTGCAGGTCGACATCGGTGGCGTCCGGCTGGTCGTCCAGCAGCTGCATGATGCGATCGCTGCCGAGGTTGGCGGTCATCAGAATAACGGTGTTGCGAAAATCGATCTCCCGCCCTTCGCCGTCGCGCATAAAGCCGCGATCGAACACCTGGTAGAAGAGGTTCATCACGTCCCGGTGCGCCTTCTCCACCTCATCGAGCAGCACCACGCTGTAGGGACGCTTGCGCACGGCCTCAGTCAGAATGCCGCCCTGACCGTAGCCAACGTAGCCCGGCGGGGAGCCTTTCAACTGGGAGACGGTGTGCGGCTCCTGGTACTCTGAGAGGTTAATGGTGATAAGGGATTTCTCACCGCCGAACAGCGCATCCGCCAGCGCCAGCGCCGTTTCGGTCTTGCCGGTTCCGCTCGGGCCGACCAGCAGGAACACGCCCTGCGGCCCGTTCTCCGGTGCAAGCCCGGTTTTGGCAGCACGCAGGCGCTGCGCGATGGCGTTCAGTGCCGCCGCCTGGCCGACTACCCGTTTTTCGAGTGCGGCTTCAAGGCTCAGCAGCTCCGTCTGCTCATCCTTCATTAATGAGGAGAGCGGTACGCCGGTCCAGTCAGCGATAACCGTGGCAACGGTGCGCACACCGACGTCCACCTCCAGCAAAGGATTATTTTGCTGAACCTCAGCAAGCTGATGCCGCAGAGCGGCCAGCTCCCTCTGGCGGGAGATATCCGCCCGGCAGGCCAGCAGCTGTTCGCTGAGCGCCAGCTCCTGACCGTACTGCGTCTCCAGCGTGTCGAGCTGCAGGATAATACTCACCTCTTCCCGATCGATAGCCTCCAGCCGCTCGCCATGCGGGCCGCGCCCCACCGCCAGATCTTCCAGCAGCGCCTGTTTTTCCATCTCAAGCGCGGTAATGGCGGATTTCATGCGGATCAGTGGCTCAGGCACGGTGTCGAGGTTCATGCGCACGCGGGCGGCGGCGGTGTCGAGCAGATCCACGGCTTTATCCGGCAGCTGACGTCCGGTGAGGTAGCGCCGGGAGAGCGTAACGGCGGCGCGCACCGCGTCGTCATTGATATGCACCCCGTGGTGCCGGGCGTAGCGGGTTTTCAGGCCCCGGAGCATCAGGCAGGCGGTATCGTCGTCCGGCTCGTCCACTTTAACCATCTGAAAGCGGCGCTCCAGCGCGGCGTCACGCTCAAAGTACTGCTTGTACTCGCTCCAGGTGGTGGCGGCGATAGTGCGTAGCTCGCCCCGCGCCAGGGCGGGTTTCAGCAGGTTGGCGGCATCCGCGCCGCCCGCCTGGTTACCCGCTCCGATAAGGGTGTGCGCCTCGTCGATAAACAGCAGAACCGGCGTGGACGACTGCTGCACCGCGTCGATGACGTTTTTCAGCCGCTGCTCGAACTCACCCTTAACGCCTGCACCGGCCTGGAGCAGGCCCAGATCAAGCGTGCGCAGGGTGACGGTTTTCAGGCTCTCCGGCACGTTGCCTTCGGCAATGCGCAGCGCCAGCCCTTCTACCAGCGCGGTTTTGCCCACGCCTGGCTCGCCCACCAGGATAGGGTTGTTTTTGCGGCGTCTGGAGAGAATATCCACCATCTGGCGGATCTCCGTATCGCGACCATACACCGGATCAATGTGACCCTCGCGCGCCCTGGCGGTGACGTCGAGGGTGAATCTGTCCAGCACGTTCTGTAGCGCCGCGTTCAGCTCCCCGTCATGATGTAGCGCCAGTTCCGCTTCCTGCTGAACGTCCGGGCGTTCATCGGACTGCGCATCGAGCAACGGACGCAGGCGTTCCAGCTGGCTCTGGCCGAGGGTCAGCAGCGGCCACAGGCCGTCGCAGCGCGCCAGTTTTGGTTTATCCACCAGGGCCATCAGCAGATGAATGCTGCGAATATGCTCTTCACCTGCCAGCGAGGCCCGCAGCCAGGCATTCTGCATCAGCGTCTGCGTGCTCTCTGCCAGCTGCGGACGACTGCGTACCGAGCGGGGCAGCGCATTCAGCCAGCCGAGTAAATCCTGCCACAGGGCATCCATGTCCCACTCATAGCGACGCGCCAGTACCGTCAGGTCACCCTCACCCTGCTCCAGCAGTTTCAGCAGCCAGTGCTCCGGCAAAATTTCACCATGCGCCCGGGTCTGACACAGGGAGGCGGCCCCTTCCATCGCCCGGGCGCAGTAGGGGTTGAGACGACGCAGCAGAACAGCGGGATTTTCCATGACTCTCTCTCTTAATCGGTTCCTGGACACGCTACCGCCCATCGCTGTTTCCTGTTGTTCAGGAGACCAAAGCGCACGAGGTCGGTATCAAATTGTGTTTTTGTTTGCTCAGCAGCCCGTAGTTAGCCGCTCAGAAAACAAAAACAGCAGACGGAAAACCGTCTGCCGGGGGGCTTAAGCAGTAGCGCGTTCATTCCATGAGTCGGAATGAATGATGTTGCCGTCCTTATAGGTCCAGGTGATTTTTTCGTAACGCAGTTCGATCTGCTCCAGGTGGTTGTGCTTCTCTTTGGCCGGATCTTTGATGTCGTGCATCAGCGGGTTCACTTTCACCACCTTCACGTTCTCCAGCCTGGTGTTGAAGTACTCCACTTCCTGCCCCGCATCGTTGATCTTGTACCACCTGAACTCGGCAGACTTGAGGGTCTGGCCGGTGGTCACCGCCTTGTAGAGGTAGGGGCTGGAGGAGTCGATCTCCTTGGTGAATTTGAACGGCGTATGGATGCGGGTGCCGGTCAGCCTGCCGGTGTTGTTGTCGGTGGGGATGTAGAGATCGTGCTCCTGGGCGACAACTTCGATGCTGCCCTCACGATCCTTCACATCGACGGACCCCTTGATGTCCGCACCGCCGTCGTCTTTCAGCCACAGATAAACTGGAATTGCCATTGTGTATCTCCACTTATTGCTTGTTAGCGTCGCCCTGTTGGGGTGACAAAGGGGGGGTGTCCGGCATTTGGCAGGCATTGGCCTGCGGCACCAGACTGATGTCGACACGCCGGTTCAGCGCCCGGCCTTCCGGGGTGTCATTGGTTGCGACCGGGCGGCTTTCGCCATAGCCCTGCACCGCAAAACAGCTCTCCGGCACGCTGCCCGTGTCACGCATCCAGTTGCGGACTGATTCGGCGCGTTTCAGAGAGAGGATCTGGTTAGGTTTCTCATCCCCGGTACTGTCGGTATGGCCTGCGACCACGATCAGCCAGCCTGGTCTGGCCTTAATACCGACCAGCGCATTGACCAGCACCTTCGTGGAGCCGGGTTTCAACTGCCACTGGCCGGTAGCAAACAGCGACATGCTGTCGAGACGTACCGTCTGCGGACCCCGGGTCACCTGCTTGATCGCCGGTGACGGTGGCGGAGGAACGTATGTCTGAATGGCGGCCAGTACCGCAGGGCGCAGTCGCTCCCCTCGATACAGCCCTAGCCCATAGCGCATCGGCTCGCCGTTACGAGACCAGCTATTGAGTAACGCCACATCGTTACGCAGCCGAGCCACCGCCCTGGCTTTCGGCACGGTGTCCGTCATGGCAATTCGGTAATAGTTCGAGATATCAAAGGCGAACCGGTGCAGCAGCTGACGGTTGTTCCATGCACTGCTGCACAGAGCGACCAGCACGGCCAGAGTGAAGAGAGAGAACGCCCGGCGCTGCGCCCGGTTTCGCGGCGCAATACCGCCACCCTGCGGCAACAGCGGCAGAATAAAATCCGGGAGAGGCGCATCGCCTGGCGATACCGTGCCCGGTTGCCAGCCCGGAAGCTGATTGAGCGTGGTACGACGCGCCAGCCAGCAAGACCAGAGAGAGTCTGCCAGCGCAGGCACAGCGGACGACGGAGCCTGGTGGTAGAGCACCATTACAGGCACCGCAGGTGGCATGTCCGGCGAGTTCGCCGTCAGCGCCGGTAACACCGCCTCCGCCATATAGCGGGCTTGTGCGTTTACTCTCACCTGCGCCGGAAGGCGGGAGGTGCTATCGCCCTGCGAAAGCCAGCGTCCAATACTGCTCGGGGCGCGATCCGCCTGCCAGACCTGAGGCGCATCCCCTGCCTGAACTGACTGCCACAGCGTTTCCGCGACAGATGCCCCCGCAACGGCGCTGGTCAGCAGCAGCGGTACCGTGCGTCGGGTATCGCGCCGCACCTGCGCAAGCTGCCAGCGCAGCTCATGCAGGCGAGTGATGAGCAACGCTTCATCGTCATGCTGCTGCGGACGGACAATAATCATCACCGCCAGTTGCGCTACCAGATCCGGGCGCTGCCAGAGCAGATGGCGCACCGTCTGCCGCAGTTGTGCTGCGGACACCTTCAGCCAGCAGCCCTGCGCGGTACGGTATAGTGTTCCCTCGCCCGGCCAGTCCAGCGTGTCGCCGCAAACCAGCACCACCGGCAGGCGATATGGCGCTTCCGGCAGGTCCCTCAGTTCACCCTCACCTTCCGCCACACCACCCGGACGGTGACCAGCAGAGACCAGACCAGCAATAACGGCAATCATTGTCAGCAGAAGGGTAAAACCGCGCTCACCAGCCGTCAGGGGCAGGAAAAGCAGGCACAGCAGCGCCGCGAGCAAACCACCCCACAGCCAGACCAGGCGCTGCTGGCGCACGCTCATTTTCCCGCTCCCGGCAGCAGAGATGTCACCAGCCCGTCAAGCCAGTGATTAAGCCCCAGCCACAGCGCCGCCACCATAATGGCGGACAGACCGATACACACCGGCCAGTGGCGTAACCGTTCACGCACGCCGCGACCGCCGGAAACCGTGGCCAGAAGCGGTACGTTTGACGCAAAACTCAACGGCGGCACGCGCTCGGCCAGCGCCCGAACAATCTGCTCACGAGCGGAGTCGTTCAGCGTGGCATAGCTGCCCTTAAACCCCAGCGCCAGCACCCGATGAAAGCAGGCTAGCACCGCGCTATCCGGCGCGGGCTCACGCAAAACCTGCCGGATCCGCGCGTACAGGGCATCCCCGGCGTCCATGGTGCCGAAGTATTTTGCCTGTAGCGGACGGTCGTACCAGACAATACAGGCATCATCCTCACCTTCTCGTCCCTTAGCGGTTTCATCCAGCAGTGCGCACCAGGCATAGAGAATGTGCTGGCGATCGGCCTCGCTCATTCCGGCCTGCTCTAGCTGCGCCATCACCTGCGTAATATCCTCCACACAGCGCTGCCAGAGCATCTCTCCTTCGCCTTCAGCCAGCACGGCCCCGTAACGCAGCTCGGTGACGATCAGCCAGGTGTTCTCCAGCATGGCGTCAATATCAATATCCTTTTTCATGACCGCAGCACCGCCCAGAGTTCAAGCTCCGGCTCGCCCAGCAGGCCGGAGACGTAAAACACGCAGCTTCCTTCCGCCAGCATGGCCTGCGCTGCCGGATGAGCCATATCAAGGCTGAAATACTGATTTTCCAGACGCAGCGGGATCGCCGCCGGAACATGGCTCATCGCGCGCAGCGGGACACCGGGCCGCGAGCCATTGACCACTCTGTCGACTTCATCGGGGCTGCCCACCTTACACTGCTGCGGAAACAGCTCCAGCAGCTGCGCCACCGGTAATGCGGAACGCACTGAGAGATAAAAATCGGCATCCTCGCGCAGCCTCGGATCGTGCAGGCGGGCATGCCAGCGTTTGCGCCGCACATCCTTGGCCATCTCAATTGCAACGACCCTGGATGGCAGGCTGGCCTCCAGCAGCACCCCCAGCAGGTCAAACAGCGGCGGGAATACCGCCGTTAACTGCTCGTGACGGTAAACCGGAATATCAGCCGTGGTATGCTCAAGCGAAAAGGTCAGCAGGCTACCGGCCAGCCCCGCCAACACCTCGTAGAGGCGTTCGGGGTGCACCTGCGGATGGCGCATAAAATGACTCAGCACCGGCTCCGCATGGTTCAGGGCATTCAGCAGCCAGAACAGCGACACGTCTGCCACCGCAAAGTCCGCCATCCGCTCGTTGCTCTCACGGCGCATGGCCATTAGCCGTTGCAGGCGGATGCGCAGATGATTCAGTAACTGGGCCAGTCGATCCGTTAGCCAGCGGCTGGCCCGGATGCTCAACAGCGGTGGGACAAAGGCGCTGTCCTGTAACCAGTTGCCCTGATTGTCACGAAACAGGCGGGCCAACGACAGCGTCTGGTAGTCACCATTATCCTCGTCCGCCGCACGCAGCGTCAGTTCCGGCAGCATCACCGCTATCTGGCGGCTGTCGTCACCATAACGGTTGCGTACCTCCCGCCAGCCAAGTCGCCAGCGCACCGGGCGCTCCTGGATATCTTCCGGACGCAGGCAGTTGCCGCCATTTTCATGCTCGTGCGGCAACGCCAGCACTACCGTCAGCTCGCTGCGCTCGGGAAGCACCAGCACAGACGGCAACGGATCCGCATTATTGGTATCGATAAGAGTGCCGTCGGCAAAACGCACATACAGATGGCTGGCTTTCAACCGCCCCTGCGCCAGCAGAGAGGCGTCAAATTCCACATGCTCTATTCCCCAGGGATTCAACGCCCCCATCCGGGCGATACGCTCTACGGACCAGGCGGTAAGCGCCGCCTGATGCTGAAAATGCTGCGGCGAGATCATCTGTCCCCTTGCCCATAGCGGTCGTTCTGTCTTCATCGCACCTCCCGTGCGTTACGCTTTCGCCTTCGGCATCTGAGAGACCAGCGACAGATTGACGTCCATGCCTTCCACCTGGAAATGCGGAACCGCGTAGAGCTTCACGCGGAAGAAACCCGGATTGTCCTCGATATCCTCCACCACCACTTTTGCATCGCGCAGCGGGTGCGAGGCCTGTAGCGCATCACCCGGATCGGTCATTTCGGTTACCAGACCGCGTACCCAGGTGTTGAGTTCCAGTTCGAGCAAGCGGCGATCCTTAGTGGTGCCGATGTTTTCCCGCTGGATAAGCTTGAGATAGTGCGCAATACGCGACAGCAGGAAGAGGTAAGGCAGGCGGGCATTGATGCGGCTGTTGGCCGTGGCATCCGCCGTGTCATACAGCGCCGGTTTTTGGGTGGAGTTCGCCGAGAAGAAGCAGGCGTAGTCGCGGTTCTTGTAGTAGGAGAGCGGGATGAAACCAAGGTTGGCGAACTCAAACTCGCGGGTTTCCGGGATCATCACCTCAGAGGGGATCTTCACCTGATTACCGGTGCCGAGATCGTACAGATGGATGGGCAGGTCCTGCACGGCACCGCCAGCCTGTGGGCCACGGATCTGCACGCACCAGCCGTTATTGATGAAGCTTCTCACCATATTGGCGGCGAACGCGAACGAGGCGTTAGTCCACAGATATTTATCGTGATCCGGGCCTTTGACCTGCTCAACGTAGTTGAAGCTGCGCACCGGAACGGTATCCGGACCGTACGGCAGTCGCCCCAGAACGCGCGGCATCACCAGACCGAGGTAGCGAGAGTCATCGGTTTCGCGGAAGGATTTCCATTTGATGTACTCCGCGCGGTCGAAGTAGTTACCGATATCCTTGATGGCTGCCACCTGCTCCATATTCTCTTTTAAGAAGAATGTCGGCCCTGCGGAGCCAATAAACGGCATGTGGGCGGCGGCGGCGACCTTTGAGATGTTACGCATCAGCGCCACATCCTGCGCGGAGGCATCGAACTCGTATGCTGAGATAACCGCGGCGATCGGTTCTCCGCCGGGGGTGTCGTATTCCGCGATATAGGTCTGCTTGTACAGCCCGCTCTGGATGATTTCCGGGGCGTCCTCGAAGTCCTGACGCAGCTCCTCTTTAGATAAGTCGAGCAGCTCCAGCTTGACGTTCTGGCGAAAGTCGGTTTTATCCACCAGCGATTTCAGGCCCCGCCAGATGCTCTCTGTGCGCTGAAAAGCGTCATGATGCATGACCTCATCAAGCTGACGGCCAATCTGAAAATCCAGCTCCGCAATATGGTGGTCGAGGATGGTTTTATCCAGCTTCTCTACCCTCTGCCCGGATTTTTGCAAACACTGCATAAAGACTTTGACTGCAGCAGTGACGCGCGCATCCGCAGAGGTTTCGGCCATCACGGTATTATCATCAAACCCGTTTACATCACCGAGTTCAGCTACCGGCGTTAAATTAATTTTTTCAAACAGGGAGGCATATACACCACCCTGCGGGAGTGCGTTTACCGTTGTGGCGCTACCCGCCAGATTCAGAGATTCATTATTAACTGACATTAGCATTTACTCGTTATTATTCCGTTAAAAGACGTTTTGATAATTAAGCGCGAGTTGGGGCGAGCGCATTCAGCTCGCTGCGCAGTTCATCGGTAAGCGTCGGGTCTTTTAAAATAGTTTCGAGTTCTTTTCGGAAAGTGGCGTTATCAAGCAGATTGGATTTCAAATCGCGTAACAGGTTACGCATAGAGAGCATGGCCCGCAGCTGGGGTATCTGGCGCGCCACGGCCTCTGGTTCAAAGTCCTTTATATGCTGAAAAGAGAGCTGCACGTTCTCTTCTAAGCCGTCGTCCACGAGGGTGTTCTTAACGGTGAGATTGATTCGAGGGTTGAGATCGGCCAGGACGCTGTTAAAATTATTTTTGTTGATGTTGATTTTATCACGCTCGGAAAGCGAGCCTTCAGCCTTGCCATTGCTGAAATCACCCACGCTCAGGAGCTTTAACGGCAGTTCAACTTTTTTCTGAGCGCCCCCCGTAACAAGATCCAGCTTTATATTTACGCGCCCACGAGGTATCTCGTTCTGAAATGATTCAGACATATATATTTATCTCCTGAATTAATTAACGCCCCTGGCTGGATATAATAGTGCCAGGTAAGCAGCCGCATTACTATTTACGCCTCATTCAGCGCAGCGTAAAGTAAAGAAAGCGGACTTTTATAAAATTCGGAATTTGACTCGAGAGATGATTAAAATATTAAAAGTTGAAACAAACAGAAATGATAAAGGGTATTTAATTTAACGCTGATATAAATGCATCAGAGTATGTAAAAAAGCCAGGCAGTGGCTTCACTGTCTGGCTTCATCTGTTCGAAAGGCTTTTATGCAAGAGGTGACGCTTACTCTGCGTCAGGCTCTTCAGTTTTGTGCTTCGCCGCCGTCTCTTTGATCAGTGACTGCAGCTCGCCGCGCTGGTACATCTCAATAATGATGTCGCAGCCGCCAACCAGTTCGCCGTCTACCCACAGCTGCGGGAAGGTTGGCCAGTTAGCGTATTTTGGCAGCTCGGCGCGGATATCCGGGTTCTGCAGAATATCAACATAGGCAAAACGCTCGCCGCAGGCGGAGAGCGCCTGCACGGCCTGGGCGGAGAAGCCGCAGCTCGGCAGCTTAGGGGAGCCTTTCATATACAGAAGGATCGGGTTTTCAGCGATCTGCTGCTGAATTTTCTCTACGGTTGTGCTCATTGTCTTACTTCCTTAGCGTCTTACGGCGTGATGTGACATTCTAACTTTTCACACCAGCAGGTAAAATAACATTTTGTTCACCAACCGTTAGTTTATCGCCTGAAGGGTAAAGTTGCCGTAAAAATTGTGCTGCTTAGCGCCAGTGCCTTCACAACTGGTCATCTCGTGAGCATTAACGCGGCATGATTGGCGCTTTTTTTTGCGCTTGCTAACGAAACTACACTGTGATGCAAAAAGTTTATTAACTTTTTGCCATTTTATGCTTTAGAATCGACGAGTTTTGTAAATCACACGCATGTCGTATTCGTTACTTGACTGACTCAGGGGATTGCCCAGTGGCGCGGATAAATAAAATTTCGATCACGCTCTGTGCTTTAGTTTTTGCCTCGCTGACGTTCGCACCGCTGGCCGGAGCGTCCGAACAGGCGCGGCCCTCTGCCGTGCAAAAAACGCATTTGGCAAAATCATCAGAGCGAAAAAGTAAAAGCACGACCCAAAAGACAGCAAAGAAAAGCAGTGGCACTGCAAAAAGCAAGACGAAAAAGACCGATAAAAAAACAAGCATATCCAGCACCGCCTCCTCCAGCACCAAACGTGCTTCAAACAGCACGAAAGCCAGCAAAGTCGCCTCCCGCCGTACAAAAAACAGCCCCATTAAAACGGCTTCCGTCGCTATTACGGAAAAGTGCACCGCGCGTAAAGGCCATAAGGCACGCTGCGTAAAGGTAAAAGAGGGTAAACCAGAGACGCTGGCGGATCTGCATAAGGCCCGGGTGCAAAAAGCCCAGAAGACGGCAATGAATAAATTGATGGATCAGATTGGCAAGCCCTATCGCTGGGGTGGCTCCTCCCCGCGTACCGGCTTTGATTGCAGCGGTCTGGTCTATTACGCCTATAAAGATCTGGTCAAGTTCCGCATCCCGCGGACGGCCAATGAGATGTATCACCTGCGCGATGCCTCCCCGGTCAACACCGGTGAGTTGCAGAGCGGCGATCTGGTCTTCTTCCGTACCCAGGGTCGCGGCACAGCCGATCACGTCGGCGTTTACGTCGGTAACGGTAAATTCATCCAGTCTCCGCGCAGCGGCCAGGATATTCAGATCACCTCCCTGAGCGAAGACTACTGGCAGCGCCACTATGTCGGCGCGCGCAGGGTAATGACCTCTAAAACCCTGCGTTAATCTTTAGCCCTGCCAGGGTCTGGCAGGGCTTTTTCATTACTCTACCGCGTATTCGCGTTCGGTTTTGCCACGCCCGGAGACCAGCACCAGCAGCAGCGCCAGCACCGCAATCAGCGCCCCGGTGACCGGGACAACGCTGTACCCCAGTCCGCCAGAGATCACAGCCCCACCTGCCGCCGCACCCAGCGCATTGCCGAGGTTGAACGCGCCGATATTGACAGAGGACGACAGGCCGGGTGCTTCGTGGGCCACGCGCATGACACGCATCTGCAGCGGGGGCACCACGGCAAAGGTTGCCGCCCCCCAGATGACCATGCTCACCGCCGCACCCAGCTCGTTACGCGCCAGAAGCGGAATCGCCAGCATAATCACGATCAGCAGCAGGAAAAAGCCTTTCAGAGTGCCGCTTAACGAGCGATCCGCCAGCTTACCGCCCAGATAGTTGCCGATGGAGAAGCCAACGCCAATCAGCACCAGCATCGCGGTGACAAACAGCGGCGTAGCATGGGTGATCTCGTGTAACACCGGCGCAATATAGGTATAAAGGGTGAACATCGCCCCTGCCCCCAGCACGGTAGTCAGCAGCGCTGACAGCACCTGCGGACGCATCAGCACGGCCAGCTCTTTACGCACCTCAGGACGCTCGCCAGCGCTGCCTTTTGGCAGGGAGAAGAACAGGCTCAGCATTGAGATCACACCGAGGCCCGCCGTGGCGAGAAACGACATTCGCCAGCCAATGGTTTCACCCAGCCATGTTGCCGCGGGTACGCCGCCGATATTAGCAATGGTCAGCCCCATAAACATGGTGGCCACCGCGCTGGCTTGCTTCTCTTTAGGCACAACGCTGGCTGCCACGACCGATCCCAACCCAAAGAAGGCCCCGTGGTTGAGGCTGGTAATAATACGCGACAGCATCAGGGTGGTGTAGTCCGGAGAGAGCGCCGAAAGCACATTGCCCAGAGTAAAGATAGCCATCAGGAAGATCAGCGCACTACGGCGAGCGCGATGGGAGAGCAGTAGCGTCATCAGCGGTGCCCCCACCATAACACCAATGGCGTAGGCACTGATGAGCATTCCCGCTGCCGGTATAGAGACATCTACGCCTCGGGCGATAGTCGGCAGCAGGCCCATTGGAGAAAATTCGGTGGTACCAATGCCAAATGCCCCGATCGCCAGGGCCAGCAGGGGAAAGTTAATTTTCATATTTTGACTCCAGAATTGCCGTGTCGAACAGGCGACACCGTCACAGAAGCCAAAAGCATGACATTTATCACAAAAAAACAGAAGTTATCAATTTAACAAAAGTTTATTGCCAATTTGATAACAATCAGAGGGGCGGAAACGGCAGGCAAAGCGCAGAGGGAGAGCGCTCTCCCTCACGCCAAATCAATTTAACGCAGCGGTCAGCGCGCCTGCAACAATCAGGCCCAGCACGACAACGGTAGTCATCAGGGAAAACTTCAGATCTGCACTCATCAATTTCTCTCCATTCTTATTACCCCACAAAAAGTGAGCCTGCGCATTTTTACACATTTACAGGCAAAAATCTTCTTTGATTTGCGGTGATATGCGTTTTAACACTTCCCCTTTTCATCAAGATAAGACAAAATTCCACGCTAAATTTATTCGCGTACCGGCCATAGACCCCTCCTGACGTTCCGTGTCGTTTTCCCGGCGAATCGCAACCCAAAAGGTTGTATGAGGGCTGAGTTGAGGCAAACGTTTACCTACACTATTTTCAGGAACTTACGTCGTGGTCTGGAGTGACATTGCATGGCAACTATAAAAGACGTAGCGAAACGAGCAAACGTTTCCACCACAACCGTATCACATGTTATTAACAAAACCCGCTTTGTGGCAGAAGAGACGCGTAATGCGGTATGGGCAGCTATCAAAGAGCTGCACTATTCCCCCAGCGCCGTGGCTCGCAGCCTGAAGGTTAATCATACAAAATCGATTGGTCTGCTGGCGACCAGTAGCGAAGCGCCCTACTTTGCCGAGATTATCGAGGCAGTAGAGAAGAACTGTTTCCAGAAGGGCTATACCCTGATTCTGGGTAATTCCTGGAATAACCTCGAAAAACAGCGCGCCTATCTCTCGATGATGGCACAGAAGCGCGTCGATGGCCTGCTGGTGATGTGCTCTGAATATCCTGCTTCGGTACTTAGTATGCTGGAGGAGTACCGCCATATTCCTATGGTGGTTATGGACTGGGGCGAGGCGAAAGCGGACTTTACCGATTCAGTGATCGATAACGCCTTTGAGGGTGGCTATATGGCTGGCCGCTACCTTGTTGAGCGCGGCCATCGTGAGATCGGCGTGATCCCCGGCCCTCTTGAGCGAAACACCGGCGCGGGTCGTCTGGCCGGTTTTATGAAAGCGATGGAAGAGGCGCTGATCAGCGTGCCTGAGAACTGGATTGTGCAGGGCGACTTTGAACCCGAGTCCGGCTATCGGGCGATGCAGCAGATCCTCTCTCAGCCGCACCGCCCTACCGCCGTGTTCTGCGGCGGGGATATCATGGCGATGGGTGCACTTTGTGCCGTTGATGAAATGGGTTTGCGCGTGCCGCAGGATGTTTCGCTGATTGGCTATGATAATGTGCGTAACGCCCGCTTCTTTACCCCGGCGTTGACGACCATCCACCAGCCAAAAGACTCGCTGGGAGAAACGGCGTTCAATATGCTGATGGACCGCATCGTCAATAAGCGTGAAGAGTCGCAGTCAATTGAGGTTCACCCGCGGCTGATCGAGCGTCGCTCGGTGGCGGATGGTCCCTTCCGCGACTATCGCCGTTAATATCCGGCGTTGATAAACCTCGGGAGCCGACTACTCCGGCTCCCGCAGCCACTCCCGGTTAAGCGTTTCGCTATCCCCTAAATAATCCAGCAGCCAGCCCAGCGCGGGTGAGTTATCGTTCTGCTGCCAGGTCAGGCAGCATGCGGCGTCCGGAAACGGCTCCTCCAGCTGTAGCTCTACCCAGTCACCGCGATCGAGCCACGGCCTGGCAAAGTGACCGGGCACCATCCCGATACAGAGTCCGGCGCTAAGGCACTCGGCGGAAGCGTGCCAGTCTGGCACGACAATCCGCCGCTGGTTATCCAGCAGCCAGGTGATCCGTTTGGGCAACAGCCGGGAGGTATCCTCCCATACCAGCGATGGCCAGCCGCGCAGGATATCATCGCTCAATGGGCCGTTCATCTCTGCCAGCGGATGCTGTCGCGCCACGACACAGCGCCAGTTAAGCATCCCCATATCACGAAAGGCGTAGCGCCCTCCCACCGGTATGGCCTGGGTTGCACCTATAGCCAACTCCACGCGGCCATCAGCCAGTGCGTCCCAGACGCCGTTAAAGACCTCATTAGCGACCAACAGCTCAACGTCGGAAAAATGACGATAGAAGTCAACGATCAGCTGCCGGGTACGCTCCGGGCGAACAATGTTATCAACTGCAATAGCCAGTTGACCGCGCCAGCCGTTGGCAATCTGCTGACACTGCTGTCGGGTGAGCTGCATTTTTTTGATGACAGAGCGTCCCTCCTGTAAAAACCAGCTGCCGGCAGGGGTGAGCACTACGTCCCGGTGCCGTCGTTCAAATAGCGGTACGGCCAGCCACTCCTCCAGCTGGCGCACGGTATAGCTGATGGCCGAAGGCACGCGGTGCAGCTCCTGGGCTGCGGCGCTGAAGCTACCGGTACGGGCAACGGTATCTACTACGTCAAGAGAGTAATCTGACCACATAATCTGCCTGCAAAAAATTTGAATGCAATGCGCAAATATTACCGTTTCACAACCGGTGATGCACTGCCTACACTTTGCGGCTTTGCGATCCGTAGATAAGAAGAGAGTAAGAGGGGAAGATGATGTTACCTGGTAAAGGATTTTTAGTGTGGCTGGCGGGATTGAGCGTGCTGGGTTTTCTGGCAACGGATATGTATCTGCCAGCGTTTACGGCCATTCAGCAGGATCTCAATACCCCTGCATCGGCCGTTAGCGCCAGCCTGAGCCTGTTTCTGGCCGGTTTTGCTCTCGCCCAGCTGGTATGGGGACCGCTCTCGGATCGCTTTGGCCGTAGGCCGATCCTGCTCTGCGGGCTGGGGCTGTTTGCTTTTGGCTGCATCGGCATGCTGTGGGTACGTGATGGCACTATGCTGCTGGCGCTGCGTTTTGTTCAGGCCGTGGGCGTCTGTGCTGCAGCGGTGACATGGCAGACGCTGGTCACGGACTACTATCCGGCTCAGCGAGTTAACCGCATTTTTGCGACCATTATGCCGCTGGTGGGGCTGTCTCCTGCCCTCGCTCCGCTGTTGGGCAGTTGGATCCTTGCCCACTCTCACTGGCAGACTATCTTCGCCGTGCTGTTTGTCATTACCCTGCTGCTGATGCTTCCTGCGCTGCGTCTTAAAAAGCCGGTGAAAAAGAGCCAGCCACAGACTGCACCCGTCACCTTTGGATTGCTGTTACGCTCCCGCTTTTACTGTGGCAACGTGACGATCTATGCGGCCTGTTCGGCCAGCTTTTTCGCCTGGCTTACCGGCTCGCCATTTATTCTCAGCGCGCTGGGGTATGGTCCGGCAGCGATTGGATTGAGCTATGTGCCGCAAACTATCGCCTTTCTGCTGGGCGGCTACGGCTGCCGGGCGGCGTTGCAACGCTGGCAGGGAGCGCGCCTGCTGCCCTGGCTGCTGGCTCTCTATGCCCTGAGCGTGATCACCGTCTGGCTGGTGGCTTTTATTCCACAGGTCTCTCTGACGCTGCTGCTGGTGCCGTTTTGCGTCATGGCGATGGCTAACGGCGCGATCTATCCGATTGTCGTGGCCCAGGCGCTGAGTCCGTTTCCGCAGGCCGCAGGACGTGCTGCGGCGCTGCAAAACACCCTCCAGCTTGGCCTCTGCTTTTTGGCCAGCCTGCTGGTCTCAACTCTTATTGCTACTCCACTTATCACCACGACCAGCACCATGCTGTTTACCGTGCTGCTGGCCGGGCTGGGATATTGTGTCCAAAAAAGGGCAGCAACTTCATTAGCGTGCTAACAATTTTTTGTTGAATCACCTGTTTTTGCGTCCTATACTCGTTTGGATAAATTTAATTAACAAATAAGAACTTATTTACACAGGCGCAGGAGCGCGCCTGTTCTTCCAGGGACGGTATTTTCGGCAAGGGCTATCTCCCTTCCTCTGTTCTACGTCGGATATCAAGCTCACGGCTACGTTCCGTGAGATTTCTCACAAACCATTAAAAGCGTCTACGCTGTTTGAAGGTTCTGATCACATAGGGTGATGGAGAAGCTATGAGTTCATCGTGTATAGAAGAAGTCAACATACAGAGCGATAACTGGTTCCGTATCGCAAACGAACTGTTAGGCCGCGCGGGCATCACTATTAACGGTACCGCTCCCTCGGATATCCGGGTTAAGAACCCCCGTTTTTTTAAGCGCGTACTAAAAGAAGGCTCGCTCGGGCTGGGCGAAAGCTACATGGACGGCTGGTGGGAGTGTGACCGGCTGGATATGTTCTTTAGCAAGGTTCTCCGCGCTGGTCTCGAAAAGCAGATGCCGCGCCACGTCAAAGATACCCTCCGCATTGCGGCAGCGCGGGTGTTCAACCTGCAGAGCCAGAAGCGTGCATGGATCGTCGGTAAAGAGCACTACGATCTGGGTAACGATCTTTTCAGCCGCATGCTCGACCCCTATATGCAGTACTCCTGCGCCTACTGGAAAGAGGCGCAGACGCTGGAAGAGGCGCAGCAGGCTAAACTGCGTTTAATCTGTGAAAAATTGCAGTTGCAGCCTGGCATGCGCGTACTTGATATCGGCTGCGGATGGGGTGGCCTGGCTTACTTTATGGCTAAAAACTATGGCGTCAGCGTTACCGGCGTGACCATATCAGCAGAGCAGCAAAAGATGGCCCAGGCACGCTGCGAAGGCCTGGATGTGACTATCCTGCTACAGGATTATCGGGATCTGAAAGATCAGTTCGACCGCGTGGTCTCCGTTGGCATGTTTGAGCACGTCGGTCCCAAAAACTATGCTACCTATTTTGACGTGGTCGATCGCAACCTCAAGCCTGAGGGGCTGTTTCTGCTCCACACGATCGGCGCAAAAATTACCGATAACAACGTTGATCCGTGGATTGATAAGTATATCTTCCCGAACGGCTGCCTGCCGTCGGTGCGCCAGATTGCCGCTGCCAGCGAGCCCCATTTCATCATGGAGGACTGGCATAACTTTGGCGCAGATTATGATACCACGCTAATGGCATGGCATGAGCGCTTTATGGCCGCATGGCCGGAGATTGCGGATAACTACTCTGAACGGTTTAAGCGCATGTTCAGCTACTACCTGAACGCCTGTGCCGGTGCATTTCGTGCCAGGGATATTCAGCTCTGGCAGGTGATGTTCAGCCGTGGCGTCGAGAATGGCCTGCGCGTTGCGCGCTAATGACTGACAGAAAAAACCCCGGTCTGCCGGGGTCTTTTGTCTCTCTACTCGTCGCTGTCGCTGACCGAGGCCGCAATCATCGCTGCTTCGCGGCTCGCCAGCACGCGCTCTACCGTATCGACAATAGCCTGCGTCTGCGGGTCAATCTCAATATTAACCTTGTGTCCAAGCTTTTTATTCGCCAGCGTAGTGCGCTCCAGCGTTTCAGGAATAAGATGGACACAGAAACGCGTTGGCGTGACCTCGCCCACCGTCAGGCTAATACCGTCCACACCAATATAGCCTTTATAAAGGATATACTTCATCAGGCTGGCATCCTGAACTTTAAACCAGATTTGTCGATTATTTTCTGAAGCCAGAATTTTTACCACTTCGGCAGTAGTAATAATATGCCCCGACATCAGATGGCCGCCGATTTCATCATTAAACTTCGCCGCACGTTCAACGTTAACCTCGCTGCCAACGCTCAGTTCGCCCAGGTTAGTGATGCGCAACGTCTCCTTCATCAGATCAAAGCTCACCAGCGGACCGTTGATGCTGGTAACAGTCAGACAGCAGCCGTTATGCGACACCGACGCCCCGGTCTCAAGCCCCGGCAGCATCGCTTCTGGCAGCTCAACAACGTGGGTGCGGAAGTTGGGTTTCTCATCAATGGACACAATTTTTGCCGTGCCCTGTACAATACCAGTAAACATGCCTACAACTCCTGTAACCATTAATTCGGCGCAAGCCGTTTTGATAATTGCACAATAACAGGTGGAAAAAGAGGTTGCCAGCACTGCACCTGTCCAGGCTGTTTTTTCTCTGGCATATTCGCTTTTCCCCGTTACAATGGTCTGGCTATTTATCCTGCAATCTCTTCCTGCTGCCAGTTAAGGCGGCTTTTCCATGCTTCCCTATAACAACAATATACAGGTGTTTTCGTGCAGAAGTATTATATCGAAGCTCGCCAGCTGCTGGCGCTGGCTATCCCGGTGATCCTTGCCCAGGTTGCACAAACCGCCATGGGATTTGTTGATACCGTTATGGCGGGCGGCTATAGCGCTACCGACATGGCGGCCGTCGCGATCGGCACATCCATCTGGCTTCCGGCCATTCTTTTTGGTCATGGCCTGCTGCTGGCCCTTACTCCGGTAATCGCCCAGCTCAACGGTTCTGGCCGTCGGGATCGCATTGCCGAGCAGGTCCGTCAGGGGTTCTGGCTGGCTGGCTTTGTCTCCGTATTAATTATGATCGTCCTCTGGAATGCCGGGCATATCATTCATGCCATGCATAACATCGATCCAGAGCTGGCGGATAAAGCCGTGCGCTACCTTCGCGCCCTGCTCTGCGGCGCGCCAGGCTATCTCTTCTTCCAGGTCGCACGTAATCAGTGCGAAGGGCTGGCAAAGACCAAACCTGGTATGGTCTTTGGCTTCCTGGGCCTGCTGGTGAATATTCCGGTCAACTATGTCTTTATCTATGGTCACTTCGGCATGCCTGAGCTGGGCGGCGTCGGCTGCGGTGTAGCCACTGCGGCGGTCTACTGGGTCATGTTTATCTGTATGCTCTCCTACATTAAACGCGCCCGCTCCATGCGCGATATCCGGCAGGACCAGCACTTTGCCAGGCCCGACTTCAGCGTTCTTAAACGCCTCGTCCAGCTCGGTCTGCCTATTGCGCTGGCGCTCTTCTTTGAGGTGACGCTGTTTGCCGTAGTGGCGCTGCTGGTCTCTCCGCTGGGTATTGTGGACGTAGCCGGACATCAAATTGCCCTCAACTTTAGCTCCCTGATGTTTGTCCTGCCGCTGTCGCTGGCGGCAGCGGTGACCATTCGCGTTGGTTTTCGCCTGGGTCAGGGGTCGACGCTGGACGCGCAGACTGCGGCACGAACCGGATTGGGCGTCGGGGTGTGCATGGCAGTGATTACTGCGATCTTTACCGTCTCGCTGCGAGAGCATATCGCCCTGCTCTACAACGATAACCCTGAGGTGGTGCACCTGGCGGCCCAGCTGATGCTGCTGGCGGCAATCTATCAGATATCCGACTCTATTCAGGTGGTGGGCAGCGGCATTTTGCGCGGCTATAAAGATACCCGCTCCATCTTTTTTATCACCTTCACCGCCTATTGGGTGCTGGGGCTTCCGAGTGGCTACGTGCTGGCGCTGACCGATCTGGTCATCGATCGCATGGGACCGGCTGGCTTCTGGATGGGCTTTATCATCGGCCTGACCTCGGCAGCGATTATGATGATGCTGCGGATGCGCTTCCTACAGCGCCAGCCGTCAAGCGTGATCCTTCAGCGCGCTGCGCGATAAGTCACCATAAGCCGCCTGCGGGCGGCTGTTTTCTCAACGTTTTGTGCAGTTGTTCCGCAATTACCTTATCTTTTGCAAAACTTCAGTCACATCATTAATTTACTTTTAATACATAAACTTAGGATCCTACCCTAACGGCCATATACGGTCATTCAAGGTCGTTTCGCTGCCCCAAATCTTGCCCCTGTGCCACTAAATGCCCCCAAATTTGCCCCCAGATATTTAGCTAATTTGCCTGCCCGCTCGGCAGATCTGACCACCGTATTGAGTATCGCAGCAAAGCAACTCGCGCTTCATCTACTCGGCCAAATACAGCCTCCCCTTTCCCTGTATGTTTAGTTTGTCTATGAATGCCATCAGTGCGTCAATGTCCGCTATGTGCCAAAAGCAGACGTTGCTTAGGGTAGGTACAATATCAGGAACCCCATATACCTTAGCAATAAGGGTGAGAAAACACCCAGAAATATCACCAGGTGTCACAATGTGCATTTGGTGACAATCCATGCTGTAATGTAAGTGCTGAACTACATTACGTTAATGGAGAGATGATTATGGGAAAGAGGGTTTTAATTTTAGGAGCGACCGGCTCCGTGGGTTCAAAGGTAGTGGCTGAATTTGACAAAAACAGCGATGGCGTTGAGGTCATACTGTCATCCAGCCGACCGGAAATAACCAGAAAATGGCAAAACGAGGGGCGAAATGCGGTAACGCTGGACCTTAACGATCCCGAGACATTTGCTCCAGCTTTAGCGAACGTCGACAGGGTATTTCTGCTAACAGGATATACGGCGGATATGCTCTATCAGAGCAAAAAATTTGTTGATGCAGCGGTTGATGCGGACGTAAAACACATCGTCCATCTGGGTGTTTTCACATCCCGTCGGGATATTCAGCCACACTTCGTATGGCATGACTTAATCGAAACCTACATTCAGGCAAGCGGCATAGCCTGGACTCACCTCCACCCGAACATTATCACAGATACGATACTGGCCCGAACTCCATCAGTTAAAGAAACAGGGTCCTTTATGGGCTATCCTGGTGACGTTCCTGTCGGCTGGGTTTGTACCGCCGATATTGCCGCCGTAGCCGCGGCGGTCTTGCGTGAAGGTCCGAAGAAGCATGGCGGGCAGGATTACCACCTGAGCGTTGAAGTTCTTCGTGGAGCAGAAGTGGCAGACATCTTGTCCAGACATCTTGGAAAGGAAATAAAATACGAGCCAATTGAACCGGCAGACCAGCGGGCTTATCTTTCTTCAATTGAGGATACAGGATCCCGTTACTACATGCAGAGTGCTGCCATTACGATGGAACTGGCGGCCGAAGGGCGACTGTCCTATCAGGCTGTGGTCAAGGATGATGTTCAGAAAGTACTGGGGCGGCCGGGCACCAAAATGGATGAATGGATCCGCCAGAACGTGGGTTAAACGGCTGTAAGTTGCCTAAGCTTTTTTACCCTGTGGTATTCTGGAGTCCACCGGACAGATCAGGTGGACTCTTTCCTTAACCTGTACCGAACTGAGCTAACGTTAATCCAGATAAATTAAAAATATGAATACTCGCGCTTTGGCCCGAAAGGCCATAAAAGAACAAATTGCTGTTTCTGCATTTGAGCTTTTTCAGCAATACGGCTACGAAAAAACCACGGTAGAAATGATTGCTCATGCTGTGGGGATGTCAAAGCGTTCCTACTTCAGGTACTTCCCTACCAAAGAGGACGTACTTCTGGATTCCGTTCATCTTTTTAAAAGCCGCTTTCTGGACCGGTTCAGAGAACTTTTGGCTTCAGAGGACATCTGGGAGGCGCTCAGACACGCGCTTAATGAATTTGCGGTGAGCTGTGCTGAACCCGGAGGCGGAGAAGTACAGGCCTTTATTCGTAAAACCCCCGTTTTACTGGCACGACAACTCGAAATCATAGAGATGTTGCTTGAAGAAACTACTGAGTTATATCTAACAGAGCGCAACGTCGACACTTCATTCAATAGGCAAACTGTTAACGCAGTTATCCGTTCTGGCTTTGCGTGTCTGCAATCCTCGCAAAGCGATGCTTCAGTAAAAATGTCTGAGAAAGTATTCTCAGAGCTCATGACCGCAATGAAGCCTCATGTCCTGATAAATCCCATCCCTTCTGTTGAGTGACTTATGTCCGCTTTTCGCTCACGGCGGACCTTAAACACAGTTAGTATTTCCGTTTTGTTCCAGAAGCAGACATAGCGAATTCGCCATTGCACTGGATTAGTAGGTTTACTTGAACGGCCTGCGATGGCGTTTTGGCAACAGGCAATGCCACTGTCCAGTTGGCATATGCGACCACCTCGTCACCGCATGGATAAACTGATTGAAGCTCCCGCACAAAATCACTTATTCTTTTCCGTTAATAAAATGCAGGAGATGAGTCATGACTGGCGAAAGTCGCGGGCGGGGAAGGCCACGAAAAACAGAGAGTACCTACGCAGATACCCGTAAAGACCTGATCCGTAGCGGACTTGAACTGCTTACGCAGAATGGTTTTCTTTCGACGGGAGTTGATGCCATTGTCAAAAATGCCAGTGTCCCTAAAGGCTCATTTTATTACTATTTCAAAAGCAAAGAAGAGTATGCTCAGACCGTTCTGAATGCTTATGACAGTTTCTTTGTGCATAAACTCAAAAAACATCTGCATGATTCATCCTGTACGCCACTGATGCGCCTGGAAAATTTTATCGACGATGCTTGCTACGGCATTAAAAAGTACAATTTCACCCGGGGCTGTCTGGTTGGCAATATGATGCAGGAGAGTCCGGGGCTTCCACTATCCTTTATTAAACAGCTACAGGATATACTTGAGCGCTGGCAGGCACTTGTGGCGACCTGTCTGTCCGACGCGTTATCTTCGGGCGAAATCTGCTCAGATATGAATAATACACAACTGGCGTCCATTTTCTGGAGTGGCTGGGAAGGCGCCGTAATGCGCGCCAAACTTTATTGTTCAACCCAGCCGGTGTACGACTTCTGGAGCTACTTCAAAACTTCAGTACGCTATCAGCCGTCGCAGGAAGTGACGGCTGAAAAGTAAAAAGAGGGGCCGCGGCCCCTTAATAACAAGTATCAAACCCAGACTGAGCCTGGCTTCCATCTCATTAGCTACACTGGATTACTGCCCGGCCACGAATTCCGCCACTCAGAAGTTTTTCGGCCACATTGATGGCATCACTGAGCGGGTAAACGGTGGTCAGACTATCCAGTCTGGACTCTGGTAAATACTGAACCGCCTGCTGCCAGATCGCCGCCCTTTTTTCTTTCGCGAACATGACACTGTCAATCCCTTTAAGCGTGATGCCACGCAGGATAAACGGAGCCACATTACCCATCAGCTCCATACCCTGTGCCATGCCGCAGGCTGCAACAATACTGCCGTACCGCACCCCGGCACAGGCATTGCAGAGCGTGTGGCTACCGACTGTATCAATGGCGGCAGCCCAGCGTTCTTTCTGTAACGGTTTTCCGGGGCAGGAAAGCTCGGAACGATTAATAATTTCGTCTACACCGACTGTTTTATAGAGCCAGGCGGCTTCATCCGGGCGACCAGTAGAGGCGGTTACGCGGTAACCCATCGACGCAAGGATCATGGCCGCAATACTCCCGACACCTCCGCTGGCACCGGTAACAAGTACCGGTCCATCTTCAGGCTTAACGCCATGATTCAGGAGCGCGTCGATACACAGCATCGCGGTAAAGCCTGCTGTTCCGATTGCCATCACGTATTTGCTGTTTGCGCCAGTCGGGAGCGGCGTCAGCCAGTCTCCTTTTACCCGTGCTTTTTCGGACAGCCCGCCCCAGTGTTTTTCCCCTACACCCCAGCCGGTCAGGAGAACCTTATCTCCGGCCTGATATTCTGGATGAGAACTGGCGGTCACCGTACCGGCAAAATCAATGCCAGGCACCATTGGAAAGTGACGGACAATAGGCCCCCGGCCGGTAATAGCCAGTGCGTCTTTGTAATTGATGGATGAATAGTCAACATTGACCTCCACATCCCCCTGCGGCAGCTCACTTTCAGCGATTTCAGCAAGTTGCGCACTGTAGCGTTCATCTGTTTTGTTGATTAGTAAAGATTTAAACACTTTCACCTCATCTTTCTGGTCATTTACCGTTCAGTCATTAAGTCGTTAATAAATAATATTGACCGATCGTCTAATAATCAACACTACTCTCCCAATGTTTTGTCAGCACTCAAGAATTACTATTTTTTTCATTGGCTTAAAACTGTATTTTTTGATCAGTATCAAGCTGAATTCGGGTTTATCTGGTGCAGAGGGGAAAAGTCAACGGTCCTGGAGGGGGCACAGTTAATGCTTCAGGTTACGGGTGATGATGCGATGAAACAGGCAGGCTTTGATAAGTTTATCCGCTTTTCGCTCGTAGCTGTCGTTGGCCCTGCTTACACAGGGCCTAAATGAGCTATCTGACTAACATAATGGATTGTTCCACACCTATTCAATTAGCCCGAACAATCGGCAAGTCTGACCACCGCGTCGTATAGCGAGGCGAGAGCATTTCGCGCTTCATCTGCCAGGCCTGCTGAATCCCCTGCGCTGCAAAATACAGCGTGCCTCGCCCCTGCTGGTTTAGCCTGTCCATCAGCGCCATTAACTCCTCACTGCCCGGGCGCGGCGCGTTAGCGTCAAACAGATCGAGCTGGGCAACGCCCTGGCTGTAAAAATCCCCTAACATGATCCCCGCCTTCTGGTAGCGATGGCCGTCACGCCATACGGCCTCCAGACAGCGGGTGGCCGCCGCAATGATGTCGCGTGTGTCCTGCGTGGGGGTCATCAGCTGTGTAGCAGCACTGTTCCCGTAATATGGTTCGCCGGAGTGCGGCGACGTCTTCACAAACGTGGAAATGTAGCGGCAGAACTGGTGCTCGCGACGCAGCTTCTCCGCCGCACGGGACGCATAGCTGCAGATCGCCTGGCGCATCTCTTCGTAGTCGGTGATTCGCTCGCCAAAGCTGCGACTGCAGACGATCTCCTGCTTCAGCGGTGCAAACTCCTCCAGCTCGAGACAGGATTCCCCGCGCAGCTCCCGCACCGTTCGCTCGAGTACAACGCTAAAGTGTTTCCGGATGAACCGGATGTCGCTGTCCGCCAGCTGCAGCGCATTTTCGATCCCCATCGCCTGAAGCTTTTTGGCAATGCGCCCGCCGACGCCCCAGACTTCGTTAACGGGCATCAGTGCCATCAGTCGCCGCTGGCGCTCCACGTTCGACAGGTCAACCACACCGCCCGTCTGCGGCCACATTTTAGCGGCCCGGTTTGCCAGCTTGGCCAGCGTCTTGGTCTGGGCAATGCCGACGCCGCACCAGATACGCGTGTATCGCCGTATCGTGTCACGGATCTCCCGGCCAAAATCGGCCAGATCCCGGCAGTTACGTACGCCAGTGAGATCGCAAAAAGCCTCATCGATAGAGTACACCTCCACCCGCGGGCACATTTCCTCAAGCGTGGTCATAACGCGGTGCGACATATCGCCGTACAGCTCATAGTTGCTGGAGAAAGCGATCACCGGCTCGGGAAAGCGCGTAGCCTTCAGCTGGAACCAGGGCACGCCCATTTTAATACCCAGGCGTTTGGCCTCGGCGCTGCGCGCGATCACGCAGCCGTCATTATTTGAGAGCACGACAATCGGCCTGCCAACCAGATCCGGCCGGAACGCGGTCTCGCAGCTCGCATAGAAGCTGTTCATATCAACGAGGGCAAACATGGTTTCGGCGTAGCGTGGTGATAACAGAAATGACAACGCCGACAATTTCTAAACCGTCGGCGTCATAAATTTTGATAGGTGGGTAAGCGGGGTTTTCAGCCTCCAGCTGGGCCACCGGGTGAGTTACCAGTCTTTTGACCGTGAACTCCCCGGCGATGTTCGCGACAACAATATCGCCGTGCTGAGGGTGAATACTGAAATCTACGAGGAGACAGGAACCATCGGTGATCCCGGCATTAATCATTGAATCGCCCGACACGCGGAGCGTATATGTCGAGGAGGGGTGCGGGATTAGCCTGGAAATCAGGTCGACGCCTGATTCGATATAGTCAGCCGCCGGACTGGGGAACCCGGCGGATATTGTGTCCCCATAAACAGGGATATGTACCGGAGCTTCCGGAAAAATAAGGCGTTGCAGGTGCATATTATTACCTCCTCTGTAAAATACTGTGTATATATACAGTAGATTGAGGAGGTAACGAATGCAATACGGTGCGGCCTATTGATTTTCTGAATTGCTAAACTGCGAACTTCACCCCATCCAGAGATATCATCACCGATCCGTCACCCGAAGCCAGGGTCACGACGCCAGTGTCACTGATATTCAGCACGCCTGCAGCCCACCCACCAGAACCGAGCACCGGAACCGAAACAATACGCTGCGCACCGGGGCGGCAGCCTGCCAGCAGCTGGGTTATGCCCGCAAAAAGCGTGAACGTATTGTTCTGTACGCTGATGTCCAGCGTCTGCCCTGTTGCAACGGGGATTTCTGTGGTCAGATTGACGTAGGGAGCAATGGGTCCGGACAGCGACTTATCACCAGGACAAAACGCATCCACGCGATATTTCCCGCCGGTGTTGGTGATATAGACCAGATCCAGCTCTCCCGAACCCACCTTAACGGATAACACCTTGCCCACTGGCCATGAAGCCACGTCACCTTTCAGGGTGAAGTCACGCGCAATCAGGGTGGTATCGTGGATATACGACTGGTTATAAACCCCGGCCCGGTGCAGGGGAACGCCCACATAGTCTCTGCCATCCCGGATCAGACAGAACTGGCGGTTCATGTCCAGGAGCGAATGCCCATAGTGGCTGGCATAGCTGCGCACTAACCCGTCTTTCATAGCAAACCAGATGGGGCACGATAACGCTAAGATGGTTTACTCGAAGTAGATTTCAGATATGGATGTGGATCAGATAAGCATGCTGAACGGAAAACTACTATCAGTAATGTCCCCCTGATGCCCCCAAGACGATTTACGATTAAAATTTATCCTTATGCATCAACGAAATGTGGGTTTTATGTATAAAAGTTCCGCAATCGCGTGAAATCAGTAATAAAAGTGCTTTTTTCTGCTTGCCAGCGTCGCCGCCTGCCGCTAATATTCGTCCCCGTTGTCACACACAACGTTGCGTTCATAGCTCAGTTGGTTAGAGCACCACCTTGACATGGTGGGGGTCGTTGGTTCGAGTCCAATTGAACGCACCATCCTATATGCGTCTGTAGCTCAGTTGGTTAGAGCACCACCTTGACATGGTGGGGGTCGATGGTTCGAGTCCATTCAGACGCACCAATTCTCTTGCAGTATTCTCCTTAGTTTTATTTCTATCCTGTTACCCCAAAATAGATCTCTCTTTTCTGCAGCTGCAATAACCTCCTTGCCTTTTTTAACACTTAAGATCTCATCATTTTTTTTAAACATCCTCGGTACTTTTTTTGACCGATCCTCGCCCTCTCTTAGCCATATAGTTTCCGGGTTCCACAGAGATTCTCTGTTATCCGGAACGTCTTATTAAATATGAGGGTTAATTATGTTTACTGTAAATGCTACAAATACGATTGCATCAGTCACTGCTGAACCACTAAGCGCTGCACCAGGTAATGAAGTTACGTTAACCGCTGTCGTACTGGATGATACCGGTGCACCGGCCTCAGGGGTCACAGTGACCTGGGTTAATCTGACCGATCAGTCCACCAAAACCTCTGCCACTGACTCTACCGGGGAGGCCACGCTCGCGGTTGAGAGTGATATCGCGACATATATTCCCTATGCAGTCTACGTGGATGATGACTCCTCTACCGCCATGCTGGCTGAAGCGCGTTTTTATGACACTAATACTCCGCCTGTATTTCTGCCTAACGGCATGGATGGTGAGCTGGATCAGTACGATGTTGCTGCGAAAGTTGAAGTTATCATCGAACAGTTTAAAGATGCTCGCGCCGGGGATGTGCTGACCTTCTGGTGGGACGATATTCACAGCTTCACCAAACAGATTTTCGATCCAGCAACCGATCTCCCTTTAACCATTGATATTAGCACTACCTTCCCGCCCGCCTGTCTGGCAAACGGAAGCTATGAACTGTTTTACCAGTATATCGATAACCGTCAGAACGTTCGGGTCTCACCGCCGTGGACCGTTTCTGTTACCGGGGGCGTTCTGCCGCCAACCCTCGCTGCCCCGGAATTCCCGCAGGCAGCGGACGATGGCTGGATCAATAAACGTGAAGCCGATGCGGGTATCCAGATCCACGTCAACTACACGGATATGGCCGTAAATGACCAGATCGATCTCACCTGGCAGCTCTATGATGAGAAACATATCCAGATCGATACGCTAATCATTCCAACCTACGCCGTTGTACAAGACGATCTGGATCAGGGTTACGTTGAGTTTATCCTGACAACGGATCAGGTCCCCTATGTGCAGTCTGGCTCTGCGCAGGCGTGGTATACCGTAACCCCGGCAAACCATGGCGATATTCAGTCCTCTATCGTTGGCGAAGTCGGCGTCGATACAATTGCATAATGCGTTTCTAAACCAATGGCTATCTTCGGATAGCCATTTTTTTCCGTGAGGTATTTATGAGCGAAACCTTGATTCCGCCCAGACTCCCCCAAATGACTGCTGATGGCGTCATTAATCAGCAGGATCTTACCCAGGGTGAGGGTGTACTGATCGTAATTGAAGAGTCCCCTAACGCGCGTCAGGGTGACTATTTGACTGCCTACTGGAATGGTATGCAGATTGGCCTGCTCTATATAGAAGACGACCCGGCGGCGCAGCTCCCCTGGACGTTAGTGATCCCTGCCAGTCTGGCACCCGATGGCAGCTACCAGGTCTGGTATAGCCGACTTGATGAGGCGAGTAACCTGATTGCCTCCCCCATCGTTACGGCAGTGGTGCAACGCAACGATATCGGTACACTGCCGGCACCTGACTTCCCTGAAGCCGATACCAGCAATACCATTACCGACGCCAGCATTGCTGATGGTAGCACGCTGGTTCATGTTCCGGCCTACGGCGGGATGACCATTGGCGATCGAGTGTGGGTCTACTGGGTGGGAGCCAACAGCAGTGGGTTTACTATTCCCGAAAGCGTCGTCACCCTCACCTATACCGTCGTTGCGGCTGATATCGCTAACGGTTTCGATGTTGCGGTAACGGCCCCTTATGTCACGGTGATCAACGTGGGTAGTGCAACCGCATGGTATACCGTTACGCCCGCCGATGGCAGCCCTGCCGAAAGCTCCGATAGCGCCACCGTCAATATCGATATGACTGAGATCACGCTTCCTCCCCCCACGTTCCCTGAAGGCAACGACGGCTGGATTGATGCCATCGAAGCGGCCGACGGTACGCCAGTGGCCATTCCCGCCTATACCAGTATCAGCATGGGTGATGTCGTTACCGTATACTGGCAGGGTTACCACGAGGGTACACAGGTCTCCGGCACGGCGTGGTCAACAACCCATACCGTTGCCAGCAACGACCTGAGCAGCGGCTTCTCAGTGATTGTTCCCTCTGGATCTATTTTACCCGTGGGTATGGGTTCGGCGCAGGCCTGGTACGATGTCGCTTTTGCCGCCACAGCGTCTCACGGCATCTCCTCCGTCGCGTCAGTCAATGTTGATACCGTCCACTCCACCCTACTGCCGCCCCCTGTCTTCCCGGAAGCGGCCGGCGATGGTGTTATTGACAGTACGGAGTATGTAGACGGAACGCCGATTGTTGTCACCTATGCGGATATGAGCGTTGGCGACGGCGTCAACCTCTACTGGCAGGGTTATGAGCCTGATGGCATAACGCCGGTACCGGGGACGACCTGGAGTGACATTCACACCGTGACAGCACAGGAGATGACCACCGGCTCCTTTAGTACAACGGTCCCCGCCGCTTTTATTACGCCAATAGGCACTGGCAAAGCCACAGGGCAATATACGGTCACTTTCTCCTCTGGCGGTTACGCTGAATCCTCTGCTGCTCAGGTAAACATTATGACAAAACTGACAAACCAGCTTTATTTAAACGCCGCAACGGGCGCACCCTGGCGAGATAATACCAGTTCACCCGTTGTGCCACTTAATACGCTTACTATTTCAGGTCCAGCGGGCGCAGAAATAGCTATTTCACTATCACAAAATGCGTATTTCAATGAAACGGGCACTTCAGTCTGGCAAAGTAATCTGGACCAAAACGGCAGTGCAATTTTGCATGTATTTAGCTTTGCGCCAGGATTGATCAGCATTAGCGCCTATCTCACCGCTAACCCGGGTATTACGGCAACGGCCAGTATGATGTTTAGTGACTACCTACCGGGGACGGGATCGTTAACGGGCTATGCGATCTCCACGGGGGCCGCGGCGAATGGTCGCTCCCAGGGGCATATTTATGTCCGCTCTCACCCCGCGGAAGATATTACTTACGCACGCATCAGCCTGAACACAGGTAGCGCGACGATGGAGGGTTATCCCTTTACCGTGGCCAGTATTCCGCTATACGACGACGGCTCCTGTAGCGTCGCGGTACTGGATACCGTTGCAGAGACTGTCAACGTTACTATCAGTCTCCCTCAGGCCTCGGGTTCAGCGATAAGTTCTGATATTGTCTTTATCACTTTCCCGCCGGTGTCTACACACACTGACACCGATCGCTAATATTCAACCTCTTTTTACCAGCGCTTCACTGAGTGGAGCGCGGGTAAAACAGGTCAGCGCTGTCTCCCTGCTACAGTTAATCACCTTAACGCTATCTGCGAGAAAGCCTGATAACCAGATAAAATCTCTCTGCCATATTTTTACCACGTTCTGATTAGGATTGCCTAAATCCACATGGTTTCCGTGCCAGTGGCTTCCCGAGGCAATAGAACAATCGAAACCGAGTAAAATAATGTTGCTGGCCCCACAGTAGCGAGCAAAAAGAATAGCCCGTAGGCCAGAGTTAAACGAGCCGCGATAATCAGGTTCAAAATAGTTCAGGTTAAATTCTTCACTGGCCGGTTTGCTACAGGTCCAGCGCTGAGGACCCGCCGGTAAGTGAGAGACACTCTTCTGCCACCAGCGACGATCGGCAGCGTAGATATAGGTACATTCCGGCACTCGCTCCCACGTTGAGTTTACGGCAATAACAGGTATGTCCGCGCGGACAACTGCCTCACAATCCTCTCTGGTTAACGAAGGACCCGATGCGCATACTGCAATGGTTTTAGTTAGAATCATAAATTATTAGTTATGTTGTTTAATATAGAAAAGCAGCCCGACGGGGCTGCTTGTTAGTGAGGCTTGAGTTAAGCCATAGTATCTACAAACTCAAACAGGGGGGCAGACTCAACCGTAATGCCTGTACTTGGGCGCACTACCTTGCCCGTTCCTTTAGACAACAAACTATTCGCGTTATCCATCGATGGTTGCAAACCATCTACCTGATCCTGAGGCACTGTGAAGTCAATATCCGAGCCAACCTCATCGGCTGTCACCGTATGGACCGGGGAGGTGTAGTCCGGCAATACTTGCAGCTCTGAATCCGGTCCGACTACACCCTTGATGACAAAATGGACCGAGGCCTGATCGCCCGCGGCCATGCCCGGCCAGGCCTTCATCCGAATAGTTAACCCACCGCTGACGGCATAGTGATTGATGCCAACATTATGTACCTTAGGATATTCAATAGTTACCGGCCCAAAGCCAGCCTCAATAAACGAGGCGGTGGTCTGCCCAGTCTTACCGCCCGCCGCTGCGGTAATGGTTAATGACTCCGCCGTTGTGTCAACAAAGGAGAGTTTGGCCATCCCGTTTTCATCTGTATTGACGGTCAGCGACGTTGTAGGCACCGCATTGCCCGCGCTAATTGACCAGAGCACCTGCACGTTTGGCATCGGCGCACCGGCTGTGTCCGTTACCACCGCCTGCGCCTCGTCGGTTGCCTTACCGTCAGCCATAGCGCCGTCAGTTAGCATGGTGACGGCGACGTTGCCTGCGGGCACTTCGGTGAAAGTAGCAAAGACCTGACCCGATTGACCTCCGGCGCTGGCCGTTAACGTCACAGACTCGACGGTGCTGTCGACGACGCTCAACGTCGCATAGCCATTTGCATCGGTCACAGCGGTAAGAGATGAGGTATTCGTAGCGTTACCGGTTATGCTCCAGGTCAGATTAACGCCTTGCATAGGCTGACCTTTAGAGTCGAGAACCTGCGCCCGGGCAAGATCCGCCGTTTGGCCATCGGCAGGCGAACCGTTGGTTTCCATCTCAACGGTGATGCTGTTTACAGCAACCTGGGTAAAGGCCACGTTAACGCTGTCCTGCAGGCCGCCTGCAGTAGCTGTGACGGTCACGGTCTCCGCCACGCCATCGGTCAGACTGAGCGTCGCGATCCCGTTAGCGTCGGTAGTCGCCGAGAGCGGTGTTGTCGGGCTAGCGTGGCTGCTGCCTAAGCTCCAGGTCAGACTGGCCCCAGGCATTGGATTGCCTTTAGAATCGGTCACGATAGCCTGAACGGTGTTCGTCGCTGCCCCATCATTGAGCGCATTGTTGGTAATAACGCTTACGACAATCCCTTTTACCTCGGTCTGGCCAAAGGTCACGCTGGCACTGCCCTGCTGCCCACCGGCGCTGGCGTTAACCGTCACGGTCTCCGCTACGGTATCGGTCAGGCTCAGCGTCGCGACCCCATTAGCGTCGGTCGTGGCCTTGAGTGAGGAGGTGGCACTGGCGTGGCTGCTATCTAAGCTCCAGGTGAGATCAACCCCAGGCATAGGATTACCTTTGGCATCTGTCACAGCCGCCCGAACAACATTGGTTGATGCGCCATCGGCAGGCACATTGTTCGTGGTAACAGTGACATCAACGGCGGACACCGCAACGGCATCAAACACCGCCTGGGTCTGGCCCTGAACGCCGTCCGCGCTTGCCGTGACTGCCTGGCTTTCCGCCACCTTATCGGTTAGCGTCAACGTGGCGATACCGTTCTGGTCCGTTAGGGTGGTCATAGGCGTCGTCGCTACCGCGCTACCGCTTCCCAGACTCCAGGTGATACTTTTTCCTGCCAGGACATTACCATGATCGTCCACGGCCTGCGCCTGGGCGATGTTGGTGCTTACGCCATCCGCCGGGGCATTATTTTTGGACATTGTCACGTTAAGCGTGGAAACGCCTGCTGACTGGAAAGTAGAGCTAACCGTTTCGGTTTTACCTGCTCCGCTGGCGGTGAGTTTCACAGCGCCAGCCTGTGTGCTGGTGAAGTGTACAGCGGCCTGTCCGCTACTGTTGGTGACGGCGTCGCTGCTGGCAATAGTCGCACCGCTGTCTACTTTCCAGCTGATGGCGATCCCGGGTAGCGCCTTACCGTTGGCATCTTTCACGGTGACCTGGCCAGCGTTTTGATCCTGGCCATCGGCCTGACTATTGTTTTTGGTCAATTTCAGATTCAGCGACGCAACGGATTGCACAAAGGTTGTTGTCGTACTGCGAACGATGGATCCGGAGGCTGCACTGACGCTGTTCTGCTCTGCAGTCATGTCGGTGACATTCACGGATGCGTTGCCGTTAGCATCGGTTATGCCCGTAGTGGCGCTGAGTTTGCCCTGCCCACTGATACTCCAGGCAATAGAGACGTTTTTCAGGGCGTTGCCGTCACTATCAATGGCGTGAACGGTCACGGTGTTAGCCGTTTTCCCATCCGCCGGGCTGCCGTCTACGGCAGTATAGAGCGAGAGATCGGATAAGACCGCCGTCTGCTGTTTCTTCTTATACTGCAACACAATCTCATTGTTACGATCGACAAGATCGTAGCGGCTCCCCGCAAGGCTGCGACGCCATGCGACTTGATCGGATGAGAGCTGAGACTGTAACGACTGGCCAAGCGCGTAGCGGAAATTCAGACTGAAGCGGGTCTCATCCATAGAGTCCTGACCGCGCTTATAGTCCACGCCTGCGGTAATAAGAGGTATTGGCGTATAGTTAACCCCCAGAGTGACGGCCGACGGATTGCTTTGCAGATGATCCGTATCGAAAAGAGCAACATCGTCGCCATAATATTGTTCATACATTGCCTTGACGCCAAGCTGGGGATAGGCGGGTAGAAACCCCTCCGCCCTGACGTCAAACCCATCGGCGGGTTTCTCGTTGTAATCGTCAAAATCACGGGATGAGTGCCAGTCAGTGGTGCCGACATAGATGTTGCTTGCCAGCTTAAGGTTGTCTGTCCAGGCCTCTGAACCAAAGCTAATGCGTCGGTTTTTGCCAGTAAAGTCATCGTCAAAGAAGACGTTACCCCCCAGCATCCAGTCTTTCACATAGAAGGTGCGCACGCCAAGACCAAGGTTGCCAGTCACCCGATCGTCGGGGCTACGCAGGCCGACCTGGGAAAACAGGACCGCTTTCTGGTTATCGTAGAGCGGTGCGAGGAAGTCAAACGCGCTGTCATCCCAGTTACCGTTATCATCCACGTTTAGCTGGACCCTGGCGGTACCAAACTGGCTCAGCCACTCCTGAACGGAAGAGGCAGCATAGCCCGTTGCAGCCGAAGCCGCTGCACCTGTAACACCCGCGGAACCCTGTGAGGAGAGCGCATTAGCGACGGTACTTAAACCCGCGCTACCTGGGACGACATCGGGTGCTGCCGCTCTGTCTACGGCAAAGGGTGATGCTGGCTTCGTCGACGCCTGCGCTTCAGCATGGGCATTCAGGCTCACTACCGATGCCAGCGGCATTGCTGCCTGGAGTATTATCTGGAGCCACACAACGCCCATGCATGCGCGCTTGCGTCTTAATTTAGAAAATAAACTTTTTTCTCTCATGTCTGTTCTCGTTTAAGCAGCCCGTTAATTAGCAGGCTTCAGCGCTTTTAAAAATTGGAAAGATGTAAATTATTTTTTTAACACTCGCCAATATCGCAGTAGCGATACGTGTAAAAGGATTACTTACAAAAATAATCCTCCCTGTTTTCACAGTGTATTTTATCAAAATACATATTTCTCTTAACCTCATCCATCACTCCTTTATGAGACAGAAAAAAGAATTGACTTAGCATTCCAATTGCGAAAATCCTTATCGCTGATAGATTGGCACGTTAAATAATCAATTAAAAAATACGCAAACCAGAAAAAATAGATTGTGAAGCAAAAATAGAGCATTGCTACCAGGAGAGTATCTAAATATAGATAATTATCTTATATGTGCGTTCAAATAGAGGAGAGCATCACAATGGAAAACCGTTTACCAACACACAGCAGAGCGATCATTGTTGCATCGGGACCGTCAGCCATGGACTTTGTCCCTCCGCCAGATATAACAATCATTGCCGTTAATAGCGCGATAGAGTGGCTGCCTCGCGCCGATCACTTTTTTACTCTGGATCCCTCCCCTGCTAATCTGGCTCGTCTACATAAAAGACGGAATGGCGTCAGATATCATGCCGCTGGTTCAGGTGGGATATTGCCGGGCGTCACCTCCTATCACCGGGTTGCTCGACAAGGAAGAGAGCCAGAGGAAAAAGGGACACCGGAGTGGTGGCTCTGGCGCTGGTCTGCCGTATGCGGACTCTCGGAAAACAGACATGAGATTCATTCGGGTAACAGTGCCTGGGGGGCACTGGGAGTAGCTTACCATCTGGGATTTAAGGAGGTTGCACTTATAGGTGTTGATGCGACCGATCGGCCTCGTATTGAAGGCGGTAAGCCAGACAATCTTTCGCACCTGCCGCTGCTGTTCGCCAGCGCCCGCAGGCAAATTGATGTCGTTAGCTGCGGACAACTGACAGGCATACCGCAGCTCTCACTTGCGGCGTGGTACCGAAGAGGATAAAGCCGTTATCCATGGCATATTCAGTCTCCAGGGTCTTGGTCTGCCATGGAAACAGACTATTTTCGCCTTTGCCGGCAGCTTCCCTGTTCCGCGAGAGAAAACGGGATGAAAACCTCGCATAGGGTAAGAAGCGATATGTACTTTATAACTGATAATTTCATCAGGATACTCATCCTGCAGAAAGTTAAAACGCACAATGTCACGAAGCAATTCGCCATCTCCTCTGTAGCTGTTTAGATTGTCGCTGGAGAGGCGTTTGAGCTTTTGCCAGATGGCCGCTTTGGCAACGTGTGGGATGCGCATAATGCCAGAGGCAGCAGACTGTGGATAAAAGAAATCTCTTAAGGCTGACAGACTATTATTTTCCAGCATATGGTCGAACGATCCGATGACAACCGTATCCAGGTCAATATAAAAAATATCGTCATTAATAAGATCGGGGTTAAAAAGCTCAAGTTTAGCAAACCAGCCTGGCCAGTCAGTGTTAAGTGGAACCGTTTCAATACCGCTTACCTCTACATCCGTTAAACAGAGATGTTCATAGCGTGTGCTAAGCTGTTTATCAAGCCAATGCACGTGCTCAGCGGAATACTCTCCCCCGCTGCGTAAAACTGTTACAATCTTCACCTTTCTATTCCCATAACAATATAACCCTGTATAAAACTAAACAATTCCGAATGCGGGATTTTGCAAAAATAGATCATCATCGAGCAATAAATATTTTGTATTTGCATAATTTGCCTCTGACTCTGCTGTTACTGCGCAATTGTGCCTTCTTGTGACGTTACAGTCCTGCTAACCCCGTGGGTTCTCTGTTTACCTTTAACGCTCAAGGAGATTTACCATGACACTATCCATAACTAACGGCGCCGCCATCATCACCTCCCTGACCAGTGATAAAGAGAGTATTGCAAATAATGGTACCGACTCTGCCACTTTTACAGCCATCGTTAGCGACTCTGTGTCTGGCCTGCCGCTCGCTGACGTCTCCGTTGAGTGGAATACAACCCTTGGCAACCTTAGCGTCAAGGCCTCTTTGACCACTAGCAGCGGTGCAGCCACCGTTAGCCTGACCGATACGGGAGACCTTGGCACCGCTACCGTGATGGCGCGTATCAGCAGCGGCAGCGCGAAATCGCAAACGCTCACCCTGCTCTCTGTGGCTGGCAGCGCTCTGCTGTATAGCGGAACGGGTTATCAAGGGAATGCTTGTGAGCTTAAAGAGCATGACAGCATTGAAGTCAGAAACCAGAAAGACCAGTGGCTTTGGCGGTCGGCCAGAGTTGATGCTGACTATCTATTAAGTCGAACCGTTATTTCAGACAGATCTTCCTTTAATTTTTGGTCATATGCGGATGAGGTGAACGTAACGGATGTTGCCGATATTACCACCAACTATAGTTTATTGACCTTTTCTCAGGTTGAAGCCACAGCTTTGAGCCGAAATGATATTATTATACGAGGTACCTTATATTCATCCGACGTCGACACTGCGCTGGTTGCTTGCGCGGTACAAAGCTGGCCGTCAACAATTGTGACAGCCTCGCACTCTTTCTTAGGCAGGAGTAACAACGGCGTTTTGGTTATTATGGATAGAAACCAAAAAATAACCACCACACCTCTTTTTATCGGCACTTTAGATTCAGCAGGAATTGCAACCTGGCTCTGTACCTTGTCATTACGCACTACATGGGATGCGGCAACAGAGAGACCAGTTGTGGTATTAGCCGGTAGAGCATCAGCAGATTTTATATTAGGGCCGGTAACGACAACCGCTAACTCCGAAGAGTACACAATTTCTCTTTTCTATAAAAAAGCGCGGGGTTATATCAGCGCTTTAACCTGTGATAAAGACATCCTTTTGGTTAACGGTCGTGACACAGCGTTGCTTACCGCCACCGTCGTCGACAACCAACAACAACCGCGGGAAAGTACGCCTGTAATTTGGTCAACAACGACTGGTAATCTTAGTGCCCAACGCAGTGAAACCAGTGCGCAAGGTAACGCATACACCACTTTATCAGCCACAAAAGAGGGTTCAATTAGCATAACAGCAGCGCTTGAGAACGGAGACAGCAGAGCAGTGACGGTGGTTGCTACCACTCCCCCTTCTGATTTTCCGCAGTTTATTGCGACAAACGTAAAAAAAGGATCAAAAGCGGGAACAATTAGCTTTGAGCTGATAACAAAAAATTATCCCGGTGGGCAAAACTATGTTTTTAGATTTTATACGCAGCCGCTGAGCGGCACAACTCCTGGCTCACCGACGACAGCCCTTTACTTAACCGATACCGTCGCCGTGCATCTTTTAGATACAGCCTGTAGTATTACCAGTACGTATATTCAGCAAAACGCATCTACGTATATTTCAGGTTCCGACTGGACGGCGACGCTGCATATCATTGTTGATAATTTAAATTTAGCCACCGCTGACTGGGAGGGGGGGGCTATTCAATTAACCCTGTCTAATGGCGGTGGTAAATTTACCGCTGGCCCCGATATTTATATTCCCGGCATCTAATAAAAATGAAGCCTGTATCCCAGGCTTCGTTTTTTCTCGCAAATCACGCACTGTAAAACTAGCTGGCTTCAATTTCTCTATTTAGCATTTTGTCTGTTTTTATTTGCACAGTCTGTGCGCTCTCTACCGTTACAGTCTCTCTACCCTTGCGGGTTTCCCTAAATTTAATTTCTGTACAAGGAGTTCTTCCATGAAATCTTCCGTTACTGACGTCCAGGCCTCCTCTCTCGTATTTTATTCAATGCCTAACTATGCGGGTACTGCGCTGCGGACCGCGCATGGCCAAACTGGTATTGTGGCCTCTTCCGATACCTCATGGGCCGAACGGTCCGTCTCGGTGCCTGGCTCTGACAATATGTTCACTTTTATCTGGAGCGGCGTCGACACTGGCAATCCTGGCCTCTCCTATATCGACCACGTTGAGCAGTACATCACCGCCAGTCTGCCCGACATTGCGGCTACCCTCCCTGCTCCCCAGTATCCTCTGCAGTTTCTGGGTATCGATGCCGCTCTCGCCGTGCCGGTCTTTGTGCAGCTGAGCGGTGAGTTCATAGCGCAAAACTGTTTCGCCTCCTCCTCGCTGGTTCCAGGCTCCGCCACCACCGTTACCACATTTGTTTCGTCAGCCAATGCGGGGGCTCTCGGCTTTATTCAGAATACCAACGGCGCATCCACCCTCGCTTCACTGATGATCGGTACGCTGGATCAGGCGACCGGTACCGTAAGCTGGTCAGGAGCCGGCTCCGTGATGATTGTGTATAGCAATGATACGCTGACCTTCTCCTCTACATCCGGTCTACCTGCTGGCTGGACCTTTGACAATCCGGTGCGGCAGGCAGATGGCTCATGGGTAGTAACACTCTCTATGGGAAAGGCCTCCGATATAGGTAAACTCTTTTCCGGCGCCAGCTATAGCGGTAACAGCCAGATCCTTAACCCGCATAACTCTTTGCAAGTTAACTCTGGCTCTGGCTGGATCTGGCGTTCCGTCGAGCTTTATGAGATGCCCGTCCTGCTCTACTCCTCTTTTAACCCGATTGATGCTGCATTCAACTATAGTGCCTACCAGATTGAACGAATTAGCGTAGATACGCCAGATTTTGCCACTCTCTTCACCGGGCACACACCGGCGCAGCTTCTTGCGTTAGATAATACCGATGTTCAGCTTAATGTTATGCTCAGCACAACAGGTGCGACGGATGCGGTGGTTGCCATCACCCAGACTTATCCTTCCGCCTTTTACTCCGCGGTTACGCAAGGCCATACCGGATTACTCGCTATCATTCCCGCCTCAGGGGCTTTACAGACGCTATCATTACAGTCCGGCTCATTGAATGCCGACGGTACGGCTATCTTCTCTGTGTCCGGCTCATTTTCCGTTTCCATGGCTGGTGGCGTCCCGGTGATCGCTTCCGGGACAGGCATACCATCAGACTGGCACTTTAGCGAGCCTGCTATCCAGGCAGACGGCACCTGGCTTGTCATGCTTTCAGACTCAGTCCTGCCCACTACGGCACGCATTGACAGCCTGATCTGTGACAAAACCAGTATTGAAAATAGTGGTATCGACACCGCTACCTTCACAGCCACCGTTATCGACACTGCGTCTGGCCTGCCGCTGGCAGATGTTTCCGTTGAGTGGAATACGACGCTGGGCAGCCTCAGTGCCAACGCCACGTTGACGAATAACAGCGGTATCGCTACCGTCGCCCTGACTGATACTGGCGACACCGGCACAGCCAGCGTAATGGCGCGCCTGAGCAACGGTAGTGCAAAATCGAGCACGATTGAGATTAACCCTGCTGAACAGTTTGCCATCATTCTCGGCGCTCGCTGTTGTAAACAGGGGGCAGGTCGTCTGCAGCAAGGCCGTCTGGTCGCGCTTAATCCGCACACGCTGGCACCGACGACGGTAGTATGGCGCTATAAAGATGATGTCGATTACACCATTGATAGCGCCTTTATTGACACGCACCCTGGAAGATATATTGAAGTCAGCAATATTGCTGGCGACACCATGACGATAAACGTTTCAAATATTATGGGTAATGGTGAATGGACCGATAAAACCATCTCTACCGGAGCCTTTGCCGCAAGATTAAATAACGGGGAGTATATTGGCTGGGGCGAGCAAACTAAAGGAGGGTATACGCTTCCGGCAAGCGTAAATCATGATCTGCAATCACTCTATGCTTCCTATTACTCTTTCGCGGCGATCCGTTCTGACGGCTCTGTTTTAGCCTGGGGCGATAACGCTGAAGGTGGAGATCTGCCAGTTAATATCGCCCTGCTTCATAGCGTGGTAGATATTAAGGCCTCCCGTGGCACCTACGCCTTACGGTCATTGGTTTATCCCTATATTCAGACCTGGGGGTGGGGAGCCGACGGGAGCGAAGCTGTTGACTTCTCCGTACCCTCTACTATTGCAGCAATGCGTGATATTAAGACCATCATTGCGAATGACAACGCTTTTGCGGTAATTAACCAGGTGGGTGAAATTTTTGCCTGGGGTGATGCAGACTGTGGTGCGCGCATTCCATCCGCGGTAAGCGCCCTGAGCGGAATTGAGGATTGCTGCGCCAGTCGTCGGGCTTTCGCCGTGATTGCAAACGGCGTAATTAAAGCCTGGGGGGATACCGACTACGGCGGTAACGCCAGTAATGTCAGTAGTGTTACGAATGCCTCACGGCTTATTGCTACCGAGTCAGCCTATGCTGCAATGCTCTCCAACGGCGGCGTTGCGTGCTGGGGTAACAGCAATTACGGTAATAGCCTGCCCGATCAATATAAATCAAGAACGGATATTATCGATATAAAAAGCTCGTATGGCGCATTTGCTGCACTCTGTAGAGACGGCTCAGTACTGGCATGGGGAAATCCGACCTATGGCGGAGATGCAAGTCGCGTTGCATCGCAGCTCAATAATGTTATCTCGCTGAGCGCAAACAGCAGTAGCTTCGCTGCATTAACACGCTCTGGCCGTGTTATTACCTGGGGGGATTCCAGCACAGGCGGATACGATGCATTTATCTCAGGGCTTAACAATGTTGTTGCAATCTACAGTAATACCCGTGCTTTTGCCGCATTGAGAGACGATGACTCGCTGTTTGTATGGGGCGATGCTGCTTCAGGCGTTGCTGATTTCCCGGCGGCTGCTATCAATGGCAACCTCTCTTACTATGCCAAATAAAAGCGCCTGTAATCACGCGTGATTAAATCAACGTCGGACTAACTTAATAAGAGAATAGTCTATGAATATTTCTAAATATTTTTCCATTTTATTGCTGGCAACGTTTAATCTTTTTGCCCAGAGCAATGTTAGCATACAGCAGGATAGCTGGCAGGATCTGCATGGCAAGCAGGTTGCGGCCAATCTTACCAGCCAGTATAAAGATTCCGTTAGCCAGTGTAGTAAAAATAATGCGCCTGCATTTTATTGCTCTGGCATAACATTACGCGGAACCGATCACTCATCCAGCTATTTTGCATGGAATCCAAGTCCCGCCTCGGTGACCAGCGGTGGCGTCTCCTTTTCTTATCTTAGAGCAGATTCGAAATATGATAATTTAGCCTACAGTTATTATAATGGTTTTATTATCTATCCAGATGAAGATAAGCCTGAAGGTAAACGTGAACTTACTGTACTCTGCTCTTTTCCTATTGATGCAGCGACTAATAATCGGGCGGATGCGGGTTGTGGCATGTATCAGGGACAAAGCCAAAGTAAGCAGTGTCAGTTACAGGGCATAACCGATGCTAATGGGTGGTACGCTCACTATGTTCAGTATAACCGGTCGCATACCTCACAATGTGGTTTTGGTTTGACAGACGACTTTACCAACGTCGCTGATGCCTTTTATCAAACGATCCTGAGTATGGCTAAAATAGGCAGTGAATCTTTCAAAACACAAAATGAGTTGCGTATTGCGACCTGGCCGCAGAACATTCCTGAAGAATTGCCAATTCAGGCATTTTTTTATCTCAATAGCACCGGCCTTAAGGCAGCTCAGGCCGATCAGAAAGATTTTTATAATCAATCCAACGGTATGTTTATTCCTGTCATAAAATTAACGCTGCCAACTTCGGAAAACGCTGACGCCACTTTCACCTACGATCCTTCAGTACAGGTCGAAAGCGACACCTTGACCGTAACGAATATTCAGGCGATCCCGCCGACGATCGAAACTTCAGGCGATAAGTCGGTGACGCGGTTAACGGCAAAGGTTCACGCTACAAATGGCGAAGCGATTGCAGGAGCAATGGTTACCTGGTACACCCCCTCTGCAACCGGGAAGTTGGCGCGTAATATCACGTATACAAATGCATCTGGCGTTGCCACCACCACCTTTAGCGATACAAAAGCTGAAAATGCTTTTATTTATGCTTTTGGGCCGGATGGTAAATATTCAGCTCTCAGGATAGTCCCTGTAAAACAGAGTGCTGGAGAGGATCTCTATATCGACGGGCTGAGCGTGGATAAAACGACCATTCACGCGACCGGACAGGATAGTGCGATCGTCACGGCATACGTTAAGAGCAGAAGTGGCAGCGCCGTGGCGGGTGCTGACGTCAACTGGCGCACCACGCTGGGTCACTTAAGTTCTGCCTGGACAGTCACGGATAATAACGGTACTGCATCAGTTACCCTCAGCAGCAGCACGCCTGGCGAAGCTATTATCACAGCCACCCTGGACGACGGTAGCGCACAGTCTACCTGGATAGACGTTATTAATTAAATTTACCGCTGTAACGCCGGGCGATGCAGGCTGTCGCCCGGCTATCCCGCCACTCCCTTCTGCCATGCTGTCTATACTGTAGTGTTCTTGCGCTACACACTGGAGGTAAAATGGAGTATCTGGCACGACTGAATATTGTTACGGTGCTGATGTCACCGGCTTTTTGGATCAATCTGGCAATTATCTTTTTTGTCACACTCATTACCTACTGGTTGACCAACAGGCTGCTTAACGTTGTCTATAAGACGATCCAACAGGCCAGCAAAAAAGAGGGCAACAGCACCCACTCACGCTTTATCGCCTTTGATATTCTGAAGCGAACCAATAAATTACTTCTCTTTATCGCGGCCTTTCTTTTCAGTTTGCGATTTGTCGATCTCCCCGATCGTCTCTTCTCTACAGTCTCCCATATCTGGTTTTTTGTTATCGCCATCCAGATCGCTATCTGGCTCGATCAGGGTGTGCAGTCATGGATGCGCCATCTGCTGTACGCGCCGGGATCGAATAAGAATCCGGTAACGATGGTGATCCTGGGCATGATCCTGCGCGTCGTGGTCTGGTCGATGATGCTGCTGTCAATTCTGGCAAATATTGGCGTCGATATTACCGCACTGGTCGCCAGCCTGGGCGTTGGCGGTATTGCTATTGCACTGGCGGTGCAGACCGTACTCAGTGATGTCTTCGCCTCCCTGTCGATCGGTTTCGATAAACCCTTCGAGATCGGAGACTTTGTGGTGTTCAATGACGTAGCGGGTACCATTGAGCATATTGGACTGAAAACTACCCGTATTCGCAGCCTCAGCGGGGAGCAAATTGTCTGCGCCAACGCCCAACTGCTGCAACAGACCATTCATAACTACAAACGGATGCAGACCCGGCGGATCGTCTTTACCTTTGGCGTCGCGCTCGCTACGCCTCCGGAAAAGCTGCGCATTATTGGCGACATGGTAAAAAAAATTATTACCGATGTGGGTGAAACGAAATTCGACCGCGCCCATCTGCTGGCGTTCAATGCCGATCGTCTCACCTTTGAGGTCGTGCATATTGTCAATACGGCGGACTACAACAAGTACATGGATATCCAGCAGGAGATCAATATCCGCATTATCGAGAAGCTAAACGAACATGAGATCGAGCTGGCGCTGCCTAGTCTGGTCGTCAGAACGCCGGCCCGGCCTGAGGCGACGCCGTTCCCTGTTGCGATGCAGCGCTGGCCTAAGGAGGCCTGATTCAGGGGTTGGTTAGCATTTCTCGCCATCCCGAACGGATGACATATAATGCTAAAGTAGCAAATCAATCGGCTTTTAATAGAGGTAGCTAATGGAAATTGATCTCGACAACCTGGAGTTTGCCGGGCTTGACGAAGCGCAGGAGCGCAATGCAGAACGTCTGGAAGACGCGGATAAAAAAGCGCAGGCGATCGTCGCCGATGATGACTGCGGCGACGCCTGCAAAATCTGATGCTCAAACCGGCCGCCCAGGCCGGTTTTTTTATAGGTTAAGCGGGCAGACGGCGGCGAACTCCGGGTGCTGCTCCGGCTCTGGCTTATACTGTTCCAGCCGTTCGAAAAGCGTTTGAACGACCTCCAGCCGCTCTCTTTGCGTGGCATAATCCCCTTGCTTCAGGGCATTCTGACTCAGTCTCTCTATCTGTGCTTTCGCCTCTGCTGCGGCCGCGCTCCGCATGGCGGGTGGATAGACAGGGACCAGGGCAATATCTATATTCATATCCGCCTGCAGCTGGTTACTGTTGATGGCGACAAGGCTTTCCGCCGGGAAGGTTTCTGAAACCAGACGGTGGCTTAAGGTCACCAGCTTGATGTTGTAATCCTGTCGGGGCCGCTCTGCGGGCCTGACTATATCGACGAGCTGCACGATGCCAGCAGCAAAGGCCGTCGCCTCGCGATCCGGCGGCTCGTGCTGGGCCTCAACAATCGAGAGCATCAGAAAAGCCAACCCTGTCGCCTGTTTGGCTTGTCTTTCCGCACGTTCGGCTGTAGCAAATCCCAGGCCAAGCACCACTAACCGTCGTGCCAGGGGCAGGCTGGCCTCATTTAGCCCCGTATCGCTTTTCAGCAGAGGATAGCGTTTAATAAATTCCAGCATCGCCTGCATACCGGCACCATCCTGCTGAATTTGATCCAGGCCCCCCTGCAGCAGATGAATACGCTGCCGGGCGACGGTACACATCAGTTGGGCGATATCATGCTCCACGCTGACCGTCTCTGAATAGGGCGGGAAACAGACCCTCTGGTAGCGGGTGACGGTCAGCCTCTCCGCCTCTTCAGATTGCCCATCAGCAAATACGCTATTATCCGGATCGTTAGCCCACGCCCAGGCGAAGCGCGCCTCGGCCAACAGCCAGGCCGGAGATGCATCCATCTTTTCGATCTGTGCCAGCGCGGCACCCGCCTGTTGCTGATAAGCTGTTCTCGCTAAACCCGCTTCGGCTGCCATATCCCCCGTCTGATAAACCCGGTCCAGCAGACAGCGCCCGCGCGCCGCATCGTCTGGGCTACTGCTGCACTCCGCAGGGGGATCCGGCGGGTAGAAACCCCATGCGTACTGATTTTGCAGGGAGAAGATGCAGAGCAGAAGAAGCGTGATGAGGTTCCCACCTCTATGTTTATAAGCGAGACGAACTGTAATCGACATTAAAAGAGACCCGGCGACGAGCGGTCCCACGAGTATAGGCAGACCGGGAGAGGTTAAAGTATGAAATTATCCCACCCTTTTGTTTCATATTCGTGTGACATACTATCGTGTATGTCAGCACACCCGTGAACAAGGAGATAATGATGTATAACAAGGGCGAAGGTCTGACGCCGGAGCAGGCGCTGGAGAAGCTTGATGCGCTCTATGAGCAGTCGGTAAACGCACTACGCGACGCCATCGGGACTTTTATTAATGATGGGACGCTGCCCGATACGCTGGCGCGTGCCCAGGGGAAGTTTGTCTACCCTGAGCTGTCGGTCTCCTGGGACGGCAACACCACTAATCCGCCCAAAACCCGCGCCTACGGTCGCTTTACTCACTCGGGGCGCTATACCACCACCATTACGCGCCCAGGGCTGTTTCGCCCCTATCTGCTGGAGCAGTTAACCCTGCTGTACAATGACTATGGGGCAGCGATCGAGGTGGGGCCATCCCAGCATGAGATCCCCTACCCCTACGTGATTGATGGTTCAGCGCTGACGCTGGATCGCTCCATGAGCGCGGGGCTGACTCGCCACTTCCCAACCACCGAGCTGGCGCAGATTGGTGATGAGACCGCCGACGGCCTGTTCCACCCGACCGAACTTTACCCGCTGTCGCACTTTGACGCCCGCCGCGTCGACTTCTCGCTGGCTCGCCTGCGTCACTATACCGGCACACCCGTTGAGCACTTCCAGCCCTTCGTGCTCTTTACCAACTACACCCGCTACGTGGATGAGTTTGTACGCTGGGGCTGCAGCCAGATCCTCGATCCTGACAGCCCCTATATTGCGCTCTCCTGTGCAGGTGGCGTCTGGATCACCGCAGAGACCGAAGCACCGGAAGAGGCCATTTCCGATCTGGCATGGAAAAAGCACCAGATGCCTGCCTGGCATCTGATCACTGCCGATGGGGAAGGTATTACGTTGGTGAATATAGGTGTCGGCCCGTCAAACGCGAAGACCATCTGCGATCACCTTGCGGTACTGCGGCCTGCATTATGGCTGATGATTGGCCACTGCGGTGGACTGCGTGAAAGCCAGTCCATTGGCGACTATGTGCTGGCGCACGCCTACCTGCGGGACGATCACGTTCTGGATGCGGTTCTGCCACCGGATATTCCGATCCCGAGTATTGCTGAAGTACAGCGTGCGCTCTATGACGCGACCAAGATGGTCAGCGGTATGCCGGGTGAGGAGGTCAAACAGCGGCTGCGTACCGGGACGGTAGTGACCACCGACGATCGCAACTGGGAGCTGCGCTACAGCGCTTCGGCACTGCGTTTTAACCTGAGCCGCGCGGTAGCGATTGATATGGAGAGCGCCACCATTGCCGCGCAGGGCTATCGCTTCCGCGTCCCTTACGGCACGCTGCTCTGTGTCTCTGATAAGCCCCTGCACGGTGAAATCAAGCTGCCGGGCCAGGCAAATCGTTTTTACGAGGGGGCGATTTCCGAGCATTTACAGATTGGCATCCGGGCGATTGATCTGCTGCGCGCCGAAGGCGACCGCCTGCACTCGCGGAAGCTGCGGACCTTTAACGAGCCGCCGTTCCGGTAGCCAGAAAGCAAAAAGCCCGCTAAAAAGCGGGCTTCTTTAAATTTGGCTCCTCTGACTGGACTCGAACCAGTGACATACGGATTAACAGTCCGCCGTTCTACCGACTGAACTACAGAGGAATCGTGTGAACGCAGCGAATATTAGCGGCATAAATTTTTTTGTCAAACCTCTTTTGAATCAATACGGTTCGTCTGCTGCTTCTCTCACCACTCTGCCGGTTTTCACATCAAATAGTGTGGAAAATACTTTGCAGGATCGCCATTTCTCCCCCATCATTTGAAATGAAGTTTCAACTTTCTCTCTCGCACTCTCGCTAAGGTCCATTTTGAACGTCACTGCCGCTCTACGACAGGCCGTCGTGCGCACGTCCTGGTATAAAAAACGTAATAGCTATCGAGTCCTCTTCTGGCGTGAGATCACGCCGCTGGCGGTCCCTATTTTTCTGGAAAATACCTGCGTGCTGCTGATGGGGGTGCTCAGTACCTTTCTGGTGAGCTGGTTAGGTAAAGAAGCGATGGCGGGCGTCGGTCTTGCTGACAGCTTCAATATGGTGGTGATGGCTTTTTTTGCCGCCATCGATCTGGGGACGACAGTAGTGGTTGCTTTTAGCCTGGGCAAGCGCGATCGGCGCAGGGCAAGAGCGGCGGCGCGGCAGTCGCTGGTGATTATGACGCTTTTTGCCGCCGTGCTGGCGGCAGTGATCCACTACTTTGGCGCGCAGATTATTGACGTTGTCGCTGGCGAAGCGACGCCAGAGGTTAAAGCGCTGGCGCTGACCTATCTGGAGCTGACGGTGCTCAGCTACCCGGCAGCGGCGATTGCACTCATCGGTAGCGGGGCACTACGCGGAGCAGGAAATACTAAAATCCCGCTGATGATTAACGGCGGTATGAATATCCTTAACATTATTATCAGCAGCGCGCTGATCTATGGCGTCTTCTCCTGGCCGGGGCTGGGGTTCGCCGGGGCCGGGCTGGGCTTAACTATCTCCCGCTATATCGGGGCGATAGCCATTATCTGGGTATTGATGATTGGCTTTAACCCGGCGCTCAGGATCACGCTGAAAAGCTACTTCAAGCCGCTTAACTTCGCCATTATTTGGGAAGTTATGGGGATAGGCGTCCCGGCGAGCATCGAATCCGTGCTGTTCAATAGCGGCAAGCTGCTGACGCAGATCTTCGTGGCAGGTATGGGCACTAACGTTATCGCCGGTAACTTTATCGCCTTCTCCGTAGCGGCATTGATCAATCTGCCAGGCAATGCCCTCGGCTCTGCCTCAACGATCATTACCGGCAGACGCCTGGGCAAAGGGCAGATTGGCCAGGCCGAGCGCCAGCTGCGGCATGTATTCTGGCTCTCGACTATTGGTTTAACCTGTATTGCCTGGTTCAGCGCTCCCTTTGCGGGCCTGCTGGCCTCGTTTTATACGCCGGAACCCGATGTACAGGAGGTAGTAAAAGTTCTGCTCTGGCTTAACGCTGCCTTTATGCCTATCTGGGCAGCGTCCTGGGTATTGCCAGCCGGACAGAAAGGAGCACGCGACGCGCGTTTTGCTATGTGGGTCTCTATGCTCGGAATGTGGGGCTGCCGCGTCGTTGCTGGCTATACGCTTGGCGTGGTACTGGGCATGGGGGTGGTAGGCGTCTGGCTGGGGATGTTCCTTGACTGGGCAGTGCGCGGGGTGCTTTTCTACTGGCGCATGATCAGCGGCCGTTGGCTGTGGAAATATCCGCGGGCTAAACGACAAAACGGCCAGTAAAGCATCAGGAATTACTATTTTTTGTGCGGACTGGGGAATAATTGGGCAATCGGACGATTTTTTTAAATCCCCCTTTGACAAGCCCCCTCCCCGCCGTTAATATTCGCCCCGTTCACACGATTCCTCTGTAGTTCAGTCGGTAGAACGGCGGACTGTTAATCCGTATGTCACTGGTTCGAGTCCAGTCAGAGGAGCCAAATTCAAAAAAGCCCGCTTTTAGCGGGCTTTTTGCTTTTCATCATCTCCTTTAGCCTGTCGATTGTCGCTCTGCTCTCTTTTCCATTCGCGCCTGAAACGCGCTTTTGCACTTAATTCTTTTCGAAATAACGCTTATCCTAGACCTTATCAATTTACCCCCTGAAGCAGACAACAGGAAAACGGATGAGTATTACGATTCGCCAGGCCCGCCCCACAGATGTTAACGCGATTTACGATATGATTTACGAGCTGGCAGTGTATGAAAAAGCGCCAGAAGAGGTGGTTACAACCCCCGAAGAGATCGGCCAAACGCTGTTCGGAGCTGATAGCAAAACAGAGGCATTGATCTGCGAAATTGATGGTAAAACAGCGGGCTATGCCGTTTTCTTTACCAGCTACTCTACGTGGCTTGGTCGTAACGGCATCTATATGGAAGATCTCTACGTTTCACCGGAGTACCGCGGCAAAGGCGCGGGCAAAGCCCTGTTGAAGTATATTGCCCAGTGCGCAGTAGCACGCCAGTGTGGTCGCCTTGAGTGGAGCGTTCTTGACTGGAACCAGCCCTCTATTGATTTTTACCTGAGCATCGGTGCGCTACCGCAGAGCGAGTGGGTACGCTACCGCCTCGATGGTGATGCACTGCTCAAGTTTGCTGAAAACTAAACGCTAACCCATCGTCTTATGGCCAGGTTCGCTGAACGTGAACCTGTTTTCTCCTGAATAGTCGTTGCGATTATCTGCACCCTTCCAAATAGCAATCATGAATATCTTAAATCGCAATAAACTGACTCGTTAAGCGGTCCAATAAAAGACATCATTACGAGCATATTATTTGTAAGCAATATTTTCAGTGCCGCTCAACGCTGCTACCGAGCAGCGATAAACACAACGCTGTTCAAATTCATTATAAAATATAATTAATGCTTCGTTAGCTGTTAGCTTAATAACCTGAAACTTTGCGCTACTCTCATCTGGGGCGTGATAAAAATCATAGCTTACGCCCTCCCTGATCATCGTAATAGGTACGATCTCCTTTAACGTGTCTGTATCATAGAGACTGAAGCTTACCCACCCTTCGACAAGGCTAATCTGCGATAGCAATAGAATCTCATCAAACTGAATAGCCATGGGAAAAATATTTTTCTCTCGGCCAATTGAGATGGATTGCAGCAGATCGACACGTTTAACATTATAAAAATCATCGAAGCTAAGGAGATAGGTTCTGGAGTGGTTATGCCGGGGATCGGTCCAGGCCAGCCAGGTAATCATAATATCCTGCCGGGTCTGCCCCTGGACAAAGCTGAGATCCCGAATAATGTATTCGCAAGAGTAGATATCATGAACGTATCCATTTTCGATAATTCTTATCGTCGTGCGTTCATCTGTCTCAGACACATCGCAAAATAAATAAAGAAGTTCACCATGATGATAAAATAGATCGTGACTGATGTTCACTCTCTCCTCCTTTGCAAAATAGTTTAATTCCTTGCAAGTGTTTTAATAAAATAATATTATTAGCAAACTTGTATTTTTCCCTTATCTGCTATGTGTTCAAGAGACAATAGATGTTATACATTTAATTTCTCTCTTTTACCCTTAATCAAAAATGCAACGTCTCCCTCTGCTGAAAATAGCGCAATGCAAAAAAGGATATTAATGACCATTTGTGCCAGTTCGGCCAGCCTGAAGTGGCCGTGAGAGATCCACACAATCAAGGCGCTACAGGCTACGGCCAAAGCCCATGTTACCCATGACCACGCGGGATGATGGACAGGTGAAACCACACAGGTAAAGACGATTTTAGCGATAATCAGGCCAGCTACCAGCATATTAATCACGTAACTTAAATAAAGAATAGTCATTTTTCACCTTTTCTACATTGACGATCGAAGATTGATCCCACCTTTTTAGGTCGGGTAGTGAGGTACATGAGTAAACGCACCGCTGCCGCCGCACTGACTACTGCGCCTACGCCGATAGGAACATCAAGGGCCAGTCCCAGCAGTTTATTACTCAACTGGGACAGCACCTGGGCACAAAATTTAGAGCAGATTAGACCCACCATCATTGAAGCAATAAATAAGAGCAGGCGTGCCCAGACGGCAAAATCAATAGCAGAAACCACAAAAATGATGCTGCCAGCAAAAGCAGCGATAAAGGTATCTGGATCCTGACTAATAATAGTTGAAAGGGCCATATGTATTACTACCTGTAATGGCTTTGAGCCACTGATAATATATAAATTTACTACTTCTCGCTTTCATTTACCCTGCACTTCTTAAGCGCCGTGATTCAATCATAGGGCCATAGCAGTTCCGCTTTGCTCATAAATAGCCAAAAGTTAATCCAAAAATGATGCTGCCTCAGGTTGCATTAAATGTTTATTAATTACGTATAATGCACACACAAATGACATTACGTTCTTTAATCAATATGCTTTTAAATGCACAGTCATTGTATTCACCCAACTCCCATAATCATACCCGGAGAAAGCAGAATGGGCGCATTACTCGCTAAAAAATTAAAATATTTTATGGTAACGATGGAAGAGAGAAATTTTGCTAAGGCAGCAGAGGTACTCTGTATCACTCGTTCGCCGTTAAGTAAAGCCATCTGTGAGTTAGAGGACTATCTTGGCGGTAAACTCTTTACCCGCACTTATAACAGTCTGGAACCTACTGAGCTTGCTTTTGACTATTATCAAAAATGTAAACCTATTTATGAAATGATACTGGCACTGGAAACGGAGTGCCGATCAGGAAACACTGATATCCCATTAACTATTCTTTTTGATATTAGCGTGCCTGAACTGCTCTATCAACAGATCGTAATGGCAATGAGAAGTGAAAACCTTCAGTTTAATTGTGAGCGATATGTTATAAACTTGTCAGACATTGAAGATATTGCACGTAAACACACGCTGGTTGTCTCGCTACGCGAAATTGCGACTAACACCAGCTGTGAGGTCGATAAGTGGCAGGGCGATGAAATTGTTATCTGTATGCCGGTAAAACACCTCTTACCACCTCAGGCGATGCGCCTCTTCATCTGGAAAGATCTCACGTCGAACTATCTGCGAAGGAGTTTTGCCGAGGTAGTAAAAAGCCATTTCTCCGACGCTATCTTTATTGAACATAACTTCAGCCTTACCGGGCTGCTCTATAATGTCCGCGCAGGCAAAGGATGTTCACTGCTCACCCGAAAAATGGCGACGATGTATAAAGTTGATGGCGTTGAATATCTTCCGATAAAAGAGAGGAGACCTATTATTTATATGTACCGCGCTCCCGAAAAGAAAACAAACAAGGTTATCTTGCAAATCAAATCTATTATAAATGATTTTATTTGACACAAAAGATGAAGCGAGGCTACCTCGCTTCTCTCTTATTAGGGCAGAGTTTACCGGATCGTTAACCTCTTTCATCCCAGCGCACTACCACATCTCGCACGTCGATATGTGTAAAGCTGTTATAGCGCCCTGTCGTGCAGTCTTTGTGAACTTTTTCAATGTACCCGGCGACCGTATCGGGAGGTATATTCATCACTCTGATATCTGCAGCCATGCCCATAACGTGCTGGCTCTTTTTCGCACCGCCTATTTTAGCATTGTACTCTGGGCATCGACATCCAGAGTTTATTATTAAAGGCATAGCAAAATGGCGCCTGATATCCTCCAGCACTTCGTTTAACTTTTTATCAACCGCAGCGAATCCACACCCACAGTGACAGGCAAATTCACGACGATCAAAATGTGTAGAGATATCTCCCATCCTCCCCTCCTGGCAATATAGTTGATAGTGACCGTTATGTTGAGGAATTGTAAGGATTGAGGCGAGCAGGAGAGGCGAATAAAGAGCTACGACGCCGCAAAAATGAGCAAATTTAACTGTGGCGTGACAGCAGCAGCCCGCAACGCTATTTGCCATTTTGTGAATACTTAACACCATGATCACACTTCCTTGTGAAACTGCCCATAACCTTTTTGAAACGCTGTTTTCATTTTCCTTTTGCACTTTTTTCAGCGTATAATAGGTGCCTGGTCGCTATTGAATGGTTTCAGCTCATTGAACTGTAAAATTCAACTATCACATCGCATACTCCCGTTTTGGGCTGAAACTCAAGCACACATTACTCTGCACGCTCTTTTGATGTCACCTATCCTTAGGCTGTGGCATCGCAACTTTCGCAACACAGGTTTAACTCCGCGGCGGTGCGCCCCCGGAGCACTATTCTCCTATCCTTCACAACTTAAAGACTAAGACTGTCATGAAAAAGACCAAAATTGTTTGCACCATCGGCCCGAAAACCGAATCCGAAGAGATGTTGACCAAAATGCTGGACGCCGGCATGAACGTTATGCGTCTTAACTTCTCTCACGGTGACTATGCAGAACACGGTCAGCGCATCCAGAATCTGCGCAACGTGATGAGCAAAACCGGTAAAAAAGCCGCCATTTTGCTGGATACCAAAGGACCGGAAATCCGTACTATTAAGCTGGAAGGCGGCAACGACGTTTCCCTGAAAGCAGGCCAAACCTTTACTTTCACCACCGATAAATCTGTAGTTGGTAACAGCGAAATCGTTGCTGTGACCTATGAAGGTTTTACCGCTGACCTCTCCGTCGGCAACACCGTGCTGGTTGACGATGGTCTGATCGGTATGGAAGTGACCGCTATCGAAGGTAACAAGGTTGTCTGTAAGGTACTGAACAACGGCGACCTCGGCGAAAATAAAGGGGTCAACCTGCCGGGCGTCTCTATCGCCCTGCCTGCGCTGGCGGAAAAAGACAAACAGGATCTTATCTTCGGCTGCGAACAGGGCGTTGACTTCGTTGCGGCCTCCTTTATCCGTAAACGTTCTGACGTTGTTGAGATCCGTGAGCACCTGAAGGCGCACGGTGGCGAAAGCATCCAGATCATCTCCAAGATCGAAAACCAGGAAGGCCTGAACAACTTCGATGAGATCCTCGAAGCGTCTGACGGCATCATGGTTGCGCGTGGCGATCTCGGCGTAGAGATCCCGGTTGAAGAGGTTATCTTTGCGCAGAAGATGATGATCGAGAAGTGTATCCGCGCACGTAAAGTGGTCATCACTGCCACCCAGATGCTGGACTCTATGATCAAAAACCCGCGTCCGACCCGCGCTGAAGCCGGTGACGTGGCGAACGCCATTCTCGACGGCACCGATGCTGTCATGCTCTCAGGCGAATCTGCGAAGGGTAAATACCCGCTGGAGGCCGTGACCATCATGGCGACCATCTGCGAGCGTACCGATCGCGTGATGACCAGCCGTCTGGACTTCAATAACGACAGCCGTAAGCTGCGCATCACCGAGGCCGTCTGCCGTGGTGCGGTAGAAACCGCTGAAAAACTGGAAGCGCCGCTGATCGTTGTGGCAACCCAGGGTGGTAAATCTGCCCGTGCAGTGCGTAAATACTTCCCGGACGCGACTATCCTGGCGCTGACCACTAATGAACAAACCGCTCGTCAGCTGGTGCTGAGCAAAGGCGTTGTCGCGCAGCTGGTGAATGAGATTGCCTCCACGGATGATTTCTACCTGCAGGGTAAAGAGATTGCGCTGGAAAGCGGACTGGCACAGAAAGGCGATGTCGTAGTGATGGTATCTGGCGCTCTGGTTCCGAGCGGCACCACTAATACCGCCTCTGTACATGTACTGTAATTATTAACAGCTCTCTTAATTTGCAATAAAAGCGCCTTCTGGGCGCTTTTTTTATTCCACCAATAGCTACTATCAATAGAAATGCAAATCGGCTAAAACTATTTAACGTCGTATTTCATAAGATATATCCGATGAAAATGGTCTGTTTTCACACAGTTTTTTTGCCTCTCTCACAAAATTCGATGCATCTTTGAGCGAACGATCAAATTTAGGGGTATTCCCATCAAAAAAATATTCTCAACATAAAAAAGTTTGTGTAATACTTGTAACGCTACATGGAGATTAACTCAATCTAGAGGGTATTAATAATGAATCGTACTAAACTGGTACTGGGCGCGGTAATCCTGGGTTCTACTCTGCTGGCAGGTTGCTCCAGCAACGCTAAAATCGACCAGCTGTCTTCTGACGTTCAGACTCTGAACGCTAAAGTTGACCAGCTGAGCAACGACGTGAACGCAATCCGTTCTGACGTTCAGGCTGCTAAAGACGACGCAGCTCGCGCTAACCAGCGTCTGGACAACCAGGCTCACT
>JBCNNW010000129.1:0-9171 GCA_039594205.1 Pseudescherichia sp. | reverse complement strand
CAACGCCCGTTGATGCGCCGGCCCTCACCCCCGCCCCTCTCCCGCAAGCGGGAGAGGGGAGACACCAGATAGTGTAGGAGAGACTGCCGGTTCCTCCCCTCTCCCGCGAGCGGGAGAGGGGCCGGGGGTGAGGGCCAGCTTATCAACGTGCAGCAGTGCAAAAAGCACCACCAGCCTGATCCGACCACTCCAAAGCGCGCGCATCGTCACCAGCCACGACGACATCTGCCTGATTGAGTTCCAGGTTCCGCCAAACCAGGACTTCAGGCTGGCGCATAAAGAGGTGGATCTGATCCTGAAGCGCGCCCAGCTGCGTCCGCTGGCGGTAGGCGTGCATACCGATCGCAACCTGCTTCAGCTCTGCTATACCTCAGAGGTTGTCGACAGCGCCCTGAAGCTGCTCGACGAAGCAGGGTTGCCGGGCGAGCTGCGTCTGCGCCAGGGTTTGGCGCTGGTCGCGCTGGTCGGTGCGGGGGTGTGCCGCAACCCGCTGCACAGCCACCGTTTCTGGCAACAGCTCAAGGGTCAGCCGGTGGAGTTTATCTGGCAGTCTGACGACAGCATTAGCCTGGTGGCGGTGCTGCGCGTTGGCCCAACCGAAAGCCTGATCCAGGGCCTGCACCAGTCGCTGTTCCGCGCCGAGAAGCGCATTGGCCTGGTGCTGTTTGGCAAAGGTAACATCGGTTCGCGCTGGCTGGAGCTGTTTGCCCGCGAGCAGAGCGCGCTTTCCGCCCGCACCGGCTTTGAATTTGTACTGGCGGGGGTGGTGGACAGTCGCCGCAGCCTGCTGAGCTACGAGGGGCTGGACGCCAGCCGCGCGCTGGCCTTCTTTAATGACGAAGCGGTGGCGCACGAAGATGACTCCCTGTTCCTGTGGATGCGCGCGCACCCCTATGACGATCTGGTGGTGCTCGACGTCACCGCCAGCGAGCAGCTGGCCGATCAGTATCTCGACTTTGCCAGCCACGGTTTTCACGTTATCAGCGCCAACAAGCTGGCCGGCGCGAGCACCAGCGACAAGTATCGCCAGATCCACGACGCCTTCGAGAAAACGGGCCGTCGCTGGCTCTACAACGCCACCGTGGGCGCGGGCCTGCCGGTGAACCATACCGTGCGCGATCTTATCGACAGCGGTGACTCAATTCTCTCTATCAGCGGCATCTTCTCTGGAACCTTGTCATGGCTGTTCCTGCAGTTTGACGGTACCGTGCCCTTTACTGACCTGGTCGATCAGGCCTGGCAGCAGGGGCTGACCGAGCCGGATCCACGCGTGGATCTCGCCGGTAAGGATGTCATGCGCAAGCTGGTGATCCTCGCCCGCGAGGCGGGATACGATATCGAGCCGGATCAGGTGCGCGTTGAGTCGCTGGTGCCCGCCGGATGCGAAGAGGGGTCGGTGGATCACTTCTTTGAAAACGGCGACGAGCTGAACGAGCAGATGGTGCAGCGTCTGGAAGCTGCGCGCGAGATGGGGCTGGTGCTGCGCTACGTGGCACGCTTTGACGCCAACGGTAAAGCGCGCGTCGGCGTAGAGGCGGTGCGCCCTGAACACCCGCTGGCGGCGCTGCTGCCGTGTGACAACGTCTTCGCCATTGAGAGCCGCTGGTACCGCGATAACCCGCTGGTGATCCGTGGGCCGGGCGCGGGGCGCGACGTCACTGCGGGTGCTATTCAGTCGGACATCAACCGTCTGGCGCAGCTGCTGTAGTTAATATTTATCCCCTCTCTGCCAGGAGAGGGGCTATCTGCCTCTGACACGCGCTTTTTTCATCATCCCTGAACACTCTTCACCTATAACCGCGATATTTCTGTTGACGTTATCCCGCTTTTACGTCATTTTGGCATCTGGACGTCTAAACGTATAGAAGTTTACAAGACAACAACCCAGACACGCGATTGATGAGGTAAGGTATGAGCTTTTTTCACGCCAACCAGCGGGAAGCCCTGAATCAGAGCCTGGCAGAAGTGCAGGGGCAGATTAACGTATCCTTTGAATTTTTCCCGCCGCGCACCAGTGAAATGGAACAAACCCTCTGGCACTCCATCGATCGTTTAAGCAGCCTGAAGCCTAAGTTTGTCTCGGTGACCTATGGGGCGAACTCCGGCGAGCGTGACCGCACCCACAGCATTATAAAAGGTATTAAAGATCGGACCGGGCTTGAGGCCGCGCCGCACCTGACCTGCATCGACGCGACCCGCAACGAACTGCGCGCTATTGCCCAGGACTACTGGAACAACGGTATTCGCCACATCGTGGCCCTGCGCGGCGATCTGCCGCCCAACGGCGGTAAACCGGATATGTACGCCGCCGATCTGGTTGGACTGTTAAAAGAGGTTGCCGATTTTGATATCTCTGTCGCTGCTTATCCGGAAGTGCACCCGGAGGCAAAAAGCGCTCAGGCAGATCTGCTGAACCTGAAGCGTAAAGTTGATGCGGGCGCAAACCGGGCGATCACCCAGTTTTTCTTCGACGTTGAGAGCTACCTGCGCTTTCGTGACCGCTGCGCGGCAACCGGCATCGACGTCGAGATCATTCCCGGCATTCTGCCGGTCTCTAACTTTAAGCAGGCGAAGAAGTTTGCGGATATGACCAACGTGCGTATTCCTGCATGGATGGCACAGATGTTTAACGGCCTCGATGATGATGCCGAAACCCGCAAGCTGGTGGGTGCGAGCATCGCCATGGACATGGTGAAGATCCTGAGCCGGGAGGGGGTAAAAGATTTCCACTTCTATACCCTGAACCGCGCCGAAATGAGCTACGCTATCTGCCATACGCTGGGCGTGCGACCGGCGCTGTAGAAACCGCTTCGGCGGTTTTTTATTGTCCAATTGATATGGGTGATGAATGTTATTGTCAGCATCCATATCTGCCACTTAATTACTAATAAAAACAGTCGGATTTAACTATCAAATCTGTGGATGAATTCAACTATCTCTTATTAAGACTGGTGTATATCGTAGCGGTAACACCATATTGGGAGCAGATAGATGAGCGCATCAGACGATATCCATAACACACTTTCCACGGGCAAATGTCCGTTTCACCAGGGCGGCGCCGATCGCAGCGCCGGGGCAGGGACAACCAGCCGCGACTGGTGGCCGAAACAGCTCCGCGTTGATCTTTTAAATCAACACTCAAATCGCTCAAACCCGCTGGGCGAGGACTTTGACTACCGCAACGAATTCAGCAAACTCGACTACTCCGCGTTGAAAGGCGATCTTAAAGCGCTGCTGACTGATTCACAGCCGTGGTGGCCTGCGGACTGGGGCAGCTACGTTGGTCTGTTTATTCGTATGGCATGGCACAGCGCAGGGACCTACCGCTCTGTTGATGGTCGCGGCGGCGCGGGCCGGGGCCAGCAGCGTTTTGCCCCTCTCAACTCATGGCCCGATAACGTCAGCCTGGACAAGGCGCGTCGTCTGCTGTGGCCGGTTAAGCAGAAGTATGGCCAGAAAATTTCCTGGGCCGATCTCTTTATCCTCGCCGGTAACGTGGCGCTGGAGAACTCCGGCTTCCGCACCTTTGGTTTCGGGGCCGGACGTGAAGATGTTTGGGAGCCGGATCTGGACGTTAACTGGGGTGATGAAAAAACCTGGCTGAAGCATCGCCACCCTGAAGCGCTGGCGAAAGCACCGTTGGGCGCAACCGAGATGGGCCTGATCTACGTTAATCCGGAAGGCCCGGACCATAGCGGAGAGCCTGTCTCTGCCGCCGCCGCCATTCGTGCCACCTTCGGCAACATGGGGATGAATGACGAGGAGACCGTAGCGCTGATTGCAGGTGGCCACACGCTGGGCAAAACCCACGGCGCGGCGGCAGCTACGCACGTTGATGTCGATCCTGAGGCCGCGCCTATTGAAGCGCAGGGCCTGGGCTGGAGCAGCAGCTACGGCAGCGGCAGCGGCGCGGATGCCATCACCTCCGGGCTGGAAGTGGTCTGGACGCAGACGCCAACCCAGTGGAGCAACTACTTCTTTGAGAACCTGTTCAAATACGAGTGGGTGCAGACCCGCAGTCCGGCGGGCGCGATCCAGTTCGAAGCGGCTGATGCCCCGGAAATTATCCCCGATCCTTTCGATCCGGCGAAAAAGCGTAAGCCCACCATGTTGGTGACCGATCTAACGCTGCGTTTCGATCCCGAGTTCGAGAAGATCTCCCGTCGCTTCCTGAACGATCCGCAGGCTTTCAACGAAGCCTTCGCCCGGGCCTGGTACAAGCTGACGCACCGTGATATGGGGCCAAAAGCGCGCTACATCGGCCCGGAAGTACCAAAAGAGGATCTGATCTGGCAGGACCCGCTGCCGCAGGCAATCTTTAACCCTTCTCAGGACGATATTGCCAGCCTGAAAGCTGAGATTGCCGCCTCCGGCCTCTCGGTAAGCGAGCTGGTCTCGGTTGCCTGGGCTTCTGCCTCTACCTTCCGCGGTGGCGATAAGCGCGGCGGCGCGAACGGGGCACGGCTGGCGCTGGCACCGCAGCGCGAGTGGGAGGTCAACGCAACGGCGGTTCGCGCTCTGCCAGTGCTGGAGGCCATTCAGCGCACGGCAAACAAGGCGTCGCTGGCGGATATTATTGTTCTGGCCGGGGTGGTCGGCGTGGAGCTGGCGGCGAAAGAGGCGGGCGTGGCTATCGATGTGCCGTTCGCACCGGGTCGCGTGGATGCGCGTCAGGATCAGACCGATATCGATATGTTCGAGCTGATGAACCCCATTGCCGACGGTTTCCGTAACTATCGCACGGCGCTTGATACGTCGACCACCGAGTCGCTGCTGATCGATAAAGCGCAGCAGCTGACGCTGACCGCGCCGGAAATGACGGCGCTGGTAGGTGGCCTGCGCGTGCTGGGCGCGAACGCCGACGGCAGCCAGCACGGCGTCTTTACCCAGCGCGTGGGCGTACTCAGCAATGACTTCTTTGTTAACCTGCTGGATATGCGCACCGAATGGAAGGCAACGGATGATAGCGCTGAGCTGTTTGCGGGGCGGGATCGCCTGAGCGGCGAGGTGAAATATACCGCCACCCGTGCCGACCTGGTGTTTGGCTCTAACTCCATCCTGCGGGCGCTGGCGGAAGTCTACGCCAGCAACGACGGCCACGAGAGGTTTGTGAAGGCCTTCGTCGCCGCCTGGGTGAAGGTGATGAATCTCGACCGCTTCGATCTGCGCTAAACGCTAAATATGAAACTCCCCGCTGGCCGGGGAGTTTTTTTTGCCGGGTGGCGGCTCCGTCTTACCCGACCTACAAATGAATTGATCCTCTGTGACTGCCTTCCCCTCATCTTATTGCGCTATATCTAAAAGAGAAATGCCTTAGGAACTTAAAATATAACCATCATTTTCGATGGAGAGATCTATGGCGAAGGGAGATGACGCCTTGCAGGATGCGATCGGGTTTTATACTCAGTGGGTCTACAGCATCGCTAGTGCTGGTCAAAAAATCATGCAGGATGAATGGAATCGACCCTTGTTTAGCTATCTGTTGACCAAAAAGCAGATTAATCAGCTTAATGTTATATGTAAGAACAATGGTTGGCCGCACCAGACATGCCAGGGTATTACCATCTACCCTCGTTACATTCAGCATATCCTGACGTCGCGGGCCAGAGATGGGTTGAACTGGGTACAGGTGGCGGAGTTAATTAGCGCATCTTTTTGCACGAGTAGTGAGATGGCTTTAAACAAAGACCGAAATATGCAGAGCGTAATGTTAAACGCTTCCAAAAGGCTATCGAGTATTAGAGGGCAGGCATACTACGGCATGGCGATTTTGCAGGTCTCTGAAAATGATTTGGCCCCGGTCACTGCGTATCACGCAACCGAGGCCAAGATCAAAGCTATTAAGAAAAAATAGCATGTAATAAATGAAGGTACGCCACCCTGGACGACTCTCCGCAACTTAATGCGAATAAATCCCTTGTCCAGCGTTCTCCTCATCGGTCCGCCTTCCAGCGGTCTGCATGGCATCGGCGATTTTCCATGCGTCACTCATTACAGTATCCAGTGTATTGTACAATACGACGCTATTCAACCACTGGTTGTAGGCCTTTCTAATGACTTAGCTGTGTATCCAACGGCAGTGCATCAAAGTCATGCAGGGCGTTTTTCTTGTACGGGTTACCAATCCAGCGTGTGGCCTGTACAAATTGCGGACTGGTGATTGACCGGGTGGGGTCAAAGCCGTCGTAGTGCAGCCCTGCCAAATCGGACCAGGTATGGATCAGCTGTGAGCTGCTGTACTTGCGGTCGACGTCAGAGGCGAGGTCGCGCGGGTGCGCCTCCTGCCAGGATGGCGAGGTCCACAGAATAAACGGGATAGTATACATATGCCGCGTCGGGGCCTCTTCATTACGCCCCTGAATGTTATGCGGCGGCGTATCGTAGACCTCTTCACCGTGGTCGGAGAAGTAGAGCAGGAAGCCGTTGGGATCGGTAGCTTTGTAGTCGCCGATCAGGCTGGCCAGTACGTGGTCATTAAAGCGGTTAGCGTTATCATAGTCGTTATACGACGCCAGCTGCTCCGGGCTTAAGCCCGCCGGAGCACCCTCAGTTTTGCCATCAAAAGTATTCCACTGTTGCGGATAGCGGTACGCGTATTTGATGTGCGTACCCAGCAGATGCACGATGATGAACTTCTTCGGCGCAGGATCGGCCAGCACCTTCTTAAACGGCTCCAGCACGTTGGTGTCGTATTCGCGTGCGCTCTGGGTGCGCTGCTGGTTCATATAGAACTGCTTGTCCGTCTGCTGTGAGAACACCGTCAGCATGGTGTTGCGTTCGGTCATGGTCTGCTGGTTGGTGATCCAGAACGTCTTGTACCCGGCCTGCTTCATCAGGTTCATTAGCGACGGTTTGGTCAGGTAGAGATCCGGGTTTTTCTCGTCGGCAAAGGTCAGCGCCTGCTGCAAAATTTCAATGGTGTAGGGGCGCGACGTCACCACGTGGTTGAAGACCGTCAGGTTCTTGTCGGTTTTATGCAGCTTATCCAGCTCCGGTGTGGTTTCACGCGGGTAGCCGTAGAGACTCATACGGTTACGCTGCGTTGACTCACCAATGACCAGCACCAGCGTGCGCGGCGCGCTACCGGAGCTGTCCTGCAGGTTCGCCAGCGGCGGCAGGGCGTTGTTGCTGTTTAACAGTTTGGTCAGGCTCGCCAGCTGATGACGATACTCGACGTAGCCTGAAACAAACTGCCACGGGGCGGCAGGCTCAAGACGGCCCGAGAGGCTGATCAGCGCCCGTTTGACGCTCTTCTTCTGGAACAGCACCTTATGCGCGATCGGGTTAACGATCAGCCCATAGAAAATGGCAATGCAGACCAGCCAGCGCCACGGCGTCGGCACCGTGACCGGACGCAGGCGCGTCCACAGGAGGATAGCCACCGCCGTATAGCCCAGCGCTACCAGCGCCAGCTTCAGGCTGAAGTACTGGCTCAGAAATTCGCTGGCCTCGCTGGTGTTGGACTCAAACATGACGTACAGAACGCTTTGCGAGAACTCCTGCCCGTAAATAACGTAGTAGCCCAGCGCGGCAAGCGAGGGGAGCCACAGAATGACGCCGATAATCGCCGCCGTCATACGGATCCGTTGCGGAAAGAGCAGCAGCGGGATCAGCCACAGGGAGCTGAACAGCAAGGAGTCGCGCAGGCCCACTGAGCCGCTGTAGCCGGTAATAATAATGGCGACCTGCAGGACGGAAGAGAAATAACAGACAAAGAGCAAGGCCCACAGTAAGGCCTTCCAGCTAAAAGCGGCCTTCGCCGGGGAAGATGTAGAGAGCATAACAGAAACGTGCCTTATCAAAGTCGCTGGAGTAGCGCGCAAAGATTAAGCAGAGTTGCTTAAGTTAACCTTAACGAGGCGGGGGATACTGTAAATAGCCGCTTCCCCCACTCGATTGCAGGGGAAGCGGAGAAGGGCGAGATTAACCCGTGTTACGCATACCGGCCGCAACGCCGGCGATGGTGACCATCAGCGCCTGCTCTACACGTGGATCCGGCTCCTGGCCTTCCTCTTCTGCCTGACGCGAGCGGTGGAGCAGCTCGGCCTGCAGCACGTTGAGCGGATCGGTGTAGATGTTACGCAGCTGGATAGACTCGGCGATCCACGGCAGATCGGCCATTAAATGCGAGTCGTTGGCGATGGCCAGCACCGCCTTGATGTCATCTTCCAGCAGCTGGCGCAGCTCGCTACCCAGCGGCCACAGCGCCGGTTTCACCAGGCGACGATCGTAGTAGTCCGCCAGCCAGAGGTCGGCTTTGGCGAAGACCATCTCCAGCATTCCCAGACGGGTGGAGAAGAACGGCCAGTCGCGGCACATGGTCTCCAGATCGCTCTGTTTGCCCTCTCTCATCACCTTTTGCAGCGCCGCCCCTGCGCCTAACCAGGCAGGCAGCATCAGACGGTTCTGCGTCCAGGCGAAGATCCATGGGATAGCACGCAGGGACTCCACGCCGCCAGTGGCACGGCGCTTCGCCGGACGCGAGCCGAGCGGCAGTTTGCCCAGCTCCTGCTCTGGCGTAGCGGAACGGAAGTAGGGGACGAAATCTTCGTTTTCACGCACGTAGCCGCGATACATCTCACAGGAGATATCTGACAGCTCGTCCATGATGTGACGCCACTCCTCTTTCGGCTCCGGTGGCGGCAGCAGGTTGGCTTCCAGAATGGCGCTGGTGTAGAGCGACAGGCTGCTGACGGTGACTTCCGGCAGGCCATACTTAAAGCGGATCATCTCGCCCTGTTCGGTTACGCGCAGGCCGCCTTTCAGGCTACCCGGCGGCTGGGAGAGCAGCGCCGCATGGGCCGGTGCGCCGCCGCGGCCAATAGAGCCGCCGCGACCGTGGAACAGCGTCAGCTCAATGCCCGCTTTTTCACAGGTCTTGATCAGCGCATCCTGTGCCTGGTACTGCGCCCAGGAGGCAGCCATTACGCCCGCGTCTTTCGCCGAGTCGGAGTAGCCGATCATCACCATCTGCTTACCCTGAATAAAGCCGCGATACCAGTCGATATTCAGCAGCTGGGTCATGACGTCGTTGGCGTTGTTCAGGTCGTCGAGGGTTTCAAATAGCGGCGCAACCGGCAGGGCAAAGGTGATCCCGGCCTCTTTCAGCAGCAGGTGCACCGCCAGCACGTCGGACGGGGTTTTCGCCATAGAGATGACGTAGGCGGCAAC
>JBCNNW010000128.1:0-9103 GCA_039594205.1 Pseudescherichia sp. | reverse complement strand
CGCCCAGCGAGGCGCTGATGCAAATGGTCTGGCTATTGTGGACCAGGATCTCCTTGCGGCTGATGCGCTCGCGTATCCGCTCTGCTACGCCCTGCGCCTGGAGCAGCGTGCTCCCCGGCAGAACAATGCAAAATTCCTCCCCACCAACGCGTCCAGCCAGGTCTTCTCCCTGAAGAGAGCCACTGATAAGCCGGGCGGCATGCGTCAACACCAGATCCCCGACCTGATGACCGTAGCGATCGTTCACGCTTTTGAAGTGATCGAGATCGAGCTGGATCACGGAGAATGGCCGATGCTGCTGCTGACACTGCTCCGCCAGCTTTTTGGCCTGCTCAAAAAGCGCGCCACGGTTGAGCAGCCGCGTCAGCGGATCGTGCCACGCCTGCCACTGCAACGAGTGCTGCATCGCGTACATATTGCTGACCATCCGGCGAATCACCACCCAGGAGCTGAGCACCATCGCGGTAAATAGCAGCCACAGCAGCGCCAGCACAATGCTGATGGTGCCGAAATCGCCCTCTAAGCCTTCGCGCAGGGTATGGATACGCAGCAGCAGCCCATCAAAGCGGTCGAGCTTCTGCCAGACGACAAAGGTGGTTCCAAACCGCAGGCTGCCGCTATTGCTTTGCGCCACGGCCTGCAGCATCGTCTGGCGCTGGGCCTGGGTAAAGGTATGGGACTGCACGCCCGCAGGCAGCGAGGTGACAACCTGTTCAAGTTGGCTATTGTAGAGCTGGTACTCCCCCTGCTCTTCATCCCTGAGCGCCTCCGCCAGCAGCGTCTTTACCGATGAGAAGGCGTAGTCAATCGCCAGCACGCCGTACCAGTATTGGTCATAGTCCAGCGGTACGCTAACCGTGACTATCGGCTCCTGCCCCGCCGTGTGTTGTCGGGAGGTAAACCAGCGCACACCACGAAAACGGTTATCGTGGAGAGACTGGCCGCTAAACCAGGGCTGGCTTAGCAGACTCTCATAGCGGGTAACGCTCTCAGTCGACACGTCTGCTGGCTGTGAAGAGAGGAAAAAGCCTGCACGTGAGACATACCAGGCGTGCCTGGGCATCGTAGGGATCGCCGTAGCAAGACGCATGATGTAACCCACTTCCAGCGCGGCGGTCATCTCATTTTGCAGCCGCGGGTTGTCGCGGCTGAGCTGGGGGTGGCGGGCAACAAAATCATCAGAGACGCCGGTAATCGGCAGCGTGCGTCGCTGCTCGACGCTGATTCGCCAAAAAGGCTGCTTGCGCTGCTGAGCAAACTCGACCTGCACGTTCTCCAGCACCTCAAAGGCCAGCGGCGTCTCCACCGCTGCCCTCATGGCATTGCGAAAGAAGAGCAGCGCATTAACCCCGATCTCCATCTGCCGGTCCAGCGCGCTGGAGACCTTATCAAGCGTATTTTGCTGGCTCGCGACGTAGGCATCCTCCAGCACCACGACCTCGCGCCAGGTCAGCAGCGTTGAGCTGACCAGCACAATCAAAAAACAGAGATTAACGACCCGAGCAGGCACGAGATAGGTGCGGATGCTATTCAGCCGTGACGAACCTGAAGCAGCGGTAGAGAGTGGCACGACGTCTCCATGATAGTTGCTGAAGTTACCCGGTCATTACAATCCATATTATCGGCACGCTGCTGCCAGACTTCATTTCGAACCGTTTCCTCGCAAGCGCGAAATGCCTTTTACCAGGCCTACCACAATCAGACCGATAATAAACCCGAGCAGCAAATTTGCCAGCACTGGCAGCGTCGCAGCCACTACCGCTCCCTGCTCTGCGGCAAAATGCTCTATCGCATGGTGCAGCGGCGCAATGCCGTGTACTACGATCCCACCGCCCACCAGAAACATCGCCAGCGTACCGACAATGGAGAGCGCCTTCATCAACCAGGGCGCAACCACCAGCAAGCCTTTACCAAAAGCCTGGGCCAGCGCGCCTGGACGCTCAGCCAACCAGTAGCCCATATCGTCCAGTTTGACGATGACGCCTACCAGACCATATACGCCAAGCGTCACCAGCACGGCGATGCCCGACAGCACCAGAACCTGATTGAGCAGCGGGGCGTCGGCCACAATACCCAGCGTAATAGCGACAATCTCTGCCGACAGGATAAAGTCGGTACGAATCGCCCCCTTGACCTTCTCACGCTCGAACTGCTTTGGATCCTGGTTAGCAATCGCGTTCAGCCGCTCCTGCGCCTGCTGAGGGTCCTCTTTATGCTTGCGGGCATGCAGGGTATGCAACACCTTCTCCACCCCTTCAAAGCAGAGAAATGCCCCGCCGACCATCAACAGGGGCGTAATGGCCCACGGAATAAAAGCGCTGATAAGCAGCGCCAGCGGAACCAGGATCACCTTGTTAAGCAGCGAGCCTTTCGCCACGCTCCAGACCACCGGCAGCTCCCGGTTAGCTCGCACGCCAGAAACTTGCTGGGCATTAAGAGACAGGTCGTCTCCGAGCACGCCAGCGGTCTTTTTCGCAGCCAGCTTGCCCATCAATGAGATGTCATCAAGCAAGGTGGCAATATCGTCCAGTAAGGTTAATAAACTACTTCCCGCCAAAATACACTTCCTTCTCTAACTGCTGATAATTGAAAGATTATGGAGCATAAATGCCTATTGCGGAAATTTAACCATAAAGTCAACAATTCATTAACATTGCCAACATAATTAATTGCTCGCCAGTCTGATTGTTTTAGCGTTTACTCTATGCGTCATTTCATTTATGTCGTGAGGGATTATGCGTTTCAGGCAACTTTTACCGCTTATAGGTGCGCTTTTTGCACTCTATATTATTTGGGGTTCCACCTACTTTGCGATCCGCATCGGCGTCGAGAGTTGGCCCCCGTTAATGATGGCCGGGGTACGCTTTTTCTCTGCCGGGCTGCTACTGCTGGCTTTTTTACTCATTACCGGCCATCGCCTCCCCCCTTTGCGCCCGCTGCTCAACGCAGCGCTGATCGGCGTTCTGCTGCTGGCAGTGGGTAACGGCATGGTAACGGTAGCGGAGCATCAAAACGTCCCCTCCGGCATTGCTGCCGTGGTGGTGGCAACGGTTCCGCTGTTTACCCTCTGCTTCAGCCACTTCTTTGGCATCGCCACGCGCAGGCTGGAGTGGTTTGGGATCGCCATCGGCCTGTCGGGGATTATTCTGCTGAACAGCGGTGGTAACCTGAGCGGCAATCCGTGGGGGGCAGGAATGATCCTCATCGGCTCCCTGAGCTGGGCCTTCGGCTCCGTGCTGGGATCGCGCATCGAGCTGCCCAGCGGGATGATGGCCGGTGCCATTGAGATGCTCGCCGCAGGGGTGGTGCTGTTGGCCGCCTCGGGGATAACCGGCGAACGGCTCACCACTATGCCAACGCTCTCCGGCCTGATGGCCGTCAGCTATCTGGCGATTTTCGGTTCGATTATCGCTATCAATGCCTATATGTACCTGATCCGCAATACCTCACCGGCGGTGGCGACCAGCTACGCCTACGTCAACCCGGTTGTGGCGGTGCTGCTGGGAACGGGATTCGCGGGCGAGAGTCTCTCTCCGATTGAGTGGCTGGCACTGGGGATTATCATTCTGGCCGTCGTGCTGGTAACGCTGGGTAAATATCTGCTGCCGGCCCGTGCAGCTATTAAGCCCTGTCAGGCGGAGAAGTAACCAGGCCGCAGGCATGAATACCCTGAGTATCGATCTGCGCGGCATTGCCGCCGCTGCAGATCCACTCTTCGAGCCGCTCGCCCAGTGCCGCATCGCTCAGTTTCGCTCGCCCGCGGATCGCACACTCCCAGACAATTAATACCCGCCACTCGGCTGCCAATAGCAGTGCACAGTCGCGGCGGTCGCGTTCAACGTTTTTGCCAATCTTCTCCAGCCAGAATTCAGTCCGCGTAGCCGGAACCTTAAAGAGATAGCAGTCGTGATGGTGCCAGAAGCAGCCATGGGTAAAAATCACGCAGCGATAGTCATCAATAACAAAATCGGGTCGTCCGGGAAGCGCCGCGTCCTGCACGCGGAATGCCAGCCCGCTCTCGGTTAGCAATGCAGCAATCCGTTTCTCAATGGCCGTATCACGGGTCCCAATAGCGCGCATATTTTTACTCCGCGTCGCTTTGTCATGCACGTCTGCCATGCTCTCTCCTTGCTGCTGCTCGACTGGCTTTTAATGGCGTAATAATCTTAGCAGTCAGGCTAATAGTGGACTGATTTTTTTTAAATGCTGTGCGATGATTTTGAACGTTATTAATCCAGAATGTATTGTAAGAATTACCCTCACTCTTCTCGACAACCTTTAGCTCAGCTCTTTTTGCTGAGCTTTTTTTTGCGCCACCGCAAGTCATTTTGAAAATAAATACCAGAGCACCAAGAATTCAAATTAAATATAAAAAACATCATTCACACTAATACCAAACTCAATAAATATTCACCGCAAAAATAACAAAGCGCCATGAAACGTTTAGAAATAAATAATACCATTTACTTACATCATTCTTTTAAAAATAAATGAACTTAATCGCTAGTATCAGGATTGTAATTCGGGTTGTTCAAAAACCATTTACATAAACTATCATTCATAGGGAATGAATAATGAAAAGAAAAGTTTTGGCAATCATTGTCCCGGCATTATTAGCCATGGGCACAGCACATGCAGCAGAAGTTTATAACCAGAACGGCAATAAGCTTGACCTTTACGGTAAAGTGGACGGCCTGCACTATTTCTCCGACAACAGCGGTGCCGATGGCGATCAGACCTATATCCGTATGGGTTTCAAAGGTGAAACACAGATCTCCGATCAATTGGTGGGCTATGGCCAGTGGGAGTACAACGTCCAGGCCAACGATACTGAAAACAGCGGCAATCAGAGCTGGACCCGTCTGGCATTTGCAGGTCTGAAAGCAGGCGACTACGGTTCGTTTGACTATGGCCGTAACTACGGTGTGCTGTACGACGTAGAAGCCTGGACCGATATGCTGCCAGAGTTCGGCGGCGACAGCTATTCGAAAGCCGATAACTTTATGACTAACCGCGCCAACGGGGTGGCAACCTACCGCAATAACGATATGTTTGGCATGGTCGACGGCCTGACCCTTGCCGTTCAGTATCAAGGCAATAACGAATCCGCAGGCAACGGCAACGAAGGGACTGCCAACCGTAATGAAGATGCCGATTCGCGTTATGAAAACGGTGACGGCTGGGGTCTCTCCTCTACCTATGACTTCGGCAGCGGCTTCAGCGTAGGCGCAGCCTATGCATCCTCCGACCGTACTGCAGATCAAACCAATCGTGGCAATGCAGCAGACAGCACCTATGCTGGCGGTGATAAAGCTGACGCCTGGACTACCGGTTTGAAATATGACGCCAATAATATCTACCTGGCGGCGATGTACTCAGAAACCCGTAATATGACGCCGTACGGCGATGATAATGGTGTGGGCGGTATTGCGAATAAAACGCAAAACTTTGAAGTCACCGCACAGTATCAGTTTGATTTTGGTCTGCGCCCGGCGGTCTCTTTCCTGATGTCTAAAGGAAAAGATCTTAATTACAACGGCGTTAACACTGACGAAGATCTGGTTAAATACGCTGACGTAGGCGCAACCTACTACTTCAATAAAAATATGTCGACCTATGTCGATTATAAAATCAACCTGCTTGATAGCGACGACGCCTTCTATAAAGATGCTGGTATCGCTACCGACGATATCGTCGCGCTGGGTCTGGTCTATCAGTTCTAAGAAAATAAAAAAGCCCGTCTGAGGCGGGCTTTTTTTTGCAACTAGTATCTGTCTGCAGCTAATTTCATTCCGACGGCTTTATCACGCCGCATCATGCTGAAGGCAATAATAAATAGCCCCAGCATAAAGGGGATCTCATACAGCTCTTCCAGCAGATCCTGATCGCGAGGATCGTGTAAAACCAGCGATGCCATCAGCCGGTGGTGCTCAACGGCATCAGAAAAGAGAAATGTGATGACCACCAGCAAAACGGTCCACAGTGGGAAGGTTTCGTGACGAAAACGCTGTGCAATTTCCCTGCGTAATAAGCCGGAGAAGAGTACCGGCAGGACAAGCGCCGCGATAAGAATGACCGAGATAGCCCGAAAAATTATCCTCGGCTCGTCAGGGAAGTAGACCCTGCCCCAACTTGTACTGCGCCCTAACAGCACCACCCACCAGGCGACGGACCAGAGCCAGAACGCTTTCTGTCCAGGAGTGAGCGTCCAGGGCTTAAGCCAGCCAAGCGTAAACAGCGCACCAAAGAGCAGCCACAAGGCCTGTCCATTTTCAATCCAGCCTACCAGCCTCCCTTCGCTAACGGGTAACGGGATCTCCGGAAAAAGAGGAAAAAGTAGAGAAAAAATAATTAGCAGCGCCGTTACAAACGGCAGCTGGGCGTCCAGTTTCATGATTATTATTACCTGGAAAAAAGAGTAGCCCGCTATTTTAATCGGCTATCTACATTGCTGTTAGGCGATGCGTGCGGCGCAGGCAAGATAAATTCAGACAATGATGATACACATTTTGAATGTAAGAGAGCTACTTTTCAGGAGTATACGGTATAAGAAGTTGTGATAGATATCGTTGAAAGCGAGACGGGTAAGTGCTTGAATAGTGGCGGAGAGAGGGGGATTTGAACCCCCGGTAGAGTTGCCCCTACTCCGGTTTTCGAGACCGGTTTACTTCGCCTATAAAACATGAAGTTAAACTCTTTTCTGAGAAAAACCGTATACTTTGTGAACACGGTTTTTGAAAAAGTTATAGGCTGTTCCCTCCTTGTTTTCTCACAGATCCTTGCATGCCATGCGTTGTTTTACGCATAAAAAAGCCTGCATTAGCAGGCTCTTCTACACTTTTAATTGGCTTAGCCTTTCCGGGTAGAATCGATCCAGTGTTGAAGAATTTCTTTGTCGCTGAGCTCGATTTCTACAACATCATACGCTTGCTCAAAATTCCGGTAAAATCCTACATTCATAGGGTAGCCATCCACAGGTATGCTGCCTTCATCGAGATCTATGCCGTCATTACTATATTCTTCCATTTCATTAGCAAGCCATTCCTGATATGCATCTCGTACGCCCCTATCATTTTTGACTGAGAAAGCGTTTCCGCCTAAGTGAGAATGATCTGTCATTTTACTCCCCTATCATTTATCGGCATGTTTGGTATGAAAGCAGCCCTGCAGTTCCATTATGTAGACCCAGCAGCGTTGTGCTCAAATGTCAGAAGGAAAGATAATAGCAATGATCGCTCTTAGCTAACCAAGCCATTTGCATATTTTTGCAAATAGCTTGCTCTCATGGGGTGTCGAGGGTCGGAGGTCAAATACTCTCGTGCCGACCGAAAACCCCAGAAGAATAAGCCTCTTACGGCTGGTATTTTATGCCTTAAATTCGGCTGGGGTACTGCTGGGGTAAAACTCCCTTCAAATTACCTTACAGCACTGATAAGTCGTCGTCCCTTCCTACAGCTTTTATCAGCGCGATTACCACACCGATAACGGTTACGCCGTCCAGCGCTTCACCCTCTATCGCCTCGCCTTCTTCCATTATCAGCGCGTCAACCATCCAGCGGGCGAACTGGTTGTACCGTCAACATTCACCAGCAGCACAATCCCGGAACCTGGCCCCGCGATTTATCGATCACGGCCCAGCTACTCGATGTTTCAATCAGCAGAGTATTACCGTTTATGTTAAAAAGCTGGTTGAAGTATTACAGTTGCTGTACGTAGTCCTGCGCCAGAGATGAAAAGCCCATTATCTGAACCTTCCTCTTATAAGGGAGTTAACGAAAACCTGAGAAAGGCCAAGAGTTTAGAAGCAACCGATCTTATCGCTCTTCTTGATTGTGCTTTTTACGATTCGAAAGTACGAAGGATTTCTGATTATGAAGGATGAGAAAGAGATCAACAAAAGTTTAGCGGACACTAAAATGAATCTCAAGCGCTTGTATATCATATAAAAAAACGCCGATTCTAAAATTTTAAATATTTTACCAAACAAAAAAGCCCAGCATAGCTGGGCTTTTTTGCATGAAAAAAATCAGCAGTAGGCGTAACGCTTTTGAGGCTCTTCAGTGCATTTCAGTGTTGAGCCAGGGTTGTTACGCTCGATAGACTCGGCCTCTTCCCATGTGATACCGAACTGTTCCATAGGATTTTTGCCGTTAGCAAACATCTCTGCCACAAGCCTTTCAGCTTCGGCGACAGTCATTTCGGATCTTTTCATATGCCTTTCCCGCTCGTTGTTGTTTTGTGCAAATCACAAAAGAAGGTGGTAATCAATAAGATTGCCAAAGAGCTAGTTATTATGTGTACCTTTAGGTTAACGCATCATTGCATCACCGGCCACCAAACATCAATCTTTTTTTGAGCAATTCGCAATGTTCTTCACAACTGATTAGGCAACCAGCTCATCAAGAACCATAGCACAGATAGTACCATCATAATCTGGGATGTATCTGAACCTTCCGTGCTCATGATAGTAAGGTCTTACATCTTCGATTGGGCTTACCATTGCAATCTTGTTTACAATATAGCCTTGCGCTCTTAGTAGCATCCCGTATGCAGAAAAACATGTAAGCGCAATTGGTAACATCTGGTGATCCATATCTTCATGTGCATCACGACGCTTTTCCATCCAGCAGATCTCAAGTGACTGCCTTTCATCACTGAAATTACCAAACGCATATCCAAGCGGTGTTCTCCTATAGTAAATAGCTAACTTGATAGGATGCTTATGATCTGGTTGAAAAAAAGGTTGATTCTTAAGCCAGGGATCCCATCTAAGCTTCCCTGCCTTGTTAAGGACCATAAAATCGTCGATAACAGGAGTGTCGGCGTAGGTCAGAACGAGGGTGTTATCAGGATATTTTTGTTTTAACTGTTCAGCCACCTGATTGAAAGCAGCCTCCTGGAAAGCCTCTAACATAAGCCCTCTTAACATGTAGGTTCTCTTGATTGGAGGGATAATATCATGAGTTACGAGGCGCGGTGAAACAAAGATAAATCTTATGGGATAATTACAAAGGGTAGTTAACTTAGTTAGATAGTGAAAATTTTCTCGCTTCTTTTTCTCATTTTTTCTCGTTGAGATCTAGATCGTTGAAAGCGAGACGGG
>JBCNNW010000127.1:0-9162 GCA_039594205.1 Pseudescherichia sp. | reverse complement strand
GCGCCAAAGATACCGAAGAGGAGGCCGCCGCGGTGAAGCAGGCTATCGGCGAGACGCCGTTTCTGCTGGTGACCTCGGCGTCGCATCTGCCCCGGGCGATGATCTTCTTCCGCCACGCAGGCTTAAACCCCCTGCCCGCGCCAGCTAACCAGCTGGCGATCGACTCACCGCTTAACCCCTGGGAGCGCATTATCCCCTCCCCGGTCTGGCTGATGCACAGCGACCGGGTCGGGTATGAGACGCTGGGGCGCGTCTGGCAGTGGCTTAAGGGGTCGTCAGGCGATCCACGGCACGAGTGATTTTGAGGCGAGGTCAAAATTGGCGCGGTTGAAATGGCCGGTGTTTACCAGCTGCGCCACCTCGTCCCACAGCGTGTAGAGCCAGCGCCGCCAGATAAACGACTCTGCAACCGGGGCATGCTGGAGGTAGTGCCACAACAGCCCCTCCGCCAGCGCGCTGTCATAGAGGCGAAACAGCTCATACTCACGCGGCGCCCAGAGCATCACGCCCGGCCCCACTACCGCCAGCAGCTGATCGGTGCGGGGATCTTTCAACATGCTGCGCAGGTTGAGATTGCCGTGCACCAGCACGCAGTTGTCGTTAAAACCGTCAAACAGTTTCGGCAGGCACTCGCGGGTGCGAAACAGGATCCGTTTATCCTGCATCGTCAGTCCGGTATTTTTAAACTGATTGAGGGTGTTCCACAGCACCTCAACCCGCTGGCGATACCATGAGGGCCAGATATTCTCCTGGGTGCTGTCCACCACACCGACGCAGCCGTGACTGTCCTGTCGGTGCCAGGCAAGCAGCGCCTCAACGATCTGATCTTTAAGCTGCTCCCAGCGCTCCGGCGTGCGGGCCGGGGCCTCAACGGGGACGCCTTGCAGGCGCTCGATCAGCAGCACGTCCGGGCCGGGGTGCTCGTCGTGGGTCATGACCCCGTAGACCACCGGCATGCGTACCGTCCCGCTGCGGGCCAGCATCGACATCTTCCACGCCAGCTGGCGTGCCAGTCCAGGCGTGGTAAAGCTTCTCGCCAGCAGCGGCATCGGGTGGCCGTGGCTATCATAGAGCGACCACAGCGCGGTATCCGCCTTCTCGTTGACACACTCCACGCGGCTGAGTTTTTCCCCCAGCAGGTGGCTCAGTTCAGCACGCAGCTGTTCCATTGACCTTTCCCCCTTACGAATACCCTTACTTTTTATAATGGGCGTCCGTCACAGAGATGTCACCCTGATAAGATCAATACAACGGCAGAAAGTGAAGAAATTCCCCTCCGGACGGAGGGGAGAGAAAAGCTAGCGGAGTTCGGCGCGCACGCGGGCCAGATCCTCAGCGGTATCTACGCCGGTTCCCGGGATAGCCTGGGCGACATCAACGTGAATTTTTTCGCCGTACCACAGCACGCGAAGTTGTTCGAGCATCTCGATCTGCTCCAGCTGGCTTGGCTGCCAGGTGACGTAGCGGCGGATAAACCCGGCCCGGTAGCCGTAGATGCCGATATGCCGCAGGAAGGTATCGCCAATGGCCTCATGCGACTGGGCGAAGCGGTCGCGATCCCAGGGTATTGTCGCCCGGGAGAAGTAGAGCGCGTAGCCTTCGCTGTCCATCACCACTTTTACCGCGTTGGGATTAAACGCCTCTTCCGCGCTGTGGATCGGCACGGCGAGAGTCGCCATCCCGACCTGACGCTGGGCCAGATTCTCTGCCACCTGGCGAATAATCGTTGGCGGGATCATTGGCTCATCACCCTGAACGTTAACGATGACCGTATCATCGCTAAAGCCGCACTTTTCTACCACCTCTGCCAGCCGCTCGGTGCCGGACTGGTGATCGGCGCGGGTCATACACACTTCCCCCCCGGCCGCCTCGACGGCCAGCGCCACGTCAGGATGATCGGTCGCAACAATGATCCGCGCTGCACTGGACTCGCGCGCCCGCTCCAGCACATGGACAACCATTGGCTTGCCGTTGATATCCACCAGCGGCTTACCCGGCAGGCGGGTTGAAGCATAACGCGCAGGAATAATGACAACGAAACTCATGGACGGCTCTCTTCAGCAGCGAGCGAGCGGGCTTCGTTTTCCAGCAGTACCGGAATGCCTTCCCGCACCGGGAACGCGAGGCTGTCGATTTTGCAGATCAGCTCTTGTTTATCCTGGCTGTAGTAGAGCTTACCGTTGCAGACCGGGCAGGCAATGATTTCGAGCAGACGATGATCCATAGTTCCTCCTGAGGGACCGAAAGGGGTATATCTTAAATGTTACCATATTCCCCTAATTCACAGCGGCAATTTCCCATCCGTACTGCCTGTCAGTAAAAAGACCGTCCGGGAGGCGTTGGCAGACCACCTGCCGCGCGCCCTGCCAGCGGGCAAAATCTTCAATGGCCGTTGCGAGGCCGCTCTCCAGCCTGCGGCCCGGCTTGATGTCCGCCTCCAGATAAAGGGCGATAATCTCCAGCACGCCCGTTTTGCGGTGCATTTTGGCATCCATCCGCCCGACCAGCTGCCCACAGTGCAGCAGCGGCAGCACAAAATAGCCATACTGCCGTTTCGGGGCCGGAGTGTAGCACTCCAGCCGGTAGGTAAAGTTAAAGAGCTGCTCGGCGCGCTTGCGATCCCACACCACCGGATCGAAAGGTGAGAGTACCGTGCTATGGGTGGCATGCAGCCTGCCCGCCTGCGCCAGCTCAAGCTCGGGCAGCAGGTCGGCATGCACATACGCCTCCCCCAGGGTTTCAACCTCTACGCGCACCACCTTCTGCTCAGCCTGCCAGCGTGCCATCAGCGCGGGCAGTGCCGGCTGGCGCAGACGATAGTAGTCCGCCAGCCAGGCGGGGCGAAAAATGCCTAAGCTGCGGGCGCTCTTCTCCAGCATTCGATCCTCCGCCACCGCCTGGGAGAGAAGATCCCGCTCGTCATCCCAGTGGGGCATCACGCGGTGGGTCAGATCGTAGACGCGCTGAAAGTTACGCCGCTCAACCACCATCACCTTACCGGCGGTAAACAGTCCCTCAAGGTGTCGCTTGTGCGGCTTCCACTCCCACCAGCCGCTACTGCCTTTGCGCGGATGAGCGAAATCCGCCGAGCGCACCGGGCCATTCTCATGGATATGGGCAATAAGCTGCTCAATTTCAGCGGCGTGCTCATCCATCCAGGCCGCGCGGTATTTCCAGCCCATATTCTCCGGGGCCAGCATACGGTGGCGTACCAGGGCAAAATCCTCGCGCGGCAGAAAGCAGGCCTCGTGCGCCCAGTACTCCATCAGCTCGCCCCGGCGCAATGCCTCATCGAGCCATGACGGCGAGTAGTCGCCGAGGCGGCTAAACAGCACCAGGTAGGGGCTGCGGGCCACGATATTGATGGTGTCGATTTGCAGAAGTGACATCCGCTGAATAGTGGAGAGGATATCGGCTGGCCTGGCGCGGCGGCGCGGCTTTTTCAGCAGGCCCTGGGCAGCAAGATGGAGATGACGGGCGGCGGTAATCGAGAGTTGCGGCACAGACATACGGGTTCCCGTGATTAGCAGGGCGCTGTCGGCACTGTGCCGCTAGCGCACCAGAGTGAGCAGATCCTGTAGCAGGCGTTCCGGTTTATCACCCTCCAGACGGGCGTCAACCGGCAGATACCACCAGTGTTCATCGGCAAAGGCGCGGCACTTGACCGCATCCTTCTCGGTCATCACCAGCGTTTGTCCGGGTTGAATAAACCCGCTCACCTGTGAATAGCTGAGCGCCTGATGATCGGCCAGCGCAACGGTGTTCTCTACCGCTGCGCCGCAGTCGGCCAGAGTCTGGAAAAAGCGCGGCGGATGACCAATCCCGGCCATGGCGACCACGGCGGGGAGTTCAGCAACCGGGCGGCGCTCGCCGCTCTTGAGGTTCACGGCAAGACCCGGCTGCAGACGCATCGGGATCTCTTCTGCCCGCGCCTCACCGCCGTTGGTTATCACCGCATCGACGGAGCGCAGACGGGAGGCCCGCTCGCGCATCGGCCCGGCAGGCAGCCACCAGCCGTTGCCAAAGCGGCGCACGCCATCGATCACCACGATCTCTTTATCGCGGGCGAGACGGTAGTGCTGGAGTCCGTCGTCGGTCACAATCAGCTGGAGATCGTGCGCGGCCAGCAGGGCTTTCACCGCGTCGCTGCGCACCGGGGAGACCGCTACCGGTGCACCGGTACGCTGATAGATCAGCACCGGCTCGTCGCCAGCTTGCGCCGTGGTTGTCTGTGGGTCCAGCACCAGCGGATAGCTATCCGCCTTGCCGCCGTAGCCGCGAGAGACCACGCCAACCCGTACGCCGCGCTGCCGCAGCTGCTCAACCAGCCAGATTACCACCGGCGTTTTGCCGTTGCCACCCGCCGTGAGATTACCCACGACCACCACCGGCACCGGTGCGCGCCAGGCTTTTTTAATGCCCAGCCGGTAGCAGAGACGGATTGCCCCGCTCACCAGGCCATAGAGCCAGGAGAGCGGCAGCAGCAGTAGCCACAGCGGTGATTCGCCTGACCAGATGCGGGCTATCATGCGCCAAACTGCATCTTATGCAGCTGAGCATAAACACCCTGCTGAGCCAGCAGTTCACCATGGCTACCGCGCTCAACGATGCGACCATCTTCAACGACCACGATCTCATCCGCCTTCTCAATGGTAGAGAGACGGTGAGCGATCACCAGCGAGGTGCGGTTTTTCTGCAGCTCGTCCAGGGCGGCCTGGATAGCGCGCTCAGACTCGGTATCCAGCGCCGAGGTGGCCTCGTCGAGGATCAGGATCGGGCTGTCGCGCAGCAGGGCACGGGCGATAGCGATACGCTGGCGCTGGCCGCCGGAGAGCAGTACGCCGTTCTCGCCGATAATGGTATCGAGGCCGTTATCCATCTTGCTGATAAAGTCCATGGCATAGGCCATGCGGGCTGCGGTCTCGATCTGCTCCCGGCTGTACTCTTCCGTGCGCGCATAGGCGATGTTATTCGCCACGGTGTCGTTAAACAGGTGCACGTTTTGCGATACCAGCGCCACCTGATTACGCAGCGAGTGCAGCTTGTACTCGCGCAGATCGTGGCCGTCCAGCAGGATCTCGCCGCTGTCGGTGTCGTAGAAGCGGGTGATCAGGCTGGCCAGCGTCGATTTACCGGAGCCTGAGCGGCCCACCAGCGCCACGGTTTTACCTGCGGCGATGTTCAGGTTGATATCACGCAGCGCCGGGGTTTCACGCCCTGGGTAGGTAAAGGTGACGTTGCGGAACTCCACGTTGCCCTCGGCACGCTCGATGTCGCGCTTGCCTTCATCCTTCTCCTGCTCGCTGTCGAGAATGGCAAACAGCGTCTGACAGGCGGCCATGCCGCGCTGGAACTGGGCGTTAACGTTGGTCAGCGACTTCAGCGGGCGCATCAGGGCGATCATTGAGGAGAAGACCACGGTAATGGTCCCGGCGGTCAGGGTCTCCATTACGCTGGGGAAGCTCGCCGCATAGAGCACAAAGGCCAGCGCCAGAGAGGCAATCAGCTGAATGATAGGGTCGGAGATCGACGAGGCGGAGACCAGCTTCATCCCCTGCAGGCGCATCTTGTTGCTGACCTTGTCAAAGCGCTCGGTTTCGACCTGCTGGCCGCCAAACATCAGCACCTCTTTGTGGCCCTTGAGCATCTGCTCTGCGCTGGTGGTCACCTGCCCCATCGTATTCTGCATGTTCTTGCTGATGTTACGAAAACGCTTCGATACCACGCGAATGGCAATCGAGACGATCGGGGCCAGCACGATCAGGATCACCGACAGCTGCCAGCTGTAGTAGAACATCATGATAAACAGGCCAATAATTGACGCCCCTTCACGCACGACGGTGATCAGCGCGTTGGAGGAGGAGGAGGCAACCTGTTCAGAGTCATAGGTGATGCGGGAGAGCAGCGTCCCGGTGGACTGTTTGTCAAAGAAGGCGACGGGCATGCCCATCATGTGGCTGAACAGGCGACGGCGCATGCCCATCACCACTTTGCCAGAAACCCATGAGATACAGTAGCTTGAGATATAGCTGGTGATCCCACGCAGGATCATCAGCCCGATGATCACCAGGGGCATCCACAGCAGCACGGAGCGGTCCGTTTTGCCAAAACCTTCATCGAGCAGCGGTTTCAGAAGCGATAGCATAAAGGTATCGCTGGCTGCGTTAATGATCAGCGCGACCCCCGCCACGAACAGACCCGCTTTGAAAGGTGCAATCATTGGCCAGAGGCGGCGGAACGTTTGCCACGTAGAGAGATCTTTGTCGTTATGCATTCAAAAAACCAGCACTTGTTGAAATAGCCGCATATTCTACCCGTTATCTGCAGGGACGCCAAACCGCTGATGATACCAGCGAGGGAAAAGTTGCTCGCGCAGGCTTACGATCTTCCAGCCATTACTGGAAAAATAGACGCTCATTTGCCCCGTATGCGGCGTGTCGTACCAGCGATAGCCCTGCTGCCGGTAGCGGCGGATCACCTTTGTTGAGGGGAGTCGCCAGGCGTTGTAGCGCGACGCGGAGGCTAATGCCGCCTGCCCGTTTACCCGCTGTAACAGCGGCAGCGATGAGGAAGTGCTGCTGCCGTGATGCGGAACCTGGATAAGTGTAGCCTGTAGATGTTGCCAGTAGCGGCTCAGCATGCGCCGCTCGGCAGGTGCTTCGATATCGCCAGTCAGCAGGATGCTCTGGCGACCGTCATCGATCTTAACCACGCAGGAGCCGTTGTTTCCTTTCGCCACCTCCCCCGCCAGCGGCCAGTGTGCGGTAAAGTTAAGACCCTGCCACTGCCAGCGCTGGCCGCGAAAACAGGGCAGATGTCCGCCCCACCCTAGCGGACTGCGTACGGTCATCGCCGGCCACGCTTTTTGCAGTGTCTCCAGACCGCCCCGGTGATCGAGGTGCTCATGGCTGAGGATAACGCCATCGGGCCGGAGATGGTGCCAGCGTAGCCAGGGAACGATCAGCTGCCGGGCGCTGTCCCCGCCCGGCCACGCCAGCCCGGTATCATAGAGCATGGCCCGCTGGTTACGGGTAATCACCATCGCCAGCCCCTGCCCCACGTCCAGCATATGCACCGCCCACTCATCGCTGCGGGCAGGGCGCCCGCGCGGCAAGGCCAGCAGCACAACAATCGCCAGGCACAGAAACGGAGCGTTGGTATAGATGCGTAGCCGCCAGAGCACTATACCCGCCCAGGGGAGCCAGACCAGCCCCAGCCAGCGCTGGTCAATGTCATACCAGCCATCCGGCAGGTGGCGTAAAAACCAGATCAGCAGCGCCAGGGTTTTGTCGGCCAGCAGCCAGCAGCCGCTCTCGATTATCACCGGCCCGCTCAGGTGCAGCAGCATCCCGGCCAGAATCAGCGGCACGGTGACAAAAGTCACCAGCGGGACGGCGATCAGATTGGCCACGATGGAGGTCAGACTGATGCCATGAAAGATCGTCACCTGGATAGGCAGGAGCAGGATCATCATGCCCGCTTGCAAATGCAGCAGGCCCAGAACGCCTCGCACGATACGCCCTCCTGGCAGGGGCGGCAGCGGCAGCCACTGATACCAGAAGATCAGCGCGGCGACGGCAAATGCAGAGAGCCACAGGCTCTGAGAGAGCATGGCAAGGGGATCGATAAACAGGATTGCCGCCACGCAGCAGAGCCAGACCTGCCAGGGTGACCACTGCCGACCCGAGAGACGCAGCGCACTCCAGACGGCAAGGGAGAGCACCGTGCGCAGAGCCGGAGGCTGCATACCGGTAAGCCAGGCGTAGTACGCAGCGCAGGCCAGGCCAAACAGCAGCGGCAGCCGCCAGCTAATTCTGTTGCCGGGAAGAAAAAACTGTACGCCACGCATCAGCAGCCAGCCCAGAGATGCTGCCAGAGCAATATGCAGCCCGGAGATGGCCATCAGGTGTGCGGTGCCGGTCTCACGCATCAGCGCTTTAACATCCGCACCGAGCGCGGTGCGCTCTCCCATCCCTAATCCCAGCATAACCGCCTGCCAGGGGTAAGCCGCCAGGGAGGCGCTCAGGGAGGTAAGGTAGCGGGCGCGCAGGTCGCAGCGGAGATCGATCGGCGTGGCCTCAATAAACCGCCCACTCACGGGCCGATGCTGGGCCAGCGCATAGCGCTGGGTATCGAAGCCGCCGTCGTTAAGCTGCCCGTGTACGGCGCGCACCTTTAGCGTCATCGCCCAGCGCTGGCCGCCACAGCCAGGCTGCGGCAGGTACTGCCCGTACAGGTTGATACCCGGCGTGGAGAGAAGCCGTCTGCCATCCAGCTGCTCGATAACGCCCCGGTGCGTGGTCATATTGTCGGTAGCGACGATCTTTACCACCGCCCGCTGGGTTGCTACCGGCAGCGCCTGGACTGGCCAGAGAGCCTCCTGCGCCGCCAGCAATGCCCAGGCAAAAAAGAGCAGCCACAGCGCCAGCCAGCGTGCGCTCCTCCAACGCATAAAACCCAGCGCAAGCCCGATACCGGCGATAGCTGCCGACCAGCCTGGTCCAGGCAGCGTCGGCAGCCATAGCAGAGGCAAAACGGCAGTAATCAGACAACATGCAACAACAGGCAAACTCATAGCCACCTCCTTGTGCCGCAAGTATGCAGCTACCGGACAGCGCTGTCGCAAAGGCGTCGCGGTTTTACGAGGCGGCTTCAGAAAGAGGAGAAAAATGGTGGAAGGCAGAAATGAAAAAAGCACCCGCAGGTGCTCTCTTCAGAAAAGGTCGTTTTCGCCGCTACGGCGCAAAACTTACCCTTCGTAAATGTTGGCGCGGTCGCGAAGTTCTTTACCCGGTTTAAAGTGCGGAACATATTTGCCTTCCAGATCCACTTTATCGCCAGTTTTTGGGTTACGCCCGGTGCGAGGTGCCCGATAGTGCAGAGAGAAACTACCGAAACCGCGGATCTCGATGCGCTCACCCTGGGCCAGGGTCGAGGCCATATGCTCCAGCATCTCTTTCACGGCGTCTTCTACAGACTTAGCCGGAATGTGAGATTGTTGGCTTGCAAGTCTTTCGATCAATTCTGACTTGGTCATGATTCCTCCGGTTTCCTTAATCAGGAATATTCACTAGCGGCAGATTAAACAAGGGCGGCCGTAGCCGCCCTTTGTTATTGATTACAGGATTAAAAAGCAGTCCTGTCAAGCTACCTGGGGGTAAC
>JBCNNW010000126.1:0-9498 GCA_039594205.1 Pseudescherichia sp. | reverse complement strand
TAATTTGGGCCGCATCTCGTGGATTAGCAGATTGTTTTTTCTTCAATGAACTTGTTAACCAGCGTCATTAACTCGTCCGTTGTCGGTTGAGCAAGAGCCTGCTCTGCTAAAACCTTCGCATCTTCGAAGTTCGTGTTACGAATAATCTTCTTAATGCGCGGGATAGAAATGGCACTCATACTGAATTCATCCAGACCCATCCCCAGCAACAGAAGTGTAGCACGTTCGTCGCCTGCAAGCTCTCCACACATGCCGGTCCATTTACCTTCAGCATGAGAAGCATCAATAACTTGCTTAATTAAGGTCAATACAGACGGCGACATCGGCTGATACAGATGGGAGATCATATCATTACCGCGGTCAACTGCCAGGGTGTACTGGGTTAAATCGTTGGTCCCGATACTAAAGAAATCGACCTCTTTCGCCAGATGACGGGCGATAGTGGCTGCGGCAGGGGTTTCCACCATGACGCCTACCTCAATGGTTTCGTCAAAGGCTTTCCCTTCGTCGCGCAGCTCCTGTTTGAAGGTTTCGATCGCTTTCTTCAGCACGCGCACCTCTTCCACGGAGATGATCATCGGGAACATGATGCGCAGCTTGCCGAACGCGGAGGCACGCAGGATAGCGCGCACCTGGTCACGCAGGATCTCTTTACGATCCATCGCGATACGTACGGCGCGCCAGCCAAGGAACGGGTTCTCTTCTTTCGGGAAGTTCATGTATGGCAGCTCTTTATCGCCGCCGATGTCCATGGTACGCACGATAACGGCCTGGGAGCCACACGCTTCCGCCACCGCTTTATAGGCGGCAAACTGCTCTTCTTCGGTTGGCAGGGCGTCACGGTCCATGAACAGGAATTCGGTACGGTAGAGGCCTACGCCTTCTGCACCGTTGCGCTCAGCACCGTCGACGTCGCGTACGGTACCAATGTTGGCGCACACTTCGACCTGATGACCGTCAAGGGTGATTGCCGGCAGATCTTTCAGCTTCGCCAGTTCGGCTTTTTCGGAAGCTACCTGCTCCTGCACATTGCGCAGGGTTTCGATCTCGTCGTTGGTCGGATTGACGTAAACTTTATTATTCACCGCATCGAGGATCAGATAGTCGTCGTTTTTCACCTGAGCGGTGACGCTACCGGTACCCACAATGGCTGGCAGCTCAAGGGAGCGCGCCATGATGGAGGTGTGGGAGGTACGTCCGCCAGCATCGGTAATAAAGCCCAGTACCTTGTTCAGGTTCAGCTGTGCGGTTTCTGACGGCGTAAGATCCGCCGCAACCAGAATAACTTCGTCCTGAATGGCGCTCAGGTCGATGATAGCCAGGCCAAGGATGTTGCGCAGCAGGCGCTTACCGATGTCGCGTACGTCAGCGGCACGCTCTTTCAGGTATTCGTCATCCAGCTCTTCCAGGGCAGTTGCCTGACCTTCGATAACTTCGTGTGCTGCCGCGTCGGCAGTCACATGCTTATCTTTAATCAGGGCTATGATTTCCTGCTCCAGCTCCTCATCTTCCAGCAACATGATGTGGCCTTCGAAGATAGCTTCTTTTTCTTCACCAAAAGTTTCACCAGCTTTGGTCTTGATCGTCTCGAGCTGGGCGGATGCCTTGGCACGACCGCTCAGAAAACGCTCAACTTCCTGGTCAACCTTATCGGCAGAAATTTTTTTCCGGTCAATGACGATCTCGTCTTCTTTCAGCAGCAGTGCTTTGCCGAAAGCGATACCCGGGGATGCTAAAATGCCTGAAATCATAACCCTACCTTACTTGTGACTGATTTTTTAAAAGAACCCGGAACTTACTCGAGTTCAGCCATCAGTTTTACCAGATGCTCTACGGCCTTCTGCTCGTCTTCGCCTTCGGCGGACAGCGTTACAACGGTACCCTGGGTCAGGCCCAGAGTCTGGAGTTTGAACAGGCTTTTTGCGCTAGCGCTTTTGCCGTTGGAGGTCACAGTGATCTCTGAAGTGAAGCCTTTCGCTTCTTTGACAAACTGAGCAGCAGGGCGGGTATGCAGACCGTTCGGAGCGGTAATGGTAACTTCTTGCTGGAACATTGTATTTCCCCAACTTATAGGTTTAGTGTTGTGGATCTAAAGTCTAGCCTGGCGGCACAACTTTAGCCTGTATTGTTAGCGCCGGCATAACGGGACACGGGACAAAAGTCGCCTGCGCAATCCGCTGCGGGCACTTCTGACCGTCGCAAGTACTCGTCAATAACATTATGCCGCGAAAGCGAGACTTCAACCAAATCCTAAAATCGATTCAGCAAGTTTAAAGTCACATTTCGATTAATTTCGCGCTTCAAAATAAATGTGCTGGTTAAATACCAGACCCAACGGGGGGAATCAATGCCAGGTGAGTTGAAAGTTTGACGTGGGCCACAAAAAAGCACCCCGAAAGGTGCTTTTTTATGCATTTTTCTCACTCTGCGACTACTGCTGCAGCTCTTTTTCAGTAAAGAGATCGGCAAACAGGGCAGTACTCAAATAACGCTCACCTGAAGAGGGCAGAATAACGACAATGTTCTTGTTGGTAAAGGCCTCATCTTCCTGCAGCTTCAACGCAGCGGCAACGGCAGCGCCTGAGGAGATCCCAGCCAGAATGCCTTCCTCTTCCATCAGGCGGCGGGCAACGCTAATCGCCTCATCGTTGGTGATCGCGACCACTTTGTCGATTAGCTTCAGATCGAGGTTGCCAGGGATAAAGCCGGCGCCGATACCCTGAATCTTATGCGGGCCAGGCTTCAGCTCTTCGCCTGCCAGCGCCTGGGCGATAACCGGGGAGTCCGTCGGCTCTACCGCCACGGTGATGAGGTCAGTTTTACCCTTGGTGTTTTTAATGTAGCGCGACACGCCGGTCAGCGTACCGCCGGTGCCGACGCCAGAGATAAATACATCAACCTGACCATCGGTATCTTCCCAGATCTCCGGGCCGGTGGTTTTTTCATGAATTTCCGGGTTAGCCGGGTTGCTGAACTGCTGCAGCAGCAGATACTTAGCCGGATCGCTGGCGACAATCTCCTCTGCTTTCTGGATCGCGCCCTTCATCCCTTTCGCGCCTTCGGTCAGCACGAGATTTGCGCCCAGCGCTTTCAGCAGCTTGCGGCGCTCGATGCTCATGGTTTCCGGCATGGTCAGGGTCAGCTTATAACCGCGTGCGGCAGCGACGTAGGCCAGCGCAATGCCGGTGTTGCCGCTGGTCGGCTCTACCAGCTCAACGCCCGCTTTCAGCACGCCGCGTTTTTCGGCATCCCAAATCATATTGGCACCAATACGGCATTTGACGCTGAAGCTTGGGTTACGGGACTCGACCTTCGCGAGGATGCGTCCATTACCGATGCGGTTCAGTCGGACCAGCGGCGTGTGGCCGATAGTCAACGAGTTGTCTTCAAAAATCTTACTCATAGCCCGTCCTTAACTGTATGAATTTGGGAACGTCATCAGCATACGCGGTTAAGGAATATGCGGAAGTAAGGATTTCGCATATCTATATGCTGATGAGAAATAATAGCAACAACTATGGAATAAGAACGGAATATTACTTTCATTTCCAAAGTGCATGCTTCGTCCGGTAGCAATCTACCCACATGGCGGTGGCACCGCACACCGCAACGGGCATGATGACCAGATTCAGGATCGGTATAAGGGTAAAGAGGCTAGTGAGCGCACCAAACTGCATATTGGTCACCTTACGCGCCCGCAGCGCGCCGCGCATGGTCTTAAACGGAACCTTGTGATTATCAAACGGATAGTCGCAATACTGGATCGCCAGCATCCAGGCGCTAAACAGGAACCACAGTACCGGAGCGACCGTCTGCCCAATGCCTGGAATAAAGTAGAGCAGCAGGAGAACGGCAGCCCTCGGCAGGTACCACGCCAGCTTCTGCCATTCGCGCTTCATGATGCGCGGCAGATCCTTAATGATGCCGGTGATCCCGGTGTCGGGCGGCGTGGCGCCGGTCAGCCGCGCCTCAAGCTGTTCGGCCAGCAGGCCGTTGAACGGGGCGGCAATCCAGTTGGCAATGGTTGAGAAAAAGTAGCCGAAGACCAGTACCACAGAGATCACGGCGATGGGCCAGAGCAGATAGCTCAGCCACTGCAGCCAGTCCGGTACGTGGTTCATCAGCGCCGGGATCCAGCTATCGAGCCGGGTAAACAGCCAGGCAAACGCACAGCCTATCAGGATGATATTGACCAGCAGCGGCATAATCACAAAGCGCCGTATGCCGGGGAGAGTGATGAGCTTCCAGCCCTGAGAAAAATAATAAACGCCGCTGCGGGACGGGGTGACCGATGTTGAAACCATAGTCAGGCTATACTCCTTTAAGGACCCCCGAATGGGGTGCATGGCTATATTATCCGTATCGTGCAGACTGCACAGCTCGGAAATGTTCGAAAAAACAGCAAAAAGTACGATTTTACACATCTTTATGCGGTGAAAGCTGCGTGCGCACTTGCACTTGCGGTGAACGGCAAATACTCTTAGTGAGTAAATGTTTGCCGTGGTGGCAAGGTGTTAGAACAACAGAGAATATAATGATGCAGGATTTGCGTCTGATATTAATCATTGTTGGCGCGATCGCCATAATCGCTTTACTGGTTCACGGTTTTTGGACCAGCCGGAAAGAGCGCTCGACGATGTTCCGCGATCGCCCAATGAAACGCATGAAGTCGCGTCGTGACGATGAAGAGTCGTATGACGATGACGCCGAAGATAACGTCGATGAAGGCGTGGGTGAAGTGCGTGTTCATAAAACGGGTCACGCCCCGAATGCGGCTCAGGAGCACGAGGCTCCGCGAACGCCGCAGCACCAGTACCAGCCGCCTTATGCGTCTGCTCAGCCTCGCCAGCACGCTCCCGTGCAGCAGCAGGATGACCCGCTCCGCCAGGCGCCGCCTCAGCAGCCTGCTGCACCATACGTTGAATCTCAGCCGGTGCGAAGCGCACCAGCGCAGCCGGTTCAGCACACACCTGTGCAACAGCAACCGATTCAACAGCAGCCGGTACAGCATCAACCTGCTCAGCAACAGCCAGTACAGCAACAGCCTGTACAGCAGCCCCTGTCTCAGCAACCGGTAGCTCAGCAGCCGGTAGCCCAGCAGCCAGCGCCGGAGCCTGCACCGCAGGAGACGCCTGCTGTCGCAGAGAAGCCACAGCGCAAAGAGACCGTTATTATCATGAACGTTGCCGCACACCCGGGCAGCGAGCTTAGCGGTGAAGTGCTGTTAGCCAGCATTCAACAGGCCGGCTTCGCCTTCGGTGACATGAATATTTTCCATCGCCACCTTAGCCCGGACGGCAGTGGCCCGGCGCTATTCAGCCTGGCAAATATGGTTAATCCGGGCACTTTCGACCCTGAAATGACCGGTAACTTTACCACGCCTGGCGTCACCATGTTTATGCAGGTGCCCTCCTACGGCGATGAGATGCAGAACTTCAAGCTGATGCTTCAGTCCGCGCAGTACATTGCCGATGAGGTCGGGGGTGTAGTGCTTGACGATCAGCGCCGAATGATGACGCCGCAGAAGCTGCGTGAGTATCAGGATCGTATTCGCGAAGTGAAAGAGGCGAACGCCTGAATCCTGCGGTAGTTTTATCTCTCTAATAAGCCCCCGCCTGCCGGGGGTTTTTTCTATTGATGGTGCGATATGGACTCAATCGAACAACAGCTGACTGAACTGCGAACCACGCTTCGCCATCATGAATATCTCTATCACGTGATGGATGCCCCTGAAGTCCCGGATGCCGAGTATGACCGCCTGCTGCGCGAGCTGCGCGCCCTGGAAGCTGAGCATCCGGAGCTGATTACGCCTGACTCGCCTACCCAGCGGGTAGGGGCCGCACCGCTGACCGCCTTTACCCAGGTGCGCCATGAAGTGCCGATGCTGTCGCTGGATAACGTCTTTGATGAAGAGAGCTTCCTGGCCTTTAACAAACGCGTGCAGGACCGCCTGAAGAGCACTGATGCGCTAAGCTACTGCTGCGAGCTTAAGCTTGATGGGCTGGCGGTGAGTATCATCTATGAGAACGGTGTGCTGGTTCAGGCCGCCACGCGTGGGGATGGCACCACCGGTGAAGATATCACCACTAACGTGCGCACCATCCGGGCGATCCCGCTCAAGCTGCACGGGGATAATATCCCGACCCGGCTGGAAGTGCGCGGCGAGGTCTTTCTGCCGCAGGCGGGTTTTGAGAAGATCAACGATGAAGCCCGGCGTACCGGTGGCAAAGTGTTTGCCAACCCCCGAAACGCAGCGGCAGGCTCCCTGCGTCAGCTCGATCCACGCGTAACCGCTAAACGACCGCTGACCTTCTTCTGCTACGGCGTCGGGATCCTGCAGGGGGGCGATCTGCCCCGCAGCCATTTGGGACGTCTGCAGCAGTTCAAGGCCTGGGGCCTGCCGGTGAGCGATCGTATTCGCATCTGCGATACCCCGGAAGCCGTGCTGGACTTTTACCATCGGGTAGAAGCCGATCGTCCGACGCTCGGGTTTGACATCGATGGCGTGGTCATCAAGGTCGATTCTCTCGATCTGCAGGAGCGGCTGGGGTTCGTTGCCCGTGCCCCGCGCTGGGCAGTCGCGTTTAAATTCCCCGCCCAGGAGCAGTTAACTTTTGTACGGGATGTAGAGTTCCAGGTCGGGCGCACCGGAGCAGTCACTCCCGTGGCGCGTCTGGAGCCGGTGCAGGTGGCAGGGGTGCTGGTCAGTAATGCCACCCTGCACAATGCGGATGAGATCGCCCGTCTGGGGCTAAAAATTGGCGATCGGGTGGTGATCCGCCGGGCGGGCGATGTGATCCCACAGGTGGTTAACGTGGTTGAATCCGAACGTCCGGCGGATGCCCGAGACGTTGAGTTCCCTACGCACTGTCCGGTCTGCGGCTCTGATGTTGAGCGCGTTGAGGGCGAGGCGGTAGCGCGTTGCACGGGCGGGCTAATTTGCGGTGCGCAGCGTAAAGAGTCGCTTAAGCACTTTGTCTCTCGTCGGGCAATGGACGTGGACGGCATGGGCGATAAAATCATCGACCAGCTGGTGGAGAAGGAGTATGTGCATACGCCTGCCGATCTGTTCCGCCTGACGGCGGGCAAGCTGACGGGGCTGGATCGCATGGGGCCTAAGTCGGCGCAGAACGTGGTGAACGCGCTGGAGAAGGCAAAAGAGACCACCTTTGCCCGCTTCCTCTACGCGCTGGGCATCCGTGAGGTAGGCGAAGCCACGGCGGCAGGCCTGGCCGCGCACTTTGGCACCCTGCAGGCGCTGGAGGCGGCATCGATTGACGATCTGCAAAAGGTGCCGGACGTCGGCATTGTGGTGGCCACCCATGTGTTTAACTTCCTGGCGGAGGAGAGCAACCGCGAGGTGATCCGCGATCTGGTGGAGGAGGTCGGTATTCACTGGCCAAAACCGCTGGTGGTTAACGCCGACGAAATTGACAGCCCGTTTGCCGGTAAAACGGTGGTGCTAACCGGCAGCCTGAGCCAGATGTCCCGGGATGACGCTAAAGCGAGACTGGTGGAGCTTGGGGCAAAAGTGGCGGGCAGCGTATCGAAAAAGACCGACCTGGTGATTGCCGGCGAGGCGGCTGGCTCTAAGCTGGCGAAAGCGCAGGAGCTGGGCATCGCCGTGATCGACGAAGACGAGATGCTGCGCCTGATGGGAGTCTGAGATGGATAAGGCGCAGCTGGTGGAGATTGCCAATACTGTGATGCCCTTTGGTAAATATCAGGGCCGCAGGCTGATCGATCTTCCAGAAGAGTACCTGCTCTGGTTTGCCCGCAAGGAGACGTTTCCTCCCGGGCATCTGGGTCAACTGATGGCTTTTACCCTGCTGATTAAAACCGAGGGGCTGACCCACCTGGTGCAGCCCCTGCGACAGCCTTAGGCGTTGTCAGCAGTCTGAGGGGCCTGCTGCGCATCCGCCTGACGCTTGTAGCGACGCGCCAGCACGGCGCAGACCATCAGTTGGATCTGATGGAAGATCATCAGCGGCAGCACCATCATGCCGATAACTGACGTCGGGAAGAGAATATTGGCCATCGGGATACCGTTGGCCAGGCTCTTTTTCGAGCCGCAGAACACAATGGTAATTTCATCGGCTTTGTTAAAGCCACAGCTGCGCGCTACCAGGATATTTACCCCGATCACAATCGCCAGCAGGACGAGGCTGACAATCACAATAAACAGCAGCGATCCCATTCCCACCTTATGCCAGATGCCGTTCACTACTGCTTCGCTGAAGGCAGAGTAGACCACCAGCAGAATTGAGGTCTGGTCGGTTTTGGCGATCCACTTTTTATGTCTTGCCACAAACGCGGCGGTCCACGGTCGGGAAAGGTGGCCGAGCACAAACGGCAGCAGCAGCTGCAGCATGATTTTACCTACCTGCTCCAGGCTACCCTGCGCACCGTGCATATTCATCACCAGGCCAACCAGCAGCGGCGAAAGAAATATACCGAGCAGGCTGGATGCAGAGGCAGAGCAGACTGCTGCGGCCACGTTACCACCGGCGAGGGAGGTAAAGGCAATGGCGGACTGTACGGTAGCAGGCAGAATGCAGAGGTAGAGAAAACCGGTATAAAGCTCAGGGCTGACGTTGACCGGTGCCCACCAGGCGAACAGCACGCCCAGCACCGGAAAGAGAATAAAGGTGCTGCACATTACCCACAGGTGCAGCCGCCAGTGGCTTCCTCCGGCAATAATAGCTTCACGCGAGAGCTTTGCCCCGTGCATAAAGAAGAGAAGGGCGATGGCCGCCGTGGTTAGCCCCTCAAAAAAAGGGACAAATCCACCACGGGCTGGAAGAAAAGAGGCCAGCAAAACCACGACAATCAGCGTGAGTGTAAAGGGATCGAGGACGCGTAAAAATTTCATAATGACTCCTGAAAGACGGTGCCACCATTTTGCTTTTATCTGGATGTTAATGAAAAGTGATTTATAACGTTTGTTGAGAGATTAGAGAGGCATAATGCCTCTCTGAGCGATTAAATGTAGATATCAATCGCATGCTCGGCGGAAGGGGAGTTTACGCCTTCGGCTTTCGCCTGTTTCTGCTCCTGATTTTTCTGCGCCTCTTCTGCCTGACGGCGCTGAAGCTGCGCGATCTGTGCCTGCAGCATCTTAATCTGATCCTGAAGCAGCTCCTGCTGCTTCTTCTTCTCTTCCGTGGTGCCGCTGCCGCTCGCGATCTCTTTCAGCTGTTTGGTGAGTTTGGTGACCTGCTGGGTCAGGCTCTGGATCCGGGAGGCGATATCGCTGCTGGCGCTGCTGGAGGAGCGTCCGGAACTGCCGGACTGGAGTGACGGCGTAGTTGTTGAAATGGTTGTCATTCTAAAACCTCTCTTGCCATAAACCTGTTATATCGGCATTTTTTTAGCGAGCTTGAGAGAAAGTGGACATCGGCATGTCGGGTGGCGCTTCGCTGACCCGACCTACAAACCGTACTGCGCCCACCGTAGGCCGGGCAAACGCAGTGCCGCCCGGCGTTAAATCATGGACGA
>JBCNNW010000125.1:0-9449 GCA_039594205.1 Pseudescherichia sp. | reverse complement strand
GTCAGGTTCGGCTCAGAGAGATCCGGCGAAATTTGCGGGTTCACCAGCGTCACTTTACCCGGCAGCGCTTCAAACGCGGCATACAGCTTCCGGGTCAGCACGCCGATGTCCTGCGGGCTGGCAGAGACGCTGAGGTTATTACGGCGCGCAAAGCGGATTAGGTTACGGTAGCTCTGCATCATGGCATCGAGCAGTTCGTTATGTGCTTCCCTTACCTGGCCGATTTTCCAGTTGGCGCGGTTATCGAGCATGGCGAGACGCGCGTCGTCCCAGCCCCACTCTTTCACCAGCGAACTGACGACTTCACGCCGCCAGCCGACGCAGGCGCGCTCGCGGCTTAGCTTTTCGCACACCTTTAAGTAGAAACAGCGACGCACCAGGTCGAGACGCGTGAAGTCCTCGATCGCCGTCAGGTAGTGGGTGACCCGCTCCAGCATCATGCAGTAGTGATCGAGACCAAAAGAGACAATCTCCCCGTCATGCAGCCGCTGTTTAATGTCCTTTGCCAGCAGGCGGGTATTCGGGTACTCCCAGGAGTAGGCTTCAAGCAGCAGCGTTTTCAGCACCGCCTTATAAGGGGAGTCGATGCTCTTATAGAGCTGCCACAGGCTGGCACCGAAGTACTCTTCTGCCGACAGCGAGCTAAGCCCGCCGAGATCCAGCCACTCGTTTGGCGTCAGCACGCCCTGGGCGTACAGCGACATCACGTAGTCGTCGTAATTGGCCTCTTCATCGCCCGGCACCATGTTCCACAGGATACGCTTCCCGGCCAGACGTACGGCGGTGCGGTAGAACTCATCGAGCAGTAAAATATGTTGGGTAGATCCGCAGTCTTCCCCGCCGAGGCTACCGCTCTCGTTATGGCGGAAGCGGTTTTCGTCAATCAGGAAGAAGCTCACCTCTACCCCGAGCGAAGCCGCCCAGCTCTCCAGCAGGCTGCACTTACGCTGAAGCAGCTGGCGCTCATCGTTGTCGAGCCACGACTGATGGCATACCCAGATGTCGAGATCGGAAGAGCTGCTCTGTCCGACCGACGAGGTGCTGCCCATGGTATAGAGGCCGGTGATCGGCAGCTCGCCCTTAGGCGACGCCTGCACTGGCAGGCCACGACTCATCTCCAGCTCGTTAAGGTAGTGGAGCTGGTTTTCATCGGGCGTGTAGAGGCAGATGCCGCAGGGAACGCTACCGTCAAGGTAACCCGGCATCAGCGGATGATGATAGTGCAACAATGTAGGCAGCAGACTGTATACCTGCTGGAAAGCAGGCCCCATAGCAGCCAGCGCGCGATCGACACGCAGTTGGTTTATGGCATCCAGTCTCTGTTTCAGAGTCTCAATATAGAGGTACAAGACGTATCGCCTGATGTTTTAAACCTTCCCGTAACGCCATGCTGACAGAAACGTCGGCAATCGCGGCCCGGTTCAGATTTTTAGTATTACAAAGATACCCGTCACCCTTTTCCGTCCTTATGATTATGTAAGTAGAGACGAAAAAATGGTCTAAAACGTGATCAATTTAACACCTTGCCGATTGACCGTAAAGAAAGATGCGCTACATACAAGTGTAGCACCGTTCATTACGTGTAAACCCCAGAATACGGCCTGTTAGCCCCTTTGCGCAATCACCCGTGAAAACTGACACCCTAAGGCAACAGTGTTAGGATGGTCAATGAACAGTAATGACGGTAACAGTATGCCAGACACTATTTTAAGAATCGCCACACGCCAAAGCCCCCTTGCGCTCTGGCAAGCACACTATGTTCAGCAGCGGCTGATGGCCTGCCATCCTGGCCTTAAGGTCGAACTGGTACCCATGGTCACGCGCGGTGATGTGATCCTCGATACTCCTCTCGCTAAGGTCGGCGGCAAAGGGCTTTTCGTTAAAGAGCTGGAGCTGGCCCTGCTTGAGAACCGCGCCGATCTGGCCGTCCACTCCATGAAAGATGTGCCGGTCGAGTTCCCGAAAGGTCTCGGCCTGGTGACTATCTGCGAGCGGGAAGATCCTCGCGATGCCTTTGTCTCTAACCACTACGAGAGCCTGGACGCCCTGCCTGCCGGCAGCGTGGTTGGCACGTCAAGTTTACGCCGCCAGTGCCAGCTGGCCGAACGCCGCCCGGATCTGATCATTCGCTCGCTGCGTGGCAACGTCGGCACGCGGCTAGGCAAGCTTGATAACGGCGACTACGATGCCATCATTCTTGCCGTCGCCGGGCTAAAACGCCTCGACCTCGAATCACGTATTCGCGTGGCACTGCCGCCAGAGCTCTCCCTGCCTGCCGTAGGCCAGGGTGCGGTGGGCATTGAGTGCCGTCTGGACGATGAGCGCACCCGTGCACTGCTGGCCCCCCTCAACCATGATGATACCGCCCTGCGGGTTAAAGCCGAACGTGCAATGAACATGCGGCTGGAGGGCGGCTGCCAGGTGCCTATTGGTAGCTATGCTGAACTGGTTGCGGGTGAAATCTGGCTGCGTGCGCTGGTGGGTGCACCAGACGGTTCGGTGATGGTTCGCGGTGAACGGCGCGGAAAACCGGAAGAGGCTGAGCAATTAGGCGTGTCCCTCGCCGAAGAGCTGCTGGCTAACGGTGCGCGCGAGATTTTGGCCGAAGTCTATAACGGAGAAGCGCCTGCATGAGTATTCTGGTCACCCGCCCCTCCCCGGCTGGAGAGGAATTAGTGAGCCGTCTGCGCGCACTGGGAAAGGTGGCCTGGAGCTTTCCGCTAATCGAATTTACCCCTGGCCGGGAGCTGGCTACGCTGCCAGACCAACTTTCCGCCCTGACGACTAACGACCTTGTCTTTGTGCTGTCGCAGCATGCGGTGGCCTTTGCCCATGCGCACCTCCAGCATCATGGCCTGCACTGGCCAGTTGCACCCCGCTACTTTGCTATCGGACGCACAACCGCGCTGGCGCTTCATACCGCTAGCGGCATCAATGTACGCTATCCGATGGATCGGGAAATTAGCGAAGTGTTGCTACAATTACCTGAATTACAAAATATTGCGGGTAAGCGTGCAATGCTGTTACGTGGCAACGGTGGGCGCGAGCTGTTAGGTGACACACTGACAGCACGCGGTGCTGATGTCACATTTTGTGAATGTTATCAACGTAGTGCGAAGTTTTATGACGGCGCGGAAGAGGCAATGCGCTGGCAGACTCGTGGGGTTACGACGATTGTGGTGACCAGCGGCGAGATGATCCAGCAGCTTTTCTCACTGATTCCGGCCTGGTATCGTGAAAACTGGTTACTTCGCTGCCGTCTACTGGTGGTAAGCGAACGTCTGGCGCACCTCGCCCGGGATTTGGGCTGGCAGGATATTCAGGTCGCTGATAACGCTGACAACGATGCGCTGCTGCGCGCATTACAATAACTCTCATAATGGGAAGCCATAATGACGGAACAACAGAACTCCTCTGCCGTGGTTGAAGAGACCAGGGAGGCCGTGGATACTACGCCACAGCCAGAAAAAGCTGAGAAGAAAGATCGCGCCAATAAAACCAGCCTTGCGCTGAGTGCGATTGCCATCGCCATTGCGCTGGCGGCTGGCGTGGGACTGTATGGCTGGGTGAAACAGCAGACCTCAACGCAGTCCGCTACCAGCGCTGAACTGGTGAATCAAATCACTGCCCTGCAGAAGGCGCAGGAGACGCAAAAAACGCAGTTTGAAACGGTCATCAAACAGCAGGGCGACGCGCTGGCCGCAGCAGATCGCCAGCAGGCCGAGCTGAATAAGCAGCTTGATGAGCTGTCGCAGAAGGTGGCAACCATTTCGGGAACCGACGCTAAGACCTGGCTGCTGGCGCAGGCTGATTTCCTTGTGAAGCTGGCCGGACGTAAGCTGTGGAGCGATAGCGATATCACCACCGCCGCTGCGCTGCTGAAAAGCGCCGACGCGAGCCTGGCCGATATGAACGATCCGAGCCTGATCGCCGCCCGCCGCGCCATCACCGATGACGTGGCCAGCCTCTCCGGCGTGGCACAGGTGGATTACGACGGCATTATTCTCAAGGTTAACCAGCTCTCCAACCAGATCGACAATCTGCGCCTGGCGGATAATAACGATGACGATGCGCCGATGGATAACGACAGCAGCGAGCTATCCAGCTCGCTGAGCGAATGGCGGGTGAATCTGCAAAAGAGCTGGCACAACTTTATGGACAGCTTTATTACCATCCGCCGCCGCGATGAGACCGCAGTCCCCCTGCTCGCGCCGAACCAGGATATCTACCTGCGGGAGAACATCCGCTCTCGCCTGCTGGTTGCCGCCCAGGCCGTGCCGCGTCACCAGGAAGAGACCTACAAGCAGGCGCTGGATAACGTCTCCAGCTGGGTACGCGCGTACTACGATACCGATGATGCCAGCACCAAAGCGTTCCTCGAAGAGGTAGATAAACTCAGCCAGCAGAACATCACCATGGAAGTGCCGGATTCACTGCAAAGCCAACCGATTCTGGAGAAGCTGATGCAGACGCGCGTGCGTAACCTGCTGGCCCAGCCAGGGGCGGCAGCGAATGAAGCGCCGCCAGCCCCGGTGACGAATGAAGCAGCGCCTGCCGCTGCGCCGCAGCAGGGAGAATAATTATGCTTAAAGTACTGCTTCTCTTTGCACTGCTGCTTGCCGGCATCGTGGTTGGCCCGATGGTCGCCGGGCATCAGGGTTACGTGCTGATCCAGACCGATACTTATAATATCGAAACCAGCGTGACGGGACTGGTCATTATCCTGATCCTCGCCCTGGTGGTGCTGTTTGCCGTTGAGTGGCTGCTGCGCCGTATTTTCCATACTGGCGCACGCACTCGCGGTTGGTTCACAGGCCGCAAACGCCGCCGCGCCCGCAAGCAGACCGAGCAGGCGCTGCTCAAGCTGGCCGAAGGTGACTATCAGCAGGTTGAAAAGCTGATGGCGAAGAATGCCGATCACGCCGAGCAGCCGGTAGTCAACTATCTGCTGGCCGCTGAAGCAGCCCAGCAGCGTGGCGACGAAGCCCGGGCTAATCAGCATCTGCAGCGGGCCTCTGAGTTGGCCGAACAGGACCCTATTCCGGTAGAGATTACCCGCGTGCGCCTGCAGCTGGCACGTAACGAAAATCATGCGGCACGCCATGGGGTCGATAATCTGCTGGAGATTACGCCTCGCCACCCGGAAGTGCTGCGTCTGGCCGAGCAGGCCTATATCCGTACCGGAGCATGGAACTCCCTGCTCGATTGCATTCCGTCTATGGCGAAAGCGGGCGTCGGTGACGAAGCACACCGCGAGGCGTTAGCCCAGCAGGCGTGGATTGGCATGATGGATCAGGCCCGGGCCGAAGGAGGCAGCGACGGCCTGAAGACCTGGTGGAAGCACCAGAGCCGTAAGACCCGTCATCAGGTTGCGCTCCAGGCAGCCATGGCCGAGCATCTGATTGAGTGTAACGATCACGATACCGCGCAGGAGATCCTGCTCGACGGACTGAAGCGACAGTATGACGATCGTCTGGTACTGCTGATCCCGCGTCTGAAGACCAACAACCCAGAGCAGGTAGAGAAGGCGCTACGCCAGCAGATCAAAACTCAGGGCGATCGCCCGCTGCTGTGGAGTACGCTTGGCCAGTCGCTGATAAAGCACGGTGAGTGGAAAGAGGCGAGCCTGGCGTTTCGCGCCGCGCTGAAGCAGCGCCCGGATCCGTTTGATTATGCCTGGCTGGCAGATACCCTCGATCGTTTACAGCAGCCGGAAGAGGCCGCAGCCATGCGCCGCGATGGGCTGATGTACACTCTGCAGAACAATCCCCCGCAGTAAACCCGCCATAAAAAAACGCCCGCTCTGAATCCAGAGCGGGCATTAAACAGGTCTGCGTGACAACAAATTGGTGCTTCACTCAACGTTGTGTCCATGGTGTTTGATGAGGCCGGAGCGACATCTGTCTGTGGACGATAAGCACCATTAAACGGCTCTGCGTCATTCCTGAGTTTATGAAGCCTTGCGGCGAGCATAAGAGATGGAATGAGCATCTACGCGTATATTATTGCACAAGCCGTGCCACTTTTTCACTGCCAAAACTAGCAGCCTGTATTCATTTAGGAATTATGGAAGGCGTCACGAAATCACGCTGAAGGAGACCAGAAAATGAAGGCAGTTCGGTAGAAGTGTCGCCCTGGAACGACGAATATATATATTAATAAATAAAATAATATAAAACAAAACCTTAATTGTCGCTTTCTGGCGACACCCCAGTCCATCTTCTGTCTGCAGATGTCTGCAGGTGAGTCCCCTTCTCCTCTATTTTGCACATTTCTGCAAGGTAACGTCCTGTACCCTCTATTTAATATTGCTTGATTTATATCCTCTAAAAACAAAACAGGTAAAACAAAATGAGCAATCCAACCGCCGCCACCGGAACGCCGGTGGTCAGCATTAACGATAACCGGGGGCTGGCCGTGCGCACCCTCAACTGGAACCGGGAGCAGGCGTCAGATCCGCTGCGCCTGCTGGTCAGCCATTCATATGTGAATGACGACAGTCGGTTAGTGTCGTACCGCGACCCGCGCCTGTTTGCAGCCTGGACAGTAGACAGTGCGTCCCCGGCAAACCTGCATAATACGCCCTCGCTGACAGGTCAGCTGCTGCGGCGTGATAGCACCGACGGCGGGATGCAGGTGACGCTACATGACGCGGCAGACCGTCCGGTGTGGAGCCGGGATGGACGCGGCACCGTGCACACCGTGGCGTATGACGAGCTGGGACGGCCTTCATACGGCAGCGAGCAGCTCTCTGGCGAAGATATTCGGATGAACTGGCGCAGTGACTACAGCGACAGCGGTCCGGCAGATGATGGCTCACAGGGGAACAACCTGCGTGGTGTTTGCGTGGCGCAGTATGACGATGGCGGCCTGGCGCAGGTGAATTCGGTGGCGCTGAGCGGAGCGGTGCTCAGTCAGGGGCAGCGCTTCCTGGCGTCGGCAGAGGATTTACCCGACTGGCCGGAGGATGAGGCCGGGCGAGTAGCGCTGCTGGAGACGGATATGTATACCACGACCGTCACCGCCGACGCGCGCGGCGCGGTGCTGACCCGGACTGATGCGCAGGAGCACGGTCAGGGTTGGTGGTATGACGTTAGTGGCAATGTATGCTGTCAGACGATGACTCTGGCAGGCGGAGAGGAGCAGACCCTGCTGGAGAGCGTGACATGGAGCGCGGCAGGTCAGGTGCTGACGGAGTCGGCTGGCAACGGGGTGACCACTACGTACGGCTACGACCCGCAGAACCAGTGGCTGGAGAGCATTACGGCAGCGCGTGGAGACAACACCCTCCTCCAGGACCTGAGCTACGGGTACGACTTCACCGGAAACATCACCTCGGTGGCTGACGGCACCGTGACGGCAGGCTACTACCGTAACCAATCTACCAATGGTACCAGGCAGTTTTCCTACGATGCGCTCTACCAGCTGCTGAGCGCCATCGGACGGGAGAACGCGAACAACACCGGTATGCAGTACAGTGTCCTGCCGGTAATGTCAGACGGCAGCCAGTATGTGAACTATAGCCGCAGCTACACGTATGACGACAGCGGCAACCTCCAGACCCTGAAGCACACCGGGGCAGCCAGCTTCACCCGCACCATGACCACGGAGAGTACCTCGAACCGCAGCGTGCAGCAGAACGATGGCGGGCCGCAGACGCCGGATGAGGTCGCGGACTGGTTCGATGCTAACGGCAATCTGCTGACGCTTCAGGCCAGTGCTTCTGGCACAGACGGGCTGGCGTGGGGCGGCAGTAATAACTTACAGCAGGTGACACTGGTGAGCCGCAGCAGCGGCAACAACGACCGGGAAATCTATCAGTACAGCGGCAGCCAGCGGGTGCGCAAGCAGACCCGCACGCTGTTGAACGGCGACACGGGGCTGTGGGATGTGGACGAGGTGCGCTACCTGCCGGGACTGGAGCTGCGTAAAAGCTGGCAGGAGACGGCGAAGGGTGCCAGTGCGCCGTCAGAAGAGCTGCACGTGCTGACCGGCCTGGCGGGGCGGGCGGATATCCGGGTACTGCACTGGGAAAGCGGCAGGCCGGACGGTATCGCCAACGACCAGGTGCGCTGGAGCGTGGACGATAACATCGGCTCGCTGGCACTGGAGCTGGACAGCGGGGGGCAGCTTATCAGCCGGGAGGAGTACTACCCCTTCGGCGGTACGGCGGTATGGGCGGGGCGCAATGAGGTGGAGGCCAGCTACAAGACCGTGCGCTACTCCGGCAAGGAGCGGGACGGCACCGGACTGTACTACTACGGCCACCGTTACTATGCGCCCTGGCTGTGTCGATGGGTGAGTGCGGATCCGGCCGGCGAGGTGGACGGGCTGAACCTGTTCCGGATGGTAAGGAATAACCCTGTGACAAGTAGTGACCGTCTTGGATTAAATGACACACCTCCACAACATACGGTTATTTATGGTTTTAGTCATCATAGAGGCAGGGTGATACAGGCTGCCATGGATGAGAAAAAAGTCCCTGTAACCATTGATGAATATAATGCGGGCTTGGGGATTATGGGTGAGCTCAGTATGGATGATTACTTCCGCATAAAAAGCTCCCTTAAAAATGAAGAGCCTGGCACCTTTAATGAGCGTGCTATTGAGGAAAACTCAAAGAAATATATTGATGTAAATTCAAACCTTGGAAATGCAGAAGCAAAACAGCTTCAGCAGGCCTACACTAAATCATGGTGGATGTATCTTACTGAAAATAAAGATAAAGTTGATATTCAGGCGAAATTAAATAGTAAAATTACTATAACGGGTAGAATTTTTAAAAAAACAGACTATTCAAAGCTGGACGCCTTCATTTTTAAAAACGGCGAAGATACATCTCTCTCTTTGCAAAAACGTAGGGAAATATTATGTAAGTTTGCTACAGCGCAAGACAGTGGATTTTTAAAAGAACTGGCAGCAGACGAGCAAACATGGCTTACGCATACAGTTGCTACCGCATTTTTCCGACAAACCAGCAAGATTGGCATGGACTGGTTTGCCAGCTTTTTGCGGGAGGCCGATTTCAGATTTATTAAAGGAACCTATGATGGCGATCGTCTTAGCGATAACGAGCTACACGTGAATAAACCCTGGAAGAAAGGTGAGATGAGAGGCGCGGGTAGGTATAGATATGCTGAGCCTATTACTTATTCTGAAATCAGGCATGCAGCCAGAAAAAATTATCACGATAAAATTCAGTTTATTAATTACTAAGCGGTTTACTACTCAAGTCGAACCTCCTGCCCCGGAGGTTCTCATCCTCTGTAAATTTGGGCGAAAAAAAACCCCGCTATAAAGCGGGGTTTCTAAATGTGGTCGGCGAGAGAGGATAACTCGCCACTTCGTGGCTTCGCCCTGCGGGTCGTTGCTGAAGCAACGCTCCCTCACTTCGCTCGGGTCGAACCTCCTGCCCCGGAGGTTCTCATCCTCTGTGAAATTTGGGCGAA
>JBCNNW010000124.1:0-9874 GCA_039594205.1 Pseudescherichia sp. | reverse complement strand
TCGACCTTAACCACCGGTACAGGCGCTTCCGGTGAGATACGGCTGGTCGGGCCATACCAGTAGCGATCTAACATCACGTCACCGACGACCATCACCCCTGCACGTTCAAACTCTGGCAGCGTTACTTTCATTCCTGTCCCCTCGAAATGCAAAATTTGCGCGCGATAATATCATACTTAATTTTGCGCGCACGGTTTTAGCAGCCACTTCTGCCAGCTGGCGCTGACCTGCTCCCGCACCCCGGCAAACTCGGTTTCCGGCACGTGACCGGGCTGCTCCTGCAGCGCCAGGTGGTGCAGCGCATCGCGCAGCGTGGTATAGGCGTGGGTCAACGCCTGCGCCTCCTGCTCATCCATAATGTCGTTCTGCGCCAGCAGCTCAAGGATACGCACGTTATCGGACCAGCGCGTTAGCTTTGGCTTCTGGTGAGCGTGGCCCAGCACCAGATACTGGGCAATAAACTCAATGTCGGTAATGCCGCCCGCATCGGCCTTGAGGTCGAAACGCTCGCGGTGCTTGTTGCCAAGATGGGCACGCATCTTCTCGCGCATCTCCCGCACCTCGGTTTGCAGTTTTTCCCCGTCGCGGGGGGTCATCAGAATGGTACGGCGGATCTCATCGAAGCGGGATTTCAGCTGCGGATCGCCGTATACCACTCTGGCACGCACCAGCGCCTGGTGCTCCCACGTCCACGCCTCGCTCTGCTGATAGTCAGCAAAGGCATCCGCGGTAGTCACCAGCATCCCCGCCGCGCCGGATGGCCGCAGGCGGGCGTCCACCTCGTAGAGAATGCCCGACGAAGTGCGGGTGCTGAAGAGATGCATGATGCGCTGGGCGAGGCGCAGGTAGAACTGACGGCCATCGATCTCCCGCTCGCCGTCGGTCATCACATCTGCCGGGCAGTCGTGCAGAAAGACCAGATCGAGATCGGAGCTGTAACCCAGCTCCCAGCCGCCGAGCTTGCCGTAGCCCACTACCGCAAAGCCGCGCCCTTCCCGATCGCGCAGGTGCTTTGGCTGACCAAAGCGCGCTACCATCTGGGTCCACGCCTGCTGAACCACCGCGTCAATCATCGCCTCCGCCAGCCACGTTAAGTGATCGCTCACTTTCATTACCGGCAGAGTACCAGCAATATCCGCCGCGGCAATACGCAGCAGCTGGGCCTGTTTGAACTGGCGCAGGGCCTCCAGCTGCTGCTCTTCATCCTCCTCCGGCACACGGAGCAGATACTGGCGCAGCTCGTCCCGGTAGGCGTCCATCGCCGTCGGCTGATAGAGCGTGTTGGGATCGAGCAGCTCATCCAGCAGCAGCGGATAGCGCGCCAGCTGGCTGGCGACCATTGGCGAGGCGGCGCAGAGAGAGATCAGGTGCTTGAGCGCGCCGGGGAACTCGCTCAGCAGCTCGATGTAGGTGGTGCGGGTGACAATCCCGGTCAGAAGCGGCATCAGGCGCGCCAGCGGCACCGGTGCGTCGGCCCGGGGGCAGACCTCGCTCAGCAGGTGCGGCATCAGGTGGTCAAGTACCTGGCGACCGCGTGGACCAATAGTCCTGCGCGTCAGCTCCCGGCGAAAATCGGCAATCAGCGCTACCACCCGGATACGATCGCCATCCGCAAGATGCGCCAGCACCGGCGTGGCGTCGTCGGCCTCCAGCGTATCCTGCCACAGCTCGCGCCACTGCTCAGAGAGCTGCTCGTCCTGGGTGTCGGTATCGTCATCGCCAATCAGCTCGTTAAAGATACGCCGCACGGCAGCCATATGCCGATCCAGGGTGTCGCTGAGCGCCTGCCAGTCGGCAACGCCCATCCCCCAGGCCAGCCGGGCGCGGTTAAGCTCGTCCCCCGGCAGGGTCTGGGTCTGCTCGTCGTTAATACTCTGCAGCAGATTCTCCAGCCGCCGTAGCCAGAGGTAGGCGGCCCGTAGCGTATCGGCGTCGCCCGCATGCAGAAGATGCAGCTGATCGATAGCGGCCAGCGTCGGCAGCAGCGATCGCTGCTGGAGCGACGGCTCGCGTCCGCCGCGAATCAGCTGGAACACCTGAACGATAAACTCCACCTCACGGATGCCGCCGGCTCCCAGCTTGATGTTGTCTTTCAGGCCGCGCCGCCGTACTTCACGGGCGATCATGCTTTTCATATTGCGCAGCGACTGGATGACGCTGAAGTCGATATAGCGACGGAAGATGAACGGGCGCAGCATGGCCCGCAGCTCGGTGGCATAGACGCCGTCGTTGTCGCCCATGATCCGCGCCTTGACCATCGCGTAGCGCTCCCAGTCGCGCCCCTGCTCCTGATAATAATCCTCCAGCGCAGCAAAGCTCAGCACCAGCGGGCCGCTGTCGCCAAAGGGGCGCAGGCGCATATCCACCCGGTAGACAAAGCCGTCCTGGGTGGGCTGGTCGAGCACCTTGATCAGCCGCTGTCCGAGGCGAGTGAAGAACTGGGCGTTGTCCAGCTCGCGACGCCCGCCGCGGGTTGCGCCGTTCTCCGGCCAGGAGAAGATGAGATCGATATCCGAAGAGAAGTTCAGCTCGTTCCCCCCCAGCTTGCCCATGCCGAGGATCAGCAGCGGCTGCGGCGTGCCGTCGGCGCTGCACGGCGTGCCCCACTCCCGGCAGCAGGCAGCGTAGAGCCAGTCGCGGGCGCTAACGATCAGCGTCTCCGCCAGCGCGCTAAGCTGCTGGAGCGTGCTCTCCTCCGGCATCAGCCGCAGGGCCTGCGCCCAGGCGATGCGCACCATGATGCGGCGGCGGAACAGCCGTAGCTCGCGCATCAGCGAAGCTTCATCACTGACCTCCGCCAGCGCCTCCTGAAGCCACGCCGAATAGAACTGCCACTCTTCCGCCTGCGGCGGCTCGCTCTCCAGCGCCGTCAGCCACTCGGGATGTGCCGCGATGCTTGCCTGAACAAAGTCACTAAAAGTAAGCACTGACTTCGCCTCCGCGCTAAGCGTTGAGGCGGAGAGTGTGTCTGGCAGACGTTCAACAAGGGTCTGCCAGTGCTGCTGAAGCGGCGAAGAGAGCGGCATCATAAGGGGGATCCTTTGCCTGAGTTAGCGTTTTCCGCTGTGCAGCCAGAACGGCTCCTGCACAATGGCTTCGTTACGGAAATGTTCAATTTCAATGCGCTGGCGGGTTTTAATGGCGTGCTGCAAACCCTGCCAGTTCTCCAGCCACGCCTGAGCGCGGAGGCCATTGTAGTAGCCCGCCAGCAGCAGCATGCTGTCGATGTCGCGCGCCAGGCGCGGGAGCTGGTCCTGGTATTTGTCCATCAGCGGCTGGGCAAAATTACGTTTCAGCTCGGCGGCGTGGCGCGACAGGTTGATGTCGGCAAAGCGTTTAAACGAGTCGTTGATTTTGGCCTGCGCTTTGTCATCAAGGAACGTCCGCCAGGCGCGGGTCACCAGCCACTCGGTCAGGGCCAGCTTCGCCGTGGCGATCTCCGGGCTATACACTGCCGTGACGGCGGAGACCGCTGAAGTAATGGTCGCCTCAGACTGGGTCAGCAGATCGCGTAAGCGAGCACTCGCTTTGCGCGGCACAATGCCGCCAAACAGCATCAGGGTATGGCGCACCAGGGCGATAGCGGCCAGCGTCTCCGCCTGCGCTTTTTTCTCGCCGCGGACCCACAGCTCTTCGTGATACTGCCACTGGGAGAGCGCCAGCTCCAGCGCCGCCTCCAGCCCTTGCTCTACGCTCGCCTTCGGCGCAACGGTCAGGATCGCCGTCGCCCGCAGCGGACGCGGCGGATTGCCTTTTGCCAGATGGTAACCGCGAGCGGCTTTGCTCAGGTTCCCCTGCCGCAGGCCACTTTGAGTCACCAGCTGGCGCGCCAGCTTTAATACATCCTCCGCTGCGCCGCTCAGCAGCTCCAGCTCCAGCTCGCAGATCGGCTCCGCCAGTTCACCCGCCTTCACCTCCCCAAGATCCAGCGCAATCTCAATCCGGCTGTCGCCAACGTTAATCAGCCACTTCTCACGATCGAAGTGGGTGCTGAACAGCGGGCTGACGCGCTCGGCAAGATCGGCTGGCAGGCCGCCTTCCGGCCACGCCTCCGCCGGGAAGCGGGAGAGATCCAGCTCCGGCTTATCGATGGCCACGTTGTACTCCGGACGCTGATGCAGCCCGCCCACGGTGCGGCCCGCAGTTTTGATCGTCATCTCATAGCGATCCTGCGCGCCACGAATGCGCAGGCCCATGTCGTGGCTACGCAGCCAGCTATCCGCCGTCTCGTAGTAGATATTGAGCAGCGGCGCAGGCGCAGCGTGCTCATCCGTCAGGGTATGCAGGTGGTTGCGCAGGGCATCCACGCGGGGCGGGTCAACGATAAATTTCAGTTCGATCTCTTGAGTCATGGTCTTGTACTTATGGTTATGTCACATCAGCGGAATTTTCGGCGAACTTACGCCCTCGATGCTTGTCAGTAGATAGTATTTTGCGCCAAATTTCCAGGGTGCGGAGCGTTTACGACCCAGATGATTCTGATTGATACCGAATACTTTGCGTCGTCAGACTGATGCCTCTACTATCGTTCCACTTTTTTTATGACAACAAATGACTGCTGATGCCTAAATTACGCCTGACTGGACTGTTTTTACTTGTATGCGTTTCTGCCGTGGCCCATGCCGAAGAAAAGCGTTACGTTTCGGATGAACTGAATACCTGGGTTCGTAGCGGCCCGGGGGATCACTATCGCCTCGTGGGTACGGTTAACGCGGGTGAAGAGGTTGCACTGCTGCAAACCAACGGGGACTCAAACTACGGTCAGGTGCGTGACAGCAGCGGTCGTACCGCCTGGATCCCGCTAAAGGAGTTAAGTAGCGAGCCAAGCCTGCGCACCCGCGTGCCGGATCTGGAGAACCAGGTTAAGACGCTGACCGATAAGCTGACCAACATCGATAATACCTGGAACCAGCGCACCGCCGACATGCAGCAGAAGGTCGCCCAGAGCGACAGCGTGATCAACGGCCTGAAAGAAGAGAACCAGCAGCTTAAAAACCAGCTGATCGTCGCGCAGAAGAAGGTGAATGCCGCTAACCTGCAGCTGGACGACAAGCAGCGCACCATCATCATGCAGTGGTTTATGTACGGCGGCGGCGTGCTCGGCGCGGGGCTGTTCCTGGGCTTGGTACTGCCGCACATCATCCCCAGCCGCAAGCGTAAAGACCGCTGGATGAGCTGAACCGGATTAGCCATTTTCTCTACACTTAACGTATCATCAGTTAAAAGTGTGTCAGGAGAGTGGCGTAGTGAAGAGTTATCTGGTCGGTGGTGCTGTTCGGGATGCGTTGTTAGGGCTACCGGTTAAAGATAAAGACTGGGTGGTTGTGGGTGCGACCCCGCAGGAGATGCTGGACGCGGGCTACCAGCAGGTTGGCCGCGATTTCCCGGTATTCCTCCACCCAAAAAGCCGGGAGGAGTACGCCCTGGCGCGTACCGAACGGAAATCCGGCTTTGGCTATACCGGCTTCTCCTGCTATGCCGCCCCCGACGTGACGCTGGAGCAGGATCTGCTCCGCCGCGATCTGACCGTTAACGCCCTGGCCCAGGACGCGGACGGTAAGATCATCGATCCCTATAATGGCCTGGCGGATCTCAGGAGCCGCACCCTGCGCCATGTCTCTCCGGCCTTTGGCGAAGATCCCCTCCGTGTGCTGCGGGTAGCGCGCTTTGCCGCCCGCTATGCCCATCTCAGCTTCCGTATCGCCGACGAAACCATGGCGCTGATGCGTGAGATGACCGCAGCCGGCGAGCTGGAGCACCTGACGCCGGAGCGCGTCTGGAAAGAGACCGAAAACGCCCTCGCCAGCCGCAACCCGCAGGTCTATTTTATGACGCTGCGCGAGTGCGGTGCGCTGAAGGTACTGTTTCCTGAACTGGATGTTCTGTTTGGCATTCCTGCCCCGGCAAAGTGGCATCCGGAGATCGATACCGGCATTCACGTACTGATGACGGTCTCGATGGCGGCAATGCTTAGCCCGGATATCGACGTCCGCTTCGCTACGCTCTGCCACGATCTCGGCAAGGGCCTGACCCCACCGGAACTCTGGCCGCGCCACCACGGGCACGGCCTGGCAGGCGTCAAGCTGGTTACCAACCTGTGTGAACGCCTGCGCGTGCCTAACGAACTGCGCGATTTGGCCAGGCTGGTGGCGGAGTATCACGATCTGATCCACACCTTCCCGATCCTTAAACCGCAAACCATTGTGAAGCTTTTCGATGCTATCGACGCCTGGCGTAAGCCTCAGCGCGTGGAGCAGATCGCCCTGACCAGCGAAGCCGACGTACGTGGACGCACCCATTTTGAAGCCAAAGACTATCCGCAGGGACGACTGCTGCGCGAGGCGTGGAAAGTGGCGAGGGCGGTATCAACGAAAGAGGTGGTCGCAGCAGGCTTTAAGGGGGCTGAGATCCGCGAGGAGCTGACCCAGCGGCGAATTGATGCAGTCGCGAAGTGGAAAGCGGCACGCTGCCCTCAGCCGCAGGCGTGAGGGCAGCCGCCTGAACGCTTAGAAGAAGACGACGTAGACCGCCGCCGCCACAATAAAGCGGTAGATAGCGAACGGAATAAACGAGATCCGCTTAATCAGCTGCAGGAAGGTTTTGATCGCCACCAGCGCCACGATGAAGGCGGTGATAAAGCCAACGGCAAACATCGGGATATCGGCAGCCGTCAGAAAGTGGTAGCTCTTGTAGAGATCCAGCGCGGTGGCGCCCATCATCATTGGTACGGCCAGCAGGAATGAGAACTCCGAGGCAGCGTAGCGGCTGACGCCCATTAACATGCCGCCGGAGATGGTCGCCCCGGAGCGGGAGAAGCCCGGCCACAGCGCCAGACACTGGAAGCAGCCGATCATAAAGGCCTGACGGTAGGTCATATCATCCAGCCCCGGCGCGCGCGGCGTTTTCGGCTTCAGGCACTCGGCGGCGATCAGCAGGAAGCCGCCAACCACCAGGGCGTACATCACGTTGATGGGGTTAAACAGGCTCTTGATCATGTCATGGAAAAGCAGCCCCAGCACCACCGCCGGGATCATTCCCAGTAGAATGTGAATCAGCGTTAAGCGTCCTTTGCCTTCACCCTCGTGCGGCGGATGACCGAAGTGAATGCCGATCAGGCCAAACAGGCGACGCCAGAACATCACCACTACTGCGAGAATAGAACCCAGCTGGATCACCACCTCAAAGGTTTTGGCGGTTTCACCCTCGAACCCCAGCAGGTGACCGACAATAATCATGTGACCGGTACTGGAGACCGGTAAAAACTCAGTTAACCCTTCGACAACGCCCAGAATGGCCGCCACCAGCAGGGAGTGCATATCGCTCATCACTTAAACCCCTAAAAGACATAAAAAAACGGCTTCTACATCCGCAAGCCGTGAAAAGGCACGCAGGTAAGACCCATATAGTGCCGTTTGGTTTAATAATTATGAATTTAAATCTTTTCCTTTCAGACTATTGCCACGCTCAATAATAACCCCGACGTTAGCCGCCCGGGCTACCGCCCCCGGCTTGCTCACTTTGATACGTAGCCAGGGCGAATTGAACCGACTCAGCAGCAGATCCGCCACCTCTTCCGCCACCCGCTCCACCAGCGCGAAGCGCTGACCTTCCACATGGCCTACCACCGCGTCGGCAACGTCGGCATAGCTCAGGCAGTCGTTCACATCGTCACTTTTCGCCGCCGCCCGGTTATCCCACGCCATTTCGATATCGAACACCAGCTTCTGCTCGATAGTCTGCTCCCAGTCGTAAACACCGATCGTGGTGATTACCGAAAGTTGCTCTATAAATACAATGTCCATCACGCACCGCCCGCTTTTTGGCTAACCTGGATACCACTTTCAAAAAATTATGCGTATTATCCACGGATGCTGAGAATAAAACGACATTTTCAAAACGGAACAGCGTTATGAGTGCAATCGCGCCTGGAATGATCCTCCTCGCGTACCTTTGCGGCTCAATCTCCAGCGCCATTCTGGTCTGCCGCATCGCGGGTCTGCCTGATCCTCGCGAGAGTGGCTCCGGCAATCCCGGAGCGACCAATGTCCTGCGAATTGGCGGCAAGGGTGCAGCCGTAGCGGTACTGATTTTTGACGTGCTGAAAGGCATGCTGCCGGTATGGGGCGCTTACGCGCTGGGCGTCACGCCGTTCTGGCTGGGGCTGATTGCCATCGCCGCCTGCCTGGGCCACATCTGGCCGGTATTCTTTGGTTTTAAAGGCGGCAAAGGCGTTGCCACCGCGTTTGGCGCGATTGCGCCGATTGGCTGGGATCTCACCGGCGTTATGGCTGGCACCTGGCTGCTGACCATTCTGCTGAGTGGTTACTCCTCTCTCGGGGCCATCGTCAGCGCGCTGATCGCCCCGTTCTATGTCTGGTGGTTTAAGCCGCAGTTTACCTTCCCGGTCTCGATGCTCTCCTGCCTGATCCTGCTCCGTCATCACGACAATATCCAGCGCCTGTGGCGACATCAGGAGACTAAAATCTGGACCAAGCTGAAGAAAAAGCGCGAGAAAGACACGGAAGTGAAAGAGGAAGAGTAGGCCCGGCAGGCGGTCCGCCGGGCTAACAGGCAATTATGCCGCAGGCAGCTCCGCCAGCGGCCAGCGCGGACGCACGGTCACGCTGAGTTCCGCCAGGCTACCCGCCTTCAGACGCACCATACCCGCATAGGCGATCATTGCCCCGTTATCGGTACAGAACTCCGGACGCGCATAGAACACTTCACCCCGACGCTTCTGCATCATCTCCGCCATCTTCACCCGCAGCGTGCGGTTGGCGCTGACGCCGCCCGCCATCACCAGCCGCTTAAAGCCGGTCTGATCCAGCGCGCGCTTGCACTTGATCATCAGGGTATCCACTACCGCATCCTCAAAGGCGCGGGCGATATCCGCTCGGGTCCGATCGTCACTGCCGTTGTTGCGGATGGTGTTGGCGGCAAAGGTTTTGAGGCCAGAGAAGCTGAAGTCCAGCCCTGGACGATCGGTCATCGGACGCGGAAAGACAAAGCGCCCTTCCGTGCCGTTGGCGGCCATCTTCGACAGCATCGGCCCGCCGGGATAGTCCAGCCCCAGCAGCTTCGCCGTCTTGTCAAAGGCCTCACCCGCGGCATCGTCAATGGATTCGCCCAGCAGTTCGTACTGACCGATACCGGTCACGCCGATCAGCTGGGTATGGCCGCCAGAGACCAGCAGCGCCACAAACGGAAACTCAGGCGGGTTCTCTTCCAGCATCGGGGCCAGCAGGTGGCCCTCCATGTGGTGAACGGCGATGGCCGGCACGTTCCAGGCGAAGGCCAACGAGCGCCCTACCGTTGCCCCGACCAGCAGCGCACCCACCAGGCCGGGACCGGCGGTATAGGCGACGGCGTCGATATCTTTAGCGGCCAGATTCGCCTCTTTCAGCGCGGCCTGGATCAGCGGCACGGTTTTGCGTACGTGATCGCGGGAGGCCAGCTCCGGCACCACGCCGCCGTAGTCAGCGTGCAGTTTCACCTGACTATACAATTGGTTGGCTAAAAGCCCGTTTTCATCGTCGTAGATGGCGATGCCGGTTTCATCGCAGGATGTTTCAATTCCCAGTACACGCATGGCTATTCTTTACCTCTTTGCAATACCGCGCAGTGTAGGGTCATGGGCGATGGTTGTAAAACTATTGTTCAACCCTGGCACAGAGGTCGTGTATACTCCTCCTCCTTATGAGAGCGCCCTTGTAAAAAGGGCTGCGGTGCTTTACAAAGCAGCAGCATTTGCAGTAAAATTCCGCACCATTTTGAAATAAGCTGGCGTTGATGCCAGCGGCAAACCGAATTAATCAAAGGTGAGAGGCACATGCCGGTAATTAAAGTACGTGAAAACGAGCCGTTCGACGTAGCT
>JBCNNW010000123.1:0-10050 GCA_039594205.1 Pseudescherichia sp. | reverse complement strand
GCCTACAAAATTCTGCAGCGGCGCTTCACCCCGTAGGCCGGGCAAACGCAGTGCCGCCCGGCGTTGCCGCATCGGCACAGATACGCCCGGTGGCGCTGGGCTTACCGGGCCTACAAAATACAAACGGCACCGTGCCGCGTAGGTCCCGGCGCTAACGTCTTTCTCCGGTAATCAATTCGGTATAATCACCGGCCCAATCCAACGGATATAACCCGTTTTGCACATCTCGATGGAAGGTGGAATAGGGCCAGTCCTGTACTCGCTTTACCCAGCCGTGCTTTACCGGATTAATATAGATGTAATCCATATGCCGTCGGTAATCTTCTTCGTTGCGTAGAGTATGCTCCCAGAATCGGGGCTGCCAGATAGCATTCGTTTGCAGCAGCCGGGTGAAATGCTTTTTGATATCGCGCCAGCGGCCCGAGTAATCACTGTCTTCAGCCGGGAGCGTCCAGATACAGTGCATGTGCTCGGGCAGAACAACCCAGCCATTAATCATAAACGGCTTGCGGCACTTCACCTGCGCGGTTGCCGCACGCAAGGCATCAATATGCCTGACCAGCAAATCGCTATAACGGTTACGCAGGTTCACGGTGAAAAACCAGCTCCCGCCGGGAACGTAATGACGACGATAGTGTGACAAGCGCCGTCACCCCCGCTTCGCAGTCAGCTCCGCAATCCGGACGATCACGCGTACCGCTTTCTCCATCCCTTCCAGGGTCACAAACTCATGCTTGCCATGGTAGTTATAGCCGCCGGTAAAGATATTCGGGCACGGCAGGCCCATAAAGGAGAGCTGCGCGCCATCGGTGCCGCCGCGAATCGGCTTAAGCTGCGGCTCAATATCGCAGTCGCGCATCGCCTGCTGGGCAATCTCAATAATATGTGGATGCTCAGCAACCTTCTCGTGCATGTTGTAGTAGCTATCCTCGATCGTCAGTTCGATATAGCAGTCCGGGTGCAGCCCCTTGCCGACCTTTTTGGCGATCTCCATGATCTTGCGTTTACGCGCCTCAAAGTTCTTACGATCGAAATCGCGAATGATGTAGTGCATCTCTGCGCGATCGACCGCCCCCTTGATGCTGGCAAGGTGATAGAAACCTTCGTAGCCTTCGGTGGTCTCTGGGGTCTCATCGGCAGGAACCAGAGCATGAATTCGCGTCGCCAGAGTCAGGGCGTTAACCATCACCCCTTTCGCCGTGCCAGGGTGCACGTTGTTACCCACAATTTTGATCGTCACGGAGGCGGCGTTGAAGTTCTCAAACTCCAGCTCACCCACGCCGCCGCCGTCTACGGTATAGGCCCACTGTGCACCAAATGCCGCTACGTCGAAGTGCTTCGCCCCTTTACCGACCTCTTCGTCCGGGGTAAAGGCCACGCGGATCTCGCCGTGAGGCACGTTCTGCTTAATCAGCACCGCGAGCGCGGTCATGATCTCCGCCACCCCAGCTTTGTCGTCCGCGCCGAGCAGGGTCTTACCGTCGGTGGTAATCAGCGTCTGTCCCAGCAGCTGATGCAGCACCGGGAACATCACCGGCGAGAGGATCTCATCGCCTACGCCCAGAGCGATATCGCCCCCACGGTAGTTCTCGACAATCTGCGGATTAACATTTTTGCCGGTAAAGTCCGGGGAGGTATCGACATGGGAGATAAAGCCGATAGTGGGAATATCGCCCTCAACGTTGGCGGGGAGCGTCGCCATCACCGTGCCTTTGTCACTCAGCGTCACGTTGACCAGGCCCATCTCGTTAAGCCGATCGCGAAGCAGCTCCAATAGCTTCCACTGTCCCTCTGTGCTTGGAACCTGTCTGACACCCGGTTTCGACTGGGTATCCAATGAAACATAGTGCAAAAAACGCTCAAGTAATTTTTCCATGCGGCCACCCTCACTTTTTGTCACGTCATTATTAAGAAACCCGGCAAGATATGTATTGCGTCAGGTCACTTTTAACTTGTAAACCCTGTATTTTATTACACCCTTAATAGTGGCTGAGATATCGCCTGACCGGGTAAGAAATAAGAACAAGGTTTGGCGATTTCAGTGGTTTGCCGTAGAATGCCAGGCCTTATTAATGTGCCAAAACCCAAGGTGGTTACTCACAAACCCCGCATCGGTAAGCCAGCCGCTGCGTCTACATGGGACAGAGTTAAAAATTGAATACACAATCACGTTCGCTTTCACCGCTGGTACAAATGGCGGGGATTCGAAAAAGTTTTGATGGTAAAACCGTTATCTCCGATCTTAACCTCACCATCAACAACGGCGAATTCCTGACGCTGCTTGGCCCCTCTGGCTGCGGTAAGACCACCGTCCTGCGCCTGATTGCAGGCCTGGAGAGCGTCGACACTGGCCACATTATCCTCGATAGCGATGATATAACGAACGTTCCCGCAGAACATCGCCATGTTAACACCGTCTTTCAAAGCTACGCCCTTTTCCCGCATATGACGGTGTTCGAAAACGTCGCCTTTGGCCTGCGGATGCAGAAGACACCGGCGGATCAGATCCCCCCTCGCGTTACCGATGCCCTGCGGATGGTACAGCTGGAGGAGTTTGCCCAGCGTAAGCCGCACCAGCTCTCCGGCGGCCAGCAGCAGCGCGTGGCCATCGCCCGAGCGGTGGTCAACAAACCGCGTATGCTGCTGCTGGATGAGTCCCTCTCTGCCCTCGACTACAAGCTGCGTAAGCAGATGCAGAACGAGCTGAAGGCATTGCAGCGCAAGCTTGGCATCACCTTTGTCTTCGTTACGCACGATCAGGAGGAGGCGCTGACCATGTCCGATCGTATTGTGGTGATGCAGAACGGTAAAATCGAGCAGGACGGCACCCCGCGTGAGATCTACGAGGAGCCGAAAAACCTCTTCGTGGCCAGCTTTATTGGCGAGATCAATATCTTTAACGCGACGGCGATCGAGCGTATTGATGCCCAGCGCGTGCGGGCCAACGTCGAAGGCCGCGAGTGCAATATCTACGTTAACTTTGCCGTCACGCCGGGCCAGAAACTCAACGTGCTGCTGCGCCCGGAGGATCTGCGCGTCGATGAGATCAACGACGACAATGAGATCGAAGGGCTGATTGGCTACGTGCGTGAGCGCAACTACAAGGGCATGACCCTGGAGTCGGTGGTTGAGCTGGAGAACGGCAAGGTTGTGATGGTCAGCGAGTTCTTTAACGAAGACGATCCCGACTTTGACCACTCGCTGGATCAGAAGATGGCGATCAACTGGGTAGAGAGCTGGGAGGTCGTACTGGCTGATGAAGAGCACAAGTAAATTCCAGAACGTGGTAATTGCCACTGTCGTCGGTTGGCTTGTGCTGTTTGTCTTTTTGCCTAACCTGATGATTATCGTCACCAGCTTTTTGACCCGCGACGACGTCTCCTTCGTTAAGCTGGTCTTTACGCTGGATAACTACACGCGCCTGCTCGATCCGCTCTATTTTGAGGTGCTGCTGCACTCGCTCAATATGGCGCTGATCGCCACCCTCGCCTGTCTGGCGCTGGGCTATCCGTTCGCCTGGTTCCTGGCGAAGCTGCCGCAGAAGGTGCGCCCGCTACTGCTCTTCCTGTTGATCGTGCCGTTCTGGACCAACTCGCTGATCCGCATCTATGGTCTGAAGCTGTTTCTCAGCACTAAAGGCTATCTCAATGCCTTCCTGCTTGAGCTGGGGATTATCGATACGCCGCTGCGCATTATGTTTACCCCCAGCGCGGTCATCATTGGCCTTGTCTATATTCTGCTGCCCTTTATGGTGATGCCGCTCTACTCCAGCATTGAGAAGCTGGATAAGCCGCTGCTGGAGGCGGCGCGGGATCTCGGTGCGAGCAAGCTGCAAACCTTCATCCGCATCATTCTGCCGCTGACCATGCCGGGCATTATCGCCGGCTGCCTGCTGGTGATGCTCCCGGCGATGGGGCTGTTCTACGTCTCGGATCTGATGGGCGGGGCAAAGAACCTGTTAATTGGTAACGTCATTAAGAGCCAGTTCCTTAACATTCGCGACTGGCCGTTCGGCGCGGCGACCAGCATCACCCTGACGGTGGTGATGGGGCTGATGCTGCTGGTCTACTGGCGTGCGATGCGCCTGCTGAATAAAAAGGTGGAGCTGGAGTGATGGGTCGACTGCTGCGCGGCGGTTTTATGACCGCCATTTATGCTTATCTCTATATTCCGATCGTTATTCTGATCGTTAACTCCTTCAACCAGGCACGATTTGGTATTAACTGGCAGGGCTTTACCACCAGCTGGTATAACCTGCTGATGAACAACGACAGCCTGCTACAGGCTGCCCAGCACTCTCTGACCATGGCGGTACTGTCGGCAACCTTTGCTACGCTGATCGGCTCCCTGACCGCGGTGGCGCTCTACCGCTACCGCTTCCGCGGCAAGCCGTTCGTCAGCGGGATGCTGTTTGTGGTGATGATGTCTCCGGATATCGTAATGGCGATCTCGCTGCTGGTGCTGTTTATGCTGCTTGGCATCCAGCTGGGCTTCTGGTCGCTGCTCTTCTCGCACATCACCTTCTGCCTGCCGTTTGTGGTAGTGACGGTTTACTCCCGGCTAAAAGGCTTTGACGTGCGGATGCTGGAGGCGGCGAAGGATCTGGGTGCCAGCGAAATCACGATCCTGCGCAAGATCATTCTGCCGCTGGCAATGCCCGCCGTGGCCGCCGGCTGGCTGCTGAGCTTTACCCTGTCGATGGATGATGTGGTTGTCTCGTCGTTTGTGACCGGGCCAGGGTATGAAATTCTACCGTTGAAGATCTACTCAATGGTGAAAGTCGGCGTCTCACCGGAGGTGAACGCGCTGGCGACCATTCTGTTAGGACTCTCGCTGGTTCTGGTGATTGCCAGCCAGTTAATTGCACGTGATAAAACTCAGGGGACGTTAAAATGAAAAACTGGTCACGCCACCTGCTCGCTGCGGGGGCTTTAGCGCTCAGCGTGAGTGCCGCCCATGCCGAGGATAATAAGACCCTCTACTTCTATAACTGGACCGAGTATGTGCCGCCGGGCCTGCTGGAGCAGTTCACCAAAGAGACCGGCATCAAGGTGATCTATTCGACCTACGAGTCGAACGAAACCATGTACGCCAAGCTCAAAACCTATAAAGATGGCGCCTACGATCTGGTTGTGCCCTCCACCTACTTTGTCGACAAGATGCGCAAAGAAGGGATGATCCAGAAGATCGACAAGAGCAAGCTGACCAACTTCAGCAACCTCGATCCTGAGGTGCTGAATAAGCCGTTCGATCCAGGCAACGACTACTCTATCCCCTATATCTGGGGGGCGACGGCCATCGGCGTCAATAGCGAAGCTATCGATCCGAAAAGCGTCACCCGCTGGGCCGACCTGTGGAAACCGGAGTATAAGAGCAGCCTGGTGCTGACCGATGACGCCCGGGAAGTGTTCCAGATGGCACTGCGCAAGCTGGGCTACTCGGGTAACACCACCGATCTGAAAGAGATTGAGGCGGCCTACCACGAGCTGCAGAAGCTGATGCCAAATGTGGCGGCCTTCAACTCCGATAACCCGGCAAATCCCTATATGGAAGGCGAAGTTAACCTGGGGATGGTCTGGAACGGTTCCGCCTGGGTGGCGCGCCAGAGCGGTACGCCGCTGACGGTGGTGTGGCCTGAAGAGGGTGGCATCTTCTGGATGGACAGCCTGGCGATCCCGGCCAACGCCAAAAATGTGGACGGTGCGCTCAAGCTAATCAACTTCCTGCTGCGCCCGGACGTGGCAAAACAGGTTGCGGAGACCATCGGCTACCCGACGCCTAACCTCGCGGCACGCAAGCTGCTCACTCCGGCGGTAGCTAACGACAAGTCGCTCTATCCGGATGCCGAGACCGTCAGTAAAGGCGAATGGCAGAATGACGTCGGCCAGGCCAGCGCCCTCTATGAGAGCTACTACCAGAAGCTGAAAGCGGGCCGTTAAGCCGATCTCCCTGTAGGCCCGGCGATCCTGCCGGGCCTACAGGATCCGTTACAGCCCTTTCAAAAGCCGCTCAACAAATTCCGGTACCACCTGGCTCGCCAGCCCGTAGTGCTTCTCTTCGAACTCGCTGCCGACCTGGCTCGGTTCAAGATTCAATTCAACGGTGTGCGCCCCCTGCAGCTTCGCCTCATGCACAAACCCGGCTGCGGGATAGACGTGCCCGGAGGTACCGATGGCAATAAAGACATCCGCCAGCGCCAGCGCGCTGTAGATCTCATCCATGCCCAGCGGCATCTCGCCAAACCAGACCACGTGTGGGCGCAGCGGTGACGGGAACTGGCAGCAGTGGCACTTATCTTCCGGGGTAACATCCCCCGTCCACGCCAGAACCTGGCCGCTGGCGGCGCAGCGCACCTTTAGCAGCTCGCCGTGCATATGCAGCACGTTACTGTTACCGGCGCGCTCGTGCAGATTGTCGATGTTCTGGGTGATCAGCAGAAAGCGATCCCCCAGGGCCTCTTCCAGCTCGGCCAGCGCCAGATGCGCGGCGTTGGGCGCAATCTCCGGCTGCTGCAGCTGGCGACGGCGTGCGTTATAGAATGACTGCACCAGCTCCGGGTTACGGGCAAACCCCTCCGGCGTGGCGACGTCCTCTACATGGTGCTCCTCCCACAGCCCGTCGGCGGCGCGGAAGGTACGAATGCCCGATTCGGCGGAGATCCCCGCCCCGGTCAACACGACCACTCTTGGTTTTTCCATCACGTCGGGTACCACTCTGTCTCTGAAAAAGATGCGCTGGCGTAGACGCTCGCGCAAACGGCGTTTGTTACGGCGAAAACGGCTTAGTCGGCTAAAACGACGCGACTGCATATCGGCCTCTTGTGCTTAATCGGTGAGATGGAGGAAAGCTGCGCCACGCATGCCGCCCGCGTCGCCGTGCCGGGCGCGTTCAATGCGCGGTACCCTGGCAACCGGCAGCAGACGCGACGGCAGACGATCGGACAACAACGAGGTCAGCGCGGCGAAGTTTGACAGCCCGCCGCCGATCACCAGCAGATCCGGATCTACGATGGTCAATATCGTCCCCAGGCAGGCGGCTAACAGCTCTACGTAGCGAGCCACATGCGCCCGCGCCCTCTCATCACCTTGTTCCCATAGAGCGACTATTTCAGGTGCGTTCAGAGATTGATCGTAGAAGTGATTGTAGAGCCATGCAAAGCCGTGACCGGAAAGATAGTTCTCAATACAGCCCAGCTGACCGCAGCCGCAGCGCAGCAGGGGAATATCGCGACCAAGAATTTCAAGGGCATCGACAGGGAGACGAATGTGACCAAACTCACCGGTAATATAGCTATGGCCGGGAATAGATTTGCCGTTGATCACCAGCCCGCCGCCGACGCCGGTGCCGAGGATCAGCCCCATCACTAGCGGATAGCGGGCAAACTCATCGTCCCAGGCCTCTGAGAGGGCAAAGCAGTTGGCGTCGTTATCGAGACGCACGTCGCGGCCCAACAGCGCGCAGAGATCGGCCCGCAGCGCTCTACCGCTGGCGGCGGGAAGGTTCGCCGCATAGAGCGTCCCGTCGGCGGTAACGGGCATACCGGGAATGCCAATGCCCACCGAGCCGCGCTCACCCGTGCGGGTATCGGCCTCGTGCACCAGTCCGGCGATGGCGGCTAAAAAGGCGCTGTAGCTCTTGTGGGGCGTGGCAATGCGCCGCTCCCACTGTAACGTTCTGTCACTGTTGAAGACGCCCAGCGCAATTTTACTGCCGCCAATGTCCAGCCCGTAATGCATCGCCACTCCTTGTTACTGGCCGCTCAAATTACTGTCCGCTTAAAACGCGGGCCGGATCGATATTGCTGGCGCGTCTGGCGGGATACCAGCTCGCCAACAGGCTCAGCAGCAGGGCGGTGACCAGCACGTAGACCACGTCAAGGGCGTGCAGCTCTGACGGCAGGAAATCGATAAAGTAGATATCCCCCGACAGGAACCGATGGCCGATCAGCGACTCAATGCCGTTGATAATCGGCGTCAGCTGGAGCGCGACCACAACGCCAATCACCACGCCCGCCACGCTGCCGAACAGCCCGGCCAGCAGACCATACCAGACAAAGACCGCGCGAATAAGTCCATCCTTCGCCCCGAGGGTGCGCAGCACGGCGATGTCGCCGCTCTTGTCCTTCACCGCCATCACCAGCGTGGAGACGATGTTGAAGCAGGCCACGCCGATCACCAGCACCATTGCCAGATACATAATGGCGCGGATCATCTGGATATCGCGGTACATGTAGCCGTAGGTGCCGATCCAGCTCTTGATGTAGACGTAGCTGTCGGTCACGCTGCCAGCGTCGCGCACCAGCTTATTGGCGTTAAACACGTCCTTCACCTTGATGGCAATCCCGGTGATGCCGTCGTTCATCTCCAGATACTGCTGAGCATCCTGCATCGGGATCATGGCAAAACTGTGATCGAGCTGGCCGCTGAGCTGCAAAATACCGCTGACGTGCAGCCTGATGCGTTTCGGTTGCAGCAGCTTGTGGTCAGCGCTGGCGTTAGGGATCTGCATTGATACCCAGTCGCCCTGCTTAACCTTCAGCGCCTCGGCGACGCCTTTGCCAAGGATCACCTGCTGCTCGCCCGCCTTGAAGCTGGCCCAGGCACTGTTCTGCACGTAGCGCGGCAGCGCGCTCAGGCGCGCCTCCTGCTGCGGATCGACCCCTTTCACCTGGATAGCGCGCAGGTTTACGCCGCTCTCTACCAGGCCGGTAAAGTTGATATAGGGCGCGGCGGCTTCAATGCCCGCCACCTTCTCAACTTTGCCCAGCGCCTCGCGCCAGTTACTCCACGGCTGGTTGACCGGCTCGATCTCGCCGTGGGGCACCACCGCGAGAATGCGATTATTCAGCTCGCGTTCAAAGCCGTTCATGGCGCTCAGGCCGACGATCAGCACCGCCACCCCCAGCGCAATGCCGATAGTCGAGATCACCGAGATCAGCGACACCATGCCGCCACGACGACGGCCACGGCTAAAGCGCAGGGCAATGAGTAACGACAGAGGTGAGGCCATTACTGCGCCCCCATCAGCGTCATCTCCGCGCTCAGGTGGCCGTCGCGCATCTCCATCTGGCGGCTCATGCGTTTTGCCAGCTGCAGATCGTGGGTTACCACCAGAAACGCCGTGCCCTGCGACGCGTTTAGCTCGCCGAGCAGGGCAAAGATGGCGTCGGCGTTGCGTGCGTCGAGGTTACCGGTGGGTTCATCCGCCAGCACCAGTCGCGGATTGTTCACCAGCGCCCGGGCAATGGCCACACGCTGGCGCTCGCCGCCGGAAAGCTCCGACGGACGGTGGTTCGCCCGGTGCAGCAGCCCGACCGCCTGGAGCATATCCCGCGCACGCTGGGTAATTTCCGCCGGTTTATGCTTGCCAATCAGCAGCGGCATAGCGACGTTCTCCTGGGCGGTAAAGTCCGGCAACAGGTGGTGGAACTGGTAGATAAAGCCCAGCTCGCGGTTGCGCAGCTCGGCTTTCGCCGTCGAGGAGAGCTGGCTCAGATGACGATCGCCAAAAATCACGTCGCCGGAGGTGGGCGTATCCAGCCCCCCCAGCAGGTGCAGCAGCGTACTCTTACCGGAGCCGGAGCTGCCGACAATCGCCACGGTTTCGCCTTCGTTCACGCTAAAGCTGACATCGTGTAGCACGTCGGTCTGCACGTTCCCTTCCTGATAGCGTTTGCACAGGTTGTCGCATTGCAACAGGATCTTATTCATAACGTAAAGCCTCAGCGGGTTGGGTGGCGGCGGCGCGCCATGAGGGATAGAGCGTAGAGAGCAGCGCGATGGCCATCGCCACCAGCGCGATAATCACCACCTGGAGTGGCTCAATAGCCACCGGCAGCGCCGCGCCGTCCAGCAGCGCGCCAATGATCGGCATCAAGTTGTTAAGCTGGCTGGCAAGAAGAGCCCCCAGTACGGCACCGAGCAGCGCGCCGATGATCCCCGCACTGGCCCCCTGCACCATAAAGACCGCCATGATCTGGCGCGGGGTCAGCCCCTGGGTTTGCAGGATCGCCACCTCGCCCTGCTTCTCCATCACCATCAGCCCCAGCGA
>JBCNNW010000122.1:0-10346 GCA_039594205.1 Pseudescherichia sp. | reverse complement strand
CTCCGCCAGTCGTCCCAGCAGCAGATTGTTGTTGGTCATCTGCCCATCCGTTTTGATGGCGTGCTGAGCCACGTTAATCATGCCGTTAAATACCGCGCGCCCCTTGTCGCTGACGATAGTCTTATGCAGCTGGCGGCTATTGCAGAAACCCTTATTATGCTCGAGCCAGGTACGGGTATCGCACACTTCGTTATTCACCGGCATGGCCAGGCTGTTGATACGCAGGGTGGTATTTTCACCATTAAGCTGGGTGCTGGTATTGTGGCGCAGCACTGCCCCACCGAGCAGGAAGCTGTGGCTCCAGGCGACGGCATCGGCAGCCATAAAGAGATCGTTATGGGCGAAGTGGTAGCTGCCCGCATTCTCAAAGGCCAGTTTCACATGATGCAGCTGCGCGTTCGCGCCCACGTTCATTGTCAGACGCGAGCCGGTAAAGTGTCCGCTGTCATTCAGGCTGACGTAGTGTTCATAGATTGTCGCCTCTGCGCTCTCAGCCAGTTCAAGATGGTGTCGATAGTGGACGGTATTCATCTCATCACCCTCCAGCCCCTGGGTGATGTGCATCAGCAGCAACGGTTTAGCAGGTCGCTGGTTGCGTGCTACGCGAATATGCGTCACGCTCGCTGCGAGGCTTTCCGTTAGATGTAAAAACACCTCCGGCTGTACCGGCGCGGGTAGCGCACTACGCTCGTCATCGATTGACACGCTATAGCCGCTGTTCTCCAGGCTGTCGCTCAGATCCGCATCATACTGTCCATCAATAAAGACTAATCGCAGGGCATCTACAGGTAGTGCCAGGGCATCACGCTGATCGGCGCTGACAGGGCTGCTTTTTGCGACAAACCGGCTCTTCAGCAGCCCATCCAGCGAGGTATATTTCCAGTCCTCATGCTTACGCGTCGGCAGTCCTAAGCGCAGCATCTGCTGCAGGTGCTGCTGGGCCTGCTCAGAACGATTACTGCTCTGGGCCTCGAACAGATGATGCCACTGCTGCAGCGCGTTACTGCTGTTCGGTAAGCCAGCCATAGCCCTGCTCCTCCAGCTGTTTCACCAGCGTAAAATCACCTGATTTAACAATGCGCCCCTGATAGAGCACATGTACATAGTCCGGTTTGATATAGTCCAGGATACGCTGATAGTGGGTTACGATAATAAAGGCCCGCTTATCGTCGCGCAGGGAGTTCACACCGTCAGCTACAATTTTCAGCGCATCGATGTCCAGCCCGGAGTCCGTCTCATCGAGAATACACAGCTCGGGTTCGAGCACCGCCATCTGCAGAATATCATTACGCTTTTTCTCACCGCCGGAGAAACCGACGTTGACCGAACGGGTAAGCAGATCTTCTGGCATCTTCAGCAGCTTGATCTTCTCTTCCATTAAGTCCTGGAAATCGAAGCGGTCCAGCTCATCCTGGCCCCGATGCTTACGCACGGCGTTAAGGGCGGTCTGCAGAAAGAACTGGTTACTGACGCCGGGGATCTCTACGGGGTACTGAAACGCCATAAAGACGCCTTCGCCCGCGCGCTCTTCCGGATCCAGCTCCAGCAAGTCTTTACCTTTAAACTGGACGCTGCCGTTGGTGACCACGTAGTCCTCCCGACCGGCCAGGGTCGCTGACAGCGTACTTTTACCAGAGCCGTTGGGTCCCATAATGGCGTGCACTTCTCCAGGACGCACGTCCAGGTTCAGGCCGCGCAGGATCTCTTTATCTTCAACGGACACCTGTAAATCTTTAATACTTAACATAGGGATTCCCTTATTTCTTAACCGACGCTGTGTTCAAGGCTAATTGCCAGCAATTTTTGTGCTTCTACGGCAAACTCCAGCGGCAGCTCAGAGAAGACATCTTTACAGAAGCCGTTAACAATCATGGATATCGCATCCTCTTCGCTAATGCCGCGCTGCAGGCAGTAGAAAAGCTGATCTTCGCCAATTCGCGACGTAGTTGCTTCATGCTCCAGCTGAGCGCTGTTATTGCGACACTCGACGTAGGGGAAGGTATGCGCCCCGCAGTCCGGTCCAATCAGCATTGAGTCACACTGGGTGAAGTTACGCGCGTTGGTTGCCGTCGGCATGATTTTCACCAGCCCGCGATAGCTATTCTGGCTCTGCCCCGCCGAGATACCTTTCGAGATGATGGTCGATTTAGTGTTCTTACCGATATGAATCATCTTGGTGCCGGTATCGGCCTGCTGATGGCCGCTGGTCAATGCCACAGAGTAGAACTCGCCAATGGAGTTATCGCCGCGCAGGATAACGCTGGGATATTTCCAGGTGATCGCCGAGCCGGTCTCTGACTGCGTCCATGACATCTTGCTGTTCTCACCTTCACACAGCGCACGCTTGGTCACGAAGTTCAGGATCCCGCCGGTGTTGTTATCCCCCGGGAACCAGTTCTGCACGGTGGAGTACTTCACCTCCGCGTCTTTATGGATGATCACCTCGACTACTGCAGCATGAAGCTGATAGCTATCGCGAACCGGTGCCGAGCAGCCTTCGATATAGCTGACATAGCTCCCCTCATCGGCCACCAGGATGGTGCGCTCGAACTGCCCCGTTTTCTCCGCGTTGATACGGAAGTAGGTCGACAGCTCCATCGGGCAATGTACGCCTTTAGGTACATAGATAAAGGTGCCATCGGAAGCAACAGCGGCGTTCAGGGCGGCAAAAAAGTTGTCGTTCGCTGGGACCACGGTCCCAAGGTATTTTTTCACCAGCTCTGGATGTTCGTGGATAGCCTCACCAAATGAACAGAAGATGATCCCTTGCTCAGAGAGTTTCTCCCGGTAGGTGGTTGCCACGGAGACCGAGTCAAAGATAGCGTCAACTGCCACTTCACGCCCTTCGCGCACCGGAACGCCCAGCTGGTTAAACGCCTCCTCCACCTCGTTGGTCAGAAAGGCGTTAGCCCCCGTCTGCTGTACCGCACCCGGCTCCGAGGCGCAGGTGTCGTCACAGTTACCGCAGGAGGGGGCCGAGTAGTAGCTGTAATCCTGATAGTTGAGCTTGTCATAGTGCGCCTTGAGCCAGTGCGGCTCTTCCATCGTCAGCCATGCCCGATACGCGTTCAGGCGGAACTCTAGCATCCATTCAGGTTCATTTCGCTTAGCCGAAATAGCGCGCACAACATCTTCATTGATGCCGTGAGCCATTTCGTCGGTTTGTAACCGGGTGAAAAAGCCCTCTTTATAGTTAATCGGGCCTGACCAGGTCTGGACATCGTCCATTGCTTCAGTTTTATGAGACTCAACATTACGAGACATAGTACCGCCTATACCCCAAAGCTCTCACCACAGCCGCACTCGTGCTGAGCTTTCGGATTATAAAATTTGAATATCTGATTTAACCCTTCACGCACATAGTCGACGGTGGTTCCATCAATAAATGGCATGGCTTGTAAAGGAACATATAAATGTGCACCGTTTAACTCAAACAGCAGGTCGTCCTTTGCGGGTTCAGTTACGGTATCCAGCACATAGCCAAACCCTGCGCAGCCCGTCTGTTTGATGCCAAGACGTACGCCGCGCAGCTCCGGCTGCTTGCTGGTCAGTGCGCAAATATGCTCCGCTGCGGCAGGGGTTAGCGTTAACCCCTCCCAACCCGGATTGTTTGGATCGAAAGTCCCTGAATGCAATTCCATAGGTTTACCTCATACGATTACGTCAGCAGGACATAACGCTATGTTAGTGATAATGATTATCACTTCAACCTCTAATCCGCAGGGTTATTCGCGTTAGATGCCCTTTTTGAACACTTGTATTAAGCATAGACCCTGCTGCCAGGCTTAACAGGAAAGGATGATGGTGACTAATAAATTGAATTTTATCGCTTTTTGTTAATCATACGCTTATTCAGCAACGAAAATGAAACATGTATAGGTAATGCCTATTTATGCGATTAGTATCAAAAAAAGAGACGCTAACATCACTCAGCAACTTTTTTTAACGCTTTATGCACACTAAGCAACGGATATATAAGAGGTTAACATCAAAGCTGCTCATTTAGTTACCTGTTGGCGTCACCCGGTACGCGCAGCGCCGGGCCTGGTTAAGGATATGTTCTACTCGCTCCACTTTGGCTTCTAGCACCTGTTCAAATATAGCCAGTTCAGCACGGCAGAACCCCTGACACGCGGCAGCGGCGGCACAGATAGGACAATGGTTTTCTATAAACAGTAGCGTGCCGTTATCCAGCTCTTCATATTCGGCCATATAACCTTCCTGCGAACGAAGCGTTGCCAGACGCGCAACACGCTCCCTGAGATCGTCTGCATCGCTGAGTTCCCGCCTGTATACCTCCAGACTAGCCTGCTCACGCATGTCAATAAGACGGTCTATGGCGTTATCGCCAAAAGCGTCACGCACCGTTTCCAGAAGCTGAACGGTTAAGGTTGAGTGGGTATCCGGAAAACGATTATGCCCTGACTGAGTTAGCTTCCAGAACTGGCTGGGTCGCCCAACACCCCGGTTCAGGGAGTACGCTTCGACGAACCCTGATGCAGCCAGTTTAGTGAGCTGTTGTCGGGCCGCCTCAGCCGTGGTTCCCACGAGTTTTCCTGCATCGGCCGCCTGTTGCGGCCCCCGCGTCTTAAGCAAATAAAGCAGACGTTCGGCCGCTGACAACGCCGCGCCCTGCGAATTTACCAAGTCATTGCTTGACAAAATAAAACCACCCCATTAATAATCCAAGCGTTATCTTGTTTAATTAATGTAGCGCATTACGCTGTTGCAGGCAATGGTGCGTCTGAAAACCGGTATCAGGAGGGCTTTATGTCAGTACAGGAAGGAAGTTGGGGAGATTTATTGGGTGGAAAAAATCTTGCGCTCTCTGTCGCGCTGTCGGGTGGCGTCGCCTTACACGCCATAAATATCTATATCGCAACAACCGTTCTGCCCTCTGTTGTCAACGATATTGGCGGTCTGGATCTGTATGCGTGGAATACCACGCTTTTTGTAGTTGCCTCTATTCTTGGCTCCGCGCTGACTGCACGATTACTTGCTTTTACAGGCTCCCGCCGGGCCTATGCGCTGGCGGTCCTGCTGTTCATAGCTGGCAGCCTGGCCTGCACACTCTCCCAGAGTATGCCGGTAATGTTAGCCGGGCGGGCACTCCAGGGGCTGGGAGGTGGATTCTTATTTGCTCTTTGCTATGCAATGATCTATGCCGTGTTCGACGAGAAATTATGGCCCCGGGCAATGGCGTTGATTTCCGGGATGTGGGGCGTGGCAACGCTGCTCGGACCAGCGGTAGGGGGAATATTTGCCGAGATGAACGCATGGCGGGCGGCGTTTGGGATGCTAATTCCTGTGACCATGTTGTACATGCTGCTGGTCTGGCGGGTATTTCCCGCGCGCAACCATGAAGAGGCGGCAGCAGCAGGAAAATTACCCGTTGTTCAGCTGCTGTTGCTGACTGCCGCAGTGATGGCCATAAGCGCTGGAAGCATGTCAGCCGATGCTAAAATCAATACAGCCGGCGTGGCTGTGGCAGGCGTATTACTATTTTTTATGGTCCGCCAGGAGTTCACCAGTGAAACCCGCCTGCTGCCCCGGAATGCATTACGCCTGAACTCTCCCTTGCTGGCACTCTATATCACTATCGGTCTGCTGGTCATGGGTATGACAAGTGAGACATTTGTACCCTATTTTTTACAGATTTTGCATGGTCAGACACCTTTGCTGTCAGGCTATCTTGCGGCATTGATGGCAGCAGGCTGGACGGTATCAGAAATCTGGAGTTCAGGTTGGCAAAGCAGAGGCATCAACCGCGCCATTGTTATCGGTCCGGCGCTGGTTCTTGCGGGTATGGCCTTACTGGCGTTCACCCTGCCGGTTCATGCGCCTGGAGACGGTGTGTTTCTGCTGTTCATTTGCCTGGGTCTGGCGCTGGTCGGTTTCGGTATTGGTCTGGGTTGGCCGCACTTACTGACCCGAATTTTACAGGTTGTCCCTGAAGAGGATCAGGACGCTGCCGCGACGTCAATTACAACCGTTCAGTTGTTTGCCACTGCGTTAGGCTCGGCGCTGGCAGGAATGCTGGCAAACGTGGGTGGACTGACGGTACCCGGGGGTACAGCAGGATCTTCTTCTGCGGCCGTGCTAATTTTTGCCGTTATGGCTACCGCACCCCTGCTGGCTATCTTCAGCGCCAAACGGGTGACGCTCGCCCTCAGGCGTAACCAGAACGCCTAATCAAAAAGAGCGCATCATTATCGACGAAGATGCGCTCTTTTAATGCCGTTACAAAGGGATAAGTTTCATTTACCGCGTCAATTTAGATAAAATGCTGCAAACATCGGTAGATTGCGCTATCTCAACCCCAGCGGGCAGTGAATAATATGCCTGATATGCCGGGTTAAATAGAAATCTATGCAATTGCCGAACGCACGTGTCATTATCCCTGTGACTGCTTAAAAAGCATGCTAAATTGGTGCTTCAACTCAACGGGCCGGAGGGGTTATCCCCAATCTTACGTTCAAGTGCCCTGGCTGCAACGGGTCTAAGTTTATTTTCACAACTTTTTGCCCTGACAAACATCATCCCCACGGGGCCGTCTGTTCCGTCTGCGGAGTCAGAATCACCGCGAAAACCACCATCCCGAAAAGGCGGCGATGGAAAAAAGTTGCATAAATCCAGGCCTCACGCGAGGCCTGTCTGTATAAGCCGCCCACGTTAGCAGACAGCTTTTCTGTAAGACTCAAAGATAGAGCGAGGCTTCACCCATGGGGCGGGTTTTAAAGCGGCGGTGAATCCACAGATACTGCTCGGGCGCGCGCATAATTTCCCGCTCGATCACCCGGTTCATATAGCTGGCGGCCTCAAACTCATTATCCACCGGATAGTCTGTAATAGCCTTGCCAATATGCAGCTGATAACCTGAACCGTCGGGTTTACGCACCATCGTTACCGTTAGCATTGCTGAACCAGAGAGGCGCGACAGCACGTAGGTGCCGTTGGTCGTGGCTGCGTTAACAGCAAAGAATGGCGCAAAGGTGCTGCCTTTACGGCCATAGTCCTGATCCGGGGCAAACCACACCGCTTCCCCTTTACGCAACGCGCTTACGAGGCCTTTCAGGTTACGGCGGTCGATCATCGACTTGTTAGAGCGCATACGGCCCCGGGTCTGCACCCACTCCATGACCGGGCTGTTATGCTGGCGGTAGGTGGCCATCATCGGCTGACACAGCCCCATGACCCGCCCCCCCAGCTCCAGCGACATAAAGTGCACGCCAACAACCATTACGCCATTATATTTTTTCTGCGCTTCGACCAGGTTCTGATAGCCCTCCACGTCGAACCAGCGGCGCACCCGCTTGTCCGACCAAAACCATGCCATACCGGTCTCGATCAGCCCCATGCCTAATGACATAAAGTTTCTTTCAATTAAGGTCTCACGCAGCGCGGGTGTCATCTCAGGAAAGCAAAGCTCGAGATTGCGCTGGGCAATACTCTCCCGCCGTTTCAGGAACGGACGAGCCAGGCGCCCAAGGCCAGTACCAAAGCGATAAAGCAGAGGATACGGTAGCTGAACAAGAAGCCAGAGAACGGCAAGGCCAAACCATGTCGACCAGTGACGGGGGTGAAGAAAAGCAAGTTTGAATGAAGCGCACATAGCGTTGTTACCTTTAGGCTAGTAGTAAGTAGCGCTTAAGGAAACAACGAATCCCTTCATTAGGTCAGTCAGCGTTACGGTCTTTAATTAAGACAATGGTTTTAACCGAAGATTCAATCGCGCGGATTCTAGCACGTTTTAAAAAAATCACATCTGAGGAAGAAAAAAATAGATTGCGAGGTTGCGGCAGGTCAAACCTGCCGCAAAATCTTAGACTACGGCAGTAGTCAGACGCGATGAACAGCAGAGCCGATCCTGCTCGTCAAAGATATCGATCTGCCAGACCTGATGACGACCACCGGTATGCAGCGCAGTACAGACGCCGCGTACCCGGCCGCTGCGCACGGCGCGAAGATGGTTGGCGTTAATCTCGATCCCTACCACGTTATGCCCATCTTCGGTGCAGAGATAGCCCGCCACCGAGCCGAGAGTCTCCGCCAGCACCGCCGACGCGCCGCCGTGCAGCAGACCAAAAGGCTGATGCGTTCGGGCATCAACAGGCATTGAGGCTTCGAGCACATCGTCACCGATGCGCTCAAAACGGATATCAAGCAATCCTACCATATTGCCCTCCCCCATCGCGTTCAGGGCATCAAGGGAGGCCTTACGTTTCCAGATCATCCTATTATCTCCAGGAGAGCCTGTAGCGGATGGCGCACGCCGCTGCCCTCAATGCGCTTCACCTGACTGCGGCACGAGTACCCTGTCGCCAGGCAGCGTTTGCGCGGCAGACGCTGCATCGCCTGGTGCCAGGAGAGCTCGTAGATGCCCAGCGAATTAGCATGATTGACGATCTCATGACCGTATGTGCCGGCCATGCCGCAGCAGCCAACGCTAACGTTCTCTAGTTTTGCGCCAAAGCGGGCAAATATGGCTGCCCACTGTCCCGGTGCGCCCGGGAGTGCAGTCACTTCAGTACAGTGCCCAAACAGATACCAGGCTTCGCCGCCCGGCGTCTGCTCCTCATACCCTGCCAGCGCGGCGGGTAACCACTCGTGCACCAGCTGGACGTTAAACTCACCGCGCCTGTCCCCTAACGTCTGCTTGTACTCATCGCGGTAGCAAAGCACCAGCGCCGGATCGACGCCGACCATTGGCATCCCGAGCTGTGCAACGCGCGCGAGGAAATCAGACGTTTTTTGCGCCGTCTTAGCAAAGCGCGTCAGGAAACCTTTTATGTGCTGCGCCTTCCCGTTCGGAGAGAACGGCAGCACAACAGGTTGATAGCCCAGCTTCTCGACCAGCCGAATAAAATCGCTCACTACCTGGGCGTCGTAGTAGCTGGTAAAGGGATCCTGTACCACCAGTACCGTTTTCGCTCTCTGCTCTTCGCTGAGCTGCTCCAGATCGTCGAGGGTCATATTGGCCGAGCGGTGTCCAACCATCTGCTGCTGGAGAGAAGGTACAGAGAGCAGAGGCAGATCTACCATCCCGATATGGGTGGCCGACAGAGAGCGCACCCACGGCTGGCGCATAAAGAAATTAAACGTCTTCGGCGCACGGGCCATCAACGGTGCATAGCTCTCTACGCTGGCGATAACGTGATCGCGCAGCGGTCGCAGATAGCGGGTGTGATAGAGCTGAAGGAAACGCGAGCGAAACTCCGGCACGTCAATTTTAATCGGACACTGGGTCGAACAGGCTTTGCACGCCAGACAGCCGGACATCGCCTCTTTCACCTCGTGGGAGAAGTCATACTCACCGTGGCGAGCATGCCAGCTGTTACGGGTGCGTTCGATCAGGCTCCGCAGGCTGGCCCGTTTTTCCGGCAGCTCCTTCTCCAGCTTGATGGGATCGACGCCGCGATCGGCAAGCAGCCGCAGCCATTCACGCACCAGCGTGGCGCGCCCTTTAGGAGAGTGGATCCGGTTGCTGGTAATCTTCATCGACGGGCACATCGGGCTTTTGGCATCAAAGTTGAAGCACAGCCCGTTGCCGTTGCACTCCATTGCACCGCGCCATGAGGAGCGGACGCTAATCGGGATCTGCCGGTCAAAGGTACCGCGCTTTACGGCATCGACCTGCATCATCGGCGCATCGAGGCCCGCTGGCGGGCAGATTTTACCCGGATTGAGTCGGTTTTGCGGATCAAACGCCGCCTTTACCTTGCGTAGCTCGCCGTAGAGCTGCTCACCAAAGAACGCCGGGCTATATTCGGCGCGAAAACCTTTGCCGTGCTCACCCCAAAGCAGTCCACCATACTTCGCGGTCAGAGCCACTACCTCATCGGAGATCCTTTTCATTAGCATCTCCTGCTGCGGGTCGCACATATCCAGCGCCGGACGAACGTGCAGCACCCCTGCATCAACATGCCCAAACATGCCGTAGTTCAGCCCGTGACTGTCGAGCAGGGCGCGAAACTCCACGATATAGTCCGCCAGGTGCTCCGGCGGCACGCAGGTATCCTCGGCAAAGGGGATCGGCTTCGCCGCGCCCTTAGCGTTCCCCAGCAACCCAACCGCTTTTTTACGCATCGCATAGATACGTTCAATTCCCGCCAGCTCGCTGCACACCTGCCAGCCAATCACCCCGCCCTCCCGGGCAGCGATAAGCTCATCCAGACGCTGGCAAAGTGCATCAACCCGCGCGTCGATCAGCTCGCCATCATCGCCAGCAAACTCAACGATGTTCAGCCCCAGCATAGTTTTATCCGGTACATCGGTAATCAGATCGTGCACGGAGTGCCAGACAATATCCTCGCGCGCCAGGTTGAGCACCGTTGAGTCGACGGTCT
>JBCNNW010000121.1:0-10380 GCA_039594205.1 Pseudescherichia sp. | reverse complement strand
TTCTGCGGATGATCGGAGTTATCCGCCTGGCCAATAAAGTTACGAATGATCTGCATTTCGCTACGTTCAGCGCCGATCACCCGGCCTTCACTGGTCACTAACAGCAGGCGCTGCCCCGGCGGGGCCCACTTATCAATAGCGCGAAACAGCCGTCGCCACCACATTAAATCGTTCGGTGGATCGAGGGCCAGCTCCGCCTCAACGTGCTGCTCAATCATAATGCCCTGGCGCTGCTCGCTATCCAGCAGCTCCGTCATTTGCCGGGAGTCCAGCTTGGGCACCATTAAGACCAGCATTAGCACCAGTGCCAGCGTTAGCCAAAAAATGGCAAAGATGCGTGCCGTCAAACTTCCTATCATGAAGCCGCAACCATCAGATAGCCGCGTCCGCGCAGCGTTTTAAACCACGGATGGCCATCTTTACGCTCCGGCAGCTTACGGCGCAGGTTAGAGATATGCATATCGATCGCGCGATCGAACGGCGTCAGGCGTTTACCTAACACCTCCTGGCTGAGATGCTCCCTGGAGACCACCTGGCCGAGATGCTGCGCCAGCAGATAGAGCAGGGTGAACTCGGTGCCGGTCAGCTCCAGCGACTGACCGTCAAAGCTGGCCTCCTGACGGCCTGGGTTCAGGCTCAGGGAGTCTACTTCCAGGGTTGGTGAGCCGTTATCGCTGTTCTGCTGCTGCTCGCTCCAGTGCGAACGGCGCAGGATCGCGCGGATACGGGCCACCAGCTCGCGATCGTTAAAGGGTTTAGGCAGATAGTCGTCCGCGCCCAGCTCAAGGCCGAGAACGCGATCCAGCTCGCTACCGCGCGCCGTCAGCATAATGACGGGGGTCTGGTGTGTCTGGCGTAGCTCTTTAAGGGTATCGATACCATTCTTCTTTGGCATCATTACATCAAGCAAAAGTAGATCGATGCTGTCGTCCAGGAGGTCGAGCGCCTGCTCCCCGTCATGGGCAACCTGCACATTGAAGCCTTCCATGTCGAGCAGCTCCTTTAAAAGGGAAGTAAGCTCTCGGTCATCGTCAACTAACAGAATTTTATTCATTGTTTAAATACCTCCGAGGCAGAAATTACGTCATCAAGGCGCGCTAATCCATGACTTTACGTTGTTTTACACCCCCTGACGCTAGTTTGCAGCCTGAATCGTAGACTGAGTTCAGTTGATTGGCGACACAAACGATTTTGGGAGCAAGTGATGCGCAATGTTACCGCTGCCGTCATGGCCTCAACGCTGGCGTTAAGTACTGTTGGCCACGCAGCTGAAGTCGTAACAGGCGATAACTGGCATGCATCTGAAGAGCTTGCGCCGCGTAGCACTCAGAGCCATATGTTTGACGGCATCAGTTTAACCGAGCAACAGCGCCAGCAGCTACGTGACCTGATGCAGCAGGCGAGGCATAAGCTGCCCCCTGTTAATGTTAGCGAAATCGAGGCGATGCACGACCTCGTGACCGCAGAAAATTTTGATGAAAACGCCGTACGCGCTCAGGCAGAAAAAATGGCGCAGGAGCAGGTTGCCCGTCAGGTCGAAATGGCCCGGGTCCGCAACCAGATGTATCACCTGCTCACGCCAGAGCAACAGGCGGTTTTACATGATAAACACCAACAGCGGATTGACCAGCTGCGCGACGTTGCAAAACTTCAGCAAGGCGCTCCGCTAACGCTATCTAGTAGCAGTACCGGTAGTAAGTAGTAACCAGTAACAACCCTGTTTTCCTTGCCATAGACACCATCCCTGTCTTCCCCCTCATGATGAGGGGGTTTTTTTTGCCTGAAAATTAGAAAATCTTCTTTAAAGTAGGTTGATAGCCTTTGTCCATTTCTTAAAATGCACAATGATGCCAACAGGTTGCGCCAGGAGACCGGTAATGCCAGACAAAGCGGAACAGGTAAGAGATCTCATTAAAAAGCATTTCTGGGAGATGGCAGATGATACTTCCATCAGTACGGGAAATAAGAGTGTCCTGCCTGAAGATGCAACTGAATTTCTCGACGAGTACAGAGAGACGCTGGGCGTAGATATGTCTGGCTTCAATTTTAACCGCTATTTTCCCAACGCGGGCATTTGTTTCCTGCCCAATGCCATACTTCCGCGCTATCTAAAAACAGATCATCACGTACCCGAACCCCTCACTGTCAGCATGCTTATTGAGTCGGCCGAGGCTGGCCGCTGGTTGTTTTAGTGGTTCAGCTAATTTTCTGTTGAAGATGGCCTGGTTAATGCCATGGCCACCCGCTAAGGCTTAATAGCAGTTAAACCACTGGCATACGCCCCGTTTTTTGTCACATTGCCTGATTTATCATCCGTTATACTACTCCCCGTGTCCGGGCAGGAGTGCGTATGAATCAAATGTATGGGCAGCTGGTGAGCCGGGCAGCTATTGCCGCGACGGTAATGGCCTCGTTGCTGCTGGTAATTAAAATTTTTGCATGGTGGTACACCGGATCGGTGAGCGTGCTGGCGGCGCTGGTCGATTCGCTGGTGGATATTGCCGCCTCTTTAACCAACCTGCTGGTGGTGCGCTATTCCCTCCAGCCGGCGGATGATGAGCATACTTTTGGACACGGCAAGGCCGAGTCGCTGGCAGCGCTGGCTCAGAGCATGTTTATCTCCGGCTCGGCACTGTTCCTCTTTTTAACCGGTATTCAGCACCTTGTTAGTCCTGAGCCAATGAAAGCGCCGCAGATCGGTATCATCGTGACCCTGGTTGCGCTGGTGTGTACTGTGATCCTCGTCACTTTTCAGCGCTGGGTGGTGCGAAAAACGCAAAGCCAGGCCGTGCGCGCCGATATGCTTCATTATCAGTCTGATGTTATGATGAATGGCGCTATTCTCATCGCGCTGGGGCTGTCGTGGTACGGCTGGCACCGGGCCGATGCGCTCTTTGCGTTGGGTATCGGAGCCTATATCCTCTACAGTGCATTACGCATGGGGTATGAAGCGGTTCAGTCGCTGCTGGATCGTGCGCTACCCGATGTAGAGCAACAGGAAATAATCGCTATCGTTACCCGTTGGCCTGGCGTCAGTGGGGCACACGATCTTCGCACGCGGCAGTCAGGGCCGACCCGCTTTATTCAGATTCATTTGGAAATGGACGATAACCTCCCGCTTGTTCAGGCGCATCTGGTGGCCGAACAGGTTGAAGAGGCGATTTTGCGTCGTTTCCCGGGTTCCGATGTGATCATCCATCAGGACCCTTGTTCCGTGGTACCCCAGGGATGAGTTTCCGGCACCGGGACTCGATTACAAGGTGTAAAAAAGAGAGCCAGACCAGCATTTTGTGGATAAATTACCGCCATTTGGTCTGACCTGAATCAATTCAGCCAAGGGAGATTGATATACTATGCGCAGCATAGCCATTCACTCCCAGCGGCATCGCTTCGGGCAAGAATTTATTTTGCATTCCTAAGTTCAGAGGTAGTCATGATTAAGAAAATCGGTGTGTTGACAAGTGGCGGTGATGCGCCTGGCATGAACGCTGCAATTCGTGGCGTAGTTCGTGCAGCATTGACTGAAGGTCTGGAAGTTTGCGGCATTTATGACGGCTATCTGGGCCTGTATGAAGATCGCATGGTGCAGCTCGACCGCTACAGCGTCTCTGACATGATCAACCGCGGTGGTACGTTCCTCGGCTCTGCCCGTTTTCCGGAGTTCCGCGAAGAGCACATCCGTGCCGTGGCTATCGAAAACATGAAAAAACGCGGCATCGACGCGCTGGTGGTTATCGGCGGCGATGGCTCCTATATGGGGGCGAAGCGCCTGACCGAGATGGGCTTCCCATGCATCGGCCTGCCGGGCACCATCGATAACGACGTTGCCGGGACCGACTATACCATCGGCTATTTCACCGCACTGCATACCGTTGTTGAAGCGATTGACCGCCTGCGTGATACCTCCTCTTCCCACCAGCGTATCTCCATCGTTGAAGTGATGGGTCGTTACTGTGGCGATCTGACCCTGGCGGCAGCTATCGCTGGCGGCTGCGAGTTCATCGTCCTGCCGGAAGTTGAGTTTAACCGTGAAGATCTGGTGAGCGAAATCAAAGCTGGGATCGCGAAGGGTAAAAAGCATGCCATCGTTGCGATTACCGAGCACATCTGCGATATCGATGAGCTGGCGAAGTACATTGAATCTGAGACCCAGCGTGAAACCCGTGCCACCGTGCTTGGTCACATCCAGCGCGGCGGCTCTCCGGTTCCTTATGACCGTATTCTGGCTTCCCGCATGGGGGCCTATGCCATTGAACTGCTGCTGCAGGGCCACGGCGGCCGCTGCGTCGGTATTCAGAACGAGAAGATGGTGCACCATGACATCGTCGACGCTATCGAAAATATGAAGCGTCCGTTTAAAGGCGACTGGCTGGATTGCGCTAAGAAACTCTACTAACAGTAATTTCGCCGGGTGGCGGCTGCGCCTTACCCGGCCTACAGCGCCATCCCGTAGGCCCGGTCAGCGTAGCGCCACCGGGCTTTTTTTCGCCTGACTCCATCTTTATTCCCCTATGTTATAGCCAATCTTTTTTTATTCTTTAATCATTGATTCGCTTTCTGGCACGCTGAGTTCATCACAACACAATTCAATCTATAAGCGAGTGAGCGATGAACAAATGGGGTGTAGGGTTAACGTTGCTGCTGGCCTCCGGCAGCGTTCTGGCAAAAGACATTCAGCTTTTAAACGTCTCATACGATCCAACGCGTGAGCTGTACGAGCAGTACAACAAGGCATTCAGCGCGCACTGGAAGCAGGAAACCGGTGATAATGTGACCATCCGCCAGTCGCACGGCGGCTCAGGTAAGCAGGCGACCTCCGTTATCAACGGTATTGAAGCCGACGTGGTGACGCTGGCGCTGGCCTATGATGTTGATGCTATCGCCGAGCGTGGGCGCATCGATAAAAACTGGATCAAGCGTCTGCCGGATAACTCCGCGCCCTATACATCGACTATCGTTTTCCTGGTGCGTAAAGGCAACCCGAAACAGATCCACGACTGGAACGATCTGATTAAGCCAGGCGTCTCGGTGATCACGCCGAACCCGAAAAGCTCCGGCGGCGCACGCTGGAACTACCTGGGGGCGTGGGGCTATGCTCTGCACCACAACAACAATGACCAGGCTAAAGCGCAAGACTTCGTGAAGGCGCTGTTCAAAAACGTAGAAGTGCTGGACTCCGGCGCACGCGGCGCGACCAACACCTTCGTTGAGCGCGGCATCGGTGACGTACTGATCGCCTGGGAGAACGAGGCGCTGCTGGCGACCAACGAGCTGGGCAAAGACAAGTTTGAAATTGTCACCCCGAGCGAATCTATCCTCGCCGAGCCGACCGTCTCCGTGGTCGACAAAGTGGTTGAGAAGAAAGAGACCAAAACCGTGGCCGAGGCTTACCTGAAGTATCTCTACTCCCCGGAAGGGCAGGAGATCGCCGCGAAAAACTTCTACCGTCCGCGTAACCCGGACGTAGCGAAGAAATACGATAGCGAGTTCCCGAAACTGAAGCTGTTCACCATTGATGAAGAGTTTGGTGGCTGGACAAAAGCCCAGAAAGAGCACTTCTCCAACGGTGGTACCTTCGACCAGATCAGCAAGCGTTAAGCGTAACGGCCCTGCGGGGCCGTTTTTTTACCCCACCATTAATGGCGTTTACTGAACCTGCCCGTCACCGTAGACTCGGTGAAAAAATAGCAGGAGACAGGCATGTCACTCTGGTTAACGCACCCTCTGCTTCTTCCCTCACTGATTATCGGCGTCACCATCGTGCTGTGGGCGACATCTCTGCTGCCGGAGTTTATTACCGCGCTGCTCTTCTTTGCTGCCGCCATGGTGGCCAAAATCGCCCCGGCGGATGTTATCTTTGGCGGCTTTGCTTCGTCGGCGTTCTGGCTGGTCTTTAGCGGCTTCGTGCTGGGCGTGGCGATCCGCAAAACCGGCCTGGCGGACCGTGCGGCGAGGGCGCTTTCGGCGAGGCTGACCGATTCGTGGCTACTGATGGTGGGCAGCGTGGTACTGTTGAGCTACGCCCTGGCGTTTGTCATGCCGTCCAACATGGGACGCATCGCTCTGTTAATGCCCATCGTTGCCGCAATGGCGACGCGAGCCGGGATCCACGAGGGATCGCGGGCATGGTTTGGCCTGGCGCTGGCGGTGGGTTTTGGCACCTTCCAGCTCTCCGCGACCATTCTGCCCGCTAACGTGCCGAATCTGGTGATGAGCGGTGCGGCAGAAGGAGCCTTTGGTATCCATCTCAACTATGTTCCCTATCTGCTGCTGCATACGCCGGTGCTGGGCATTTTAAAGGGGCTGATCCTGATTGCCCTTATCTGCTGGCTCTTTCCCGGCAAACCGCATGCGGCGCGCGATCTGGACCCTGCTACGCCGATGAGCCGGGATGAGAAGCGGCTCGCCTGGATGTTGGCGGTGGTACTCACTCTATGGGTGACGGAGAGCTGGCATGGCATCGGCCCGGCCTGGACCGGTCTGGCAGCGGCCTGCGTTACGCTGCTGCCGCGCATCGGCTTTATTAACGGCGAGGAGTTCGCCACCGGGGTAAATATCCGCACCTGCATCTACGTGGCGGGCATTCTGGGCCTGGCGATCACGGTGACGCAAACCGGTATTGGCCGCGCCGTAGGGGATGCGCTGCTGCACGTTATGCCGCTGGATCCACAACACCCGTTCACCAGCTTTGCGGCCCTGACCGGCATTACCACCGCGCTTAACTTTATCATGACCGCCAACGGCGTACCGGCGCTCTATACCAGCCTGGCGCAAAGCTTTTCTGATGCCACCGGTTTCCCGCTGCTGTCGACGATTATGATTCAGGTGCTGGGTTACTCGACGCCGCTGCTGCCGTATCAGGCCTCGCCGATCGTGGTGGCGATGGCGTTAGGCAAGGTGCCTGCGCGGGCGGGAATGCTGCTCTGTCTGGCGCTGGCGATAGCGACCTGTCTGCTGCTGCTGCCGCTGGACTATCTGTGGTATCAGGCATTGGGACAGCTGTAAAAAAGCCCGGTGGCGCTTACGCTTACCGGGCCTACATTACCGTAGGGCGGGTTAGCATAGCGCCACCCGCCGTTACAATATCAATTACGCCTGCTTAGCCGCTTCCGCTGCCTTCACAATCACTGCAAACGCATCAGCTTTCAGGGAAGCACCGCCAACCAGCGCGCCGTCAATATCCGGCTGGGTGAACAGTTCAGCCGCGTTAGAGGCATTAACCGAGCCGCCGTACTGAATGATCACCTGCTCAGCGACTTTCGCGTCAGCTTTCGCAATGTGGTCACGGATGAATTTATGCACCGCCTGGGCCTGCGCCGGGGTCGCTGATTTGCCGGTACCGATAGCCCATACCGGTTCGTAGGCAATCACTACGCCTTCGAACGCTGCTGCGCCCTGGGTTTTCAGCACGGCGTCAATCTGACGCGCGCACACTTCTTCGGTTTTACCCGCTTCGTTCTCTTCTTCGGTTTCACCGATGCACAGCACCGGGATCAGACCCTGCTCTTTCAGCACGGCGAATTTCTTCGCAATCAGCTCGTCAGACTCGGCGTGGTAGGTGCGACGCTCAGAGTGACCGATAATGATGTACTGCGCGCCAACATCTTTCAGCATCTCAGCGGAAGTTTCACCGGTAAAAGCACCGGAGAGGTTCACGTCAACGTTCTGTGCGCCAAGAATAATATGGCTGCCCGCTGCGGCCTGTTTCGCCAGATCCAGATACATTGCCGGCGGCGCGATCGCCACGCCGCAGCCGGTAACGCCAGCCAGCTCTTTACGCAGGTTAGCTACCAGCTCGTTTACCATATGGCGGCTGCCGTTCAGCTTCCAGTTACCCATCACTAAAGGATGTCGCATTTTTATTCTCCACGCTTTGTCAGCGAATCAAGGAATATGGCTGCCTTTTACGGGCAGCATGGTTGTCAAACAGTATAGAGATTCATCCCTGCAAAGGCTTTGCTTTTTATCATTAATTGTTACCTTCAGCACTATCAGATAGCGTCAGCTTAATCGGTTCAACAGCGAAGGTCAGCCCTTTTTCACCGTTATCTGCAGCAACATAGCGCAGTGCGCCCTCCGTCTCGGCATACCAGGCTTTGCCTTTGCCTCTGTTCAGCAGCTTCTGCACTTTTTGCAGGCTATTGGCTTTGCTCAGCTGCGGCGAAAAGGCGCGTAGTACCGCCGCCATATACTCCTGCGCTTTGGCTTTCGACGCTTTAAGCTCCGGCCCCTGAACGGGCAGCCAGGTGATCTGCATCGACTTGATCTTTAGCGTGCCGCGCTCCAGAGCCGTTGAGGCATAGAGCGACTCGTTGATCTTACTGGCGGCCCGCGTCAGGTTAGCGCGGTCGCTACGTGAATCAATGGCGCGAAACTCATTAAGCGCCAGCGTGGGATTGTCGGCGTTAAACTTCTCCCGGAACTGACTAATAGATTGATCGAAGGTCGGCGCACCTGCCAGCAGGTAGGGGGCGGTGGCTGCCTGGGGAACCTCTACCGCCAGCGCGGGCAGGCAAAATGCCAGCCAGGCCAGTAATACGCTCCACTTTTTCATGATCTCTCCCTCTGTTTAGCTATCCCGATTAAAACGATAACCGTCTGGCTTGTCAAAAGCTGACCTGACTAAGGTAAACTACGCAGCACTACGATTATAAGGAACCTTACATGACCATACAGCAGTGGTTATTCTCATTTAAAGGGCGTATTGGGCGCCGTGACTTCTGGATCTGGATAGCGCTCTGGGCGCTGTCGATGGTGGCACTTTTTTCGCTGGCGGGAAGCGGGCTGGTGGATCTCCAGCTGGCTGCATTTGCGCTGGTGAGCTTGCTCTGGCCCACCACCTGCGTGGTGGTAAAACGGCTGCACGATCGCGGTAAGTCAGGCTATTGGGCCTTGCTGCTGATACTGGCGTGGATGCTGCTGGCCGGGCGCTGGGATATACTGGGCGGCGTCTGGACGTGGGCGGTAGGCCGCTTTATCCCGACGCTAATCCTGGTCATGCTGCTGGTCGACCTCGGCGCGTTTCTCGGCACGCCGGGTGAAAACAAGTTTGGTAAAACGACGCTGGACGTTAAGTTCCGTTAGTAATCCATTCCCTTCGTTACCAATAGTGCTCGGCGGTCATATGGCCCGGACGACGGCGCAGGTGTTTGGCCATCTGCCGGGTCTCTTTCAGCAGCTGCTGAGTATCACGCACCATCTGTGGATTTCCGCACAGCATCACATGGCTCTCTTCCGCCCGCATCGTCAGCCCGACGGCGCGCTCCAGCTCACCGCTTTCAATTAACGCCGGTACGCGACCGTGCAGCGAGCCAGCTACCGTTTCACGGCTGACCACCGTCTGGATGCGCAGTTTACCCTCATAGCGCTTTTGCAGCTCCAGCATCAGCGGCAGATAGCTGAGATCCTCGGCATAGCGCGCGGCATGAACCAGCACCAGGTTTTTGAAGCGCTCCAGATCCTTCCCCTCCTGCAGAATGGAGAGATAGGGACCGATGGCTGTCCCGGTAGCCAGCATCCACAGCGTTTCACACGCGGGGATCTCCTCCAGCACAAAGAATCCAGCGGCTTCGCTCACGATCAGCACCTCATCGCCCGGCTTCAGCGCCGCAAGGCGCGGACTGAGCTTGCCATCCGGGACGGTAACCAGATAAAACTCCAGATTCGGATCGCTGGGGGCGTTAACGTAGGAGTAGGCGCGCTGCACACGCTCGCCGTCAATCTCCAGGCCCAGCTTGGCAAACTGGCCCGCTTTGAAGGGGTGGATGGGAGCATGAACGGTGAGACTAAAGAGCGCGTCGGTCCAAAATTCAACCTTCGTAACTTTTCCTGTAACCCAATCCGCCATGATCGTCTCCTGTTCTGTATAACCTTATCTTCGTCGCTTAAAGCGAACTTTTCCAGCCCGAGCGGGCCGGAAAGCTCGATTGATCAAATGACCTTAGAGAATGTGGCGCTGTACGTCCGCATCTTTGCGATCGAGATAGTGAATCGATTGAATGCGGCGGATAGTGCGGGATTTACCGCGGATTAGCAGGGTTTCGGTGGTGGCCATATTGCCCTTGCGGGTAATGCCGTCGAGCAGATCGCCCTTGGTGATACCGGTGGCGGAAAAAATCACGTTATCGTTGCGCGCCATGTCGCCCAGCTGCAGCACGCTGTCCGCCGCAATGCCCATCTCTTTACAGCGCGCCAGCTCCTGCTCGCCAATGCGGCGATTCTCTTCGCTGTCGCCCTTGACATGATGACGTGCCAGCAGACGGCCCTGCATGTCACCGTCCAGCGCACGGATGGCGGCGGCGGAGACCACGCCTTCTGGCGCACCACCGATACCGTAGAGCACGTCCACTTCGCTGTCAGGCATACAGGTCAGAATGGAGG
>JBCNNW010000120.1:0-10804 GCA_039594205.1 Pseudescherichia sp. | reverse complement strand
AGAAACGGGTGGTGCCGTCCGGCATCAGACCTTTGCCCTGAGTGGCGCGTACGGCCTGGCAGAGGTTGGTCTTGCCAGATTTACAGAACTTACACTCGCCGCACTCGGCGGTATAGAGAGGAATAACGTGGTCGCCGGGTTGCAGGCTGGTCACGCCCTCGCCCACCTCTACCACCACGCCGCCGCCTTCGTGACCGAGCACCGCCGGGAAGACGCCTTCCGGATCGTCCCCAGAGAGGGTGAACGCATCGGTGTGACAGACGCCGGTGTGGGTGATCTTAACCAGCACCTCACCTCTCTTCGGTGGCGCTACGTCGATTTCAACAATTTTCAGTGGTTGACCTGGCCCAAAGGCAACAGCCGCACGTGATTTCATAAACTCGCTTCCCTTATGTGAACAGTAGTAATTATTTTAGATAAGAGCGCAGAAGATGGCCGACTTCTGCCATTCTTACCGCGCGCTGGTCGGGCGTTGTCTCGCCGCTGACCAACTCATCTTTAAGGTGAATTTCGACCATCTCGCCCATCAGGCCGTTAGCAGCCCCGCGCACGGCGGCGATCTGTTGTAAAATTGCGATGCAGGGTTCGCCCGACTCCAGCGCCCGTTCAATGGCGTCGACCTGGCCACGAATGCGGCGAACACGGGTAAGGATGCGCTTTTTATCTTCGGGTGAGTGTGGCATACGCCCTCCTATACTGTAGGGGGGTATAGTAGCAGGGTAAACATCTTGCTGTAAAATTTATCTTTTGTTCATAATCAGAATGTCCGCTCTGTGCTGTTATTTCAACTGAGCGATGTAGCAGCTATTTGCGAATGGCTGAGTCCGCGTTTCACTTAATCAAGTGATAAAATCAAGGCAGCGGGCCAGTATGTCACGCGTGATCGGCGGCTCGCTAATCCGGTGCGTCGGGTAAAGCCCTGCAAGTACGGTAACAAACTCCCTGACGATATCGACCTTGAGTCAAACACGGCTCACGTCAGAAGAAACCTGACGAAACAGGGCAATTTTGTAAAGCGTGGTTTTACCTGGGATATTTTCCGTTTTCACCTGTAAAATCTCTAATGTCCTTTACGAACGTTGAGATCTTAAAGTTCTGGCATAAGCATTAATAGAGGGAGTTAAGCACCCTTGTTCTCAACAAGCTGAGAAAATCGACTGGAGTAGTGCCCCACAACTCCGTAGAGAATTCCGCGCCATAACGGGTTTCAAAATCCTCTTCGAGGTTATTGCTTTCCTGGATAAACTGCTCAATATCCCCTGTCAAACCCTGCCGTAAAGCTGGCGGAGTGTCAGCAATCCAGGCATCAATTTGTGCCTCCACGCTTTCACCGCTCCCGAACAGATCATAATCCTGCCCAAAGTAGAGGATGATTAAGCTATCCAACCCGAATACATTAATATTTTTCATAGTTAATCCGCTGGATAAGCAGTAAATTCGCAATAATGCCTTTTACTCCAGCACTCAAATTTAAGCATAGTATGAACGTAATAGCAGGTCTTAAATCAGGTCAAATCTGTGGCGATAATTTATACATATAGGTCGTCGCATCCAGGGTGTTTTCAATAGACCTTGCATAGCAGGGTATCGACCCGGCCATCTGCCAGGCAAGTGAAAGATATAATGCACTGGCTACATCACCACTACGTGTATCCAGGACGAGTAGAGAGAGTCCTTTTTCCCACGCTCTTTGCTCTGCCTGATTCATTAATTGTCTGGCAATGCCCTGACGACGCGCATGCGGGTGGACCAGTAATTTAGCAATTTCAGCACGATGGCTGCCGTTTGGCATACCGCAGTAGTTAATTATAACCGTTCCAACCAGACGATTGTTATCGTGGGCGATGAGCAATTCACACGCCTGGCTGGCAAGGCCGTTGATTTTATCCTTCCAGAAGCGATCGATCGCCAGACGATCGTCTGGATGAGTAAAACCTACGCTTGCACCATCTTTTACACAGGCCTGTAATACGTCACCTAACTCTGTTAAGTTTTGATGTGCCTCGGCAGCACAAACCCATTTATATTTAATCATGATTTACATACCACCAAAAGATAGTGTGCCCCAAGGCTCTCATTAGCGCTGAATGATGAGGTTCCAGATAAATGAAACCGTAAACTGTCGCCCTTTTTTAACGTCCATATTTCAGTATCTACCTTAATAGTTAAACCTCCTGCACTTAACCAAAGATAGTGCTCAAGCCCCAGCACCGGCGGATTTTGATATTCAATGTAAGCCCCCGGACGCAATTTCCCTTCGATAAGCTCACATCTATACTGACTGGAAGGCGGTAGCACCATTCGCCGTTCAAATCCATTGCGCTCATCTCGCCACAGGTGTTGCTCCTCCACCCTGAAAAGATTATCAGCCGCCTGTTCAACCTCAGCCAGAAGCCGTGACATCGTCATTCCATATACGGTGCAGAGCTGGTTAAGCACTTCAGCCGTAGGGCTGACCTCACCGCGTTCAATCCGTGATAAGGTGGCTCTGCTAATACCCGATAGAGCTGAAAGCTCTTCAAGCGTTCGGTTGTGCTGCAAGCGGAGTGCAGCAAGGCGTGTTGCTAACTTTTGTCTGTAATTTTGATTATCCATGCTAACATCTCTAATACGAGAATTAATTCTCACCAATGAGATATAAGCCATTGTACTGCTTCTGTCAAACTACCTGATTCTGCTATGAGGATGTCAACATGGCCCCCTTTTATCAACTTATTGCCACCAGCCTGCATGGTCAGCCTGTCTCGATGGCCGATTACGCAGGCAAGCTGGTACTGGTGGTGAATACCGCCAGCCGTTGTGGCTTCACCCCACAGTACGCTGGCCTTGAAGCGCTCTACAAAAAGTATGCCGCCCAGGGACTGATGGTGCTTGGCTTCCCCTGCAACCAGTTTGGTTCTCAGGAACCCGGCGGCGTCGACGAAATTACCCAGACCTGCCACATCAACTACGGTGTGAGCTTCCCCATGTTCGAGAAAGTAGAGGTCAACGGTGCCGCTACGCATCCGCTGTTTCGCTTTTTAAAAGTTGAACTACCTGGCGTGATGGGTGGAAGAATAAAGTGGAACTTCACTAAGTTCCTGATCGGACGCGACGGCAAACCACTCAAGCGTTTTGCCCCATTCACCACGCCGGAGAAACTGGAACCCGCCATCGTTGCTGCGCTTGCAGTGTAGAGTGCTTCAAGCCAGGACAGTAAACGCAGATAGTCACAAAATCTGAATGCAGCTATGGGTACTTAAGCTAGCCTTAAATATGAGGTTATCATCAATAAAAGTGGAGGATTTTTATTGTCTATTCAACACGACGAGAAAGGCTACGTCATAATTGGAGAAGCGGCACTCTCTCTCGCCCTCAAAGAGCAGGATATTGAAGTCAAATCGCTTATTAATGAACTCTCCCGCATGGCTGAGTCCAGCGTAAGTGATGAGCGGATCTATTCGATCTTTGAAGCCAGAAATTGGCTGGTGAATGTTGACCTTACTGGGATTGATGCGGAGTCCGTGCCTTATATTAAGACCCTTAGCGGCCTGAACGACGAGTAGAACGGATACACTTAGACGTAGACCGGCTCCGGCCGGAAAACGATGAAGATAACCTTACGGTTACGCTCAGGCGTTACCGGCTGGAGAAGTTGTCAAGGACGACACCACTCCCCCTCTAATGCACATGCTAGCTCTCATCCTCTCTCAACTGTATCTATAAATTTTATCTGTAAAACGAAAAAAGAGGCTTTATGACAGAAGTAAAGATACAGTTACTCTCTTTTTTATAATTACAGTATCTATTCGCTTGAATTACTCTATGCTGTGCATGTTCTTTGTAACGATGACCATCTGGTCACCCTTCTGAAGTACTGGATTTTATTTCAGAAGGGCCGTTTTTTATAAAAGCTTCACCTTTTCTTTAACCCTAAAAAAGAGAGGGTAATAGCCTTTTAACCTGATTAAAATTGAGGTTTTGTAGCGCGTCTTTGATCCATAAATTTGCTCACCGCATTTTTCCATGCTGGATCATACAGACTTAAATGCGTGCTCCCCACTTTAAGCGTGGCAGAGTCTGGCTCGCATCCCATGCCTGAGGTCGGCAGGGGTTTGTCACACCACTCCGGGGCCATTCCGCCGGTTGAAATCGGTCCATATTTTGCGATCGCCGCTTCCTTCATGGCCGTTTCATTCTCCTTGGTCCATGGAATGTCGTAGTTAATTAACGATACGGCCATGGGATTATTCTTATCGTATGGCACACGCGGTTCAAAGCTCACCTGCATACGGGTGCCATCCTTTTCATAGATAAGGTTTGAAACTTCTATATTGCCGGTGACCAGATAAGCTATCTGATCTTTGCGGAACGTAGAGGTTCTTATTGCGTCTGCAGATACGCCAAAGTTCTTCTGCATGGCAGCACGTGCCTCTTCAACGCTCATGCCGGTCTTAACGCCTGCGACATCAAAAGATTTCACATCAACCGAACGAACCGCCGGTGCGGCATGGGCAGGAGAGAGTAAACATGGCAAGGCTACATACAGTACGGCAGGTAAAGCAAATAGATACTTCTTCATCTTCTTTCCTCTGAGATTGATCGACCGAGTGTCCATTTTAGGCTCTTACAAACAGCGATCCTCCCCTGTCAGGGGGCGATAATGCATAAAGACGAGGCGCTCATAAATGAACAGGCAAAAGCGTATTCATCAGCAGTTCATTTACAAATTCTCGACCTCTCTACACGGCGAGAGGTGGCATAGTACCTTTAGATACTTTTTCAATAACCAACCGAAATTGGTAGGGGTTATGCAAAACAAGGCATGGTCATGAACGTGACGAGCTTGACAGAGCGTTAGCACTTATCCATTAATCTTAATGGCAGACGCGTCTAAGGCGATCGACCAGGATGGTTTGTCTTTTTTTGATGTGTGACAAAATTAAAAGGAAAAATGATGACTGCGGCCCTGATTATCATCGACATGCAAAAGTTTATTGTAGACAGAATTAATAATGGCATTGGAATGTATCCTGATAATGCCGTGGATAACATGGAGAGCATATTAAAAAAATTCAGAAGCGCTGGTGATCCGGTTATTCATATTCGTCATCAGACGCCTGAAGAGGGTTCGTCTCTACACCAACACTCCCTGCTCGCTCACGTCATGGACGCGTTTGAGGCGGAGCAAGGTGAAACCGTAATGATAAAAAACACCTCTTCAGCCTTCAGCTCAACCGAGCTTTTTTCTCACCTGAAAATCAACCACCTTGATGAGTGCGTTGTTATTGGTGCCGTAGCGGGCTTTTGTGTCAATTCTACCGTCAGGGCTGGCGCGGATTTAGGTTTGAAAATGACGGTGGTAAAGGATGCCGTAATCAGTTTTGCACTCCAGGAGTCAAACCTTGAAGCCAAAACCATTCTTAATGTGACACTTGGACTACTTGAGGCTGGATTTGCGAAAATAATTACAACAAAGGATATAGTTTAACTTATTTGTTACCCCTATTCTGCCCGAGGAGAAAATTGCTATGCAGCCAATACGGCTTATGGGCGACGGATATGAACCTCATGTCGATCGGTCAGGCGACAGGCTGACCTACTCGCTGCCTGTTGACTCGGGCTTTGTGAGCTTCAGCTTTACGTTTGACATTGACCAGCTCGATCTGGATGTCCTGCTTTCGGATAATTACAGGCGCGCCGTTCTCTATGTCATTGCCCACACTTTGCTTCAGCGATCAACGGCGAAAGGTAACGATCGCTTCACCCAGCATGACTTCGATACCCTCGTTGCGAATACGCTTTATTCATCGTCAGAGCGTCTGCAAACGTTTATTGCGGCAGTGGGGCGTGAACACAACATCTCTATCGCACATTATGTAAAAGAAGCCATGGCATCAGCAAAATAGAGCGCAGTGGAAAAGCGCCGCTCACCGGCGGCGTTAGTTTACGTTCGCGTTTCAGGCTAACTAATCTCCCCAGAATTAAACACGAGCGCAGATGCGGATGCCCTGAATGCCGCCACACCCTGGGCATCAGGCAGCGCGGCTAACGCCCCCTTCGCCGTGGTTGCCAGCGCGCCACAGGCGCTGGCCTGCGTCATCGCCTGTTTGAGCTGGGTCAGATCGCCTAAGGTATTACCCTGTGCCACACTCGCCAGTAAACCTGCGATAAATGCATCGCCAGCGCCGGTGGTATCCAGACTTTCAACCTGGAACGCGCTGGCCTGAACCAGCTGGCCCTGCCATAACACCATCGCCCCGTCAGACCCGCAGGTCACCACCTTCAGACGTGAAGGATAGCCTCGTAGGATCTCCAGTGCCTTTTCATGCTGCGAGGTGCCGGCTAACCAGTACAGCTCCTCCTGCGAAAGCTTGAGAATATCGGCCTGATGAGCAAAATGGCGCACGGTGTCTAACATCTCCTGAGCATCGGGCCACATCTGCGCACGCAGATTAATATCAAAGCTCAATAGCCCACCGCGATGCTTGATATGGCTGATAGCACGCACCAGCGTTTCGCGACATGCGGTTGCCACCAGCGCCAGGGAACAAAAATGCAGAATATCGTTTCCAAATGCCGGGAGAGTATCCGCTGTTAAAAACTGGTCGGCGGAAGGATCGACCAGAAAGGTAAAGCTGCGATCGCCCTCATCCCCGAGTGAGACCAGCACCGTGCTGGTACGGTGCTGCGCGTCAAACTGCATTGGCTGGGTATCAACGCCCTCCTCTGCCAGCGTGTTACTTAGAAAATGACCAAACGGATCGTCGCCCACTCTGCCGATAAAACCGCTCTCACACCCCAGACGCGCGGCTCCGACGACAACGTTAACCGGTGCGCCGCCTGCACAGGCGGTGTACTGCATCTCTCCCTGTGGCAGGAGGTCAATGACCGCGTCACCTAATGCCCAGATTTTCATAAACTCCCCTTACCGAAATTATTATCAGAACAGATATTTAAAGCGAACCCGTGCGCCGTAGCGTTCATCGTCGTTGCCGGTTTGCGCCGCCGACGAGTCCAGCCAGGAGGCGTAAGCCCCAAGGTAGATGTTGAAATTTGGCATATCCATAATGTTCGGCAGTTGCCATGAGGTATGGATGGTGTGAATGTCATAGCGGCCTGGAGCTAAGATCGCGCAGTCGCTGTCGCAGTCCGCGCTGACGCCTGCCATATTGAACTGGTCAATTTTGTTGTGGGCATAGATGTAGCCCAGCTCGACGCGGTGCCATAACGCATTAATGCCGGTGCTGAAGTCTTTCTCGTCAGCCGCATCAAGGTAGGCGGTGCTCAAATTCACCACCGCGCCGTTTTCCGCGTCGGCCTTAAGCGTATTCCAGCTCATGGTCATGCCATAACCGGTGCGGCTGGACTGATCCCTGAAGCGGCCATTCTCCTGCTGATAGCCATAGGCGTTATTCACCAGGTTGCTCTCCAGCGCGGCGGCCACCGACCACGGGCCTGACTGCCATGCCGCCACCGGGCGCACATACACGACGTTTTTACGGTTATCCAGCACGTTGCCATGGTAATTCTGATCGACAAACAGGGCGCTGCCGTCCTCGACCAACGTATTGACCTCGAAATACCAGTTATCCAGGTTTTTACTGAGCAGGAAATTACCGCCGCTGTTGCTGCGTCCTCGCCCCTCTTTCATCATATAGATGTAGCCGTACCCGTCACTGTAAAGATCGTTAGCGGTATTACCGGAGTATTGAATAAAAGTGTCCTGATTCAGCGGGAACATATCCCAGGCTTCGAAGCGACCAATTTTAATTTTCCAGTCATCCTGCTGACCAAAGAAAAAAGCTGCATCGTCGAGATTCATTTTACCGTTGATGTCCGCCAGCGGCTGGACGCTGAAACCGGCATATTTTCCATCACTCCCTTTACGCATGCCGTCAAAGCCAAGAAGAATGCGCCCGTTAATATCCCAGCGCTCTTTTTCACCCGGCGTCCAATTTTTATTGGCGCTGGTTTTAAGTGATGTCAGTCCGCCGGTTCGGCTGGCTCCGTCCATATTAAATTCCACATCGCCATAGAATTTTAAAGTGCCGGAATCGTTAACCTGTAGGGTGGGTTTTGGGGTCGCCGCGGTAACCGCCGTGCGCGGGGCCTCCTGCTGCTTTAACGCGCGGATCTCCGCCTCTGCACTGGCGGCGCGCGCTTCGGTAGCTTTCAGTCTGTTTTCCATTTGCGCCAGCCGCGCTTCCAAAGAGAGGTTATCCTGTGCACCCACCACCCCGCTGAATACAGACGTCAACATACAACCAACCCAGATTATTTTCATAGGGAAACCTTTTTTATTATTAAGTCACCAGTAACTTATTACCCAGGGATATACTCGGCGCTACAGCCAGCAATAACCCGCCCATCATCAAGGACGGGTTATTACTTGCGTTTATATTATTTATTTAAGCTGCCAGGCACCTGCGTCGGACAACGTGGCGTCGCCGCTCCAGGCGAACAGATGCAAATCCCGGCACCCGGCGTCTGGATATATACGACTGCTAAGACACGCTTCGCCATTATTTACGAATACCTCTACGGATGAGCTATCGATAAATATGCGCAAGCTAAGATTATGGTCGAGCATTACCGGCACGCTGCGCGTGCCGCATAAACCGTGCTGCGGATAGTCACGTTCCAGCACCAGACGCGCCATTTGCGCATCAACATATACTCGCAGACCATCGCCCAGACGCAGTCCATACTGTTCAGCAGTACTGTCAGCACATTTCCAGTTCAGCACCACCTCCATAGCCTCGGCGTTTTCTGCCACACCAATCTGCTGATTGTTCAGCGTGCTGACCGGCCACGGATACCAGCCCTGGCGCAGGCTTTCCACCTCTTTTGCCGGGCGCATCTCTACCCGATTGTCCGTGCTGAGGCTCAGCTCGCGCGGGAGTGATAGCATTCCGGCCCAGCCGTCCTGCTGCTCCGGCAGCGGCGACTCCCACATATCCAGCCAGCCAATTACAATCCGTCTCCCGTCCGGGGTCAGGAAGCTCTGCGGGGCATAAAAGTCGTGGCCGTGATCCATTTCGACAAACTCACCGGCGCGGACAAACGGCTGTCCAGGCTGCCAGTCACCCAGCAGATAGCCGCTCTGGAACAGATTGCGGTTTTTAAAACCCTGAGCGTCCATGCCCTGCGGGGAGAACATCAGTACCCGCTTGTCACCGAGAGTAAAGAGGTCCGGGCACTCCCACATAAAGCCCATTCCGGCCTCGGCTTCATCAAGAATGCCCTCCTCCTGCCACTGCCGCAGATCCGGCGAACGATACAGCCGCACCTGCCCGGTCTCGCCCGCACGGGCACCGACGATCATGTACCAGCTCTCTCCTTCGCGCCAAACCTTCGGATCGCGGAAGTGATGCACCCCCGGCGGCGTATCAACCACCATGCCCTGACGTTCAAAGTGAATGCCGTCCTGGCTGGTTGCCAGGCACTGCACCTGATAAAGGTTATCTTCGTTATCGGCATCACCGTGGAATTTATGCCCGGTGTAGATAAGCGCCAGCGTGTCGCCGTCCACTACCGCCGAGCCGGAAAAGCAGCCGTCTTTGTCCTCCGGGCCTTCCGGAGCGATCGCTACCGGCAGATGTTCCCAGTGAACCAGATCCTGACTGCGCGCATGCCCCCAGTGCATCGGTCCCCACTGGGTAGAGTAGGGATGATGCTGATAGAAAGCGTGATACCAGCCGTCAAACCATACCAGGCCGTTGGGATCGTTTATCCACCCCGCCCTGGCGGCCAGATGGTAGCGAGGGTACCAGCGCAGGTTAAGCGCATTGTGCTTTACCTTGAGTTCCTGTTCAGCGTCAGCAATTGAGTAGGTCATAGTCTTCACTCTTATCAGTCAGATAGCGGAAAGTTGTGGTACCTGCGGATCCGCCGAAGCATTGTTGGATCGCAGTAAAAACATGGAGATAAAGGTAATGCCGAACACCAGCAGTCCCATAAAGAGATAGGATTCAGCGAAGCCATATTTTTCGTAGCTGTAGCCTGCCAGAGGCGACAGCACCGAGGCGATCACCGAGCTAGTGCAGGCGAAGCCCACCAGATAGAGCGTTGATGAGAGGCGCTTATCGAAATTCAGGCTGTTGTATTTGAAGATCGCCACCAGCAGCACCGGCAGCTCGACGGCGTGAAGCAGTTTAGTAATGGAGATCAGCAGCGGTCCCTCTACCAGCCCGGAGGCAATCATGCGCATCGCCATTACCATACCGGCGAAAATCAAGCCATTTTTAGCGCCGACGCGGTTCACCAGCCACGGGGCACAAAACATTCCGGCGGCCTCAAGAAACACCTGAAATGAATTGAGATAGCCATACATCGCATTGCCTTCCTGCGGCGTGGCAAACTGTGAGGAGAAATAGACCGGGAACTGCTGATCGTATACGCCGTAAACACAGGTGCCGACGACGAAGAACACCAGCGCCCAGAAACGCGGCAGGATCAGCAGACGCAGCGCATCCTGCAGCGTCACTTTGCCGCCGGCCACCGCCTCCTGCATGGCATGGGGCGCAGAGGAGACCCGCAGCCGGGCCAGCAGCAGCAGAAACACCAGCCCGGAGCAGCTTGCTACCGCAAAGTTGAGCTTTGGATCAATATTAAACAGCAGCCCGGCGAAAAATGTCGCCACCGCCCAGCCCAGCGAACCCCACATCCGCGCTTTGCCAAACTCAAACTGGCTCTGACGCGCTACCCGCTCGGTATAGGACTCCAGCACACCGATCCCACCGTTAAAGGTCAGGCCAATAAAAATGCCGCCAAACACGCTGCCGAGCAGGATGTTGATCTTCAGCAGATGTCCAAACAGCAG
>JBCNNW010000012.1:0-60040 GCA_039594205.1 Pseudescherichia sp. | reverse complement strand
TCAGTAATGACTCAGGCCTTCGTCGTTTTCGCGCTTTAAACGGGCGTTTTCCCACCCATCAGTAACATCACTTCTCCAGCGTAAAGGGATCGGCATCCTGCCAGGCCGGGAACTTTTCGCGATAATCTTTCAGTGCGGCCAGCGACAGCTCGGCATCGATACGCGTCGCCTGATGCGGCTCTGCGGTAGCGAGGATCTCACCCTGTGGGCTGACGATTCGGCTGTCGCCGCGATAGTGATGCCCGTTGCCATCGGTGCCAACGCGGTTACAGCCCGCCACATAGGCCTGGTTCTCAATGGCCCGTGCCACCAGCAGTGCCTGCCAGTGCAGCGAACGCGGCGCAGGCCAGTTAGCTACGTACAGGGCGAGGTCGTAGTCGTTGCGGTTGCGTGACCAGACCGGGAAGCGCAGGTCGTAGCAGACCAGAGGCAGAATGCGCCAGCCACGCCACTCAAAGACTACCCGCTCGGTGCCCACCTCGTAGTGGTGATGCTCATCGGCCATGCGGAACAGATGGCGCTTATCGTAGATATGCACTTTCCCCTCCGGTTCGACCAGCAGGAATCGGTTTACCGCACCGCGATCGCTCTGCAGCGCCGCACTCCCGGCTATCAGGGCATTCGTCTGCTGCGCTTTGGCGTGCATCCAGGCGATAACGTCACTCTGCGGCAGCGACTGCTGTGCGGCCTGCATAGCGAAACCCGTCGTGAACATCTCCGGCAGAACGATAACGTCGCGCCCAATAATATTTTCCAGTTGACGATCGAAGTGGCGCAGGTTAGCTGGACCATCCATCCACACCAGCGGCTGTTGCAACAGCGTAATTTTCAAACCAGGCACGATGAGTCTCCCCATTTTTGAAGCGTTCAAACACTCTACCACGGCAAAACGCGATTGTGTGGCAATAAAAAACCCTGCCCGGGGGCAGGGTTGGTAGCAACACAGTAAACGTTACGCAGCTTCGATTTTGCGCACTTTTTCTGGCAGGAGAGGGCGTTGAGGCTTGACCGGCTGGGTTGCCAGCGCGTCTGGCTCAAAGTCATCAACGTTAATGCTGCGCAGACGGCTCTCTTCGGCTTTGATCAGGATCCGCGCTTCGTCATAGTCGATAATTCCCCGGGCCAGCGCGTCGTTAGCCAGCGTATCCAGACGGGTAAACGGCAGGTTTTTACCCAGCTCTTTACAGATGCGCTGGTGGATCGGATCCGCTGCAATAACGTCCAGCAGGGCGTCTTCTAACAGGCCAACCGGGTTATGCTCGCTTGCCGTCAGATACTGACCACGGCCAATGCGGGATCGGGTCGCACACGGCGTTTGCAGGATCTTCGCTACCTGGTGATCCAGCTTGTCCGACGGGGCAAGGTAGTGACGCCCGGTTGGGAAGAGGATTGCTCGCAGCAGGGCAGCTACGCCACGGCTCGGGAAGTTCGCCAGCAGATCGTCCATCGCCTGCTCCGCTTTATAGAGCGCATCCTGCACACCCCAGTGGACCAGCGGCAGATCGGCTTCGTGGCGCCCCTCGTCGTCATAGCGTTTCAGCGTCGCGCTGGCAAGGTAGAGCTGGCTAAGAATGTCCCCCAGCCGCGCCGAGATACGTTCCCGCCGTTTCAGGCTGCCGCCCAACACCGCCATAGAGACATCCGACAGCATGGCCATATTGGCGCTCAGACGGTTGATATGTTGATAGTAACGACGGGTCGCATCTCCGGTTGGGGTGCTGCTGGTCAGGCCTCGGGTCAGGCCCAGCCAGAAACTCCGTACCGTGTTGCTGCCTACATGGCCAATGTGTTTAAACAGCAGCTTGTCAAAGGCGTTGAGATCGTTGCTCTGGGCAGCGGCCATCTCATCCAGCACGTAAGGGTGGCAGCGGATTGCCCCCTGGCCGAAGATCATCATGCTGCGAGTGAGGATGTTTGCACCCTCAACGGTAATGGCGATAGGTGCACCCTGATAGCCACGGGCAAGGAAGTTGCCTTCGCCAAGCATGATACCTTTCCCTCCGGCGATATCCATGGCATCAATAATTGACTGCTGGCCGCGGTGGGTACAGTGATATTTGACGATGGCAGAGAGCACGGCCGGTTTTTCACCCAGCACGATAGCGTAGGTGATCAGCGACGCGGCGGCATCCATCACGTAGGCGTTTCCGGCGATGCGTGCCAACGGCTCTTCGATCCCCTCCATCTTACCGATGGCAATGCGGAACTGGCGGCGAATATGGGCGTAAGCGCCGATACCCATCGCAGCAGACTTCAGACCGCCGGTGGAGTTGGACGGCAGGGTAATGCCGCGACCCACTGACAGGCACTCCACCAGCATCCGCCAGCCCTGGCCGGCCATTTTGGGTCCACCAATGATGTAGTCGATGGGCACAAAGATATCCTGGCCGCGGGTCGGGCCGTTCTGGAACGGAACGTTAAGCGGGAAGTGACGACGGCCAATCTCTACGCCGGGTGTGGTAGTCGGGATCAGGGCGCAGGTAATCCCCAGCTCTTCGTCGCCGCCCAGCAGTTTTTCCGGGTCAGAGAGTTTAAAGGCCAGGCCCAGCACGGTCGCGATAGGGGCCAGCGTAATATAGCGTTTGTTCCATGTCAGGCGCATACCGAGCACCTGCTCACCCTGCCATTCACCCATGCACACCACGCCGGTATCCGGGATAGCACCCGCATCGGAACCCGCTTCCGGGCTGGTCAGGGCAAAGCAGGGGATCTCTTCCCCACGGGCGAGACGCGGCAGATAGTGGTTCTTCTGCTCTTCAGTACCGTAGTGTTGCAGCAGTTCGCCCGGGCCTAAGGAGTTTGGCACACCGACGGTGATCGCCAGAATGCCGGAGACGCCGGAGAGTTTCTGCAGCACGCGAGACTGGGCGTAGGCAGAGAATTCGAGGCCGCCGTACTCTTTTTTAATGATCATCGCAAAGAAGCGGTGCTCTTTAAGGTACGCCCACAGTTCGGGAGGCAGGTCGGCCATCTCATGGGTGATCTGAAAATCATTTGCCATGCGGCAGGCTTCTTCCACCGGCCCGTCGATAAACGCCTGCTCTTCAGCGCTCAGGCGCGGCTGCGGATAGCTATGCAGCTTTTTCCAGTCCGGATTGCCACGGAACAGATCGCCTTCCCACCAGGTCGTCCCGGCGTCAATGGCCTCTTTCTCGGTGCGCGACATCGGCGGCATCACCTTGCGGAAGCCGCGAAACACGGGGGCGGAGATCATCGATTTACGCATGGCGGGTAGGTTAAACGGCACCAGTATAATCGCCAGCGGCACCAGCACCCAGATGGACCACAGGCCGGAAACGCCAAGTGCGGCGGTCCAGGCCAGCAAAATCAGGCTACTTAAAAACAGGCTGACGCGATGGTGGAAAAGCGCGCCAATCAGTACCACGGTTGCGACAAGACTTAAAATCATCATAAACACATGCTCCCTGGCTTGTAGGAGGTCTGACCACTTGGATGTTATTGTTGTAGTGGATACCACTATATTTAGCAATGTGTTTACAAAGTAATTACAACCTGGTTCACATTGTTGAGGGGGAAGACGGCACGGATACCTAAAACTCCGGATGATACATATGGCTTTAGCTTCTCGCGTGTGGTGCTATCCGGTAAACTGCGCAGGTAAAATTTATCTATTCTGAAGGACATCTTATGTACCAGGATCTGATTCGTAACGAACTGAATGAAGCCGCAGAGACGCTGGCTAACTTTCTGCAGGATGACGCCAATATTCACGCTATTCAGCGTGCGGCGGTGCTGCTGGCCGACAGCTTCAAAGCCGGTGGTAAAGTGCTCTCCTGCGGTAACGGCGGTTCCCACTGTGATGCGATGCATTTTGCTGAAGAGCTGACCGGTCGCTACCGCGAGAACCGTCCGGGCTACCCGGCCATCGCTATCTCTGATGTCAGCCACATCTCCTGCGTCGGTAACGATTTTGGCTATGACCACATCTTCTCCCGCTACGTGGAAGCGGTAGGCCGCGAGGGCGACGTGCTGCTGGGCATCTCCACCTCCGGCAACTCCGGCAACGTGATCAAAGCGATCGAAGCGGCACGTGCTAAAGGGATGAAGGTCATTACCCTGACCGGTAAAGATGGCGGCAAGATGGCTGGCACTGCAGACATTGAGATCCGCGTTCCGCACTTTGGCTACGCCGATCGCATTCAGGAAATTCATATCAAAGTGATCCACATCTTGATTCAGCTGATCGAAAAAGAGATGGTTAAAGCATAATACGTCGTACGGGGGCCTGGCCCCCGATAAGCTGTGGAGGTGTGGTATGTGTGAACTGCTCGGGATGAGCGCCAATGTGCCGACGGATATCTGCTTTAGTTTTACCGGGCTGGTTCAGCGCGGTGGCGGAACCGGGCCGCATAAAGACGGCTGGGGCATTACCTTTTACGAAGGCAAAGGCTGTCGCACGTTCAAGGATCCACAGCCCAGCTATAACTCGCCGATAGCGAAACTGGTCCAGGACTACCCGATCAAATCGCGCTCGGTAGTGGCCCATATTCGCCAGGCGAACCGGGGCGAAGTGTCGCTGGAGAATACGCACCCCTTTACCCGTGAGCTATGGGGACGCAACTGGACCTACGCCCACAACGGTCAGCTCACAGGCTACAAGTCGCTGGAGACCGGCAACTTCCGTCCGGTGGGTGAAACCGACAGCGAGAAGGCGTTTTGCTGGCTGCTGCATAAGCTCACCGCACGCTATCCGCGCACGCCGGGCAATATGGCGGCAGTGTTTAAGTACATTGCAACGCTGGCAGGGGAGCTGCGGGAGAAGGGCGTATTCAATATGCTGCTGTCGGACGGGCGCTACGTGATGGCGTTCTGCTCAACCAATCTGTTTTGGATCACCCGTAGAGCGCCGTTTGGCGTAGCCAAGCTGCTGGATCAGGACGTTGAGATCGACTTTCAAAAAGAGACCACGCTCAATGACGTGGTCTCTGTAATCGCTACCCAGCCGCTCACCGGCAATGAAACCTGGCATAAAATCATGCCAGGGGAGTGGGTACTATTTTGCCTCGGAGAGCGTGTAGTTTGATGCCAGCTGAGGCTGGATCGCGCCGCTGTTGTTAAGCGGCTTGCTCACCACGTAACGACCATCCACCACCGAGACCACCGGCGGCTGGTGGAGGGTATTGAAGTAGTCATAGCCAGGCTTCAGCTGCTTCCAGAAGTCCGCATAGTATGAGTTCTTATGGCGCGCCATGTTAGCGTCGGTCATGCGGAACGGATAGATGCTGACCTGCACGCCCTGCTGGCCAAACACCAGTGCGCCGGTGACGAACTGGAAGATCTCATCAATGCCGGAGTCGGTCATGGCGTAGCAACCGACCGAGACGCATGCCCCGTGGATCATCAGGTATTTACCTTCATAGCCGTGCGAGCGATCGTAGGCGTTAGGAAAGCCAATGTTGATCGCCTTATAGAAGCGGCTGTCCGGCTTAAGCTGGCTGCGCTGAACGGTATAGAACCCTTCCGGGCTTTTGAAGTCGCCCTGGCGCTGTTTCGGACCGAGACCGCCGGAGTAGTTACAGATCTTGTAGCTATCCATCAGCTGATACTGCTCGCCCATCTTGACGTACAGCTCAAGCGTGCGCTCTTCCTTAAAGATCTGGATATAGACCGGAGAACCCATTAACTGCTGCTTATATTCTTTACTAACGGGCGTTGTTGAGCTGTTGCTGCTGAGCAGGCCGGCAAACGAGACGCACGGTATTGTAAGCATCGCAATGAATAATGCGATTATGCGCATACTACTTGTTCCTTGATAAAGCGGTTACCACATTGCCAGGACGGCAAAAGAGATCCGAAATCAGAGTAATCTGTATTAGGAGCGCTCACATTAGCACCCCGGTATTTTTTCGCAAGTCCGCCAGGCAGAGTTTACAAATTGTTTTGCTCAGACCCTATCATAGCGCTATTAAATTTCGATGGCGAAGCTTGTGCATAAGCGACGCTTCTCATTTTAGCCACAAAAGCTGTATACTTATCCAGTGAGGGCAGAGGCTTCCCAGGCAAAATAAGCAGATGCGAAAAATAATACACGTTGATATGGACTGCTTTTTCGCAGCGGTTGAGATGCGCGACAATCCCGCCCTGCGAGATATCCCTATCGCCATCGGTGGCAGCCGTGAGCGGCGAGGCGTCATCAGCACCGCTAACTATCCGGCGCGCAAGTTTGGCGTACGCAGCGCGATGCCTACCGGAATGGCGCTCAAGCTCTGCCCGCATCTCACTCTGCTGCCGGGGCGCTTCGACGCCTATAAAGAAGCCTCGCGGCATATTCAGGCGATCTTCTCCCGCTATACCTCGCGCATTGAACCTCTCTCGCTGGATGAAGCCTTTCTTGACGTGACTGACAGCGTGCACTGCCACGGCTCGGCCACCCTGATGGCGCAGGAGATCCGCCAGAGCATCTTTAACGAGCTGCAGCTCACCGCCTCGGCGGGCGTTGCGCCAGTAAAATTTTTGGCGAAAATAGCCTCGGATCTCAACAAGCCCAACGGCCAGTATGTCATCACCCCGGACGAAGTACCTGCATTTCTGAAGACGCTGCCGCTGGCGAAGATCCCGGGGGTTGGCAAAGTCTCGGCCGCAAAGCTGGAGACGCTCGGCCTGCGCACCTGTGAAGATGTGCAGAAGAGCGACCTCGCCATGCTCCTCAAACGCTTTGGCAAGTTTGGCCGGGTGCTGTGGGAGCGCAGCCAGGGGATCGACGAGCGAGAGATCACCGGCGAGCGGCTGCGTAAATCGGTGGGCGTAGAGCGCACTCTGGCGGAAGATATTCACGAGTGGGAAGCGTGCGTGGAGATTATCGAGCGCCTCTACCCGGAGCTGGAGCGGCGGCTGGCTGCCGTTAAGCCGGATCTGCTGATCGCCCGTCAGGGAGTAAAGCTCAAGTTTAACGATTTTCAGCAGACTACCCAGGAGCACGTCTGGCCGCAGCTGAATAAAGAGGATCTGATCGCTACCGCCCGTAATGTGTGGGACGAGCGACGAGGGGAGCGCGGCGTGCGGCTGGTGGGGCTGCATGTCACGCTGCTCGATCCGCAGCTTGAAAGGCAGTTAGTGCTGGGGCTGTAAAAAAGCCCGGTGGCGTTAACGCCTACCGGGCTTGCACATGTCGAACCGTATGCCCGGTAAGGCGAAGCCGCCAGCGGGCGTTGACTCTTTACTTCGCCGGGATCGCCTTCAGCAGTTCGGTCAGCAGGGTCCAGTACTGGCCCACGCTTTCGATGTGTACCTGCTCATCCGGGGAGTGCGGACCGGTGATGGTTGGCCCGATGGAGACCATGTCCATATCCGGGTATGGCTTTTTGAACAGGCCGCACTCAAGACCGGCGTGGATCACCTGGATGTTCGGCGTTTTGTCGAACAGACGCTGATAGGTTTCACGCACCAGCTGCATGACCGGAGATTTAGCATCCGGCTGCCAGCCTGGGTAGCTGCCTTTCGCCGAGGTCTGCGCGCCTGCCAGCTTGCCTAACGACTCCAGCATGCTGACCACGTACTCTTTACCGCTGTCGATCAGGGAGCGGATCAGGCAGATGATCTCTGCGCTTTCGTCCTGCATGGTCACCACGCCCACGTTCAGGGAGGTCTCTACCACGCCTTTCGCAACGTCAGAGTTACGGATCACGCCGTTCGGCGTCGCGTTCAGCAGCCGAACAAACGCGTCGCGGCAGGCAGAGGTCAGCGCACCTTTATCAGAGCTGGTACTCTCCAGCAGCACGGTCAGGTTCTTCTCTTTGATCGCCAGCTCGTTGGTGAGGATAGCCTGATAGGTCTCCGCCAATGCTTTGAGCTGTGCAGCTTTATCTGCGGCAACGGCAACGGTAGCGAAAGCTTCGCGCGGAATAGCGTTACGCAGCGTGCCGCCGTTGAAGTCCAGCAGACGCAGGTCCAGTTCGACAGCGTGGTCAGCAAGGAAGCGTGCCAGCAGCTTGTTGGCGTTGCCAAGACCGAGGTGAATATCGCCGCCGGAGTGGCCGCCTCTCAGGCCCTTCAGCGTCAGGCGGAAGGTCTCAAAGCCAGCGGGAACGGCTTCGCGGGAGAGGGCCAGGGTAGAGATAAAGTCGATGCCACCGGCACAGCCCATGTAGATCTCACCCTCTTCTTCAGAGTCGGTGTTGATCAGGATGTCGGCCTGTATCCAGCCAGCCTGCAGACCAAAGGCACCCTCCATTCCGGCCTCTTCAGTCATGGTCAGCAGCACTTCCAGCGGGCCGTGGGCCACGGCGTCGTCTGCCAGCACTGCCAGCGCAGAGGCCATACCGATACCGTTATCCGCGCCCAGGGTCGTGCCGCGGGCTTTTACCCACTCGCCGTCAATATAGGGCTGGATCGGATCGACGGTGAAGTCGTGCACGGTGTCGTGGTTTTTCTGCGGCACCATATCCAGGTGTGCCTGGAGTACGACTGGCTTGCGGTTTTCCATACCGGCAGTAGCGGGCTTGCGGATCAGGATGTTGCCAACCTGGTCGCGTTCGGCATGAAAGCCTTTCTCTTTCGCCCAGCCCATAACGTGTTCAGCAAGCTGTTCTTCATGATAAGAAGGATGCGGAATAGAGCAGATCTTGGCAAAAATATCCCACAGCGGCTGGGGGGATAGTTGAGACAGTTCAGACATAATGATTCTCCATGTCAATGGCCTGCAAAACAAGGGGGCAGGGCACAGGATTAGCGATAACAGAGCATCACGCGCTATGCGGGTGAGATAGAAGTGAGAATACCACTTTATTGGCTGTCTGAGTGTGACACATGTAAAAAGCACAGGGCGGGCCGCGTAACACTGGTTTTTAACGCGTCAGATCTCTATAATCTCGCGCAACCCATTTTCCCCTGAACACATTTAAGCCGTTTTACAATAGGCTGGGACACTTCACATGAGCGAAAAATACGTCGTCACCTGGGACATGTTGCAAATTCACGCCCGCAAGCTGGCCGCGCGCCTGCTGCCGTCAGAACAGTGGAAAGGCATCATTGCCGTCAGCCGTGGTGGTTTAGTACCGGCTGCCCTGCTGGCCCGTGAATTAGGTATTCGCCATGTTGATACCGTTTGCATCTCCAGCTACGACCACGACAACCAGCGCGAGCTGAAAGTGCTGAAACGTGCCGAAGGCGACGGTGAAGGCTTTATCGTGATCGACGATCTGGTGGACACTGGCGGTACCGCGGTCGCTATCCGTGAGATGTATCCAAAAGCCCATTTCGTGACTATCTTCGCCAAGCCAGCCGGTCGCCCGCTGGTAGATGACTACGTAATCGACATCCCGCAGGATACCTGGATCGAGCAGCCGTGGGACATGGGCGTGGTCTTTGTACCGCCTATCTCAGGCCGCTAAGCCGCTTTTTTCCTAACTTTACGCCCGGTTATGCCGGGCGTTCTGTTATTTAGCGTCCGGCAGGTTACAATAGATTAAGTGACGTAATCATGGAGGCTGCGCGCAATGTCCCAGGCTAACCTCAGCGAGATCCTGTTTAAACCCCGATTCAAACATCCCGAAACCTCGACGCTGGTGCGCCGTTTTCAGCGGGGCAATCCTCCTGCTATAGACTCTGCGCTGGACGGGGCTAACGTTCCGCACTGGTACCGCCTGATCAACCGTCTGCTGTGGGTCTGGCGCGGGGTCGATCCGCGTGAAATCCTCGACGTGCAGGCGCGGATCGTCATGAGCCAGGCCGAGCGTACCGACAGCGATCTCTACGACACGGTGGTGGGCTATCGCGGCGGCAACTGGATCTACGAGTGGGCGACCCAGGCGATGAAGTGGCAGCAGAAGGCCAGCCAGACTCAGGAGGACGCGCTCAGCGGTCGCCAGTGGCTGCACGCCTCTAATCTCTACAGCATTGCTGCGTATCCGCACCTGAAGGGCGATGACCTGGCCGAGCAGGCGCAGGCGCTGGCTAACCGCGCCTATGAGGAGGCCGCTCGCCGTCTGCCCGGCACGCTGCGCCAGCTGGAGTTTGCCATTCCCGGTGGTTCGCCGCTGGTGGGGTTTTTACACATGCCGAAAGGCGACGGCCCGTTCCCGACGGTGCTGGTGTGTGGCGGTCTCGACAGCCTGCAGAGCGACTACTACACCCTGTTTGAGCGCTACTTTGCGCCGAACGGCATCGCCATGCTGACGCTTGATATGCCGTCGGTCGGTTTCTCCTCTAAGTGGAAGCTGACCCAGGACTCCAGCATGCTACACCAGCACGTGCTGAAGGCGCTGCCGGACATCCCGTGGATCGATCACACCCGCGTCGCCGCCTTTGGCTTCCGCTTCGGGGCTAACGTTGCCGTCCGGCTGGCCTATCTTGAGTCACCGCGCCTGAAGGCGGTGGCCTGCCTCGGGCCGGTAGTGCACTCCCTGTTAACAGATAACAGTCGCCTCAGCAGCGTTCCGGAGATGTACCTCGACGTGCTGGCCAGCTGTCTCGGAATGCATGATGCCTCAGACGAGGCGCTGCGCGTAGAGCTGAACCGCTACTCGTTGAAAACTCAGGGTCTGCTGGGACGCCGTTGCCCAACGCCAATGCTCTCCGGCTACTGGAAAAACGATCCCTTCAGTCCCGAAGAGGAGTCACGGCTCATTGCCTCGTCATCTGCCGACGGCAAGCTGCTGGAGATCCCGTTTAAGCCGGTTTATCGCAATTTTGATAAGTCACTGCAGGAAATTACTGCCTGGATGAAGCATAGATTGCGTTAATGCGTTACTTAATTCCATTCATTTGGTAAAACAGTTGCATCACAAAAGGAGATCGCAATGACGTTACCGAGTGGACACCCGAAAAGCAGACTGATCAAGAAGTTTATGGCGCTTGGCCCTTACATCCGCGAGGAGCAGTGCGAAGGGAACCGTTTCTTTTTTGACTGCCTTGCCGTATGCGTCAACGTGAAACCTGCCCCAGAGAAGCGTGAATTTTGGGGCTGGTGGATGATAATGGAAGCCCAGGAAAAACGCTTCACCTATACCTACCAGTTTGGCCTCTTTAATAAAGAGGGCCACTGGGAGCCGGTAGATATTAAAGATGCGGAAGTGACCGATCGTCTTGAGCAGACGCTGCAGACTTTCCACGGGCGCGCCCGCGAGCTGCTGACGTCGCTGGATTTAAAGCTGGAGCCAGCCGACGACCTTAAAAACGATGTGCTCAAACTTAGCGTCTGATTAATTAATCGCCATAAATAAAAAAGGCCCTTCACCGACATGAAGGGCCTTTTTATTATTAAGAATTAGAACTGGTAGGTTACGCCCAGCGCAACGATGTCGTCATTGGTGGTAACCAGACGGTTATCGTCGTCAATCTGGTTGATTTTATAATCAACAAAGGCGGACATGTTTTTATTGAAGTAGTAGGTTGCGCCTACGTCGATATAGTTGACCAGATCTTCGTCACCAAAGCCTTCAATATCTTTGCCTTTGGTCAGGACGTAGCCCACGGACGGACGCAGACCGAAGTCGAACTGGTACTGAAGCACGGCTTCGAAGTTATCCGCTTTGTTGGCAAAGCCAGCCGAGGAGGAGATCGGGGTCATGTTGTAGGAGACGCCGTAGAAGGCCGCCGCGTAAACGTTGTTGGCATCATACTTCGCGCCAGCAGCCCAGGCTTCCGCATTCGCGCCGCGACCAAGACGCATCTGGTTCTGTGCGTTGGTGCGGTCCGAGTTAGCGTAGGCACCTACAACAGAGAAGTCGCTGCCGCCGAAGTCATAGGCCAGCGAGGTGCCGAAGCCGTCACCGTTCTGTTTCACCACGCTGCTGCGGCCGTTTTCGTTTTTACCCTGGTACTGCAGGGTAAGGTCCAGACCGTCTACCACGCCGAAGAAGTCGGTATTACGGTAGGTCGCCACGCCGCTGGTGCGCTTGGTCATAAAGTTGTCGGTACGGGCCAGGCCGTCACCGCCGAACTCAGGGAACATATCGGTATAGGCCGCCACGTCGTACAGCACGCCCAGGTTACGACCGTAGTCCAGAGAGCCGAAATCTTTAATTTTTACACCGGCAAAGGCCAGACGGGTTTTCTGTCCGGAGGTGCTTTCATCGTTGTTACCGGCAAACTCCGCTTCCCAGCGACCGAAGCCCGTAATCTGATCGTTAATTTGGGTTTCGCCTTTAAAGCCGAAACGAACGTATGTTTTATCGCCGTCGTTGCTGTTGTCATCGCTGAAGTAGTGCATGGCTTTCACTTTGCCGTAAACGTCCAGCTTGTTGCCATTTTTATTAAAAACTTCTGCGGACTGTACAGATGCGGAAGCAGCCAGACCCATTACCACTAATGCCAGAGTACTCTTTTTCATTTTGATTCCCGATTTAAACAAAAGACGCTCTAATATTCGCCAGGCTTATACCTGCTGAAAACAGAGAGGGTTTTAACGTTCGGAAATGAAAGATTTATGACAATCCAGGAATAATTTTAAAAATCCGTGTTTATTTATTTCTGCAATAAAACTGTAAAAATCTGCCGCTAGGCTTGCCGATCCATGCAGCGATTTCTCACCCTTTTGACCGAGGTTATTGGCAAGCGGCCTCACTCCTGTTACAACGTCAGACTGACATCACATTTCCTTATTCGTAAAACGGCAGAGAATCATGAGTGACACCCAGACGCTGGTGGTAAAACTCGGCACCAGCGTATTAACGGGCGGATCGCGCCGCCTGAACCGCGCCCATATTGTTGAGCTGGTACGCCAGTGCGCACAGCTGCATGCCGCAGGGCATCGTATTGTTATTGTCACCTCCGGGGCGATCGCCGCCGGGCGCGAGCATCTGGGCTACCCTGAGCTGCCTGCGACCATCGCTTCCAAGCAGCTGCTGGCGGCGGTCGGGCAGAGCCGCCTGATCCAGCTCTGGGAGCAGCTCTTCTCTATCTATGGGATCCACGTGGGCCAGATGCTGCTGACGCGTGCCGATATGGAGGACCGGGAGCGCTTCCTCAACGCCCGCGATACCCTGCGCGCGCTGCTGGATAACAGTATCGTACCGGTGATCAACGAGAACGATGCCGTGGCTACCGCAGAGATCAAAGTCGGCGATAACGATAATCTCTCTGCGCTGGCTGCTATCCTGGGCGGGGCGGATAAGCTGCTGCTGCTCACCGATCAGCAGGGCCTCTACACCGCCGATCCGCGCAACAATCCAGATGCGGAGCTGATCGCCGACGTTCACGGCATTGACGATGCGCTGCGTGCGATTGCCGGGGACAGCGTCTCCGGTCTTGGCACTGGCGGCATGGGCACCAAATTACAGGCCGCCGACGTCGCCTGCCGGGCGGGCATTGAGACCATTATTGCTGCCGGCAGCAGGCCGGGCGTTATTGGCGACGCGCTGAACGGCGTGCCGGTAGGGACGCGCTTCCACGCTCAGACTTCACCGCTGGAGAGCCGCAAGCGCTGGATCTTTGGCGCGCCGCCAGCGGGTGAACTCACCGTAGACGAAGGGGCCACGATGGCGATCCTTGAAAAAGGCAGCTCGCTGCTGCCAAAAGGGATCAAAAGCGTGACAGGCAACTTCTCCCGTGGTGAAGTGATCCGTATTCGTAATCTGGCAGGGCGGGACATCGCCCACGGCGTCTCCCGCTACAACAGCGACGCGCTGCGGCGCATCGCTGGCCAGCATTCACAACAGATCGACGCCATTCTCGGCTACGAGTATGGCCCGGTTGCCGTCCATCGCGACGACATGATCACCCGTTAAGGAGCAGACGTATGCTTGAACAGATGGGCATCGCTGCGAAAGCAGCCTCGTACAAGCTGGCGCAGCTCTCCAGCCGAGAAAAAAACCGCGTGCTGGAGAAGATCGCCGACTATCTGGAGGCCCAGGCGCACGACATTATCCAGGCTAACGATCAGGATGTGCTTGAAGCCCGGCGTAATGGCCTGAGCGAAGCGATGCTTGATCGCCTGGCGCTCAATCCACAACGCCTGAAGAGCATCGCCGATGACGTACGTCAGGTCTGCAAGCTGGCGGATCCGGTCGGCCAGATTATCGACGGCGGGCTGCTCGACAGCGGCCTGCGCATTGAGCGCCGCCGGGTTCCCCTCGGCGTAATCGGCGTGATCTACGAAGCGCGGCCTAACGTCACCGTTGACGTGGCCTCCCTCTGCCTGAAGACCGGCAACGCGGCGATCCTGCGCGGCGGCAAAGAGACCTGGCGCACCAACGCTGCCACCGTGAAGGTGATCCAGCAGGCGCTGGAGGAGTGCGGCCTGCCTGCCGGTGCTATCCAGGCGATTGAGAGCCCGGACCGGACGCTGGTCAACGAGATGCTGCGCATGGATAAGTACATCGACATGCTGATCCCGCGCGGCGGGGCAGGGTTGCACAAGCTGTGCCGCGAGCAGTCGACCATTCCGGTGATCACCGGCGGTATTGGCGTATGTCATATCTACGTGGATGACACTGCCGAGATCGAACCTGCGCTGAAGATTATCGTCAACGCCAAGACTCAGCGGCCAAGCACCTGCAACACCGTAGAGACACTGCTGGTGAACCAGCAGATTGCCGGGCGTTTCCTGCCTGCGCTGAGCGCACAGATGGCGCAGAGCGGTGTGACGCTGCACGCTGACGCGGCTGCGCTAAAAACGTTACAGGGCGGTCCGGCGCATGTCGAAGCGGTGAAGCCGGAGCAGTACGACGATGAGTTTTTATCTCTCGATCTCAACGTTAAGCTAGTGGCCTCGCTTGATGAAGCGATTGAGCACATTCGTGAGCACGGCACCCAGCACTCGGATGCCATCCTCACCCGCACGCTGAGCAATGCCAACCGTTTTGTGAACGAGGTGGATTCATCTGCGGTTTACGTTAACGCCTCCACGCGCTTCACCGACGGCGGACAGTTTGGCCTCGGCGCAGAGGTGGCGGTGAGCACGCAGAAGCTGCACGCTCGCGGCCCGATGGGCCTTGAAGCGCTGACCACCTACAAGTGGGTTGGCTTTGGTGACGATACTATTCGTGCCTGACTGGCGTGGATGATTATCTGCGGGCGACGCACGCCGTCGCCCGCGCTATCCCTGACTCTGCGGGCCTGTTCGCTCCTGCGCAGCCGAGTCCAGTGCGACCAACTGCTCCTGGAGCGCCATCAGGCTGAGCGGCTTGCCGATCAGGTAGCCCTGGGTTTCATCGCACTCCATCATCATCAGCTTCTGCAGCTGCCCCTCGGTTTCAACCCCCTCTGCCGTAATGCTTAGCGAGAACGCTTTACCCAGGCCGATAATATTTTTAACGATGGTATTGGCGCTGTCGCTCTCTGGCATATCGGAGATAAAGGATTTATCGAGCTTAATACCATCAAAGGGGAAGTGACGCAGATAGCTCAGGGAGGAGTAGCCCGTACCAAAGTCGTCCATCAGCAGTTTCACCCCCAGCTTTTTCAGCGCCAGCATTAGCTCAAGGCTGCTCTCAGGGTTCCACAGCGTGGCGTTTTCAGTAATTTCGATCTCCAGCCTGGCCGGGTCGAGCTGCGATGCCTGGAGCGCATCCCGGACGCGATCGATCAGACCCCACGACTGGAACTCTACGGCAGAAATATTCACCGAGACGGAGAGGCCGAGCAGGGATTGCTGCGCGTCGTGACAGGCGGTTTTCAACACCCAGTCGCTGATTGGGATAATCAGTCCGGTCTCCTCGGCCAGCGAGATAAACTGATCCGGCATCAACAGGCCTAGCTCCGGATGATCCCAGCGGATCAGTGCCTCTACGGCGATAATACGCGAGGAGTTGTGACCGTAGCGCGGCTGGTAAACCAGGCGGAACTGCTGTTTTTTCAGGGCGTCGCGCAGGCTGTTTTCCATTTCGCGCCGCTGCACCATCTGCTCGGCCATCTCGGGGGTGTAAAACATCCATCGGTTGCGCCCGGCGTTCTTGGCCTTATAGAGCGCGATATCTGAGAAGCGCAGCAGCTCTCCTGCATCTACCGCATCCTGCGGAGCCATCGCGATGCCGATGCTGGCCCCGATAAATATCTCATTGCCGCCGATCACAAAGGGACGTGCCAGCTCGCCGATGATTCGATCGCAGAGCAGTTCGATATCGCTGCGGTCCTGAATGTCAGAGACAATCAGGATAAATTCATCGCCCCCCTGGCGCGCCACCAGATCGTAGTCACGAACGCAGCTCCGCAGTCGGGTTGACACCTCGTGCAGCACGGCATCGCCCGCGCCGTGGCCAAACAGATCGTTAACCGGCTTAAACTTATCCAGATCGAGGCTCATCATCGCCAGCGGATGCTCCGGCGTAGGCAGCGCCCGCAGCTTGCCCTCCAGGAACTCGCGCATCCGCACCCGGTTTGGTAGCCCGGTCAGCTCATCGTGGCGGGAGAGATACTCTACCCGCGCCTGGGCCTCTACCTCGAGAGTAACATCCGTCGCGGTGCCCCGGTAGCCGACTATCCCTTCCGGCGTAACGACGGGTTTAATAGCTATATGGCAGTAGCGCTGATGGCCCATCGCCGACAGGTAGCGGCAGTGCAGCAGCCGACGATGGCCTGTCTGGCCGGGCATCTTGATCCACTCCGCCAGCGGCTGGTTGTCCGCCTCCATAAATGCCGTCACCGGACGTCCCAGCCAGGCCGAGATACTGTGCCCGGTAATGCCCGGAAAACGATCGGAGAGCCAGGTAAAATTCAGGTCGGTATCCGTCTCCCAGATCCAGTCCGTGGTGGCTTCCGCCACGTCGCGAAAGCGGCGCTCGCTGGCAGTAAGAGCATGGCGACTCTGAGCCAGCAGGAAGGTATTTTCATCATACATACGCGCTTTTTTGAGCACGCTGCGACTCAGAACCACGCTGAGAGCGCCGGTTGAGAGCGCCAGCAGGATCAGCAGCGGCAGGATGTAGTGCATTAGTTCCCGCCCCGGATCTTCGCTTTTCCACTCGAAGGTTATCTGATGGCCATCGATGGGCAGCGTAGCTACCCCGCGCCGTCCTGCCAGCTTCGGGGCATCTTTACGCTGCACGCGAGCCTGCGCAATGCCGTACTCTTCCCCCAGCGCGACCAGCTTTTTGTCATCCAACACGTCGACAAACACCAGGGTAGAGGCCGGGCCGGGGACGGAGACTATCCGGGCGTCATCGCCGGTGGTGATGCGTGCAGCCGCCACCAGCGCCGGGTGCCCAGCGCGCATTACTACCGTATTGGCTACCGGCATCGCGTCCGGTTTATTGATCGCCTGAAGCAGTTTTGGGATCGGGTTCTCTCCCAGCCATTCAGTGAGCGATCGGGTAACCAGCTGACCATTGATGACGCTGTACCGGGTCTGACTGCTGCCATCCAGCACAAATACCCCTTCGTAGGTAAAATCACGCCAGAGCGTCGCGCCCATATTCTGACGGTTATAGGCCCAATCGGTATCTATGTTGGGGTGCAGATGGCTGTAGGCCTCACCCCACCAGGCGTAGTCTTTGATATGCGTGGTAAGCGTATCTACCCGGTTATGGATAGCCTTCTCCAGCAGCATCGCGCTCTGCCTGTCTGCATCCTGATTAATATTCCGCACGATGATCAGCAGAGCGACAATGGCGATAACAAACAGCGCAGTCAGGAGCGAGACCATCAGCAGCAGAGCGCGTTTGATAAAGGTTGTGGTACTTCTATGCTCCAGATCAGGGCTGGACAGGTCATCGGTAACTGCGAATTTTTGCATTAGTTTATCCACTCTATCCAGCCCATCTGGTATCTGGTCTATCTTATCATCGGCCTGTTTTGGCGGGGCTTGATCGCGGTCGGTTAAAAATCAAGATAGCTGATTTTGAAAGAAAAAGAAGACATGACGACCTAATGTTAAAAAAATGTTGCTTGGTGTGATGGCAGACACAACCCAAAGGGGAAGGGATGTGCTGATGACCATGCTTTTTGTGCTGAATTAGCGAGGTTGTGCTGTAAAAAACAACAACTAAACGCGAGGGGAGTTGACGAGGCGTACGCTTTTTCTTAACCTTGCATACCTTAGTCACGCTCGTGACGCGCCCGGATAAGCCGATATAGCTCAGTTGGTAGAGCAGCGCATTCGTAATGCGAAGGTCGTAGGTTCGACTCCTATTATCGGCACCACCTTTTCTCTTAAAATCAAGAAGTTACTATTGCAATGTTTTGCTTTGTTCAACACTAATGTGCATTTTTGCGCGTTGTGAGTGTGGCAAAATTGTGGCATGTACAGTGAGATTGTTTGTGGCTCAATGCAAAGGTATGCTAACAGCATGTGTCACCTTGTAGCTCCCGTGGGTCTTGTCTTTTGAGCAATATTACTACTTTGATGGTTTCTGGTTACGGATGTTGTCAGTCCAGTTCACAGCCAGCACGGTTTGGTCTAAAGAATGTTACTTCAATAACCTACACCGGCATTTAAACACGTTTAGTCTTCCATTTGGGTGTTTGCATAGACTTGACGACCATTTGCATTTCACTTAGTCATCTCTAACAAAAAAATGCATCCTATACCCTGCTATTGACAGGCAGCTTTGCGCGATCTGCTGACATTACTAGCATAGTGGCGTATCAATCATCGGGTAGCAGGTCACAATCTCAGCCAGCAAGCTCTGGACTAACCCAGCTGCGAAACGCTGCAGACTAACAAGATCATCTTCGTCTTCGTCGTCCTCGCAGTAGAAGCTTATGTAGGCAACAGACCCCACTTTCTCATAGTCTCCACCATGCTCATCGCCTCCAAAACGCTTGGTGAGCGCCGCCAGCCCGTTCTTCAAAGTCCCTTGGTGCACCTCTGAACGAATAGCGCTGTGATTTCCGCTATGGACAAAGTCACTTACTTAGCTTCCCTGTTTCGATGTTGCAACTCACATATTTTTTAATTATCAGAATGTGTTACCCAATAGTTCGTGCTAATGCTACTATTTGTATTCAATCGGATTAATGATGTTGTTACGCAAGTCCATTGAACTAGACATAAGGGAGTATATGGGGTTAGCTGAAACATTGGTTAGTATTCCGCAGTCTGAAAGAGGCGGTGAGATTGCTCAACGTGGGTTTGACTATCAAACTTGCTGGGCTTTATCTCAAATGCTGGAATATGAACTAGATGAAAAGAATTATGTGTTTATCTTCGAATATCATGATGATGTTCTTATTCTTGATGACGAAGTTTCTCCAACACAACTCACATTTGCTCAAGTAAAAACAAGAGAGAAACACTGGACTGCATCCACTCTGAGTAATAGCACCAAGAAGAACCCCATATCCATCATCGGTAAGTTATTTATTCATCATAAGAATTTCGCCGAATATTCACCTAAGCTCCTTTTTGTTACTAATGCTTCTTTCAATCTATGTGAGGAAAACGGTGGTAAGTCTTGTTTTGGTGCAAATGAAGTCAAAGTGGAGTATCAGACGAGCTTCAAGAAAGCAATCAAAGATCAAGTAAAGCTTGATGACTCCAGTATCGATCTTTCTGTTATGCGATTCGTTCAATCCTCATTAAGCCTAGATGACCACATTACACATCTAAAAGGTAAGCTATGCGATTTCCTTAGCAAGAAGTTTGGCGATAGCATTAGCCTGAGTGTCAATGCACTAGCGTCTTTGCTTGAACAGGCGTGTCGAGAAAAATCCAAGGTAAAATCCGCAGATATTATTAATTTTTCTGAACTTATCTCACGAAAGGGTTTCTCATCAGAAGCATTGAACGGTGTGCTTGATTCCTTGAATGCAAGTAATAGCTTAAAGCCGGATTGGGACAAAGCTAGTCCCCTATTCAATGATCTTGGCAAAACATCACTTCAGCTCATTATTCTACAAGCCATGTTCTCACAAGTTTGCATCGACCTTAACCAAAACACAAAAAATCCTTCAAATGTATATCTACAATATGCAATTAGCCTTTACGATGAGGCGAGTGTTCACTCGGATTTGAAACTATACCTAACTGAAACCATGTACAAAATTGATGCACTTTGTCCAGATTATGCATTGACTTTAAAGTCAGGAAAGAAAGAATGCATCGTTCTTTACTCAATAATCCAGAAACTATTTGAGGGAGGTGAATAATGAAAAGCATATACTTTAAAAGTGCTCATATATTATCTCTTCGCGATAAGAAAGGATTCTCTTTCAAGTTCTCACCTGATATCAATATCATTACAGGTGAGAACGACACAGGTAAATCTAGCTTTATTAAGAGTTTATATCATACATTAGGTGCCGATGTTCGGCTGGATAAAAAATGGAAAGAAGATAACTTTGTTTCAAAAGTTGTTATTTGTGTCAGTAATCGTGACTATGCGTTTCTTCGCCACGAAAAACGTATTTCCATTTTCGATATAACAGAAGGACAAGAGCATCACTTAGTGACCTCTAGCTCTCGTACAGAGATTGCGTTAACTATACGTGATATCTTTGATTTCAATTTGGAGCTTGTGACTAAAAGTAATTTGGTTCAGGGACAAGCACAACCAGCAAGTCTTTATCTTCCTTACTATATTGATCAAGATAACGGTTGGGGGAAAGTTTTAGATTCATTCAGCAGTTTGGCAATGTATGAGGACTGGCAAAAAAATATCTTGAATTTTCATACTGGTGTAAAACCAAAGGAGTATTATACTTTACAAGGAAAAATTAACTTAATTGATATCGATCTTGTTGAAATCCGAACGACGTTAAAAGCTCTAAAGAAAGCTAAAAAGCGATTCGAAGAGTCATTTGGAAGAGTACTTTTCGATGTGGATGTGAAATATTATGAAGAGCTTCTGGAACGTTTCCTTCGTAAGTGCCAAGACCTACATCTAGAAGAAACAGAATACAGAATTAAGCTCATAAAATTATTATCTCTACGAGATGAGTTAGTAACAGAAATAGAGGAATCAAAAAGACAACTAGACGAAAATATAGATTCTTTGCTACCATCAGCAGGCTTAGAAGCGAGATATGTAGTACTTGAGAACAAAGAAAAGCTATTACAAATCATACCAAAGTTGTATGAGGAAAAATCTGTATATGATGATCAAATCACTAAAATTAAAGAAGATTTGAAAAAAGCTAAAAGCCTAAGCTCAGAACTCAAAAACATGCTTCAGGAAGTTAAAGAGCAACTGTCTCTTCAAGACGTTATTAAGTCTCAAGCAAGTAAGCAGGTTGAGGTAACTTTCGATGAGCAAATTAACGAATTACTGCTAAAAATTGGTGAATTGGATGTTGCTAGAACTCAGCTTTCAAATGAAATAGCAAAGTTCGAAGATAAAAAGCGAGCAAAAGAGATCAATGATAAGTTTAAAGAGTCACTGAAGTATGCACAAACTGAGTTAGGTATCAAAGATCCTAAAGTGGGAACTATTCTTCAATATGGTCCGATTTCTAAGAGCGAAACAGGCAGCCGTGCTCCAAGATCAATATTGGCTTACCACTATGCTCTTCTCAAAACAATAGAACATAAATCGACAAGCCCTATGCTTCCAGTAGTAATTGACTCGCCTAAACAACAAGATCCAGATCTGCGCACAACGAAGAAGTTATTCGATTTATGTATTGATGGTTTATCAACTAATAGTCAGCTAATTATCGGCTCTGTTTCATTTGAAAGAGAAACGAATCAGTTTAAAACACTTATTATGACTGAAAAATACAGTCTGCTAAAATCAGAGCTTTACAATCAGGTTTATCAAGAGATTATGCCCCTTTATGAACGAGCTGCGTTATCATAATCTAATCATTAATATGGGAACATGCTCATCGCTAATGAGTGTGTCTCCTCATAGTTACACTAGCTCTCAATTAAATTAGCCTATTCAATTGACCAGCTCTCCATTGAACAACCCTAAGTGCTGCTAGTTACTTCCGCTTTCGGCTGTGAGTTCAACGAGTCGATGCAACGCTATCCTTAATCGATGGTGAGCAGATCAATTAGAACAGAAATAAAAGTCCAAGCATTACTACAAATCTGACATAAGAGCCAAACACATAACCCGTTCCCAGTGATTCACAAAAGGCGTATTATTAATAATTGTTTGAAATATAAGGTCTTTAGTAGCATTTTTATCTCCGGAGAGTGGTAGTACTGAGTTATATAGAGCTAAAAGCACGACTAACCGCGCACCAGCTTCTTTCGAGTATCTTAAAGATAAATCAAAATCGTTAAAATGTTTTTCCACTCTTTGTTTATGTGCGCCATCCCAATCAGCAGGCGGAGAAACAAAATACTCAATAACTCCGGGCTCATCATTTTTGCCAACCAAGTATCTAGCCGATATCCACTGTTCATCATAATAACGGCTATCGTCTAAATAGGGATGTATGATCTGTTCTGCTTCATTTCTTGCAAAAACTTCCCCTTTACCATCCATATTACAATCTCGACAAGCTGGCACCAAATTAACAGGCAATATAGAAAACTGAGGATAATGAGCTTTAGGCAAATAATGATCTAAATTTCGAGGGCGCCCGATCCCACCACAGAATGGGCATTTTTCATTAGCAGCAGTCATCAGGGCATCATAAATAGCCCGAGCAGGCTTTTTCTTTCCAACAACATAATTTCCATAAAGTTTAACAAAGTCAGATTTCTTTAACCGACCTACAACAATGGGGTCTTCCTCATCTTTGTTTTGCAGTGGTTGTATTGCATAAAGTTCACCAGTTGATGCCGATGCGCTATATGAAGCTGCCAGTGTTTGCAAATCAGTTATTGCTTCATTTACTTTCAGCAACAAGCCCGGATTACCAGTTATGCCTTCGCGGCAGCTAGTCAGCATATCGGCATATGTGTAAGCAGGTTGTTTAAGTTTCAACATCACTTAACACTCCGATCTCTGTGTGTGACAAGCACTTTTAATAGAGCTCGGGCTTCAACACCAAGCTGGTTACGATACTCATCGACTATCTCCTCATATGTTCCACCTGACTTAACTGATTGAACTAATAAATCGTGGAAACCGGATTTAACAACTTCAAGACCAAACACCTCTCTTGTTAAGATTCCTACATTCTCACCAAATGTTTCAATGTCTGGCCTGCGAGATTCGGTAGACAATCTTGAACGATTGATTTTCCAAACACATCGTTTAGGGACCTCTTGAAGTACCACAGGTGAGTGAGTTGCAATAATAGAAACACCATTTCTATCAAGTAGCAAATCAGACAGCGCACGAATAAAAGCAGACAGCAACGGCGGATGAAGATGGCTCTCTGGTTCGTCAATTAGCACTAACGTTTTTTCTTCCACCGTTGCGACTAAACGTGTGAGTGTTAATAACACAATCGCGTGACCAGAGCTCATTCTTTTTATACGCTTCCGTGCATTACTAACGAGCATATCACCATTATATCCCGCTAGATTTTTCAGCTCCATGTTTGCAAAATTTTCATCAGACTCTAAAGTATCAATAGCCTGCAGCCATCTTTCACGCTTAGAAATCTGGCTAAAGCATAGCGTCAAAGCTTGTAGAAAGTCTTCATGAATATCATTTAGCCCTTTCAGCGACTCTCCTTTTTTTTTCAAACCTATATAGAAGTAGCAAGTTCCCTTTGATGGATCAGGCTGTTCACTTGGTGGCTCGAATGGATCGAATGCGCTAAATGACACAGAGACTAAACTACTAAAGTAATCATTATCAATCGGGTCATCACTCCACCCCTCCAGATCATAAAATTTTGCATTCGACGTACCTTTACTGGTAACAGCTTCAATCATTCCGTTTAGAATTGTCGTTTTCCCCACACCATTACGACCTATGATCGCATGAATATTGGTACTTGGTTTTTCTCCTACTTTGACCTTAAATGATAGTTCGATATCGGAAATTTTGTCTTGTGCAGGGCGAATGAACTTAAACTCAAAATTAGTCAGTGGATTCTTTCCTTCAAGCACTCGCGCAAACTGCCCTTTAATAACAGACAAACTGACATACCGAAGCAAAGACGTTTTAAAGACCTCCTCATCATTCACAAGATCTATAAGTTCTGGCGCATAAGCTATATCTTTGAGCGCCTCAAGTAACGAAACTTTAACGGATTCTGGTAAATTCGAAATTTTCTGATAATAGTCGACATCCTGACCAACGGAAAAATATCCTTCTGGGAGAATTCTAAACCTGCTCTCTAACGTGGAGTAAGTTGATTTTTCAGTAGTTTGTCCTTGAAAGCCAATCTTGACATTCCCAATTTCATGGCGTTCACCTTTCTGATCAAACAGATACATGTAAAACATTGTAATGAATGAAAAGTCATTCCAACGATCCACATGCAGGTAAGCCGTACTAATGCCTGAGGCAGGAATACGTTGCTCTCGGGGTACAATAATGATATCCATATAGTTTCCGAAAATCTTGTTTTGTTTAGGCTCACCTAATTATATCAAAAAAAATAACAGAAGTGTAAATCTATTCCTCGAGAAACTTAAACATATAAGAAAAATAAAAGATCCCGTTTGCGGTTACGCTACTAATTAAAGGAAGTATTGTCTGAAATTTTAATTATTAGTTAAACTAATTTACATATTAGCCGCGGTTGGACTGTACCCAACAATTTGAAATAAGAAGATTCTAGCAAAGGCAGTCCCTGGCACATAACAGTCTTTCAGGTTTAGGACCTACAGCCTAACACTTGCGAATCTGAGCGGTCGAATTTTATTGGCGATGGTCGAGTAATCTGCAAATGGGTAGTCAAGTCAAGTGCAACTAGTCTGTATCATCATTATTGATCGCTTTGCTGTCGTTCATTTCGCTACGTAATTTTGATATATCATTATCTGAGTTGAAAGCCGCAATAATAATAAGGCGTAAAAAAATGCTGAGAAAGAGGCTATGCTCAAATTACTCAATGTTGACGATGGATTTAGTAATAAAGAAAAAGAATATTTCCGGCGTTATAATAAAGATGAATAAGTTTCATCTATCTAATGCTGCATTTATCTTGATTTTTATTTCAAAATCAGCAAGGTTTTTTTAAGAAAATTCTATTAGGCATTGAAACGCTCCTTTAAGACTTAATTCGAGATTATGGGCAGAAATTAGTTTGAGGAAGTATTTTTTAAGTTGGTATTTTTGAAATGATTGCAAATCAATTATTTAAAGCGTTTTTTTGTTCCTATTATCACAATAAAACCCATGCTTAAGTAATTTCCTTTGTCAATTTTTATCCTTTCTTAACAAGTTTAAATGCCTATGTAATGTATGGGTGGTTATCAGTATATATCGCAAAGGCAGGTGTGTGAAGCGCCCTACCGGCAATGTACCTAAAGCGCCACGGCACAGCGCAAACGCCAACAAATCTAAGTCCGTAAATTTCTGGCGACTTCAGAGAACAAGGCACGGTTAGAGCGGAAGAAAGCAAAAGCGGCAGAGATCAAGTTAGTTAGGGACGCCAAGGTGATGTTCTGATCTAGTTTATCGTATTCATTCTATTACATAAAACCAGACCACTTCCGGAAAATTTTTTTGCTCTACCTGATCACGTTTGTGTATGATTAGTGTGCAATTCCATGCAGATTAGAGGGATTTAGATGCCTGTAAATGAGAGGATTAGAGCGACATCGGGAACACGTATTGCCCCTGGTGGCGTGAGGCTTATCACAATGGGTGAGATAGGGTTAGCAAGATCACTTTATAGCAATGGCCTAAGATATAATAAAATTTGGGTGCATCGGGAAAGTTACTTACCGTTTAACTTACAACCTATAGATGTTGCTATGAGTCCAAACGGTGAAATGTGGTTTAGGGAAGATACTTATTCTCACGATTTCTCAATGGAAGCCGATGTACAGAAGAAGCACAGATTCATGCACGAAATGATGCACGTTTGGCAAGAACAACACGGTATGTTTGTAAGAGCAAGAGGGTTATTCTCTCGCTTCGCTGATTATAGCTACAGCTTGGATAAAGCTGATATTCGTCATTACACTTTAGAACAACAAGCCTCTTTAGTTAGCGATTATTGGTTGTTGCAAGCTTATGGTTTTAGAAATTACATGTATCTTCCTGCACTACGAGATTATGACCCTAATGAGTCTGATAATTTATTACTTGAAAAATACAGAAATGCAATGAAAGGATTTCCAATATGAAGAGATTAATTATAGTGCCTGTAATTTTCCTTCTTTCAGGTTGCCCTGGCGGGAATCCAGCGCCGCATCCACGAGCCACATTTATCAATGGCGATCACCTTTGTTTTAGCGTGGATAATAAGGATCTACTCAATTATTATACAGTTGATGAAAGTGAGGATGGTAAGATACAAACAGTGGTTAGCTCGGGTTATAGTAAATTAAACACTTCTTACCCTGATAACTGTATAGATATCAAATGGAAGAGTAATCACACCTATGTGATTAATTATGGGTTAAATGATAAAAAATATGTTCACGAGTTTTTTATTGATAGTAATGGGAAGGTAACCAAATAATCGGGACGATGAACTGAACTCTACAGCAAAATATTAATTAACTTCATTGCTCGGGGTGTTTTTATTTTTTCACCCCAATGAGCTATAAAGTTTGATTTTAGACCGTTTATGACTACTATGGAAGCCACCATCGAGAATAATGGAGTTCGTGATGACAATAAAAAATAAGAAGATAATTAGCCTGAGCTTGTTAGTCATCATAGCGCTACTTGGTTACTGGCTTTGGCTGTCTTTGCGCCCTGTAGAGATCGTTGCTGTTCATCAAGAAGGTAGTCACAGTTCGGTTCTGGTCAAAAGCTTTCCATTGACCGATAAAGGCAAAATAAACTGGTGGTTGAAAAATAAGGAGATGCTTAAGGATAAGTATCATATCCCTACACCTGATGCTGATGGTGCCTTTACCGTTGTCTTTTGGTATTTTGGTGACGGTTATAAGGAGGAAGGGAAGTATGACAGACGATGCTTTGTAGATATGAAAACTAAAGCGAATTGCATTGATAAAGACAAAGCGTTTACCGTATGGAATAGTCAGTCCAGCGTTGTGTCATTTGGCGTTAATGATGGCGAGTATCGTATAAATGATAAAGGTGAAATGATAAAAACTGAATACCACTAAAACTCATTCATTCCCCATAGGCCTGTAATCCACCCTCTATGATAATCATGGCCGCCGCGAATCCTGCCGCAGCGGGAAGATCCGTGTATTAATCATCGCGATATTGACCTCGCAGGGCGTCCCATCGTCTAAAAACACCGTCTCCGTAAGCTCGATAACTGCATCATTTTCTTTTAGTTGCAGCAACGCCAGTATATCCGCATCGGTCAAATTGATTGCCGCCAGGTTTTGGTCTCGGCGCTGGATCTTTTTACCAGTAATCTGTTCGATATAGGAGAATTTCGAGATCTCCAGCTTGTTGAACTCCATGCTGCTAAACATGCTCACCGGTAGATGGCTATGCTCCAGCGCAACGGGAATATCATCGAAGCACATCAGGCGTAAAATTTTATACACCTTGTCGCTGTTCTTGATGCGTAACGCTTGGGCCATATCATGAGAGGGAACGCGGATAATGCTTACAGCGATAACCTTTCGCACGCCCTTATAGCCGTGCTTCTGGGCCTGGTAGTCGAAAGGGGAGAGCGCATGAAATCTGCCCGAGTGGTTGCTTACGCCAGTTGAGCCCACGTACAGGCCCGAGCCTTTAACCCGATAGATCCTCTGCTGCTCGATTAAAATGCGCGTGGCTTCGCGAACGGTGGCGCGGGTAATACCGATATTTTTGGCAATAGCAATTTCAGTATCCAGCTTGTCGCCGGGCAGCAGGCCATCATCCTTAATTTTTCTCAGGATGTAATCAACGACCTCTCTCTGCTTCTCTGTTATGCCATCGACCATTGATTTTATTCCCACCTAGTGTGAAAGCGTGGCTCCCAAGAGCCTGTCTATACATGTATGCCTGATATTCTTCTCTCAGCACCACTTGAGTGATATAGAGATGTGATCGGCTTAACGAATTTGCATCCAAAATCAGCGTGTTCAGCGCAATTTGACTCTCGCATGTTGTATCTGCCCAGATCCCGGTCCACTATCTAGATGACTATACATCTTAAAGATGTCTATACGTAGACAGTAGCCTGAAACAAAAAAGCGCGTTTTTTAGATCGGGGAGAAAAACATGTCGCAGCTGGCAAAGTGGTTAAATAACGAAAAAATTCAGTACGTTGAGAAAGTCGCGGACTGGAAAGAAGCCATTCAAATTGCCGGGCTTCCGCTCCTCAATGAGGGAGCGATATCACAACGCTATATCGAGGCTATTATCCGGCAGAAAGAGGAGATTGGGCCTTACTTCGTTATCGCGCCGCGAATTGCCATGCCGCATGCTCGTCCGGAAGAGGGCGCTCAGGCGCTGGGCTTATCGGTGGTCAAGCTGGCTGAACCGGTGGTTTTTGATGCAGATGAGAACGATCCGGTAGATACCCTGTTTATGTTTGCTGCCCCGGACAGTAATAGCCACATAGAGATGATCTCGCAGCTGGCTGAACTGCTCTCCGATGAAGACGAGATGGAAAAGGTCTTCAACGTGCGTAGCAAAGAAGAGCTGAATGCAATTTTACTGGGCGATAGCGCGCAGTAGACGAACAGTAATCCACGATTAATGAGGTGAGTTATGAAAATGATGGCGGTGTGTGGTTCAGGTCTGGGCAGCAGCTTTATGATGGAAATGAACATCAAAAAAGTGCTGAAAAATCTTAATATTGTGGCGGATGTCGAACACTCCGATCTGGGTTCTGTCACGCCCGACGTGGCTGACGTGTTTGTCATGGCGAAAGACATCGCCTATAGCGCTAACCTGCCTGAGAATAAGATTATCATCATCAATAACATTATCGACCTGAAAGAGATCGAGCAAAAAATACGTGAGTATTTTGAGAAAAATAACGCGTAAAACGAGATGAACATCTTCCCGTAGAGGTTAATATGTTTATTCAGAACCTGTTGCAGTTTGTCGTCGACGTGCTGAAGGTGCCCTCCATCCTTGTGGGTCTGGTGGCGCTCTTCGGGCTTGTGGCACAAAAAAAGCCTTTCCCGGATGTGATTAAGGGAACCGTAAAAACCATTCTCGGCTTTTTAGTTCTGGCTGGCGGGGCCTCCGTTCTGGTCAGCTCCCTCACACCGCTGGGCGATATTTTTAAAGAGGCATTCGATGTTCAGGGGATCATCCCTAACAACGAAGCGATGGTCTCAATCGCTCTCGCTAAATACGGTGCACCGACCACGCTGATTATGGCCTTCGGCATGGTGGCAAATATTGTCGTCGCCAGGTTTACCCGCCTGAAATATATCTACCTGTCAGGGCACGTGACGTTCTACATGGCCTGCATGGTGGCGATTATTCTCTCGGTAGCCGGCTTTGAAGGTGTTCAGCTTATCTATACCGGATCGTTAGCGTTGGGTATTTTGATGGCGGCGTTCCCGGCGCTGGCTCAGCCCTATATGCGTAAGATCGTCGGCGGTGATCAGGTGGCTTTAGCGCATACCGGCACTATCGGCTACGTTCTCTCGGGCTGGATTGGTACCCTGGTGGGTAAAGGATCTAAATCCACCGAAGAGATGAACATGCCGAAAAACCTCAGTTTTTTGCGTGACAGCACCATCTCTATCTCGCTAACCATGATGGTTATCTACCTCATTCTGTCGATATCGGCGGGGAAAGAGTACGTTGAGGCTAACTTCAGCGGCGGGCAAAACTATCTGGTCTACTCCTTTATCCAGGCGATTACCTTTGCGGCGGGCGTGTTTATCATTCTGCAGGGCGTACGCTTGATCCTGGCGGAGATTGTGCCAGCCTTCACCGGCTTCTCTGAGAAGCTGGTGCCCAACGCCGTTCCTGCGCTCGACTGTCCGATTGTGTTCCCTTACGCGCCAAATGCGGTGCTGGTTGGGTTTATCTCCAGCTTCGTCGGCGGCCTGGTAGGGCTGTTTATCCTCGGCCAGCTTCACTGGGTATTGATCCTGCCAGGCGTTGTGCCGCACTTCTTCTGTGGCGCTACTGCGGGCGTTTTCGGTAATGCTACCGGCGGTAAACGGGGTGCTATCTGTGGAGCCTTTGCTCACGGGATCTTAATTACCTTCCTGCCTGTTGCACTGCTGCCGGTTCTGGGGGCGATTGGGCTGACCAATACCACCTTCTCTGATACTGATTTCGGCGTGGTAGGGATCGTTCTTGGTAATATGGCTCAATTTATGGATAAGGGGATGATTACCCTGACCATCACCGGCATCTTTGCGCTGCTGGTTATCTATAACTTTACGGCTAAGAAAAAAGTGCCAGTGGAAGAAGGTACGGGACAGTAAAATAGCGGAGGGGGTACGCCCCCTCTGTATACAATAGCTGGTTTTATTGCAGTAAACTACAAAGCACCTTTCCTATATCGGTATCTAAAATTATTTTTAATATGCTCAGTATTATAAATATTGAGTATATGAGTAAAGCGGTCAAGGTTGCTAAGTAGTAATTTTTTAACCATGCTGTATAATTTGAGTCTATTTTATTTAAGAAGATTGTAACAGTCTCCTTGTTGTCAGGAGGGAATATCACCTTTTTATTTTTTTTGAGACGGCAGAAGTAGTAGGCGATGCCAAATGAACCTAAAAATCCCATTGCGACATAGAATTGATAAAGTGGGGTTAGCGTAAAACCTTGCTCATCGTACATAGACAATAGATTCTTATATTTTTTATTGTTAATGATAAAATAGAAGAATAGAAAAACAATAATTGCAAAAGGCGTGCTGGCACAGGTCATTGCGATATAAAAGATAATGCTATTCATGGCTTTTATTTCTAACCAAAAATTCATTAGATAATCACTGACACCAGTCCCAACGGTTCTTCTCACAATAAAATCTGGTGCAGCGTAAGCCACACCGGCTATATCTGCTGGAGTGGTACCAATAACTGCACACATCATATAATGAAAATCAGGTTGGTTATATGTTTGATATGTAAGAAAATTTTTTAATGGTTATTGTAACAATGATCTTTATATTAATGGCTGCTGCCAAAAACTGTGGCGGCACCGAATGATGAACCGCCACAACCACGCTTTTACAACAATTCCTACAACTCCAGCATCCGCAGCCAGCCTCGCGTCCGCGTCGCTGGCTGTGCTACCGCCCTTGCAATCGCCGCACCGATCTCCGCGCAGGCGGTGATGCCCTGGATGAAAGGATGATCATGCATCAGATAGGGAATTGCGCCAAAAGCAATGCGTCCGCGAACGCTGGCGGGCTGCTGGAGCGTGTAGTCATCCCCAACCGTGGGTGTCTCCTCTCCGGTGGCGGCAAGCTGCTTGCGCAGCGTCGGGAAAGGCAGATCTTCCGTCTTCAACGGCCTTTGTCCGCGTGCATCAATAAACACATCGTATTGATACCGCTCGCCCTCAGCGAAGATCGTCGTTTGCTGCTCGTCAATCTCCATCTCATAGTTCGCGCCAAGCGCGAGCACGTTGAGGATCCCAGCCTCACGCAGGGCCAGCAGTCGGCGAATCGACTGGGACGGCACGGCGGCATAGTTATCGATAAAGATGCGGGCGAGGCCAGCCTCAAAGCGCGCGCTGTCCTGCTCATCAAGCCAGGGAACAATAGGTTGAATAGCCTCATGCAGACGCAAAATCGTGTAGCGCCACGGTACCGTCCGCCTGTCGCGTTTATTGCGCTCCACCTCATTTAAATTGGCTTCTGCCCAACGGAAGGGATCCTGCTCTTTACGATCGGCAAACCAGGCCGCGAAAAAGCTGTCGGCATCCAGCGTGCTGAGGGCAATCTGCTCGCTCCAGAGCGGATCCGCCCGTGTTAGCTCGTCGACCATTAGCGCAAAGACGCGATCAAGCAACCCTTCCGGCCCGGCGGCAATCTCTTTTTCAATTGCGCTCTCTGTCACCACGGATAGCGGCTCGTAGGGGATAGGACAGTAGAAATCCGCTTCCGGCAGGACGCCCGAGCGGGACATGAGCACCATCTGTAGGGCCTTGCTATTCGCATCGAGGTCGAAGTGCAGGCGTTTATCTTCTGTCTCATAGAAGGTGCCGTGCTGGATCGCCACGGCCATCGCGGCATCGATGCCGCTCAGAGAGGTTCCCATGATGCCGACGTTGCACGCCGGGATGCTGGCCTCCATCAGTCCGGACCAGGGGCTGGGAAAGTAGTTGCGGGTCGCGCTACTCTCTTCCGGCCAGACGTGACCGGTGGCAACAACGGCAAGATCAAACTGCTCCGCAGCCAGGGTATCCTTACACCACAGTCGAACGCCCTCTGACGTGGCCTCAAGGTCGGTTACCTGACACGACTCATGCACATCTATCTCAAAGCCCAGCTGTTTTGCCTGCACGACCAGCGCCAAAAACTGAGCGCGGTAGTACTCCCCGAGTAGAATTCGCGGCAAAAACTGGCGGACATGCAGGGACGACGCCTGTACGCCGTAGCGGGCGAGATGCTCTTCACTCAGACTGCGCAGCCAGTCGATATAGGTAGAAAAAATGGGTGGGATCTCAATGCTGGCGATATTGGCCAGCATCATTTTCGAATTCTCTTCGCTGCTGTAGGGCATACCTACGCCAGCCTCGCTGGACTGCTCGTAGATGGAAATGGAAAGTGGTGTGTTATTTTTGAGCAGGGAGAAAAAGGTATAGATACCTGTCGGTCCTGCGCCGATGATTGCGATCTTTTTCATTATTGTTCACCCGTATTATCTTTATACCGCCTGTCCGTGTGACGATCGGGGGCGCATAAAATGAGTGTAGACCACGGGGTGTGAACGTGAGGCCGGGTAAGCGAAACCGCTGCCCGGCATCGGAACGGAATTAGAAGCGGTAGCCAACGCCGACGTTAAAACCGTTGATAGAGCGACTGCCGTCGATATCCACGTTAGTGCCCTCATAGCCAATGTTAATCGCCAGCTGCTCGGTCGGGTTAAACTGCACGCCCGCGCCCCAGGCAAAATCGGTGGATTTCTCAGAGATGCTGTCATGCCCAACGTAGTAGTCGCCCGCGTTTACCCAGGTGGTATCGCCGTCGGCTTTAGTATGGGCAACGCCACCCAACGCGTAGAGAGAGACATACTCGTTAATACGGTATGCCGGGCCAACCATCAGGGAGTAATATTTCACGTCGATGCTGTTATGCACCGCATCGGAGGCCACGTAGTAATCCTGATCGTCATCACCGCTCATATAGGTGAAAGAGCCGAGCACGCTCAGCGGAGAATCCAGCTCATAGCGGTATTGCAAGTTCACGCCGCGAATATCCTTAAAGCCTTCTACATCGCTCTGCGCATAGCCAATCGAGAGCGTATTGCTCTCTGCCAGTGCCGCTCCGCTCATCAGACTGGCCGCTACCAACATCCCCAGAGTAATTTTTTTCATTTTCCTGTTCCATTTGCCATCCATTAAGGTGGCAAAAATGTTAGTTTTTTTAGCAGGAGATCAAAGAGGGAAAAATCCTAAATGTCTAATAAATAGAGAAAATAGTATCCCCTAATCTGGTAGGGGTAGGCGCATTTTCTTTGCAGGCTACCTTCGTCTTTTGCAGGAGGCCACTTAACTAAAATTGCTCAAAAAAACTACTGGATATTTGAACAGGGATTAGTATAATAATCACACAACCCAGTCGGGTGCTACAGTAAGTGAGTGGTGAAGCCTATGATGATTCCATTTGAAAGCCTTAATTCTCTGGATCAATCGGCAACGATGAGTAGCCGTGAAATCGCTGCGTTGACAGGCATAACCCACGGTGAAGTGAAACGTATTGTAAAAAGCCTCGAAACGGCACAGCGTTTATCTGAGCCGGTGCGGGTGTCGCTCTTTGAGCGAGATGGCGAAAGCTATCAAGAGTTTCTGCTGAACAAGCGTGACTCTCTGCTGGCCGTGGCACGTCTGTCGCCTGGCTTTACTGCTGCCGTACTTGACCGCTGGCAGGAGCGCGAAAACAAAACGGCGCTGCCTGATTTCACTAACCCGGCGGCGGCGGCCCGCGCATGGGCAGAGCAGTATGAGCAGCGCCAGAGAGCCGAGCAGCAGCTGGCGCTCTCCGTCCCAAAGGCAGAGTTTTTCGACCGCTTCGTTGAGGTACAGGATTCGCTGGGTTTTCGCCAGCTCTGCAAGATGCTGAAGGTGAAGGAGCCGGAGTTCCGCCAGTTCCTTCTGGAGCGCAACATCATGTACCGCGTTAACGGCACGCTGACGCCGCAGCTGCATCATCAGCAGGCGGGTTACTTCACAATGCGCTCTGGCGTGGGTGAAAACCAGCACACCTTCTCCCAGGCGCGTTTTACCGCCAAAGGGGTGAAGTGGGTAGCGGGCCTCTGGGCCGGACATATCGCCACGCAGCCAAAGGGTGCAGCGGCAGCGTGATGCAACCAGCCCTGATGACAAAATGCTCCGTTCAATACATTCAGTAAGTAAATAAGTCGCCAGCGCAATGCTGGCGATGCTGTTTCTGCCCGCTCTCTCTTTCCCCTCTGTTTTCCTCTTTCCGGTTGGCTCAGGTCAATCCCGGCAGCGCTTCTTTTGTTGTAATGTATTTGTGGCGTGAATATATGATGGCAGGTAGCTTATAATACCGGGCGGAAATTGAGAATTTCATGCTTTCGCATTATTGTCATGACCGAAAATAATCGTCCTCGGCTAAAGGCAGGCCCAATGTTAAGTAACCCGAACCCTTTTAGCGGGGGCAACGTTAGTATTAAAGATGAATGATAATAATAAGCCATCTGATTCCAGCCGTGTTGATACACAGCATCTAATTGATCTCCTTGATAATAATTCCGACTGGGTCTGGGAAGTTGACGCTCAGGGGCGCTATACCTGGTCTTCGAAAGTGGTGACCAGTCTACTAGGCGTTACGCCTGAAGAGGTGATTGGCTGCACCCCCTTTGACTTTATGCCGCCCGGCGAAGCCGAGCGCGTGGGTCGCGCCTTTGGTGAAATTGTCGCTAAGCGTATCCCGTTCTCAGGGCTGGTTAACCGTAACCGGCGTACTGACGGACGAATTGTTGTACTTGAAACCAGCGGCGTTCCGCTGTTTGATGAACAGGGCGAACTTCGCGGCTACCGCGGCATCGATCGTAATATCTCCACTCTTGGCGAGCGCGTTATGCAGCTGGAGACGATCTATGACACGACTCCCGTCGCGCTCTGCATGATTGATCGGCAGGGGCGTCTGGTGATGTCTAACAAGGCGATGGCCCAGCTGATGGATCATGCGCTTCCCGACGCCCCTGAGAACCACATTGCCGACCTGATGCCCGCCTGCTGGCATCAGTTTCAGTATGCTTTTGCGCTGGCCGATACCGGGGCCGAGATCCCCAGCCGGGAGATTGTCTGGCGTAAACGCTGCTACGATACGCACGCCGTGCCGGTACACGATCCCTCCGGTAACGTGGTAGGACTCTCGGTCACGTGGGTGGATATTACCGAGCGCCGCCGTGCAGAGCAGAAGCTGGCCGGCGCCAATGCGATCCTGCAACAGCACGCCCAGCATGATCATCTCACCGGCCTGTTTAACCGTCGCTATATGGACGAGTGCCTCTCTAACGCCATTACAAACGCCCTGGATGAGCAGTTTCCACTTTCGGTATGTCTGGCTGACATCGACTATTTTAAACATTACAACGACACTTATGGCCATCAGGCCGGAGATGCGTGCCTGCGTACGGTTGCCGACGCGCTGGTGGCCGCCCGCCGTCAGCCCGAAGACAACGTCAGCCGCTACGGGGGAGAGGAGTTTTTAGTGATCCTGCCGCGTACCGACAGCGTAGAGGCGTTGGCGATGGCAGAAAGAATGCGTGAAAGTATTAATGCCCTGCGCATCCCTCTCTCTGCCAGCCCAACCGGCTATCTTACCATCAGCATCGGCGTCGCGACGCTTAACGAGTGCAGCATGGTGACCGAAGAGCGCCCGCTGCATCTTATTGCCAGTGGGGTGATTCATCAGGCTGATACTGCCCTCTATACCGCAAAACGGCGGGGACGCAATGGCGTTGTAGCCGCGGCGGCGATGCAGCGGGAATAAAATACGTGTTGGGGCAATCAGTTTTCAGAACGCCCCTCTGCCGGATAGCCCAGTTTAAAGAGCAGCGCGACGATGGCATATTTGACCGCCTGCGCCAGAACGTCGGTGCAGTCGCCCTCAAAGTGCTGAAGTGCCGTCTCGACCCTATTACCCGGTAACGCCCAGCCAAACCAGACAGAGCCGGCGGGGGTGCCGTCTTCGCCGCCGTCCGGGCCGCCATAGCCGCTAACGGCAATGCCGACATCTTCACCTGCCACCCTGACCGCGCCGGTTGCCATCTCCTCCACCGTGGCTTTACTGACGGCAGTATGCTTAGCAAGTGTCTCCGGGTTCACATTTAACAGCGTCATCTTCGCTTCATCCGTAAAGGTTATAAATCCGCTGCCGAAAAAAGAAGGGGTGTCTTTTACTGCGCACAGCGTAGAGCCGAGCAGGCCCCCGGTACAGGACTCGGCCGTGGTCAGGCGCAGTTTTTTGCTCGTTAAAAGATTACCCAGTTCATTTGCCAGAAAATCCAGCGGTTTTTCCATGAATTGCTGGCAAAATTGTTGCTCTGTTGTCATTGTTGGTTATTCCTTCTGTGCATCATGAATGGAACAAATCTTCTTAAGTATTGCAGCAAAATCCCGGACCGGGTTTTGGCGCGAGAGAATACCGATTTTTCCGTAACAAGAGTGCTGCAAAGAGGGCACAGAGAGAGGCGTAAAGCCGTCACCGCAAGGTATACTGATTGCGTCACCTGTCGTAAAGGATTTGAACATTATGATTTCTACCCTGATTTACCGGAGCCGCCTGAGCCCCGACTTTGATGCGTCAAAGTTAGGCGATCTGGTGCGCCTTGCGCAGAGCCGCAACGCCGCGTTGCAGATCTCCGGTATTTTACTTTTCGACGGGACACATTTTCTTCAGGTGCTTGAAGGTCCGCTGGCAGATGTGAATAATCTGTATGCCAAAATTAATCGCGATCCGCGGCACGATAGCGTGGTGGAGCTGATGCGCGACTATGCCCCTAAGCGGCACTTTGAAAACCCGGGCATGTCACTGTTCGATCTACGCTATGACAGTCCACGATCGGTGCTGCGATCGGTAATTATCGCCGGGGCGCTTAAGTTTCATCTCGCGTGCGACGGGCGGGTCTATAAGTTTATCAAATCATTCTTGCGCGGTAGCTGGCGCGAACAGTACCCCACCCGCACAGAGCCGGAGCGCTGGGAATTTGTGCCCGTCGAGCCGCCGCTGGCGCAAACCCTGCCGTTTCTGTTCCCCGATCAGCCATGCCAGTTTGCCATTCAGCCCATCGTTGAGCCACAGCGTGGGCAGATCAGCTCCTTTGAGGCACTGATCCGTAGCCCAAACGGCGGGTCGCCGCAGGACTACTTTGCCTCTATCCCACCGGACAAAATTCACGAGGCCGATCTCCTGTCAAAGGAGTGGGCGTTTGCGCTGGCGAAGCAAATTGGCATCGGCAGCCATAAACTCTCGATTAACCTGCTGCCGATGTCGCTGGTCAACATTCCCGGCGCGGTGGATATCCTGCTGGCGCAGATCACCCGACACGGCCTGGTTCCCGAGCAGGTGATTGTTGAGGTGACCGAAGATGAGGTGATCTCCGGTTACGACGAGTTTACTACCGCAATTATGCAGCTGCGCTCAGCGGGCATTGGACTGGCAATCGATGACTTCGGCGCAGGCTTTGCCGGACTGTCGCTGCTTACCAAGTTCCAGCCCGGCGAGCTGAAGATTGACCGCAGCATCGTCACCGATATCCATCTGCACGGCCCGAAACAGGCCATTGTTAACGCCATTGTGAAGTGCTGCGACGAGCTGGAGATCAGCGTGGTAGCGGAAGGGGTCGAGAAGGTAGAGGAGTGGTGCTGGCTGGAGGCTGCCGGTATCAAACACTTCCAGGGTTATCTGTTTGCTAAACCGGCCCTCAACGGCGTTGCGCCGGTCTGTTGGCCGGTAAAGCAGCCCAGGCTTGAGCGTTAATCGGCAAGGCGAGGCTTAACTCGCTCATGCAGCGCCGGGTTATCACTCTCATCCTTTAGCTTAACGCCGGTCAGTCGGCGTAAAAAGGCCTGCTCCAGCAGCCAGGCGAGCTTAAACGCTGCGGCCTCGTAGTTCAGTCCCTCCGGGCGGATGTTGGAGATGCAGTTGCGCTCCGAGTCCATACGTGCCCGCTCCGGCTGCCAGGTCAGGTAGACACCCAGGCTGTCCGGAGAGGACAATCCGGGACGCTCGCCAATCAGCATCGCCACCGCTCTGCTCTTCAGCGTCTCGCCAATCTCATCCCCCAACGCCACTCGCGCCTGGTGCGCCAGTACTACCGGCCCGATAGACAGTCCCAGTGTCTGAAGGTAGGGGAGCAGGGCAGCAATCAACGCTGCTGCCTGACGGTGCACCGCATGGGAAGAGAGACCATCGCCAATCACCAGCAGCAGATCGTGCGGAGATACCCGGCTGGCATGAAGTGCTTCGCGGCTCTCGTCGCTCAGCCTGCGCCCCAGATCCGGGCGGTTGAGGTAAATATGCCGATCCGCAGCGGCGCTGCGGGCGGTCAAAGTGTGCAGACCCTGCGCCGTAAGCTGCTGCTTGAGCGACTCGCTGTCAAAAGGCTGGTGGACCGCGTCACGCGCCTGGGCGTGAGCCAGGCCAAAGTTAAGCACCTCGCGGGTCGGCAGGCTTGCCCCGCTGCGCCCCAGGGCAATACGGGCATCGGTAAACTCGCGCAGCAGTGACCAGGCGTCAGGATGGGTCATACGTTCACCCCTTCAGGCGGCAGCACGCTTAACAGCGGATGGTTGGCACCAGTGAGCCGCAGCTGCCCCGCGCTATCGATAATCTGCATTTTCGTCAGCCACTCGCTAAACTCCGGGGCATGCTTTAGCCCCAGCAGACGACGGGCATAGAGCGCGTCGTGAAACGAGGTACTCTGATAGTTGAGCATGATGTCATCCGCCCCCGGAACGCCAATCAGGAAGGTCAGACCGGCGTTGCACAGCAGCGTTAGCAGCGTATCCATATCATCCTGATCCGCCTCCGCATGGTTGGTATAACAGACGTCGCAGCCAATCGGCAGGCCCATCAGCTTGCCGCAGAAGTGGTCCTCCAGCCCGGCGCGGATAATCTGCTTGCCGTCGTAGAGATACTCCGGGCCAATAAAGCCAACGACCGTATTGACCAGCAGCGGATCAAAGTGGCGGGCGACGGCGTAGGCGCGGGCCTCACAGGTCTGCTGATCGACGCCGTGATGGGCGTTGGCGGAGAGGCAGCTTCCCTGTCCGGTCTCAAAGTACATGACGTTATTACCCTGCGTGCCGCGCCCCAGGCTCAGGGCTGCATCCCGGGCCTCTGCCAACAGGGCCAGGTTAATGCCGAAGCCGCTGTTTGCCGCCTCGGTGCCCGCCACCGACTGGAACACCAGATCGACGGGTGCGCCGCGCTCCATCAGCGCCAGGGTATTAGTAACGTGCGTCAGCACGCAGGACTGGGTAGGAATAGCAAAGCGGCTGATGATATCGTCCATCATATAATTTAGCCGCTCCAGCACCGGCAGGCTGTCACTGGCCGGGTTGATGCCGACCACCGCGTCCCCCGCGCCATAGAGCAGGCCATCGAGCATGCTGGCGGCAATGCCTTTCAGATCGTCGGTAGGGTGGTTAGGTTGCAGACGTACGCTCAGGTGGCCCGGCAGACCAATAGTGTTGCGAAAGCGAGTAACGACCCGGCATCGGCTCGCCGCGAGGATCAGATCCTGGTTGCGCATCAGCTTGCTGACGGCGGCGGCCATCTCCGGGGTAATGGCACGGGCAACGCGGCTCAGGGTCAGGGGATCGGTGGCGTCATCCAGCAGCCAGTCGCGAAAGTCGCCTACCGTCAGGTGGCTGATAACAGAGAACGCGTCGCGATCGTGGGTATCGATAATCAGCCGGGTAACCTCATCCGCTTCATAAGGGATGAGCGGGTTCGCCAGAATTTCGCGCAGCGGCACCTCGGCCAGCGCCATCTTCGCCGCCATACGCTCTTCGGCCGAGTCGGCACTGATGCCCGCCAGCACATCCCCGGAGCGGGCCGGGGAGGCTTTCGCCAGTAGCGTTTTCAAACTGGCGAACCGGTAGGTGCGATGCGCCAGAACGGTTTTATACATGTCGCCTCCTCAGGAGAGGGCGCGCAGCTGCGGATCGAGTCCGGCGCGCTCGCGGGCCGTGGCCGTGCTGCGGAACCAGAGATAGCCAGCCAGCATCATCGCCGTAAAAATCAACGCCAGCAGCGGGTTGTACCAGACCATCGCCACCAGGCAGAGCACCGCCATTCCGAGTGCAAACGCTGGCGCAAAGGGGTACAGCGGCGCTTTAAAGGGCCGGATCAGGTTCGGCTCGCTACGGCGCAGTTTGAACAGTGCGGCCATCGAAGTGATATACATAACAATAGCGCCGAACACCGACATCGTCACGATGCAGGCGGTGAGCGGCATTCCGCTGATGGTAATGATTGAGTCTGAAAAGATGGCCGCGATGCCTACCACGCCCCCCGCCAGGATCGCCAGCTGCGGCGTCCGCGTCTTACGGTTCAGCGTCGCCAGGCGGGCTGGCAGATAGCCCGCCCGCGCCAGGGAGTAGATCTGCCGTGAGTAGCCCATAATGATGCCGTGAAACGACGCCACAAGGCCAAACAGCCCCAGCCAGACCAGCATATGCAGCCAGCCGCTGTTGTTACCGACGATGAGCTTCATCGCCTGCGGCAGCGGGTCGTTGATGTTGGCGAGGTTACGCCAGTCGCCAACGCCGCCGGCAAAGATCATCACCCCAACCGCCAGCACGGTGAGCGTCAGGATACCGCCGCCCAGCGCCCGGGGAATGGTGCGCTGAGGATCCTTCGCCTCCTCTGCCGCCATAGAAGCGCCCTCAATGGCGAGGAAAAACCAGATAGCGAAGGGAATGGCGGCGAACATACCGGAGAGAGCGAGACCGCTAAAGCTCTCTGCTCCCGCCCAGCCGTTGGCGCTGAAGTTGCTCCACGAAAAGCCAGGCGCGACAACCCCCATAAATACCAGCAGCTCGAAGATCGCCAGCAGCGTAACGATCAGCTCGAAGGTGGCCGCAATGCCGACACCGAGAATGTTCAGGGTCATAAAGATGACGTACGCCGCGCAGGCGATCCATTTGGCATCCAGCGCCGGAAACTGCACGTTCAGGTAGGCCCCGATGGCCATCGCAATCGCCGGTGGGGCAAAGACAAACTCAATCAGGGTGGCAAATCCGGCAATAAAGCCGCCGGTCGGCCCGAAGGCCCGGTAGGCGTAGGCAAAAGGGCCGCCTGCATGGGGAATAGCGGTCGTCAGTTCGGTAAAGCTGAAGATAAAGGCGCAGTACATTGCCGCAATGGCCAGCGCAACGACGAGAAACCCCATCGTGCCTGCCTGCGACCAGCCGTAGCTCCAGCCAAAGTATTCACCGGAGATCACCAGCCCAACGGCAATCCCCCAGAGACGGAAGCTGCCGAGCGTTCTTTTCAGTGTGGTTGTTTGTGTGGTCATCATCTGCTGCCTCGCCGTTACACAGGTAAACAGGAACCTGCAAAGGCGATGCCAGAAAATTAACCCTATTTATTTCAATCGCATGAGAAAAATGCGCTAAAAACAGTGCACCGCCACGCGCGGGGCAGTGGTGCAGCCTGCCCCGGCATGGTGAAGAATCGAGTGCGGTGCGGTCTGTAGGCCCGCGTAAGCGCAGCGCCACCGGGCATTATTGTGTTGATGCTGCATTGCCGGGCGGCACTGCGTTTGCCCGGCCTACGTCAGGCGCGGTGCGGTCTGTAGGCCCGCGTAAGCGAAGCGCCACCGGGTATTAATCCGGCATCAGGTGCGCACCGATATAGCGTTCATAGCGCTGGCTTTTCAGATGGGTGAGATCCACCAGCACCAGCCCGTCCACACAGTGGTTGAAGTCCGGATCGCTACCGAAGTCGATGAACTGTACGCCGCCCGGCGTGCACAGCTCTGAATACTGCTTGTAGAGCGGAGGAATGCCGCAGCCCAGGTTGCCGAGCAGCGACTTCAGGCGGGTCAGGTCCTCGGTGTAGTCGTCGCCGGTAAACTGGGCCAGCACCTCCGGAAGTGAGGCAGGCCAGGGGCGACGGGAGACGGCCAGCGGATGCACCGGTGGGAACCAGAGGCGATAGAAGGCCACCAGCAGATCCCGCGCCGCCGGGGGCAGGCCGCCTGAGATCGACACCGGACCGAAAAGATAGCGATACTGAGGATAGCGCGCCAGCCAGGCACCAATTCCTGACCAGAGGTAGTCCAGACCGCGACGGCCCCAGTAACGCGGTTGAATAAAGCTGCGTCCCAGCTCAATTCCGTGCTGCAAAATATCATCCATTTTATCGTCGTAGTGGAACAGGCTATAGCTGTACAGCCCGTCCCGTCCCTGCTGCGCCGTAGGCATAAAGCGGTACGCGCCGACGATCTCCAGATCCACCTCGTCCCATAAGATCAAATGCAGATAGTCATCGTCATAGCGGTCGATGTCACGCCGCTGGCCGCTGCCTTCCCCCACGGCGCGAAAGGCGATCTCGCGCAGGCGGCCCAGCTCGCGCAGCACCGGGACATCCTCCTCACCGTTGCGCTGCCAGAGGTAGATAGTCTTACCGTCAGAGGTTTGACCCAGATATTCCGCCTTCGCCAGCGCGCGCTTCAGGGTTAGCCGCGCCTCCGGGCGAGCAATGGCGCACTCGGTTTTAAACAGCCCCGGTTGGCCTTTGCCAAGGCGGATAACATGCTGGCGGCACCGCTCCGCCGTCTCGCGGGCGCTGGCGTGCGGGTTATGCAGGCTCGCCCAGGGGATGCGCTGACCGAGGGTGATAGGCAGGCTGCTGCCCTGGCGGCGAAACATCTGCTGCATCAGGAGCAGCATCGGCAGCGTAGAGGAGACGAGCGTGCTGGCGTAGAAGAGCGGGCTGTTATGGGCGCGAATAAATACCGGCAGCAGCGGGGTACGAAACTTTGCTGCCAGCTTCACAAAGCCGCTGTGCCAGGCGCTGTCGCTAATGCCGCGGCGGGTCAGACGCGACACCTCGCCCGCGGGAAAGAAGATCAGCACGCCGCCCTGCTGGAGCTGCGTTTCCATCTGCAGCAGTGAGGATCTGCGCGTGCGTCCGCCCAGGTTATCGACGGGAATAAACAGCGAGCTGAGCGGCTGAAGGTGACTTAGCATTCGGTTGGTAACGACTTTGACATCCCGCCGCACGCGGGAGACGGCATGAAGCAGGGCGAGGCCGTCAAGGGTGCCGGTAGGATGATTGGCGACAATAATTAATGGGCCATGTTCGGGGATCTGCTCAAGGTCATGGGCGGAGAGCGTGCTGCGGATGTGAAGATGCTCAAGGATCTGCTCGACCATATCCAGCCCCTTCAGGTGGCGATGGTGGGCGGCGAACTGCTGAAATTCCTCTTCGTAGAGCAGACGTTTAAGCAGGTTGCGTTGCCAGGGGGCGGGCCTGGCCTGTGGCCAGAGATCATCAAGAACGCTGTCGAGACTAAACATGGTGGCTCCTCCATCCGTCTTAGGCTGACAGTAGAAGGGCGAGATGGCGTTTATGTGACAGGGAGGTGAACTTTAGACGGCCCGGCAGGCAGAGCGCCGCCGGGCACGGTGGTTTAACGCAGGATTTTACGTTCGGCCAGATCCAGCGCGAAGTAGCTGAAGATCAGATCCGCACCGGCGCGTTTGATCGCCCCAAGGCTTTCGAGGATCACTTTATCTTCGTCGATAGCTCCGGCCTGGGCAGCGAATTTGATCATCGCATACTCGCCGCTGACCTGATAGGCACCGAGAGGCAGCTCGGTGCGCTCGCGGATATCGCGCAGGATGTCGAGGTATGCGCCTGCTGGTTTAACCATCAGGCAGTCTGCGCCCTGCGCTTCGTCGAGCAGCGACTCGCGGATCGCTTCCCGGCGGTTCATCGGGTTCATCTGGTAGGTTTTACGGTCGCCCTTCAGCGCCGTCCCGGCCGCTTCACGGAACGGGCCGTAGAAGGAGGAGGCGAACTTGGTGGAGTAGGACATGATCGCCGTATCGGTAAAGCCCGCAGCGTCCAGCGCCTGACGGATCGCCTGCACCTGACCGTCCATTGCGGCGGAAGGGGCGATAAAATCGGCTCCGGCAGCAGCGGCAACCACCGCCTGCTTGCCCAGGTTGAGCAGGGTTGCGTCGTTATCCACGCCGTGATCGCACAATACGCCGCAGTGGCCGTGGGAAGTGTATTCGCAGAAGCAGGTGTCGGACATCACTACCATCTCCGGCACCGCGTCTTTACAGATTCGCGACATCCGCGCCACCAGGCCATCCTCTTTCCAGGCATCGCTGCCGGTGGCGTCGGTATGGTGGGAAATACCAAACGTCATGACCGAGCGAATGCCCGCGTTGGCGAAGCGCTCAATCTCACGCGCCAGATACTTCTCTGGGATGCGGACCACGCCAGGCATGGCCTCAATAGCCTTATAGTCATCCAGCTCTTCTTCAACAAAGATGGGCAACACAAAGTCATTGAGGCTCAGCGTTGTCTCTTCAAACATGGCGCGCAGCGCAGCAGACTTGCGCAGGCGGCGCGGACGGGAAATTAAATCGGTCATGGTATGCCTGAGGTTGGTGAATCAGAGGGCTATTATAACCCAATCAACCCCGGGGTGTTTCGCCAAAACAGGCGTTATCACCCCGGAGTGGAGGAGGATCAGGAGGCGGGAACGATCTGCGGCTTGTTGCCGCTCAGCTCGCTGACCAGGTCGTTGACGCCGTCGCTCATATTTTTAAAGCGGGTCAGGGGAGAGCGGGTCACCACCACAAAAACGCCGACGTTGCTCCTGGGGATCATCGCCATATAGGTAATAAACCCACCGCCGCCGCCGGTTTTTTGGATAATCCCCGGTCGGCCCTCTTTCGGCGACATATAGACCCAGCCGAGTCCCAGCGCGTCGGCTTTGCCGGGCACGTCCATACCTATAACGCGGGTGAGCTGGGTACGCTGATAGATCAGGGTCTGCATCCGGTCGGCCTGGTTACTGCGGGCGTAGAAGTCCGAGGAGAGGAACTGCTGCATCCAGCGCATCATATCTCCCGGCGTGGAGTAGACGCCGCCGCTGCCGATTGCCGCGAGGGTGTTATCGCAGGGGCTGGCACCTTTCTCCGCTACCATCAGGCGTCGGCACTGATCCGGCGAGGGGGTAAAGGTGGTGTCCTTCATCCCCAGCGGGCGTGCTATTTGCTCGTCAAACAGCTGTGGATAGGGCTTACCAGCGGCGTTGGCCAGCGCATCGGCCAGCAGGTCAAAGGCGAGGTTTGAATAAGCCGCCTGCGAGCCGGGGGCCGTTTTCAGCGTGGCGGTAGAGAGCCAGTTCCAGCGCTGTTCGCGGGTCGGCCAGGTGAAGACCGAGCGTTGCGCTGCGCCGCCGGGCTGTTCGCGGGGCAGGGCGCTGGTGTGGGTCGCCAGATTCACCAGGGTGATTGGCGTTCCCTGCCAGCCCGGCACCCGTGCGCCAGGAGGTGCATACTTACTCAGCGGATCGTTGAGTTTCACCACGCCCTGGTCGAGCAGCTTCACCAGCATCTCGCTGGTCATCAGCTTGGAGATAGAGGCGATACGGATCAGCGAGTCGAGCTGCGGGCGCACATTGTTGCCCGGACGCGTTTCACCGAAGCTGCGGAACACGCGCTGGTTGCCGTCGATCGCCACCATCGCCATGCCGGTTGCGCCGCTGCCATAGAAGATATGGTTAGCGTAGCGATCGACAATCTCAGACGCGAATTCGGGATCGGGAGAGGTCGGTGCCGCATTCGCTGATGAAAAGGTCAGGGCGCACAACAGAGTGGACAAAAGCAGGCAACGTTTCAACGACAGCATCCATCAAAAAAGTTAAAGAGATAGAGGGTATTTATACTACTTACCGGCGCGATGCAAAGCCCGGAAAAGCGCTTTATTTTGCGGTCAAGCGTAACGCCGGGTAAACAGACACTTTTTTCCTGCAACACAATGTCTTCTTTTGACATAGCGCGCTTGTGGTAATCTCACTGGCTTCGGTATTTTCATACCCATAGCGAATTAACCACACAATAAGAGTGAGCCGTCGCAGGAGTATTTCATGTTTAAATCTTTTTTTCCTAAGCCGGGGCCGTTTTTGCTCTCGGCGATCCTGTGGTCGCTGATCGCCGTCATCTTCTGGCAGGCGGGCGGCGGGGATTGGTTAACCCGTATTTTAGGCGCGTCTAAAGAGACCCCGATAGGCGCGTCGCGCTTCTGGTCCGGCAGCTACCTGATCTTCTACGCTTACTACGCCCTGTGCGTGGGGGCGTTTGCCCTGTTCTGGTTTACTTACGCCCCGCACCGCTGGCAGCGCTGGTCTATTCTTGGCACCGCGCTGATTATCTTTGTCACCTGGTTTATGGTCGAGGTCAGCGTGGCGATCAACGCCTGGTACGCACCGTTTTACGATCTGATCCAGCGTGCCCTCAGCGCGCCGCATAAGGTGACCATCGGCCAGTTCTACCATGAAACAGGCGTGTTCCTTGGCATCGCGATGATTGCGGTTACCGTCGCGGTGTTGAATAACTTCTTCGTCAGCCACTACGTTTTCCGCTGGCGTACGGCGATGAACGAATACTACATGGCCAACTGGCACCGCCTGCGCCATATTGAGGGTGCGGCCCAGCGTGTACAGGAGGACACCATGCGCTTCTCCTCGACGCTGGAGGATATGGGGGTCAGCCTGCTCAATGCCATCATGAAGCTGATTGCGTTTCTGCCGATCCTCGTGGCCCTGTCGCCGCACGTGCAGGAGCTGCCGATCGTCGGCCACGTTCCCTACGGGCTGGTGATCGCCGCTATCGTCTGGTCGTTGGTCGGTACCGGCCTGCTGGCGGTGGTGGGGATCAAGCTGCCGGGGCTGGAGTTTAAGAACCAGCGCGTCGAAGCGGCCTACCGTAAAGAGCTGGTCTACGGCGAGGACGATCCCGAGCGCGCCTCGCCGCCTACCGTGCGCGAGCTGTTTGGCGCGGTGCGGCGGAACTATTTCCGCCTCTACTTCCACTACATGTATTTCAACATTGCGCGCATTTTCTATCTGCAAATCGACAACGTTTTCGGCCTGTTCCTGCTGTTTCCGTCGATGGTTGCCGGTACGATTACGCTCGGCCTGATGACCCAGATCACCAACGTTTTTGACCAGGTGCGTAGCTCGTTCCAGTACCTGATCAACTCATGGACCACGCTGGTGGAACTGATGTCTATCTATAAGCGTTTACGTACCTTTGAGCGTGAACTTGACGGCGAGGATGTCGTACACGCGACCACCTCACTCAGCTAATGACCGGAGCGGCTATGCAAGCATCACGCAGTTTAACTCTGCTGGCGGGGCTAATCCTCGTCGGCTGTAGCACCTCGCAACCGCCGCCGCTCAAAGAGGGCGAGAAAGCGGTAGACGTGGCGAAACTGGTGCGGCAGAAGATCCCTGCCAGCGTAAAGGATCGTGATGCCTGGGCAGAGGATCTTGCCACCACCTTTAAGAGCCAGTCTCTTGCCCCGACGCGAGAGAACGTCTGTTCGGTGCTGGCGGTGGCGCAGCAGGAGTCGAACTATCAGGCCGATCCTGCCGTGCCGGGGCTAAACAAGATCGCCTGGCAGGAGATTGAAAAGCGTGCCGGGCGACTGCACATCCCTGCTTTTGTGGTGCGTACCGCGCTGAAGGTGCCTTCGCCAAACGGCAAAAGCTACGCTGAGCGCCTCGATAACGTTAAAACCGAGAAGCAGCTGAGCGCGATCTTTGACGACCTGATCAATATCGTTCCGCTGGGGCAGACGCTGTTTGGCTCTCTCAATCCGGTGCACACCGGCGGGCCGATGCAGGTCAGCATTGCTTTTGCCGAACAGCATACCCGGGGCTATCCGTGGAAGATGGAGGGTACCGTCCGGCAGGAGGTCTTCTCCCGACGCGGCGGTCTCTGGTTCGGGACGTACCACCTGCTTAACTACCCGGCCAGCTACAGCGAGCCGCTCTACCGCTTTGCCGATTTCAACGCGGGCTGGTACGCCAGTCGCAATGCTGCCTTCCAGAATGCGGTCAGTAAGGCTAGCGGCGTGAAGCTGGCGCTGGACGGCGACGTCATCCTCTACGGCAGCCGTGAAGCAGGCAGCACCGAGCGGGCGGTACGCAAGCTGGGGCCGACGCTGGGCCTCAGCGACGCAGAGATCCGCAATCAGCTGGAGCAGGGCGATCGCCAGGAGTTTGAGCAAACGGAACTTTACAAAGGGGTTTACCGGCTGGCGGAGAAGAAGAGCGGGAAGACGCTACCAAAAGCGATACTGCCAGGCATTCAGCTTGAGAGCCCGAAGATCACCCGCAACCTGACCACTGCCTGGTTTGCGAAGCGCGTGGATGACCGTCGGGCGCGCTGTATGGCAACAAAATAGTATGGCAACAAATTAGCGTTGCAACGTTAAGAGTGGCGTCACGCTAGTAGTGACGCCAGCGCAGCAGCAGGGCGATAACGCCAAGCAGAGCGCTGCCAATCAGAAAAGGAATCAGACCAAAGATCGTGCCCACGCCGAGTCCCATATCGATGCGGGGCCGATTGCTCTCCTGCATCTGCATAAAATGCTCAAACATACTCGGGGCGTGGATCAGCGCGTTCAGCAACTGCGCACCTGCCCAGAAGCAGAGCAGCACGAAGACCGCATAAGCGATATTGCCTGGCGTGGAAGCGTCTCGTCTCTTCTTGTTGGCAAAGGGCTTCGACATCATAAATTCTGCCATAGTGTCCTCCGATACGCGTTATTGAGCTGGCAATGCACCAGTAATGAGGGTGATTTTGACAGGTCATAACGATTGTCAATATCGGATTGGTGACAATTTACGCATTATTATTAGGCAGGTTTGAGGTTTTACATCTCCAGTCACAAATTCATGACTTTTGTTGCGTTTTATTAACGTTTTCAGATTTTCCGCATGCGCCCCGGGCTTGCGGTGGGTAATATGCTCTGATGCTGTTTTTCTCTACCGGAGTTGTTATGAAACTGCCTGCCAAAATTCGTCGTGACTGGCACTACTACGCCTTTGCTATCGGGCTGATCTTTATTCTTAACGGTGTGGTTGGACTGCTGGGATTTGAGGCAAAAGGCTGGCAAAGTTACGCGGTCGGTCTGGTCACCTGGATAATTGGATTCTGGCTGGCGGGGCTGATTATTCGCCGCCGTCCTGAGGAAGAGACAGCGGCAGAGTCGCAGGATTAAGCCATCGTACTCTTCAGCGCGCTATCGGCCCGATGGCGCTCTAACGCCAGATCGATCAGGCGGCCGATCAGATCGGTATAGCCCAGGCCGCTGGCCTGCCACAGCTTGGGATACATGCTGATATTGGTAAAGCCGGGCAGGGTGTTGATCTCATTGATAATAATATCGTTATCGTCGGTCAGGAAGACGTCGACCCGTGCCATACCGGCGCACTCCAGCGCCTGGTAGGCGGCAACCGCCGTCTGGCGAATAGCTTCGTTTACTGCCGGATCGATCGCCGCCGGGATCACCACCCGGGCACCGTTGTCATCAATGTATTTCGTGTCGTAGGCATAGAACTCGCTGTTCAGCACAATCTCGCCGCAGGTGCTGGCCTCGGGGCTATCGTTCCCCAGCACGGCGCACTCAATCTCCCGCCCTTTAATACCGGTTTCCACCACCACCTTATGGTCGAACGTAAAGGCGAGGTCGACAGCGGCATGGTATTGCGCCTCGCTGGACACCTTGCTGACGCCTACCGATGAACCCTGGTTAGCCGGTTTAACAAACAGCGGCAGACCCAGCTCCGCCTGCACATCGGCAAATGCATATCGCTGACGGTTAGCGCGGGTAAGGGTAATAAACGGGGCGACCTTTAGCCCGGCGTCGCGCAGCAGGCGCTTGGTGACGTCTTTATCCATACAGGCCGCCGAGCCGAGCACGCCAGAACCCACAAACGGCAGATTGGCCATCCGCAGCATTCCCTGCAGGGAGCCATCCTCCCCCAGCGTGCCATGCACGATAGGGAAGATCACATCGACTGCTGGCAGCGCCGCGCCGCTCTCGGCGTTAATAAGCTGCGCCGTCTCTCTGCCAGGAATATGCGCCACGCTGACAGCGGAGGGGTTAAGTGCGATACGGGCCGGATCGCTGGCATTCTGTAAATAGTTAGCCGCGTCGTTGACGTGCCACTGACCCTGTTTATCGATCCCCAGCAGCAGCACCTCGAAGCGGCTCTTATCAATAGCATCGACAATGTTTTTTGCCGACTGGAGCGATACTTCATGCTCTGCTGATTTCCCACCAAAGACGATCCCTACCCGCATTTTTGCCATCACCACATCCACTCTTATTGCCCTGAAAAGGATACCTTACCACGGCAAAACGCGTGATTCGCGGCCTTCTGCCATAATGTTTTTAGGTGATCAAAGGGGGGAGCGCGTGAGAGGCACAGGAGCAATCGTTTTTTTGCTAATCGTAGGGGCAGGGGTGGTCGGCTATCGCCATCTGCCCTCGTACTACAATCCGTTTCAGCCGCTGCGCCTTGACGATCCGCCGGGCCGTATCACCCAGTTTAAACTCAAGCGGCTGACGCCCGAGCAGTGTAACGATCTGCTTGTAGAGGCCAATCAAAAGAAGCTGATCGCCTCCCGGCCCGTTGCCGACAGCACCGGCACTTGTCCGCTGAACAACACCGTGCGGGTGCGGGATTTTGGTTCAGTAAAGCTGAGCAGCAGCTTTCTCGCTTCCTGTCCGCTGGCGCTTAGCTCGGCGCTTTTCGTGCAGCAGCAGGCCCGGCCGCTGACGAAGAGGTATATGTCCAGCGAGCTGGTACGTATCGATCACCTTGGCAGCTACGCCTGCCGCAATATATACCATCGCGCCAACGCCCGGCTGAGCGAGCATGCTACCGCCGACGCGCTGGACATCAGCGGTTTTCGCCTCGCCAACGGAGAGCAGGTGACGGTGCTACGCGGCTGGAAGCAGGATAAAACCCAGCCCTGGCTGCGGGCAATGCTAAGCGCCAGCTGTGGTTACTATGGTAACGGCCTGGGGCCAGACTATAACGCTGCCCATGCCAACCACTTCCATCTGGGGATGCGTGGGTATGGATTATGCCGCTAAGTGCCGCTAAGCATAATGCATAGTTATGCTATGCTGAAGCCCGCTGTTAAAACCTGAACAATTGCAGATGCTTATGGAATCCTGGAAGGTTAATCTCATTTCGGTATGGTTTGGCTGCTTCTTTACCGGCCTTGCGATCAGCCAGATTTTACCGTTCTTGCCGCTCTATATTGCCGAGATGGGGGTGACCTCGCACGAGGCGCTGTCGATGTGGTCGGGGCTGACCTTTAGCGTGACCTTTCTGGTGTCGGCCATTGTCTCGCCGATGTGGGGAAGCCTTGCCGACCGCAAGGGACGTAAGCTGATGCTGCTTCGCGCCTCGCTGGGGATGGCTATCGCCATTCTGCTGCAGGCCTTTGCCACTAACGTCTGGCAGCTGCTATTTCTGCGCGCCATCATGGGGCTGACCTCTGGCTATATTCCCAACGCGATGGCGCTGGTGGCCTCCCAGGTGCCACGCGAGCGCAGCGGCTGGGCGCTGAGCACCCTCTCTACGGCACAGATCAGCGGCGTCATCGGTGGCCCGCTGCTGGGGGGCTTTCTTGCCGATCACGTTGGCCTGCGGGCGGTGTTTTTCATCACCGCCACGCTGCTGATGATCAGCTTTCTGGTGACCCTGTTCCTGATAAAAGAGGGGGGACGGCCGAAAGTCAGCAAGGCGGAGCGCCTGACCGGCAAAGCGGTATTCGCCAGCCTCCCCTATCCAAAGCTTATCTTTAGCCTGTTTGTGACCACCATGGTGATACAGCTCTGTAACGGCTCGGTGGGACCCATTCTCGCGCTCTTCGTCCAGTCGCTGGCACCGGACAGCAGCAATATTGCCTTTCTTAGCGGTATGATTGCTGCTGTACCGGGGGTCTCGGCGCTGATCTCTGCTCCGCGCCTCGGCAAGCTCGGAGACCGGATTGGTACGGCACGGATCCTGATGGCGACGTTGATCTGCGCGGTAGCGCTCTTTTTCGCCATGTCGTTCGTGACCACGCCGCTGCAGCTCGGTATCTTACGTTTCCTGCTGGGGTTTGCTGACGGCGCAATGCTGCCTGCGGTGCAGACCCTGCTGCTCAAATACGCCAGCGATCAGGTGACGGGCCGTATCTTTGGCTATAACCAGTCGTTTATGTATCTGGGCAACGTGGCCGGACCGCTGATGGGGGCAGGGATCTCTGCAATGGCCGGTTTCCGCTGGGTGTTTATCGCTACCGCCGTGGTGGTGTTGATCAATATCTGGCAGCTGGCAATCATTCTCAGGCAGACCCGGCGGTCCGTGGCAGACGTTACGCAAAAAGAGTATTAAAAATGTTATTTTTGCATAATGTGCCATGATAAATTTGGCTGAAGAAATTACAAGGTTGTGTATGAGGATGGTACGCGATGAAAAACCTGATTGCAGAGCTGCTGGTTAAACTGGCAGAGAAGGAAGAAGAGTCAAAAGAGCTGGTCGCCCAGGTAGAGGCGCTGGAGATAGTCGTGACGGCTCTGCTGCGTCATATGGCACAGCCGGAGCAGCAGGCCTTAATCCAAAGTATTGAGGGGGCGCTGGAAGCGGCTAGCCCTGACTCACAAGTGCCTCGCCAGGACAGTGAGCTGCTGCAACAGTATCTCAATAAACTTCTGCACCATCCGCGCTCCCGCTAAGCTTAACCCTATCGGGTGAGTGTGATCTTCCTCTCACCCGAAATATCATACTTTCTCTCCGCTACCCCTCTCTATAATTTTGGGAAATGTTTCAGAATATTCCCAATAATGATGAATGATAACGATCTTTATTCTAAAACTGCAGTTAACAAGGAGTGGGTTGATACCCCCAGCCAGGACCAACACTTCCTGTCTGGCCAACTTTTTGCGCGGCGACTCCGACTGCCGCGAATTTTTGGCCTTGGATGCCTGTTCTTTCCCTTAGGTGGCGCGATGACCTCCCAGCCCGTAGCCGGAGGCTGGTGGCTATTTCTCTTAAGCTGGTCTTTCGTCTGGCCACATCTCGCCTGGCAGCTGGCGAGCCGCTCAAGCGATCCTCATGCCGCTGAGATCAACAACCTCAAGGTCGATGCTATCCTGGCAGGGATCTGGATCGGCGTCATGGGGATGAACATCATGCCGTCGGCGGTGCTGCTGATGATGGTCAGCCTGATGCTGATGGGCATGGGCGGGCCGCGGCTGTTCGGCGTTGGCATTGTCCTGCTGCTGGGGGCAAGTCTGGTGATGCTTCAGCTTACCGGCACGGCAGTAACATTTACCAGCGCGCCGCTGGAGTGGTGGCTCTGCCTGCCGTTCATCCTGCTCTATCCGCCGCTGTTTGCCTGGGTTAGCTTCCGTACCTTTACCCGGCTCGCCAGACAGAAGCAACGCCTGCGGATCATGAGCACCCGTGACGGCATGACCGGCGTCTATAACCGGCGGCACTGGGAAATTCTACTGCGCAATGAATTTGAGAGCTGCCGACGCAACCAGCGGATGGCGACGCTGCTGCTGATCGATGTGGACTACTTTAAAACTATTAACGATACCTACGGGCATGACGTGGGAGATGAGGCGATCATCGCCATTAGCCGCCATCTGCAGTTGACCCTGCGTGGGAGCGATATTATCGGGCGCTTTGGTGGCGACGAGTTTGCGGTGATCATGAGCGGTACGCCGGTGGATAGCGCTATAGCGGCGATGAGCCGGGTCCACGATACGCTGGCGGAGATCCGGCTCCCCTGCGCGCCGCATTTGAGGCTGCAGATCAGCGTGGGGCTAGCGCCACTCACTCCCGGCATGGAGAACTATCGCGCCTGGCTCAAGGCCGCCGACATGGCGCTCTACAAAGCCAAAAAAGGCGGTCGCGGGCGCACGGAGGTGGCGGCCTGAGGCCGCCGACGTCAAGGCGCATCGTGCCTGACGTAGGCCGGACAAACGCAGTGTCGCCCGGCGTAGCCGCGTCATGGCCGGTGGCGCTATGCTTACCGGGCCTGCAACCGTAACTGTCAAAGTTTGCTTAACGCCTCGGATTTCTCCATGCACCGGGTCATCGCTTCAATCACCGCGGCGCGGAACCCGCGCTCCTCCAGTACCCGCACGGCCTCAATGGTAGTGCCGCCCGGAGAGCAGACCATATCTTTCAGCTCGCCAGGGTGCTTGCCGGTCTCCAGCACCATCTTCGCTGACCCCATCACCGCCTGGGCCGCAAACTTGTAGGCCTGCGCGCGCGGCATCCCGCCCAGCACCGCCGCGTCGGCCATTGCTTCGATAAACATAAAGACGTAGGCCGGAGCGGAGCCGCTGACGCCTACCACCGGGTGGATCATCGACTCGGCCACCACTTCCGCCTCGCCAAAGCTGCGGAAAATAGCCAGCACCTCGGCAACGTCTTCCGGCGTTACCAGCGCGTTCGGCGTAACAGAGGTCATGCCTGCATTAACCAGCGCCGGGGTATTAGGCATGGTGCGCACAATTTTTCGGTCGTGGCCGAGGGCGCGGGCCAGCTGGTCCAGGGTAACGCCTGCGGCAATCGACACCACCAGCGTCTCTTTATTCAGGCTGGAGGTGATCTCGCTCAGCGTTTTGATCATCACATTGGGCTTCACCGCGCCAAACACGATGTCAGCGATCTGCGCCACTTCCTGCGCGCTCTGCGCCGGGTTAATGCCGTACTGGCTGCTGAGAGCCGCGACTTTCTCCGGCGTCGGGGTATAGACCCAAACCTGCTCTGGCTGCACCTGACCGCTGGCAATCATCCCGCCCAGAATAGCCTGACCCATATTGCCGCAGCCGATAAATCCGATCTTTTTCTCCATCGCCTTTTCCCTGAATGTGTGATTAATGGGGGAGTTATAGCTTATCATAGTGCCCATAAACTATTCAGGAGTCGCTATGGCTATTTGGGTGGATGCGGATGCGTGTCCAAATGTAATTAAAGAGATCCTGTTTCGCGCCGCTATCCGGACGCAGACGCCGCTGACGCTGGTCGCCAATCAGACCCTGCGCGTACCGCCTTCAACGTTTATTCGCTCCCTGCGGGTGCCGGCAGGTTTTGACGTAGCCGATAACGAAATTGTACGGCTGTGTGAACCCGGCGATCTGGTGATCACCGCCGATATTCCGCTGGCGGCAGAAGTGTTAGAGAAGGGCGCAGCGGCGCTTAACCCACGCGGAGAGCGCTATAGCGAGGCCACTATCCGCCAGAAGCTAACGATGCGCGATTTTATGGATACCCTGCGCGCCAGCGGGGTGCAAACCGGCGGGCCAGATAGCTTATCCCAGCGCGACCGCCAGCTGTTTGCTGCCGAGCTGGATAAGTGGCTGCTGGCACGATCGCGTCAGGGCTTGTCAACGGGACGCCCTTTAAAGTAAGGTGGCGCGACAGATGCCATTTTATCTTTACACTCTGAAACACGCCATTCATCGCAGTGTCATTATAAATTCGTAACGTTTTATTTACGACTTTTTCGTACTAGTGTAATAGTATTGGCGCTTCAACTATTTGTGTTCCGCAGATCGCGGTACAGGGGAGAACACCAGGTCATGACGTTACCCATCTTTTTAATCGGCGCTCGTGGTTGTGGGAAATCCACCATCGGTGTTGAGCTGGCTCGTGAGCGAGGCTGTCAGCTTATTGACACTGACCATGCGCTGCAGGAGCAGGCGCAAATGACCATTGCGGCGATTGTTGAAAAAGAGGGCTGGTCCGGTTTCCGCGCTCGAGAAACGGCGACACTGCAGGCTGTCTCTGCGCCCTCGACGGTTATCGCTACCGGTGGCGGCATTATCCTCAGCGAGGTTAACCGCCGCTTTATGCGTGAAACAGGCGTTGTTATCTACCTTTGTGCTCCGGTAGCGGTACTCGCCGAGCGGCTGGATGCCTTTCCGGAGGAGGCGCAGCGTCCGACGCTTACCGGCAGGCCGATAAGCGAAGAGGTAAGCGAAGTGCTGGCCCAGCGCGATGCGCTCTACCGCGAGGCAGCGCACCACATAGTGGATGCAGCACAGGCACCGGAGAAAGTTGTTGCCGATATTCAGGCAGCGCTGCTGCTGGCGCGAGCAAGCTGATTGCAGATTGCGCCCTTTAGCTATACTCATAGCTCTACCAATAAAAAAGGAAGCGCTATGCCTACACGACCGCCTTACCCGCGTGAAGCCCGCATTGTTACCGTTGAGAAAGGAGGCCAGCAGGAGACGGTAACCTGGTATCAACTTCGTGCCGACCATCCGGAGCCCGACTCGCTGATTAGCGAGCACGAGACCGAGCAGGAGGCACTGGATGCTAAACGGCGCTATGAGGACCCTGATAAAACGTAACTCGTACTCTCCCGCTTCATAAATTCAGACAGCCTTTAAGAAGCGGGAGGTTGAACGTTACAGAATTGTTATGAGAGCATAGGTCAGTAGCATAATGATAAGAACAGCAGACTGACGTTATGAAAGGCGGAAACAAAAATGAGTGCAACCCTGGCTATCCTCACCGTGGGTGTGGTGCCTGTTGATGCCGTGATGCCGCTCCTCACCGAGCACATCGACGCGCAGCAGATTACCCAAATCAGTTTGCTGGGGAAGATGGATCCTCAGGATGTTTATGAGGACTATGCCATCGAGCCGGGGGAGAGGCCAGTTCATGCACTGCTAAACAACGGTGAAGTTGCCCAGGTTTCGCGCAAGAAAGTAGAGCGCGATTTGCAGGCCCTCATCGGCGTCATTGATAAACAAAACTACGACGTCATTTTACTCATGAGCACCGAGCGTTTTATCGGGCTTTCTCTGTCGGTCCGCCACGCTATTTTGCTCGAACCAGAGCGAATCATCCCCCCGCTGGTCTCCTCTATTGTCGATGGGCACCAGGTCGGCGTCATTGTGCCTTTGGCCACGCTTGTCGAAGGCCAGATGGAGAAGTGGCAGCTATTAGAAAAGGCCCCCTATTATGAAGTCGCCAGCACCCTGGAGGGGAGCGACATCGACCTTATCGCCGCCGGACAAGCCCTGCTGGCGAAAGGCGCTGACGTTCTGATGCTGGACTGCCTTGGCTATCATCAGAAACACCGCGATCTGCTGCAAAAAGCGCTGGACGTGCCGGTGCTACTCTCTAATGTGCTGGTAGCCCGTCTGGCATCTGAGCTGCTGCTATAGCCATTTTCGTGACAGAAATTTTGCGTGACAGAGATGAAGGCTGGCCCCTATAGTGATTTTCCATACACTTATTTATAAGGGCCATCCATGCTTCAGAGTAATGAATACTTCTCCGGTAAAGTGAAATCCATTGGTTTTACCAGCAGCAGCACCGGCCGCGCCAGCGTAGGCGTGATGGCAGAGGGTGAGTACACCTTTGGTACGGCCCAGCCGGAAGAGATGACCGTGGTGAGCGGGGCGCTGAACGTACTGCTGCCCGGTGATACCGAATGGAAAACCTACTCTGCAGGCGAGGTATTCAACGTGCCGGGCCACAGCGAATTCCATCTGCAGGTAGCAGAAGCCAGCGCCTACCTCTGCCGCTACCTGTAACGTATTCTGTCTCTCCCCTGCATCTGTCCCCTATACATTGAGGGGACAGTGCGTACAGCCTTAGCGCTGCGCTTCGCCGCCGAGACCTTCCACCAGACTCTGCACCAGCGCCGCCAGCTCGCCGGTCATCAGGATAAAGTCCGCGTCAAAGCGCTGGGCAAAATCATCCCGGTCAATATCTTCATTCTGGTCGCGCAGCTCGTCGGCAAACTTCAGGCGCTTGATCGAACCGTCGTCGCACATCACAAACTGAATACGCTGCTGCCAGTCGAGCGCCAGCCTGGTCACCAGCTTGCCCGCTTCAATGTGCACCGCAATCTCATCGCTCACCAGATCCTGCTTTTTACAGCGGATCACACCACCATCCTCAAGGATCGCCTTCAGCTCGGCCTCGTCCTGGATCTGGAAGCCCTGCGCTGCGCTGCCGCTGCGCACCCATTCGGTCAGGGTCAGTTCGATAGGATTTTCCAGCGTCAGCGGCACTACCGGCAGCGAACCGAGACTTTTGCGCAGCAGGGCCAGCGTATCTTCCGCTTTCTTGGCGCTGGCGCAGTCGACCATAATCAGACCGTTAACGGTATCGATCCACATCATGGTCTGGCTGAAGCGGCTAAAAGCGCGGGGCAGCAGGGAGTGGAGCACCTCATCCTTCAGCGAATCTTTTTCGGTCTTCTTCAGCTTGCGGCCCTGATCGGCCTCCAGCTTAGCAATCTTTGACTCCAGCGCCTGCTTCACTACCGTCGACGGCAGGATCTTCTCTTCTTTACGGGCGCAAATGATAATCTGGCCGTTATTGGTGTGGGTCAACGCATCACTGTGTGAACCCATCGGCGGAACCCAACCGGTTTTTGCCATATCCTGGCTACCGCATGGGGTAAATGAGAGTGCGGATAACTGTTTTTCCATCTCCTCTGCACGCAGCGCAATATCGCGGCTGAGACGGTAAACCATTAAATTTTTGAACCACAGCATGATATTTTCCACAGCCTTGTCGTTAAATGCAGCGGGCATGATAGCGAATTGTCTTGCCGCTTGCATTGCTAATCCCCCGACGGGGTTCTACTCTCTTGATATTGCTAAATAATGAGGAGATCGCTGTGCGTATAGGTATTGATTTGGGCGGTACCAAAACAGAGGTTATTGCGCTCGGCGACAGCGGTGAGCAGCTGTTCCGCCACCGCCTGCCCACCCCGCGCGACGACTATCAGCAGACCATCGAGACGATCGCCACGCTGGTTGAGATGGCAGAGAAAGAGACCGGCCAGCAGGGTACGGTGGGGATGGGGATCCCTGGCTCCATCTCCCCCTACACGGGGGTCGTGAAGAACGCCAACTCCACCTGGCTGAATGGCCAGCCGTTTGATAAAGACCTCAGTAAACGGCTGAGTCGTGAAGTGCGTCTGGCTAACGACGCCAACTGCCTGGCGGTCTCAGAGGCGATTGACGGCGCGGCGGCCGGGGCGCAGACCGTTTTCGCGGTGATTATCGGCACCGGCTGTGGGGCGGGTATCGCTTTTAACGGTCACGCACACTCCGGTGGCAACGGCACGGCCGGGGAGTGGGGGCATAATCCGCTGCCGTGGATGGACGAAGACGAGCTGCGCTATCGGGAAGAGGTGCCGTGCTACTGCGGCAAGCAGGGGTGCATTGAGACCTTTATCTCCGGAACCGGTTTCGCCCGGGATTTCCATCGCCTGAGCGGCCAGCCTTTGAAGGGCAACGAGATTATTCGCCTGGTGGACGAGCAGGATGCCGTTGCCGAGCTGGCGCTGAGCCGTTACGAGCTGCGGCTGGCGAAGTCCCTGGCACACGTGGTGAATATTCTCGATCCGGATGTGATCGTGCTGGGTGGCGGCATGAGTAATGTCGACCGGCTCTATAAGACCGTGCCGCAGCTGATCAAAAACTGGGTGTTTGGCGGGGAGTGTGAAACGCCGATCCGCAAGGCAGTGCACGGCGACTCCAGCGGCGTTCGCGGTGCGGCATGGCTCTGGCCGCTGGAGAAGTAGTTTCACAGACGAGGGCATGTTTCATGGGCCGGGTAAGCGTAGCGCAACCCGGCTTTTTAGCATGTAATTATGGTTAATATAAATACCCCCCGTAATTCAGCTGCGTTTTTTATTCTCCTCTCTGTATTAAAGCGCTCCTGTTTATATATGCCTAATATAAATATCCTCTCTGCGCAAAATATATCTGAATAGTACCTCAACAGACGAAGTGGCCATAACGCTCGTTTGTCGCGTTAGTGCCTCCTGTAATAATATGTGTTATTCACAGGGTGAATTATTGATAAAAAATAGCATTTTAAAACAAAACGCAGAAAAACGCAGGGAGTAAAGTACGGGCGCATCTCTTATAAGCTGAATTATTCAGTGGAGCGTCAGCCGTTTATTATTAGCGGTAAGCGTAATAACTCTCTCTTTCTGACATGCCCGCCATTAAACAAGACGGATTTTATTATCAGCGCAGGAGCACAGCCTGAATCATGAGCGACAACCACGCGGCCCGGCAGGGC